>CAYZJB010000012.1:0-65692 GCA_964478735.1 uncultured Bacteroidota bacterium | reverse complement strand
GTGGCCTCTGTGTTAAGTGTTCAATTCGATATTCCGGCTTTGCCGGGTTAGGAAAAAATTCGAATGGAAACAAAAAAAACCGGTTCAGCGCCGGTTTTTTTTGATGGCTTTGAGGGGCTTATGAAATGATGCCCAGTTTCCGGCCTTCGGATTCGAGGACGTCCAGAGCACGGTCCAGGTCCGTTCTGGAATGTTTGGCGCTGATCGTGCACCGCATGCGCTCCTGGCCGCGCGCCACGGCGGGATACACCATGGGCAGCATCAGTATGCCGTTCTCGAATAATTTTTGCGAGAGGTACATGGTCTTTTCCGTGTCCTTGATGATGATCGGAACGATCGGCGTCTCACTGTCGCCGTAGTCGAAACCGAGCTCCTTCAGCCGCGTTTTGAAATACTTTTCGTTGCTGCGCAGGTTTTGCAGGTGCTCCGGCTCGGAACGAATGATGTCGATAATGGTGCTGACGGAAACGACGTTGGAGACCGGCGGAGAAGCGGAGAAGATCAAACTGCGGGCTTTATGTTTGATATGGGAGATCACGTCTTTTTGTCCGCAGACGAATCCGCCCACGCACCCGAGCGCCTTGGAGAACGTGCCCATCAACAGGTCGACGTCTTCTTCAAGACCGAAATGTTCCGGAGTACCTTTGCCTGTTTTTCCCAGCACGCCGGTGCCGTGCGCGTCGTCCAAGGCGATACACGCGTCGTATTTCTCCGCGATCTTGGCAAATTCCGGCAATTTGCAGATATCGCCGTCCATCGAGTAGACGCCCTCGATAATGATCATGACGTTTTTGCCCTTGGCGGTGGCGGATTCTACGATGGCTTCGAGGCTTCCGGGATCGTTATGCCGGAAATAACGGATTTGTCCGTCCAAAATCTTTGTTGACCCGCGCGTTAGCGGTGTTCCGACAGCCAGCGCGCATCCGTCGAGGATGCAGGCATGGCTGAGCTTGTCGATGGCGAGGACGATATTGTCCTCGACCGAGTCGTCATGTTTGACAAGAATGGCCGAAACCGTTCCAAGCAGCGTCTGATAACCGGTGGTAAAGACGACGCAGGATTCTTTGCCTTTCCATTCGGCGATTTTATCTTCGAGCCGGACGTGTTCGACGGTCGTTCCGACGACATACCGGGACCCGCAGAGGCCGGAGCCGAACTGTTCGATGGCTCGTTTAGCCGCGTCTTTGACCCGCGAATCATGCGTCAATCCGAGATAGTCGTTGGATGAAAAATTGATCAGCGACTTTCCCTTAACCTTGATGTGGATTCCCGTCAGCTCCAATTCCGTGAAATAGCTGTACAGCCCTTTGGATTTTACGTCTTCGACGAACTGTGCAAAAGGCTTACATTTTTCGATTAACCAGGCGCTCATTCAAGCTTTCTCCGATAAGCGGTATTTTTTAGGAAAAAAATCACTTCCAGACAATGATTAGCCCAAAAGCCGACTAACATAATGGAAAACACCAATAAAGTAAAGAAAATTGTCCTTTGAAAAAGGCCGGTTCTGACCCAAAAATAGCCCGTTTCAGAATTGATTAATATTGATTTATCAGGGTCATGCTCCTATATTTGCCAGCTATAACGGTTGCATTTAGACATGACCAAGCGAGATTATTACGAAATACTCGGCGTTCAGAAAAACGCGTCTCTGGACGACATTAAAAAGGCGTATCGCAAACTGGCGATGAAATATCATCCGGACCGAAATCCGGGCGACAAGTCGGCCGAGGAACACTTTAAAGAAGTCGCCGAAGCATATGCGGTCCTGTCGGATGATCAGAAACGTACCAACTACGATCGTTTCGGTCATGAAGGTCTCCGCGGCATGGGCGATCCTGGATTTACCGATATCAACGATATTTTTTCACATTTCAGCGATATTTTTCAAGGTTTTGGATTCGGCGATATTTTTGGTGAACGAAGCAGCCGACGCAGTAATCGCGGAGCCGACATTGAAGTACGGCTGAAATTGACGCTGGCCGAAGTTGCGACGGGCGTGACCAAAAAAATCAAACTCCGTAAACGTAAATCCTGCGATTCCTGCGGTGGAAGCGGATCGGCCGCCGGAAGCAGGCGAATCACCTGCTCGGTGTGCGGCGGGTCCGGCCAGGTTCGTCAGGTTTCGCGTTCCGTGTTCGGCCAGTTTGTCAATATCGCAGCCTGTCGTAATTGCGACGGACAGGGAACGGTCGTCGAAAAACCGTGTCCGGAGTGCCATGGTAATGGCGTCACGCAGGGCGAGGTTACGCTGAGCGTCAAGGTTCCTGCCGGAGTGACGACGGGAAATTACATTCCGCTCCGGGGTCAGGGTCATACGGGTCCGCAGGGAGGTCAACCCGGAGACGTCATTGTCATCATTGAAGAAATCGAAGACGACGTTTTTGAACGGCACGGCGACGACGTCGTGATCGATCTGACCATCAGCTTTCCCGAGGCGGTTTTGGGCAGCGAGGTCGAGGTTCCCACGCTGACGGGGAAGGCCCGATTGACGATACCGTCGGGGATCCAGTCCGGGAAAGTACTGCGGATGCGGGGCAAAGGAGTTCCCCGTCTCAACGGCAGCGGGGCGGGCGACCAGCTCGTACGTATTTTCATTTATACGCCCACCCGGGTGACGGACGCGGAAAAGAAACTGCTTGAGCAACTGATGAAAAGCGAGAATATGTATCCGTCGGCGTCGAAAGAGAATTTCTTCAAAAAAGTCAAAGAGGCCTTTGTCAATTAGAGCGTGGGATGAGGGAAAAAATTCGGTTGTTCTTTGAGACGTTCGGTTTTACTCGAAGTGAAATCGTCGCGATCCAGTTCATTGCCGTCATCACGGCGATCGGGGCGGGGATTCCGACCGTTCGGTCGTGGATAATACCGCCGGCGCCCGACGTGACTGCAGAAAAAGAGGCGCAATTCAGGACGGTCATTGCGATCGCGGATTCCGGCCGTGCCGACACATCGGTGGTTTCTGAAATCACATGGCATCACCGGGCGCAGCACATCGAATCACTGGTCCAGCAGGGACAAACGGATTCTGCCGTGGTCTGGCTTGAGCGCCTCGAAGATGCACCGGTCCTTCAGGTCAATATCAACACGGCGGGAACAGAGGAACTGGCCAGTCTGCCCAAGGTCGGGCCGAAACTGGCCGAACGTATCATCGACTACCGACGGCAAAACGGGCCTTTTGAAAACGTCGATCAATTGACTGCCGTCAAGGGAATCGGCAAGAAAATGTTGGAAAAAATACGACCCTATATTACTATTCATTAAATCGAAGCGCGCGCGGAGGCATCATGTCCGAAGAACAATCACAACAAAAATCAAAAGAACTGAGACCGACGGCCAAAGGAAACATTTTTCTTGAAATCGGCATTGTCCTGATGGTCGGCATCCTGATTTGGTCGATCGTCGTTCCGATGCAGGAAAGAGAAACGGAGCGCCTGCTGACCAAACTGAGCCGGGTCAAAATGCGCACGTTGTTCCAGTTGCAGTATCTGTATCTGTATGAGGATACTTCCTATACGACGGATCTGCAGAAACTTGTCGCTTTCGCCAAACGTGCCGATACGACGATCGTGCCGGATTCGCTCTTCCGTCCGATGTATCAGGCGTATCTGAGATTTGACGAACATCGTGACGCGCTCGAAAATATGTCTCTTCACGAATTCCGCATGAAATATCTCGATTCGGCGACGATCAACCCCCTGTCGGGAGAAAAATTCATTGTCGAAACGATGGTCAAAACGGGACGAAAGACCTTCAGCATCAAGCCGACCAACGATGAAAAGGAACTGAAGCGCGTCGGCGGCGTCATTGAAGGGGAAATTTCCTGGGACGACCGCGCGGATATGATTTTATAATCACGCCAATGTCTGAATACGACGATACGGTTACCGAAGTCAGTGCAACCGCGCTGGGGTTGAGCTTCAGCGGCCAGGACATCTTGTTTGCCGAAGTGGAACGTGCGCCTCAGCAATTCCGGATACGGAATATCGGCGCCGTGAAAACGAATCTGAAGTTCGGCACGGGCATCGAGGCCGTCGAAAAAAACATCCGCGATATCTACCCGTACCTCAACGGGTGCGTCGAAGACAACGGCATTCAGGCTCAGTCGATGAACATCAGCCTCAATTCAAATCTCGCCTGTCTCCAGAAGATCAGCGTGGACAGCGACTCGGCCGATGAGGATTTTCGCCGTCACGTGCAGTGGGAATTCGGCCAGTACGTCAGCGGAGAGCTCGACGATTACGTTGTCAATACCTGCGATATGAAAGCGGCTGGGGACGGCTTTCTCTCGTCGCTGCTTGTGGTCGGTATTCGGCGCCGGTACGCCGAGACGCTGCAGGCCGTACTGGAAAAATTTCGCCTGAACTTCAGTTGCCTGGATGTCGACATCCTTTGCGCCCATGCGACGTATGAGGTCAATCATGACCGATGTCCCGACGGGATGACGGCGCTGGTCGAAGCGAAACCCGGAGTGACGACGGTGCTTTTGTGCAACGATTACGATCCGGAATACATTTTTCAATTTCCTACGCCGGCGAAAAGTACGCCGGACCGGCTGGCTTCGTTTATCGGTCCGTTTCTGGATAATATGATTCATCTCCACAACGCCGAAAGCGGCAAGTCCGGCGTTTTGGGCCGTACGATCGTGACGGGGCCGTTTTGCACGGCCGTCGCGCCGCAGATGGAAGCGCGGTACCGTGCGTCGGCGATCCAGCCCACCGGAAGGATCGTCCTGGATCCGAAATACAAACCCCAGGAAACATCCGAAGCGGATGAAGGCGACGACAATCCGCACAAATCTAAAATCAAGATCGAACCGGTCGACTATGCGCCGTATGCGGAGTGTATCGGTGCCGCCATAAAAATGCTGGTCAACTGATGATCAAAATCAACCTTTTGAAAAACGATCTGTCCATGCACGGTCCGCGTGAACGGCCGGTGTTTGTCGTAGAGTCGGCTACTGACGTCATCCGGCTGGAGGCAAAAAAGAGCTCGCGCCGGGTCGTCATTTTTATGGTTCTTTTTACGCTGCTCATCGCCGGAGGCGTGCTCGGGTATATCAACCGGTATCCGCTGGTCGCGTTCATTGAGCAATACACCGGACCGCTGAATATTCTTTCCCCACAAGTCGTTCCGCTCACGCAGGAACAAATTGACCAGATGCGTCGCGAAAAGCGCCGGATGGACTACGTGCGCAACACACTTCTGATGCACGAGCGTGATCATCGGTTCCTATTGTTTCTGGACACGTCCAATACCAACAATCCCAACGTCTGGTTGTCCAGTGTCGATCTGGACGGCAACGATTTTACGCTCGACATGTTCGGGAAAACGGAAAACGACCTGAAGGCGTACAGCAATCAGGTCACCCAGTTGGATCTGGTCAAAAGCCGCGACGCCAAGGACATCCGATCCTCCTCGGCCGTTCCAGGCTATGCGTATCGCCGTCAGATGCTGGGCGTGCTCATTTCGCCGCAGATCGACGAAACCGACTCCTCATCGGTATCCGTCGCGTTTCCCGACGTAAAAAAGACCAACGGTATCATTCGGGAACTGGCCGTGCGTAATCTCAGCAAAGCCTCACTGGAAGAACGTCCCGGACAAACCAAGGGCGTGATTTTTGACAAGTATTCAAGTACTCTGAAAATCGAGAGCCCTGCCTCCGATTTTCTCAAATTCTTGAAAATGCTTCAGCAGCAGCAGCTGAATTTCGAGATGACCAAGTACACCATCAATTACACGGTTCAACGTTCCGGGCGCCCCAAACCCGACGTTGCGGCGCTTGAGTACAACGTGATCATTCCTGTAATTCACACGTCCGCTAAAACGGACACGGGCGGCACGGCAAAAGACACGAGCAAGGCCCGGTAAATGCGGATCATTGCCGGTCTTCGCAAAGGACTGGTCCTGCACTCCTTCGATCTCGATTTCATCCGGCCGACCAAAGACATCGTCAAGGAATTCATCTTCAACGTACTGGCCAACGTCGTCGATATGTCGACGGCCCGCGTGTGCGATCTATTTGCCGGCACCGGTGCCATCGGGCTGGAGGCGCTGAGCCGGGGAGCGCGTTCGGCGGTTTTTGTCGATCGTCATGCGAAAGCCATCGAATTGATCCGCCGAAACATTTATAAGGCGCGATTCGATGCGGTCAGCGAGATTATCCAGGCGGATGTTGAAGAATATTTATCGCGGCCGGGGCCCGTGTTCGATTTGATCTTTGCCGATGCGCCGTACGCCTTTCAGGTCGGACATTTTCTCGTTGAAAAGGTAGGGGGAGGGGGATATCTTAGGCGGAAAGGATTTTTGATTATCGAGTGCTCTCCCAAAGACGATCTGGCGAATCCCGGCGACGCGTGGCACCGTCACAAGTCCAAACGATGGGGTGAAAGCCAGGTACACATCATGCAATTCCTGGGGGTGTAACCTTATGGTGCAATCGGGCGTATGAAGACGGCCATATATCCGGGAACGTTTGACCCGATCACGCTGGGCCATCTGGACATCATTGAGCGAGCGGTCCACCTGTTTGACCGCGTCGTCGTGACGGTGGCAAAAAATACAAAAAAGACTCCGTTGTTCGACGCGGCGGAGCGCGTGGAGATGATCCGGACCGTGTGTGCCGATATGAAAAATGTCGACGTCGACAGTTTTGACGGATTGATTGTGGACTATGCCAAACGCAAAAATGCTTCGGCATTGATTCGAGGGTTACGGGTCATTTCGGATTTCGAGTACGAATTCCAGATGGCACTGGTCAATCGCAAGCTGGCGCCTCAACTGGCCACCGTGTTCATGATGCCGGGAGAAAAGTATACGTATCTCAATTCGACCATCGTCAAAGAAATAGCGCTCTTTGACGGTCCCCTGACGGATTTCGTTCCCCCATCGGTGGCAGACCATGTCAGGGCCAAACTAGCCAAGAAAGAAGTCAACGCATGAAATTTGTTCTTCCCTGGAAACGGAAAAAAAAACCGCCTCAGACCGTCAAAGAAAAAGTGAAATCGTGGGCATGGGCATTGATCGTGTTTTATTTTGTTCAGACGTTTTTGCTTCAGGCGTTCAGCATTCCGAGCAGTTCGATGGAAAATACGCTGATGGTCGGAGATTTTCTGTTTGTCAATAAATTTGTTTACGGGGCCCAATCGCCCGAAAATGTGCCCTTTACCTCCATCATGCTGCCGCGCTTCCGTCTGCCGGCCATCAAGGATCCGAAACAGGGGGACGTCGTGATTTTTCGATTCCCGCACGCGGAATTGAAACCGGATCAACGGGGTCTCGACTACATCAAACGATGCATCGCCGTTGCGGGCCAGACGGTCGAGTTGAAGAATAAAGAACTGTTTGTCGACGGTGTCAAATTCAGCGATCGGTTCGACGTTCCGGGCGTTCAGATGGATCCGGCCGTTGCCAATGAAGGCGACGTCTTTCCGTCGACGATGGGGACGATGGACCATTTCGGTCCGTTTCGAGTGCCTGCGGAAGGAGACCTTCTCAAAATCCGCGACCATATTGAGTTGGTGAAATACCTCGCGTTGCGCGATGGGAAAAAACTGGAGGCCCGCGGATCGCAGTACGTCGTCGACGGCCAGGTGACGGATACGTACACCGTCGGCCAGAATTATTATTTCATGATGGGCGATAACAGGGACAATAGCCTGGACAGCCGTGCCTGGGGACCCGTACCGCGTAATCACATCATCGGGGAAGGCCTCTTTATCTACTGGTCCAACGTCGAAGCCGCCAAACAAACGTCGTGGGTGCTGAAGATTTTGAGCACGCTGAATTTGACCAAGGTCCAGTGGCACCGGATCGGTACCATTGTCCGTTAGATCGAAAGGGCGGAAGGTGAGTGAAGTTCCATTGAGTTCGTCGGGAACAGATTTGTCGGCGGACATCAGCGCGGCGGAGCCGAGAAAAACGAGTGCGACGCACGAACTGGTCCACATCCTGATTTTTGCGCTGGTCTTCTCGTATGTCATCAAAACGTTTTTATTTCAGCCGTTCAAAATCCCGACCGGGTCGATGGAAAACACGTTGCTGGTCGGCGACCTGTTGCTGGTCAATAAATTCATCTACGGTGCGACCACACCGGAGACGTTGCCGTTTACGAACGTCGAGATTCCCCACTGGCGGCTGCCCGCGCCCGATGAACCCAGACCCGGCGACGTGCTGGTTTTCAAATATCCGCCCGACCCGAGTATTAACTATATCAAACGCTGTATTGCCGTCGGGGGTCAGACGGTGGAAATTCGCGATAAAAAAGTGTTTGTCGACGGTGTTGCCCTCGACGAAGCCAACGTTGTGGCCGGACTCAAATTTGAAGATCCGGAGATCATTGCGCGAGGCAAAGGCTATGAAGCGGTCTATCCCGATGGGGCAGGCAGCCGTGACAATTACGGCCCGGTTACCGTTCCGCCCGGTCATGTATTCGCCATGGGAGACAATCGCGACCGCAGCGTGGACAGCCGTCACTGGGGATTCATTCCGATGGATTACGTGATCGGGAAGGCTTTCGCCATCATCTGGTCCAGTGAACCGTCCAATTCTCTCGACATCCGGTGGCGTCGAATCGGGCAGACGGTGCACTGATTCGATTTTTCATACTCGTCCATGAAAAGCCACACCGATTATCTCTGGTTCAACACCCGTAAGCGCCGTGAGTATATCAACATCACCGGCGAGGTGGAACGGATCGTTACGGCGTCCGGCATTCGGGACGGCATGACGCTGGTTTCGGCCATGCACATTACGGCGGCCGTTTACGTCAATGACGCGGAAAGCGGTCTCATCGAAGATATCGACGAGTGGCTGGATCGCCTGGCGCCCGTCAACCCAAATTACCGGCATCATCGAACGGGAGAAGACAACGGCGATGCCCACCTCAAGAGCCTCCTGCTGCATCACGAAGTCATCGTACCGGTCACGGACGGCAGACTCGATTTGGGTCCCTGGCAGCAAATATATTACGCAGAATTCGACGGGCAGCGCAAAAAGCGGATTGTCGTCAAAGTGATCGGTATTTAGCAGGTTGTCGTTATCCGTTTCAACAAACCTGTTCGAGCGTCTTTTGATTTGCACCCCTCGCAATTTTTGCTAATATTTTCCGCACAACTTCAAGAGAAACCCCGGTTTGACCCACGCAGTGACATTAATTGCCGGCGGACTTCATTTTGTAATGGACGTCAATGATGTGACGGAGATCGTACGCGAAAGTCCACTCAAGCGGCTATCGACGACACCGGAGACGATGGAAGGACTGATGAATTACCGTGGACGCCTTATTCCCGTGATCCGACTTGCCCGTTTTTTTGAAAACCAAGCGGTGAACGACGGTACGAAACGGATTCTGATTTTACGTCATCGCGAACGGACATTCGGTGTTCTTGTCGATGACGTCCGGCACGTCGGACCCTGGCCAAAGAAAGTTTCGGCGTCGGAGGACGTCGTACTGAATCCCATCAGCCGAGATGGATTTGTAATCGATGACACCCGCTACTACCGGCTCTTACCGTCAACGCTGGTCGAGGGAATCGGCGTTCTTGGACCGCAATAGGTTCTCATGCTTCACCAGGTAAGCATTCAGCTCAAGGTTATTCTCACGTTTACGGTCATGGCCGTGATCATTCTGGTCGGCACGCTCGTGACGTGGTTGAACGCGCGTTGGACGGGCGAATCGCTCCAGCGGATCTCGCCGGAAGCGGCGCTTCTGAAAGATGCATACGACTGCAGCGCCCTCATGTTCTCCATTTCCAATAACCTTGATGCATACATGGCCGAGACGGACAAGGATCAGGTGGCCCTCATCGGCGAGCGACGCGTCGACCTGCTCAAAAAATTGACGGAAACCTTATTACGGATCGGGCAGCGGCCTCAGCACGAAGCGGACATTCAGATCCAGGAAGCCGTGGTCAAGGCGCAGCGCGCCGTTGAACGGTACGACGCGATGGCGGGGCAGGCCATGTTCAAGCATCGGGTACGGCTGGAAACCGTCGGACCGATTTCGCAACAGGTGCTGCTCAACGAACGCGATGAATTGCTGCGCGAGGTTCGATCGCTCAAAGCGGACGTGAGCATTCGGTTGGAGTCGCTGCAGGCGATTGCGGTTCAGCAGCACAAGGCCGTCTTGCAATCGGCGTCGACTTCGACGGCGGGACTTCAATCCTCCCTGTGGTGGACGGCGATCGTTGCCGTGGCCATCGGTGCGATTTTTTCGGCGCTGATCGCGCGATCCCTGGTTCGTCCGTTGAAATCGGCCCGTACCTTCATTCAGCAGATCGGGCTCGATCTGACCCCGCGACTGGAGCTGAACGCCTACGACGAAGCCAACGACATTGCGTACGGAATCAACGATCTGCTGGCCCAGTATGATAAGGAAATTCGTACGCTGAACGAACGGGTGGGAACAATCACACACGCGTGCCAGACGCTGGATGAAGCGGCTCAGGCATTCACGCTGGCCACGCAGCGCCACGTGCAGGAAGTATCGCAGGCGGAGGACATGTTCCTCGACCTGCATCTCAACGTCAAAGATCTCGGCGAATCCCTTCGGAAAGTCGAGGGGATGGAAAAAGTCAAAGGCGCGCTGCAGGAAGTCGGTCCGATGCTCGAGACGGTTCAGCAGCATGCCCGGGCCTTTGTCACCGCCGTCGACGATGCCCGCAAAGAGCTTCACCGGCTGAGCAGCGCCGCCCAGGCGCTGCGTGATTCGGAGCGGCAATTTGTCGAGCGTACGTCTTCGGGCGCGCATCTTCGCGATCTGGTGGACCAATTTCACGCGAATCTCAAACAGCGCATCGATCACGGGCTCGGAATCCGTGAAAACGCGAAGGATGCGGCCGATCGCGTTCGCGTCCTGTCGCTGAACGTCTCGCTGGAAACGTACCGGAGCCTGCCGAGCGTCGAGGCCGGCGAACAACTCGTCGAAAACCTCGTGTCGGTGTCGCGCAACATCGAAGCGGCTTCGCAGGACCTGAGCGAGTACGTTCACGCGTATGAAGACCGCTCCGACATTGCGGACCGCGTCCTGCGGGAGCTTGAAAAAGTCACGGCCGCCATCGAAGAAAGTTACCGTGACGTCGACTCGAAGACGGGCGACGTGATGGACCGCATCCAGTCCGTTCAAGCAAAAATTCAGGCGGTTTCCACCGAGGGCGAAACATTGACGGAAAGTTTGCGCAAATTTATCGCGTGGTTCGATCAACAGGATCAGGCGATCGAAGGGTTAAAAAACGAACTCAAGGCGTCGGCGCACCTGGCGAAAACGCACGCGATCAAATTATCGCGCACGACGGAAGTCCTCGACGGCACGCTGCTCGCCTCCAAAAGCGCGGGCGACATCGGGGTCATGCAGCAGGAAAACGTACACAAGATACGTCAGGCCGTACAGGATTTTTCCGTCGTGCTTAAAAAATTCAAGGTCGGGAAGTCGTATTAACGTGATGCCGTTTGTGAAGCCCCTCCATGGCGACAACGATTTTGACCCGGAAACGACGGGAGCCGGCGTGTCGAAAGCTTGGATTTTGCCTATGCGAAGAAAGGCCGAATGAGCTCGGAACGTGTCCGCGTCGAAGAGATCCGCTTTGCGGACGACGCCCATCACATTCTGGAGAGCCTGTTACGTGAAGTCCATAAGGCCCGGCGAAAGAGTGCGGCGCCGACGATGGGTACGGTCCGGTCATTGCTCGACGACCTCATCACATTTGCAGAATACCAGGGCTACGACGCGATCCGGCGGGTCCTGCTGAGCGCGCGGGAATTACCGTCTGATGATCTTCTCGATGATATCGAAGAGCGCGTCACACGGTGGCTCGATTCTGCCAAGGGAGCGGCGTCAGGATCCGACCGTGCGGAGGGAGGTTTTACACCGCTACGCCAATCGCTCGGGGCCTCCATGCGATCGATGGACGTCGAATTGCAACGTAAGATTGCTCACGTAATGGAGATTCATCTCGATATTTTTCACAATCTGGCGGATAACCTGAAGAGCGCCACGCAACGCACGGTCTATCTCGATTCGCTGGACAACCTGATCTTTTCATTGCGCGACTTCGAATTTCCCGGGTTGCACGACATGTTACAGAGGCACCGTCAGTTGATCGCAGGTCCCGTCGATGACACGCAGATCGAGGAGATCCAACGTGATCTTCAGACGCTCGGTCAATTAACCCAGGCGGGCCGCCCGCTCGAGTTGACCCGCAACGGCAAAACAATCGATTTGCGGCCGCTGTTTCCGGACTTGCGTGTGGCCATGAACAATCTACGATTTCTCATTCGCCACATTGAACAGTCGCGGCGCACGAAGGGGTTGAATGAAGCATGGCGAAGCAACGTCGAAGAATTAAGCCGACAATTTCGCAAACTTGCGCTATCGTCGGCAATGGAATCGCTGAAGCGGTTGACGCGGAAATTCCGGGATCCCAATGAAGCGGCCGATCTGCTGGACGATTTTCTGCAGCTCGCGCACGTGCTGGCCACGGAAACCGGCGTCATGGACGAAGTCTTCAGCGGTCACGACGGTGTCGTGTACCGGGATCTGAACGCGTGGCAGACCGACAAACAAATGTACCGGTTTCTCGATACGGAGTATGTCCTGCCTTACCGTACGTTGGTGGAAACCGAACGTATCCCGGAAATCATTGACGTGGCCGCCGACCTGACCGCCTTGCGTTCCACCCTGGCCGCCCTGAGCCGAGAGGTGCGTGAAGATGGAAACAACCGCCAGGTTTCTCACACGCTGGATGACGTGACGGGACAGTTGACCAAATTGACCCGACGGCTGGTGAAGGCCGCGGATACCGTTCAACGCATCGAAGGACGGCTCCTGCTCAACCGGCTCGAACGCGAGATCGTGCGCGTCGGGAAAAAGCGCCGTGCGTCCGTTCAGGTCTGGATCGACGATCATGATACGCGGATGGAACTTGCACTCGTCGAGGACCTGGAGAATCCGTTGCTCGAACTGGTGCGGCAGTTTGTCGACCGGATTGTCGGTGATGAATCGGTGGAAATTGAACTCGCCCTGCATGAATCGCCCTATGCGTACGATTTTGTCTTCAGATCGGCCGATGCCAGCCGGGGATGGGTCGACCTGATGGCAACACTCGCCGGAACCGCGTCCACGCGCCGCGAACGGCTTGACCGGTTTGTCAAAGATCTTTTGCAATATCGCAACGAGGTCCCGCAGGGTATACATGATTTCATTGTTCGTGGGCTCGATCGGTTGCGCTGCGAGATTCGAATGGAATCTCCGGGGTGGGCCATTCGGATCCCCAAACGGCAGACATTCGCCAACGTCGTCATCCTGAAATCCGGCGCCGACCACTACGTCATCCCGTCTTTTGCCGTCAACGACACGCGGTCGGCCGCTGAAGACCAGCTGTTGAGCGTCCACGGACATCGCATGCTAAGGCATGAAGCAAAATTGATCATGGTGATTCCACTCCACCAGCTGGTACATCCCGAACAATCCGCGACCGGACGTACGATCCTCATCGTTGATACGCCCGTCAAGCCGACAGGGCTGCTTGTGGACGAAGTGATCGGAACGGACGACATTGCCGTCAAGCCGCTCGACGATTTGCTTCAGGCGGGGCAGGTGTTCACAGGGGGCGCCGTGCTGGCGGACGGAAACATCGGGCTTTTTATCGATCCGATGGAACTGGGCGAGCTGGCCCAGCAGACGGAAGCTTCGGTCCGGCAATTTCTTGAAACCCAGAGAGCGAATTGATGGCCCATGTCGTCGCCATAGCCAATCCCAAAGGCGGAGTGGGGAAGACCACGACTGCGATCAATCTGGCGGCCTCTCTCGCGCATCTGGGCAAAAAAGCACTCGTGATCGACACCGATCCGTCGGGTGCCGCCGCGGTCGGTCTCGGCGTACAGAAAGAACAGATCAAACAGGGGGTCTTCGATCTCTACCGCCATGCCGATGGGATCAGCGAGGAACTGATCCAGGAAGCGATCTATCCGACGGCGCAGGAAAAACTCGCCATCATGCCCGCCAACGTGTGGTCGAGCGAAGAAGAGGAAGAACTTTTTTCGTACGCCGGAAAACTGGCGCGGTTGCGCTTGGTCCGGAACTACCTGAACCATTCCTACGACTACATCATCATCGATTGTCCGCCCTTCGTGAGCAACATTACCGTCGGCGCCCTGGCCGCATCCGATTCGATCCTGATTCCACTCCAATGCGGCTTTCTGTCGCTCAAGGCGATGAACCGGCTCATGAAAGTCATCCGAAAAATTCAGGACGGGATGAACAAGGGGCTGAAAATCGAGGGCATTCTGCTTACAATGTACGAACAGGGAACCAACATCAGCCAGAGGACGGAGGATGAAGCCCGGCTCGTTTTCAAAGAAGTGGTTTTCGATATCAAAATTCCGAAGAACGTCAAATTGGGAGAAGCCGTATTTCACGGTCTCCCCGCGATCCTGTACGATGCCCGTTCCGCCGGATCCAAAGCTTATCTCGAACTCGCCAGGGAACTTCTCAAGAAAAAAAAGAAACGTTAGCGGACGGGTTACGGTTTGCTTTTTCTGCGTGACAGCCTGAAAATCATAAGCTACAGGTTCGGGCGCTCACCGGGAACCAGACCCAACTCGATCAATTCCGACCTTCGCAGCACGCCGATGCGGCAGTGGGTGCCGATGCGAGCGCCCGTCAAAAGCCGATGCAGATCGTCCACGCCGCGGATCGGCTCGTCGTCGAACCGTACCATCACGTCGCCCTCTTTCAGTCCGCAACGTTCCGCCGGACTGCCACGTTCGACGGACGTGATCAGGAACCCCGATGTGGTGTTGAGTAGAAAATTTTTGACAAACCATCTGGGGATCGGAGTGTCTTGTCCCGCCGCACCCAGATACGCCCGGGAGATTCGTCCTTCGGACATCAGTTGCATGGCAATACGCTGTGCCGTATTGATGGCAATAGCAAAACAGATACCCTGGGCTGGCCGGATCACGGCGGTATTGACACCGATGACTTCTCCGCGCGAATTGACCAGCGGTCCGCCGGAATTTCCGGGATTGAGCGCGGCATCCGTCTGGATCACGTTATCGATCAGTCGGCCGTTCTGCGTACGCAGGGACCGTCCGAGAGCGCTGACGACGCCAGCGGTTACCGTGCATTGAAAACCGTACGGGTTGCCGACGGCGATCGCTACCTGACCCACGCGAACCGTGGATGAATCCGCCAGTACGGCACTGATGAGTTCGGTCGAATCCACGCGAATGACGGCAATGTCCGTGTCGGGATCGTCGCCGATCAGCGTGGCCTCCAGCCGCCGTCCGTCGTACAGGTGAACGATGATCGAGGACGCACCGTGCACGACGTGACTGTTGGTGAACATGAATCCGTCCGGCGTAAATAGAAACCCCGAACCGCTGCCGCCCCGACGGCCTTTTTGACGGACATCGATTTTGACCACTGAGGAACTGATGCGCTCCGCGGCCGTCATTACGGCTTCGGAATACGCGTCGAGAAGGCCCGAATCGTCGGTTGGTTTCGGTTGTGAAAACGTATTGTGGCCGAGCGGCGAGGAAATAAGCGTCAATGCCATACAACCTCCGGTTTTAATTTTAAAAATAACGCCGAAGGTCGTGGAATTATGCCCGGTTTTGGGATGAACGAGTGCTAAAGAACGAAGAAACCGACGTAGAGGCCCATTTTTGCACAGACGTACCCCAGGGCCGTGCCGGCAAGGACATCGGAAGGGTAATGAACGCCAAGATAAACGCGCGATAGCGCAACGCCGATCGCCCACAGGATAACGACGGGGGTGAGCCACGGATAAAGCGAGCCGAGTAACGTTGCCATGATGACGGCGCCGGCCGTATGACCGCTGGGAAAGCTGAATTCATCCGGCGGCCAGATCCGCCACTGGACATTGGGTAGGGATCGAAAAGGACGCTGGCGGCGCGTCTTGCTTTTGACGAGGTGATAAACGGGTATTTCGATTCCGTACGCCACGATGCCCGCAAGGGCCAAAACGAAGCCGGATGTCGCATCGATCAGCAGCGCCAACAAAGGTACGGCACCGTACCAATGGCCGTCGGCGGTTCGTGAAAAAACTTTGAATACCCCGGTCATCCACGCCCTGCGATCGAGATGAAAAATCAGAAAGAAGAGGCGCGTGTCGAATTGTGAAAAACCATTTTGCATCGATCAAACGTACGACGGAAATATTATCCGAATGTCAACATCGTGTTGCCATTTTGGAAAAAAGGTGAAACTTATGCCGTCGGCAAGCGTTGTACAACGGCTTTTCTCTATACAGCAAATCAAGACACGCATGAAGACCTTAACAATCGATCATTCAAAAAGGAGATTGACGATGCGCAAGATGACCATCGTTTCATTATTTGCGGCGGCCACACTATGGGCGGGCGATGCGAAAAACGACAACCCGTTTTTTGCCGATTTCAACCAGCCCATGAAGTTGGGTGCGTTGACCAAAGAACACGTGACCCAATCGGCCCAGTCGGCGATTGAAATGGCCAAGAAACAACTGGAACTCCTCTATGCCATTCCGGCCGACAAACGGACGTATGACAACACGCTGCTCGTCTACGACGACATTACCAATGAATTCGGCAAGGTCCATTATAACATTTACCTGATGAACTCCGCGCACCCGGACAAGGACGTGCGCGAAGAAAGCCAGAAACAACTGCAGGTGCTGAACCAGTTTTTGACCGATCTCGGTCTGGATGAGCAATTGTATAAAGTAATCAATGATTTTGCGGCGACGAAGGAGGGCAAATCGTTGACCGGTTTCAAAAAAACGTATCTCGACGACATGCTGCGTGAATTCAAACGCAACGGTTTCAATCTCCCGAAAGAAAAACGCGACGAGTTGAAGGGACTGCAAAACCGGCTGTCCGAGCTCGGTATTGCGTTCAATAAAAACATCGCCGACCATCAGGATTATCTCATCGTGCAGGAAGCTGATCTGGAAGGTCTGCCTGAGGATTATAAACAACCGCGCCGTCAGGACGATGGGACGTATAAGATCGACCTCTCCTATCCTTCGTACTCGGCATTCATGAAATCCTCCCCGTCGGAACAGGCCCGCAAGGCGCTTTACACGAAGTACAACAACCGCGCAGCGGATAAGAACCTTGAGGTGCTCAAAGAAATACTTACCCTGCGTGTCAAAGTGGCAAGCCTGCTGGGATATAAGTCGTTCGCCGAATACCAGGTCGAAGATCGAATGGCCAAAACACCAAAAAACGTATGGACGTTCGAAAAAGACCTGATGGCCAAAGCCAGGATCAAAGCGAAACGCGATTACGACGAACTGCTCGACGTTAAACGCAAAACGGTCAACGATCCGCAAACCAACGTGATTCAACCCTGGGAAGCGTCCTACTACAACGACCGGTTGTTGAAAGAGAAATACTCCCTCGATCAGGAAAAAGTCCGCGAATATTTTGCGCTTCATAACGTGATCGACGGGTTATTTCAGATCACGCAAAATCTCTTCGGTCTCGAATACACGGAAATCAAGGACCCCTCGGTCTGGCACGAAGACGTGCGCCTGTTCGAAGTCAAAGATCGCGGCAAGGTCATCGGCCGGTTTTATCTCGATCTTTTTCCGCGGGCCAACAAATACAATCATGCCGCCTGTTTTGCCATGATCAAAGGTAAAACGACGGCCAACGGTTATCAGATCCCGACGGCCACGCTGGTGTGTAATTTCCCGAAACCGACCGCGGAAAGCCCGGGCCTCATGTACCATTCGCTCGGCAGCGCGTCCGTTGAAACGTTTTTCCACGAATTCGGCCATGTCCTGCACAACCTGTTGACGACCGCAGATTTATTTGGCTACTCCGGCACGGCCGTTCATCGTGATTTCGTCGAAGCGCCGTCGCAGATTTTCGAAAACTGGGTGTGGAATTACGATGCGCTGAAGTTATTTGCCAAACATTACAAGACCGGCGAAGTTTTGCCCAGGGAATTGTTCGACCGCATGGAGGCGGCGAAAAATGCCGGTTCCGGTCTGGCCACGCTGCAGCAGATTTATTACGGCACGCTCGACATGACGCTGCACGACGGCTATGACCCGAATGGAAAGGAATCGACGACGGACGTGGCGAAGCGCTTGCAGAACGAAATTACGTTGTATCCTTTTCTGGATGGGACCCACTGGCATGCGGCCTTCGGTCATCTGACGGGCTACGCGGCGGGATATTACGGTTACCTCTGGTCGGAAGTGTACGCCCAGGATATGTTTTCTCTTTTTGAGAAAAAAGGGATCATGGATCGTGCAACCGGCAAACGTTATCGCGACATCATTCTTGCGCGCGGCGGTACGCAGGATCCACTCGAACTGGTGAAGGAATTTCTCGGCCGCGAGCCGAATCCCGACGCGTATATGAAGTCGATCGGGTTGTAGAACAAGGCGTCTGAAAATCCTCAGCATTTGCGGTTAACTCAGCGATGCATGGAAAAATGGCGGGCAAATATCATTATTTCAGCAGTAACATCTTCCGTGCGGCTGTCCATGAACGTCCGTCATCCCGGAGGCACCGAAGATGGCAAAAATATACTCCGCTGGCTGCCGACGCGCCAGAGCGGTCTTTTCCATTCCAGACAATACGGTAGTTTCCCGGATCCACCACGCCGTCGACGAGCGTAGCAACATGCTGGCCGATAGCGTTGAAAATGACAAGCTGAAGCTGGCCACGCACGGGAACATCAAAAGAAATCGTGGTCTGGGGGTTAAAAGGATTGGGATAATTGGGATGAAGAACAAAAGTTTGAGGCAAGGATGCAGCGGTGCGGGCAAGTTCTCCCTTCACAAACGTTTCGGTACCAACGATGAGCCGAATTCGTGTTTTCTGTCCAAGTTTGGCCGAAACGGTCAGCCACTCACCGGGTGCCGGGTCGTCTATCGGGCGGTTGTGAGACACGTCATACCACGCAATGCGATGGCCGGGCGAAATGTGGAGCCGATCGTATGTCCACCGCAGGTTTCGACTTCCCGGCACGGCTTCCACGGTAAATGTCCAGACTTGGCCTTGCGGGTTGAACGGAAGGGGTGCCACGGCGAGGCGTTTATCTTCAAATGACACGGAGACGAATTCGCCCACGTACGGCGGTTCAGGGATCTCATAGAATTCGTTTCCCGTTGTTGCGACAGCGTAGTTGAACAGGTCGCCGAGCGTGAATCCCCGATAATCCGCCATGGCCTTGATGTTCACGACCACCGGGGCAGTGGACAACGACGGTGCCGAAGACACTTTGAGAACGCTCGTTTGACTGACGGTCACGCGGATCGTTTTTTCACTGCCCGTGTTGTTTTTCAGCGCGTACCCGCCGAACGGTTTCAGCATCGTTACGGGCGTCAGGGGGTTGCCCCATCCTTCTATCTCAACGTCCAGACCGCCGTACTGGTATGGGCCCGAATAAAGAGTTGCTCCCTGTGGAAGACTGAACGGAATTGGAAACGTGAATGGGTTGCCGATGATATTCCGTCTCGTCGGGAAGTGTAATTCTAATACAATTTTCACCCGGCCCGCGGGCAAATGTTTTCTTCCTCGCAAAAACCTGTTGCGTCCGTCCCGCCATCGCGTAAATTTCCAGAACCTTTCCATGATTGCATCGACACCCAAACCGCCCTACTACGCCGTGATCTTCACGTCCATTCGAACCGACGTGGACGACGGTTACACCGGCACGGCCGAACGCATGATCGAACTGGCGCAGCAGCAGCCCGGCTACCTGGGCCATGAGAGCGCACGGGATGGGCTCGGCATTACCGTGTCGTACGGGTCCAGCCTCGAGGCCGTCCGCGAATGGAAGGCCCATGCCGAACACGTGATTGCCCAGCAAGAAGGTCGACGCCGTTGGTATGAGGCGTACACGACCCGTATCTGCCACGTCGAACGAGACTACACTTTTCGAAAATAACCCCGGAGGTCCCATGAATTACCAGTTTCTCAATGTCGACGTGGCGGATAAAATCGGTACGATCGCACTGAACAATCCTCCCGGCAACAGTCTCAAAATGCCGCTGCTTCAGGAATTGGACAAGTGCCTGGATGCGATGTTTTCCAATACGGAAATTAAAGCGCTCATCGTAACCGGCGAAGGGAAAACGTTTGCCTCGGGTGCGGACATCGAAGAAATTTCCAAACTGACGTCGAAAAGCCAGGCCAAGGAGATGAGCGCCTTCGGTCAAAAGGTCTTTTTGAAACTGGAAAACGGACCGAAGCCGGTCGTTGCGGCCATCAACGGATTTTGCCTCGGCGGCGGGTTGGAACTGGCGATGAGCTGTCACGTGAGGATTGCATCGGACCGTGCGATGATGGGCCTTCCCGAAATCACGCTGGGTATCATTCCGGGTTTTGGAGGTACACAGCGTTTACCCCGCATCGTCGGGATGGCAAAAGCGACCCAACTGATCCTGACGGGCGAACCCGTGCGTTCCGATGAGGCGCTGAATATCGGTTTGGTGCAGATGGTCGTCGGTAAGGACACCCTACTGGACGATGCAAAAAAATTTGCGGCCAAACTCACGTCCAAAAGCGGACTGGCCATGCGGCAGGCGCTGAAATCCATCGGACAGGGGGCATCGCTGGATATCGAGAAAGCAATGGATTGCGAGTCGACGATTTTTTCCGAGTTATACGGATCTCACGATATGAAGGAAGGCGTGACGGCGTTTCTGAAAAAAAGGAAACCGTCTTTTCAGGACAAATAATTGGCGACTTCACGACAACCCGCGTTCATTCTCAACTGGCGTAACGACCGTATCAAAAATCAAATTGCCGACGGCAAGCCCATTTCCTGGCCGGACGTCTTTGCCCGCAAGGCGCCGTTGGACCTGGAGATCGGCATCGGCAACGGGAGTTTTCTCGTCCCGTTTGCGGAAGCGCATCCGGAGCGGAATATCGTCGGGATCGACATTGAAGCGGAATTTGTCGTCAAAGCGGACCGGAAGTTGTCCCGCCTGGGTTTGACGAATGCCCGCCTGTTGATCGGCGATGCAAAGTTGTATCTGTATAAACTTTTTGCCGATCGCGGCGTCGAAAATCTCTATATCCATTTTCCGGATCCCTGGTTCAAAAAGCGGCACAAAAAACGTCGTTTGATCAATCCCGTTTTTTTAAAACTGGCCGCCCGGCGGATATCCGGAAAAGTTCGCGTCGCCACGGACGATGAAGAATATCGGGATTGGGTTGTCGAAGCGATGTCGGGTGCGTCATGTTTCGATTCGGGTCCGGCGTGGCTCGATCAACCGGCATCGGATTACTTTCCGACCAAGTACGAAAAAAAATGGCGATCGGAAGGTAAGCCGGTCTACTACATGGACTTCGAAAAACGCGTGGATCCCATCCTTGACGAAGAAGAGTATATCGACAGCCAAAATCTACGTTATCCGCTATCCAAAATCGTGAACACGTTCACCGTAAAACCTTAAAATGCTTGATTTTACGCGATCACGGTCGTACTATCTCTCCGACTCTTAGGGAGACTGTCATGAGGCTACTTTTATTGGGCGCTCCTGGTGTCGGCAAGGGCACTCAATCCAAATTACTGGTCGATCGATTGGGCATCGTTCAAATTTCAACGGGTGACATGCTACGCGAGGCGATCAAAAATCAAACGGACGTGGGCCGAAAGGCAAAGACATATATGGATGCCGGGCAACTCGTTCCCGACGACGTGATCATCGATCTTGCTCGTGCGAAAATTCAATCGCCCGAATGCAAACGAGGGTTCATCCTGGATGGATTTCCCCGTACGCTCAACCAGGCCGAATCCCTTGACCGGTTGTTAAAGGAACTGAACATCGGATTGGACGCGGTGATCGATATTCGGGTCGATTCGCAGAAACTGATCGACCGGTTAGGAAGCCGGATCATCTGCAAAAACTGCGGGGCGGTGTACAATCGGCTGACCCATCCGCCGAAAAAAGACCATGTCTGTGACAAATGCGGAGGTGAGGTGTATCAACGATCCGACGACACTCCCGACGCCATCCGCCACCGGCTGAAGGTCTATGAAGACGAAACGTCGCCGTTACGAACCTATTATCAGTCCAAGGGCCGATTGTCCGAGATCGACGGAGACCGCGATATCGAGGCAGTAAGCCGAGAAATTGTGTCGCTTTTAGGGAAGTCATAGCCCCTTTCCGCGTTTCACGATAAGCTGATTTTTTTGCGAGGTGGGCATGAAACTGCTTATCGTTATTTTTGTTTTCCTCGGTAGCCTGGTGTGGTGGTTGCATTCTGACGCAGACGAACCGGTGCCGGAATTTCCTGTCGTGGTTGAGCTTTTCACGTCTCAGGGTTGTTCGAGCTGCCCGTCGGCGGATCGGCTTTTGAGCCGGTTGGGGCGTGGCGAATGGAAAGATCGGATCATTCCGCTCGCGTTTCACGTGGATTACTGGAATTATCTCGGCTGGAAAGATCCGTTTGCATCACAGGATTTCACGCAGCGGCAGTATCGGTACGGGAAGAAGTTTGAGTTGAGCAGCGTCTACACGCCGCAGGCGGTCATTCAGGGCCAGGCGGAATGTGTCGGCTCTTCGGAAGGTGATTTGCGGGAGCACGTTCGGGCATTATCCGTACAACCTTCGCACGCCGAGATATCCGTACAAAACGCGGTCCTTCACGCAGGCGAATTCACGGCCTCCGTTACCGTACGACCCGATAACGATATCGCCGCAGAACCGCTGGGACTGGTCGTTGCCGTATATGAAAATGGGCTTGTCACCCATGTGGTTCGAGGGGAAAATGGAGGGCGTGAGCTGTCCAATGATTTTGTCGTTCGACAGTTACAGATCATTGAGGCCGGGCGTCCCGCTCCGATGGAGTGGTCGGTGCCGCTGAATATTTTCCTTGATTCCTCATGGGTTCATGCCAATCTTGGAGTAGCTGTCTACCTGCAGAACCTGAAAAATTTCCATATTTATACGGCCCGGATCGTGTGGCGGCCCGGTGGAAAAATAAATTGATGCCGCCTTCGATTTGGCCTATATTGGTCTTTAACCCGTCCCGGTGATGAGCGACCTTGTAAAGAAGCAGAAGGAAGAGCTTTTCCGTAAAATTTCCGAACACCGGAGCGTGATGAAACCGGTGCTGGACAAGGTTCGCAAGGCGAGTTCGCTGGACGTGGTCATGGCTTTTGATACGACGGGCAGTATGGACGTGTACCTGAATGAAGTTCAGATGCACATTCAGCTGATCGTGCGGGAAATCCGGAAGCGCGTTCCGGACGCCCGAATCGCCGTTATTGCGTACAAGGATCATGAGCAAGGGCCGTACGTGACCCGGACGTTGCCTTTCAGCGATAAGGAAGACGATATCATCACGTTTTTGCGTTCGCACGAAATCGCCCCCGGCGCGGGCGGCGGCGGTCCGGAAGCCGTCGAGTGTGCACTGTACGAGGCCAACCAGCTCGACTGGTCACCGGGTAACAAGGGCAAGGCCCTGATTTTGATCGGAGACAAGCCGCCCCATGGCGTGATGGATGCGTTCGAGGAGTGTACCAGCGGACGGGATTACCGGGAAGAAACGAACCGGTTGACCCAAAAACATGTAAAAATGTATACGGTGCTTTGCAACAATGTGAGCGAGACCCGGACGACCTTCCAGTGGTTTGCCGACCGCACCGGCGGTAAGTTTGTCACGCTGGAAGCGATCCACGATCTGGTCGAACTGCTCGTGGCGGTAAGTATCCGCGAGTCCAATCCGCTGTTGCTGGAGGCGTATACGGAAGAACTAAAACAGAAAGGCAAGCTGACCGAGTCGAAGCGCAAGCTTCTGCAGAGTATTACTTGACATCCTTATGGACGAGCATACCAGCCAGACCCCCATGCCCGGAGCGCAGCAGGGCGACGTCATCAATCGCCCCCGCATTCTGATTGTTGAAGACGACATCGCCGTTCGCCGCGTCATCATGGACTTTCTGAAGGAGCGTAATTTCGACATTTCCGTCGCATCCAACGGCCGCGAAGGACTTCAACTGGCCACGACGGAAAAACCCAGCGTGATCCTCGCCGACATCGTGATGCCCGAGATGAACGGCATCGAGATGATCCGCCAATTGCGCCGCTTGCCGGGCACGATGCTCATCCCCATCATCGCCCTTACCGCGGTCAACAATCTCGAAACCAAAATCGAAGTTTTCAGCGCTGGCGGCGACGGCATGTTAATCAAACCGTTTGATTTACAGGAATTGCAGGTCCGGATCGAGCGTGCGATCCAGATTTCCGATAATTTCATGAAACTGACGTACGTGGACGCGCTGACCGGCGTTTACAATCGCCGTCTGTTCGATGATCGTCTTCCCGTCGAGGTCAATCGGGCCCGCCGGTACACGCAGTCGCTGTCCATGGTCATGGTCGACATCGACCATTTCAAAAAATTCAATGACACGTACGGGCACCGCGCGGGCGACTTCGTTCTCGGTTCGGTCTCGCAACACATCAAAAAATCACTGCGAGCGCAAGACCTGGTGTGCCGCTACGGCGGTGAGGAGTTTGCCGTCATCATGCCCAGCACGCGCAACAGTGACGCCGGGATGGTCATGAGCCGCATCCGTGCCGACTTACAGGACCGCTATTTTTATTCTCCCTTCGACGACAAGGATTTCAACGTCCGCATCAGCGTCGGCGTCGCCAGTTTTCCGGATGACGCCCAGGACCACGACATGCTGATCCGTCTGGCTGACGAGGCGCTGTACGAAGCCAAAGCGGGCGGACGCAACCGCGTCGTCGTCTACACTCCCGGCCTTTCCGCAAATAAGAAAAAGATCAAAACCGACCGTCTCTGATGTTCCTTCTCGAGCTGACGGAATCGTTTTCCGCGGCCCACGCGCTGAGAAATTATCCCGGTGTCTGCGCGCGGACGCACGGGCATAATTGGACCGTCCGTGTCCGTCTCACGGCGTCTTCGCTCGATGAAAACGGCATGACCGCCGATTATGCGATCCTGCGGGAGAAGCTGACGGGTCTGCTCTCGGAATTCGACCACACGACATTCAACGATCATCCGTATTTTCAATCCGTCAATCCGACGTCGGAAAACATTGCACGGTACATTTTCGACCGTCTCGGTGGATCGCTTCCGGGGGTCGTGACTCTTCACGAAGTCGAAATTGCAGAAACACCCGGGTTTTCGGTCACTTATCGGCCGTAAATTTATTTGTTCCCGCCAGCGCCGTCCAGTTTGCGTCAGCAAAAAATGTCAGGATGTTGCCGGAACAAATTTCCGAGCGTCACGTCATACCTCGTAAAAAAAGTAATACTTTTTTCTTTTTGACTTACATATTAAGTGTGAATGCAAGTACGTAAAAAGGAAATTTTTATGGACTCTTCAGTCGTCACCACAAAAGACCAAGTCGTTATTCCATCTAAACTTAGGCGAGAGTATGGAATAAAGTCGGGGACCCTGATCCAGTTTTATGAAGAAGAAGGCGAAATCCGATTGGTACCCGTCACACCTGAACTCATCAAATCAAACACGGGTTTTCTGGGAACCAAAGGAAAGTTGCTCAAAGCATTGATGGACGAAAAGAAACGGGAACGGGACCTGTGAAGCGGTATGTTCTCGACAGGTACGCCGTGATGGCGTACGCGGAAGACGAAAAAGGAGCGGATGTCGTCGCGGATTTACTCGTCAAAGCGATTGACGAGCGCGTCCATCTCATGATCAGCGTGGTCAACTGGGGGGAGATGTATTACATTGCGCTACGTGAGGGAGGCAAAGAACGCGCTGAGCTTTATCGCACCACATTGATGAAATATCCAATCGAAATCATCGATGCCGATCAGCTATTGACCCTTGAGGCGGCACATTTTAAGGCCCACCATAAAATTTCCTTTGCCGACGCGTTTGCGGCCGGGCTCGCAAAGCAGAAAAAAGCCGAACTCGTGACGGGTGACCGTGAGTTCGCGCCGCTGGGAAATGAAATCAGAATATGCTGGTTATAGACAAATCAAAGCACTTATCTTTTGGAAGGCTCAGACCAAAAGCCACAAACCATGTCGCTCCAGTCTCTCTTTATCGACTTCAATTCCTACTTCGCATCGGTCGAACAGGAACTGAGGCCTGAGTTACGGGGAAGGCCCGTCGGCGTCGTTCCCGTGATGGCGGACACGACCTGCTGTATTGCGGCGAGTTATCAGGCGAAAAAATTCGGCGTAAAAACGGGCACGATCGTCGCCGATGCCCGCCGGATGTGCAAAGACATTATTCTGGTGGAAGCACGTCCGGCCGTGTACGTGGAAATGCACAACCGGCTCGTGCAGGCCGTCGAATCCTGTTATCCCGTGGCCGCCGTGTTGTCGATCGATGAAATGGCGTGCCAGTTGACCGGACGAATGCAGCAGCGGGAGCGGGCACTGGAGCTCGCGCACAGAATCAAGCGCACCATTTTCGGGACCGTGGGAACCGAATTACGCAGCTCGATCGGTATTGCGCCGAACACGTTGCTGGCCAAGATCGCGTCCGATATGCAAAAACCGGACGGACTGGTCGTCATCGAGCTTTCGGAATTACCGCAACGACTTTTTGATCTCACGCTGCGTGACATTCCCGGTATCGGTGCCGCCATGGAAAGACAGCTTCAACAACACGGGATTCACACCGTGGAAGACTTGTGTACCGTCGGACCCAAAAAACTCCGCGTGGCCTGGGGAGGTATCGAAGGCGAACGGATGTACAAACGCCTTCATGGCGAACAGGTGTGGGTGCCCCCGACGCGAAAATCGACCGTCGGCCATTCGCACGTCCTCCCTCCGGAACAGCGCACCGAAGACGCCGCTTTTGCCGTGATCCATCGCCTGACGCAAAAGGCCGCGGTACGCCTTCGGTCGTACGGCCTGCTGGCGGCCGTGTTTCGCGTCTATGTCCGCTATCTCAATGGAATGCAATGGGGCCAAGAAATGCATTTCACCCCGACCGACGATACCGTTCAGTTGCTCGCCGCCCTATCGGCTTTATGGAAGGGCAAACCCGTCATTCGGGCCAAACCTCTGGCGGTTGGCATGTCATTATTTAAATTGACCGCGAAAGAAAAATCCAATCTGTCTCTTTTCGAAGAGGAGCGGTCACGGGACGCACTGAATTCTGCCATCGACGGTCTGAATGCAAGGTACGGCAAAAACCTTGTATATTTTGGCGGGGCACATGAAGCGCTGGATTCGGCCCCGATGCGCATCGCCTTCAATCATATTCCGGACCCCAGCATCGAAGACCGATGAACATTGCGCTATTTTGCGCCGGTCTTTTCGATCAACAGTTCAGGAAAAACTTATGTTTGCAACCGGTAGAAATACCCTATATTTTTCCTTGACTGGCTCATAACTGCCGTTCTATATTGCCCCGTTGAATCCCGTTACTCACCGACCAAGGAGATAATTGATCAGAGTTTGATACGAGTGCTGAAGTAAAAGAAAGCGGTTAGTCTGATTAATCATCTCACATTTCCTGTTTTCAACCTCTTGTCGACAAAGGCGTACGTGGGGACGCGTACGATCGTTTTGCTCTTCAGTCGGTATAACAGGATGATCTTTTGGAGGACTTTATGATGCGGTATCTTCGTCAATTCCTGGCGCTGGCTACGATCTGGCCGACGGTTCTGGCGGCGCAAACCAGCGAAGCCGGGGTACTTTTTCTTCTCATCCCGCCCGGCGCCCGCCACAACGGCATGGGCCAGTCCGGTGTATCCAACTCCATCGACGCCAACGCCATTTATTACAATCCCGGCGCGCTGGGGTTCATCATTACTCCGGAACGTCCACGGGATTTTCAATTCATGCACGTGGAGTGGCTGCCGGCGTTCAACCTGAACGACTTGTTTTATGACTACGGCTCCTTCGCCATGTATCTCGAGGACATCGGCGTGGTCGGTGTCAATTTTACGTTCTTCAACATGGGCGAACAGATTGTGACGGACAACAGCGGCGCTGAAACCGGACAAACCATCCGCAGCTTCGATATGGCGTTGTCGGCGAGCTATGCGACGAAGCTGAACGAAACGATGGGCATCGGCGGCAACCTGAAGTTCATCTACAGCCGTCTGTCCAACGTATCGGCCACTGCGGAAAATGAAAAAGGGATCGGAAGCAGCGTGGCGATCGACGTAGGTTTTATGAAAAAAGATTTGTTCGTCAAAGACCTGACGTTCGGTGCCAGCATTTCCAATATCGGACCGAAAATCGCCTACGTCGACGAGGCGCAAGCCGATCCTCTCCCGACCAATTTACGGCTTGGCGTGACGTATCCCATTTATCAGAATGAGACGCACCGCGCGACGGCGACGTATGAGATCAACCGTTTGATCGTCAAAGGCGGAAAGAAAGGAAGCGACAATCTTGGGACGGCGCTCTTTTCGACATGGACGGACAACGGCTGGCATCGGCTCGGCCATAATTTCGGCGCGGAGTACACCTACGCCGATTTCGTTTCGCTACGCAGCGGAACGGCGCTCGACGTGGCCGGCGATCTCTACGATCTGACGTTCGGTGCGGGAATCCGCTATTCCATCGTACGCATCGACTTTGCGTACACGACCAAGCTCAAAGGCCGGTTCAATCCCCGCGACGGATCGCAGTTCTACAGCATCGGACTTAATTTCTGATCCTGTACCAACAAGAAAAATACAGCCGAATGACTCGACGGGCCATTCGGCTTTTTTGTGCCCTGTGAAATCATGAAAACGTTGATTCTTCTGTTCGCGGCCGCCGTGTCGGCCGTCGCACAGCAGGTTCCCGCCAAACGCCTTGCGCGTACGCCGGTGCGTTTCTCGAAGGTCCATTCCGCTCCGGCCACCGTACGGGTGCTCGCGCTTCGCGTCCAGTTCAAAAAGGAAACCGTCGACGATCTGAAAACGACCGGCAACGGCCACTTCATGCTCGGTCCGGCCGACGATCCGTACGCCGATGAAGGCCGTACGATCGATCCCCTGCCGCACAACCGCACGTATTTCGAAGACCAGATGCTCGCGCTTCGAAATTATTTTTTAGATGCCTCGGACGGTAACCTGACGATCGACTACGACGTGAAGCCGGACGGCCAAGATTCCGCCTATACGCTCGATCGATTCATGCGGTACTATGGCGATAGTTTCCTGTCGCAATCGCAAAGGGATTTGCGCCTGGCGGAATTGTTCCGCGATGCCGTTCGTCTGGCCGATTCGACCGATACGATCGATTTCAGCCAGTACGATTATGTCGTTGTCTTTCATGCCGGAGCCGGACAGGATTTCAATGCCGACGATCTGACCCCGGACGACATCGCGTCGCGGTTCGTTACCCTGGACCTATTGCGTGCGTGGGCGGGAGATACGGGATATGACGGGATTCCGGTGAACGGCGGGACGCACGTCATTTCCGGCGGAGTTCTCGTTCCGGAAACCGAAAGTCAGGAGGTCATCGACGCCCTCGGCTTTTCGGTGTTTACGGAAATCGGATTGACGGGAATTCTGGCGTCGAATTTTGCAAGTCAACTCGGTTTGCCGGACATGTTCAATACCGCCACCGGGACGACTCGCATCGGTGTATTCGGTCTGGTCGATCAGGGCGCCGTCAACGGCGACGGACTTATTCCGGTCGAACCCGATCCGTGGACGAAAATCTACATGGGATGGGCGCAGCCGACGGTTGTACAAAACGGTTCGGGCATCTCGCTGATGCCGAAAAAACTTTTCGGCCGCTCGAATATCCTGAAAATTCCCATCAACGCGTCCGAGTATTTTTTGGTCGAAAACCGACAGCGCGACGTTATTCCCAATTCGCTTTCACCGACGACCATTACGCGAGTTATACGAGACAGCAATACCACAACCGGTCAGGTGACGTTGGATACGTTGTATCATGCGGGCGCCGACCGCGCGTCGTCGGGTGTCATCACGCGCGTCGACGAATATGACGCGGGGTTACCCGGTTCCGGCCTCTTGATCTGGCACGTCAATGAGGACGTGATCGCCGGTGGGCTGCCGACCAATTCGATCAACAACGACATCCTCCGGCGCGGCGTACGCGTGGTCGAGGCCTCCGGCAGTCAGGAAATCGGATACCGTTTTACCTTCGGGCCTTTCAGCGTCGTCGATGCGGGCAACGATTCGGATTTCTTTTTTCTCGAAAACGATTTATTCAAACGATTCAACCGCACCGACTCCGTTTTCTTTACCCCGACGTCCGTTCCGCCTTCGTTGGGATACGACCGGGTGCACGGCGGGATTTTCATCACCGGCATCAGTCCCCGCCAATGGGTGATGTCGTTCGATCTGCGGACGTCGCTGCTCCAGGATGGATTTCCACAATTTACAGGATCGTCCTTCCGTTCCAATGCGTTGAATGTCGGCGATGTGGCCGGCGATGCGCGTCCGGAACTGATCGGTGTCGGCGTGCAGGGCGAAATCTACGTGTGGTCATCGGACGGCCAGCCCGTGTTCGCCAATGGCGAGTCGCGGACAGATCGACGTTTGGGCGAGGATTCGACCGTTTACCCGATTGCGCTTTTTGCTCGCGACAATGATTCGATTATCGCCGCGTGCGCCGTTGCCGATCTGGATGGCGACGGCAAAGCCGAAATTGTGACCGGTTCGGTGTCGGGCAGGATCGTCGCGTGGAAGGGAGTGGACAATGACTTTGACGGTTTTGCGGATACATTATTTACGTACAACATGGGTTCACGAATCACGGCGCCGATCCATGTCACGGCGAATTCGCGTATCGTCGCGGGAGATGTTTCCGGAAAATTGACGGTTCTGACTTCCGCCGGTATTTCTGACCGTACGGTGTCACTGGATAACGCCGTGATCGGAGTTGCATCGATCTCGATGGATTCCCTGTTCTGGCAGACGTCGTCCTCGTCGGGCATTGTCGTTTTGTCGACGGGAACCGCGACGATTCTGCGGACCGGTGTACAACACGCATCGCCTTTTGCATCCGTGGCTGTCGATCTTGAGCGCTCCGGTCAGGCGATTCTACTGGATCTTACGCAAAACGACGGTACCGCTGTTTTTGCGGACGGCGTGGAAGGTCAGTATCCGGTCCGGCTAACCGAAAGTATACGGTCGCCCGTCTCCGTTGCCGACTTGGATAAGGACGGATTTCCCGAATGGGTCGTTGGCGGCGACAATAAAATTTATGCCTTCAATCATAACGGCAGTCTGTTGACCGGATTTCCGGTAACCATCGATCCGGTCAAGCCGGTGGGATTGATCGAGTCGTCCATCCTGATTGCCGACCTCGACGGAGATGCGGCATTGGACCTGCTGGCGGCTTGCCCCGACGGTCGCGTTTTCGCCTATTCGGCTAAAGGGAGTCTGCTGCCGGGATTTCCTTTGTCGTCCGGCGCTCCCATTTTGGCGACACCGGTGGTATGGGATTTCAACCAAGACGGCGACATCGACATTGCCGCTGCGGCGGAAGACGGTTTCGTCTACATGTGGGATTTAACGGGCACGTTTCAATCCGAACGTGTCGTGTGGGGAACGTATCTGCGTGATCCCAAACATTCTGCGACGTTCAAGGATCTTTCACCGCTGATTACGCCGCCGGCCGATTTGATACCCGCAAAATCGGCGTATAATTATCCCAATCCCGTTCGCGGAACGTCGACGACGATCCGATATTACCTTTCGGAAGCGTCTGAGGTCAAGGTCCGGATCTTCGATATGGCCGGCCAGCACGTCCGGACACTGACAGGCCCCGGTGTGGCCCTGACGGACAACGAGGTCACGTGGACACTCGACGACGTGCAAAGCGGTGTTTACTTTGCCAAAATTTACGCTACGGCCGTCAGCGGACGCCGGACGACGAGAACGGTCAAAATCGCCGTGACACGTTAGTCGTTTTGGCAAATCTCATTTTTACATCTTACCTTTCCGTCACACCTTCGAGGAACGTCATTCCCTTTTCATGACATCGGCCAACCAGAATCTCGAAACCCAAGTGGTTGCTCGCGGAGCGTTCATCAACCTCATTGGCAACCTGGGCAAACTCTCGCATTTTTTTTTCGACCTCATTGCCACGCGTTTGATGGGCCAGCAGGTATTCGGCTATTTCAGTACGACGTGGCTGATCATGAATCTTGCCTACCTGATCTGTTATTACGGTGCGCATCGTCTCGTGATCGATTTCGTCGCCCGTAGCCGCGCCAACCATGACGAAGAGTACTACCGGGGCATCTCCGCCTATCTCGTGCTTTCATGGATTTTAAGTGCGTGGCTCGTCGTTTTTATGCACTTTTTTGCGGACGACATCGCCGGAGCAATCGACAAGCCGCCGGTCGGCGACTATTTGAAGATCATGTCGTGGGCGACGCCGTTTTACTGCATGACGACGATTTTCCTGACGGCGACCCGCGGACTCAAGATCATGAAACTGTGGGTGGTCGTTCGTAACGGCGTCGAACCGCTTTCGGATCTGACGATGATCCTTCTGCTTTTCTTCGTGTTTCATCTGGACTCCGCTCCCGTTGCCGCCAAATCCATAGGATTTACGGTCGGATTTCTGACGTCCTGTTATTTGTTTACGAAGCATTTTTCGTTTCGAAAACTACTTGCCCATCGGCCGCGCATCGTGGAATGGAAGCGGATCGCATCGTTCGGATTGCCGGTGACCTTTGCAGATTTTTTGACGATCGTGATTTTGAAAGTCGACATTATCGTGTTGAGCATTATGGGCACCGCGTCGCAGGTGGCCGTATTTCAGGTGATCCTGAACATTGCAAATACGATGCGAAACATTCCCCAGGCGGTCGATCCGATCATGATGCCCGTTGTGGTGGACATGCGGCAGCAAAAAAATTATTCGGCGCTGGAAAGAATTTATGCTTCCGTCATCCGTGTCAGCCTCTTTCTCAGCCTCGGTTTTTTTGTCTTGTGTCTGCTGTTCGGACATCTGCTGCTCGGGCTCTACGGCGAGGGGTTTATACCGGGCGCCACGGCCCTCATTCTGGCGTGCGCCGGCATCATGCTGCACACGGTCTCTTCATTGATCGAACCTGTTTTAATCATGTCCGGATATCCTTACCTTAACCTGTTCAATAACGTACTGTTTGTCGTGGTCAATCTCGTACTCGACTTCATTCTGGTCCCGTATTACGGCATCGTCGGTGCCGGTATCGGGTGTCTGGTCGCCAGCGCGACCACGGCGGTCTTTCAGGTCAGCCAGTTGTACCTGCGCATCCGGATCCGGCCGCTGGGACGGGACCTGTGGCGCGTGTTTGCGTTCGCCGGAATTTTTCTTATCACTTTCGGGATCGCGCGGATCCCGGCAGCACCGTACCTCGTGATCGAGATCGCCCTTGTCGTCTTCTTCCTGATCGGATATCTGGTGCTGGGCTGGCGTTGGGTGTTTGATGATACCGACCGCGACACGTATTCCGTGATTTTCAAAAAAAGAAAGGCTTCATGAGTTCCATTTCACTCGAAAAACGTCTGCTCGAACTTTTTCAACAACATGCGGGCACCCCCTTACGTGCGCGCGATATTTTCAAACACCTCGGCGTGGAGACGGACCGGGAACGCGACAAAATCCATGACCTCCTCAACACCTGGGTGCTCAAGGGGATCGTACACCGGAACGGGAAATTTCACACGTATCGCGCCAACCACCTGCAGGGTACGTTGTCGATCAACAAAGCCGGCGACGGATTTGTGACCGTGGAAGGCTACGACGAAGATTTTTTTGTCTCTTCCTCGAGACTGCGAACGGCGCTGCACGGTGATACGGTCATCATCGTTCCCGTCGAAAGGCGGCGTCAAAGCGGTAAGCGTGTCGAGGCGGAAGTGCTCAGCGTCGTACAGCGGGCCACGACGTTGATCGTCGGGACGTTCGAACTTCATCGCAAAACGGGGATGGTCGTACCGGACGACAAACGGTTTCGCCGCGATATTTACGTCGACGCGGATCGAACGGCCGGCGCCGAAGCCGGCCAAAAAGTCGTCGTGCAGCTGGAACGATGGGATGACGAGTTTCAATCGCCGGAGGGATCGGTCGTGGAAATTCTCGGTTTCCCTCACGAAAAAGGCGTGGACGTGTTGTCCGTTGTCAAAGCGCACGACATCCACTGGCAGTTTCCGGCGCCGGTGGAAAACGAAATTCGGATGCATCCGGACCGGATTCCGGACACCGAAATTGCGCGGCGTCTCGACTTACGAAACCACCTGACGGTTACCATCGATCCGTTTGACGCAAAAGACTTTGACGATGCCGTATCGCTGGAAGAGCTCGGTGGCGGGCGTTGCATCGTCGGGGTGCACATCGCCGACGTCAGCTATTACGTCCGTGAAGGATCGCCGACGGACCGCGAAGCGTTCAAACGCGGTACGAGTACGTATCTGGTCGATCGGGTCATTCCCATGCTGCCGGAGCGGCTGTCCAATCACCTCTGCAGTCTCGTACCGCACCAGGACCGTCTGACGTACAGCGTTTTGATGGAAATCGACGATGACGCGAATCTCCTGGATTATGACATTGTCGAATCCGTCATTCACAGCAAACGGCGGTTCACGTACGAAGAAGTGCAGGAGATCATCGAAGGAAAAAACTCCGACGACGGCATCGTGGCGGCGTCCGTACGGACGATGCAGTCGGTCGCTGCCCGACTGACCCAAAAGCGCTTGAATGGCGGCAGCATCGATTTCGATACACCGGAGACAAAATTTCGCCTCGACGACCGCGGCCGGCCCGTGGAATGCTATCGGAAAGAACGGCTTCAGAGCCACCGGCTCGTCGAAGAATTCATGCTGCTGGCCAATCAGGTAACCGCCATGCATCTCGGGAAGATGAAACAGAAGCTGCCCTTTCTATACCGCATCCACGACAAACCGGTACATGAAAAACTAGAAAAGTTTCTGCATCTCCTTGCCGTTCTCGGCTATTCGACATCGGTCCCGAAGCATCGCGAAAACATCCGGCCGCAGCATATCCAGAAACTTATCGAAGCGGTGAAAGGTAAAAAAGAAGATCTGCTGGTTGAAAAAGTCGCCATTCGCGCCATGGCCAAGGCGGAATATTCTCCGAACAACATCGGCCATTTTGGCCTCGCGTTCGATTACTACACGCACTTCACGTCGCCCATTCGCCGGTATCCCGATCTGATCGTGCATCGACTGCTGAAGGAGTATTCCGAAGGGATGCCGTCCCACCGCTTGTCGGAATGGAAGGACAAACTGGGCGACATCGGACGGCACTGCTCCAACCGGGAACGGGTCGCAACGGAGGCGGAGCGTGATTCCATCAAGGTCAAACAGGTTGAATTCATGCAAGACCATATCGGCGAGACCTATGCCGGTATCATTTCGGGCGTGACGGCGTTCGGCCTGTTCGTCGAAATCACGGAATTTTTGATCGAAGGGTTTGTCGCGGTGCGCAACATGGAGGACGATTATTATATTTATGACGAGAAACGGTACCACCTGATGGGCAAACGGCGCCGTAAAACGTACCGGCTGGGCGATACGGTCAGGGTCCGCGTCGTTCGCGCCAACCGTGAAAAACATGAACTCGACCTCGAATTGACGGACTGAGCGATGCAGACGTTTTCGATTATCGACCGATACCTGCTAAAAAAATTCCTCTCCGTCCTGTTTTTTGCCTTGATCGCCATGATCACGATCTTTATTGCGGTCAACTACGTTGAAAATACGGACAAGTTCATCGATCGCCGGGTACCCAATGCGATCCTTGCGGAGTATTATTTGAATTTCATTCCGCACATCATGACGCTCACGCTGCCCGTGGACGTGCTTCTGGCGAGTCTGTTTTCCGTCGGGAGTCTGGCACGGTTCAACGAGCTGACCGCCATCAAGGCGTCGGGGGTCAGTATTTATCGAACGCTGACGCTGACGGTGGTGACAGCCGCGTTCCTGAGCTGTGCCAATTTCTGGGTCAGCGAAAACGTCGTGCCGGACGCCAATGCGCGCAAGGCGCAGATCTGGCAGGAGTACGTCGAACGCGTCAGCGCCACGCGCCGCAGCATCGGCCGTGACATCCGCCTTTTCGATCCGAGCGGCGTCAAAGTCGTGATCGAACGGTTCGATAAAAATTTGTTGATGGCGTACAACATTTCCGTGCAGGAAAGTTACGGCGTGCAGCTCCGCCGCCGGATCGATGCCAAAGAGGCGCGATGGGATTCCGTGTCGTCGTCATGGATTTTTTCGCACGGAGTGGTCAGAGAATTTTCAGGCGACGGGGAACGGATGGAAAAATTCCGCATCCGATCGGAGTCCGGATTATTTTTTGATCCGGACGACATTCTCAAAAGGGAAAAAAAACCGGATGAAATGAACTACATTGAATTGGCGGAATTTATAGAAAAACTGAAACGCAGCGGTGCGCAGATCGAACGATGGCAGGTCGATTATCATCTGAAATTTTCCTATCCGCTGACCTGCCTCATCATGGTCGTTTTCGGCGCTCCGATTGCCGCGTCACGGGCCAAGAGCGGCGCCGGGATGAATATTTTTCTCACGCTGGTGATCTGCTTCGCGTACTGGATCGTCATTCAGACGGGACGATATCTGGGATACAGCCGCAGTATCGATCCGATCTGGGCTGCATGGGCAGGCAATGTCCTTTTCGGGACGCTCAGTTTGTTCGTTTTTTTGAGGGTCAAAACCTGAGGAAAATAAAAAACGTTGCAGAAACCCCGAAAGACTGCAACGTTTCAAATTGACCGAGTGACGATCAATTTACCCTAAACCCTGGAAAACCAGGAGAATTTTCAGAAATATGAGGCGATGATTTCAGAAATCTGAAATAGATCGCTTCTTAAATCGTTTATTTTCAAATAGCATCAGCTGCGAAATTGCAACTATTGAGGAAATGAACAAATCTTATGCCAAGCATAGTCACCGTTTTCATTTGCATCCAGTTCGGGATATTGTCCGTTAAGGCTCAAACCTTCGACCACTCGCTTTTTGATCAAATACTCAAGAAACACGTTGACAATAACGGGCGTGTGAATTATGCAGTTCTTGCGAGAGATCGGGCGGCGTTTGATCGCTATCTGAAAAGCCTGGAGACAGCGAGTCCTCTGGAAATGTCATTCCCGGAACAACTGGCTTTCTGGATCAACGCATACAACGCAGCAGCCATTGAAGGCGTGTTGAATCGTTATCCGACGCAATCGATCACCAATGGGTCGGACAAGAGTTTTTTCCAGGAGCGTACGCATCGTATCGCCGGTCAGGCCTACAGCCTGGACATGATCGAAAAACAGATCCTTCTTCCAAAATTTGGCGACGCACGTCTGCATTTTGTCCTGGTCTGTTCCGCCATCGGTTGTCCCAACCTTCTCAATGCCGCGTACAGGGGTTCGCAGGTTCAAGCACAAATGGAAGAACAAACGCGCCGGTTTGTGAACAATCCAAAAAAAGTATCCGTATCGTCCGGCCGCGTACAAATCAGCCGGATTTTCGAGTGGTATGAATCAGATTTCATTCGGAACTACGGATCGGTCGGGAAATTTCTTGCAAAGTACCTCGACGACCGTAATGCCGCCGCGGCCGTTGCAGACGATAAATTAGCGGTTGGGTACCTGGATTATGACTGGACCCTCAATGACGTAAAATTTTAACCGATGTTCGAAAACATTCGAATCAACAGCGCCTTCGACCGGGTTTTTTCCGCGCGTTAATAAATGACGGACTCCAGGCATAATCCTTTCGCCGGCGCCGTAAAACCCGCCAGACGACGGTCTTCTTTTTCCAGGATGACGGGAATTTCCTCAACCGCCATCTTTCCTCTTCCGATTTGAACGAACGTCCCGACGAGACAACGTACCATGTTGTGTAAAAACCGATTGGCGTGTATGTCAAAATACAGCATCAGGCTTTCCTGCATCCACGCGGCATGGCGAACGTCGCAGCGATAATGATTGACCTCGGCTTCGGACAGGCAAAACGAGCGGAAGTTTTTTTCGCCGATCAAAAACCGACATGCTTGGATCATCCGTTCGACGTCAAGCGCATGCGGATAATGCCAGACGTGGTTTCGTAATAATGCCGTCGGGCGGTGGGAAATGGTATAGCGATAACGCCGTTCTTTAGCGGAAAAGCGGGCGTGAAAGTCGAGAGGGACCTCGTCGATGCCGACGATCCGGACGTCGTGAGGTAAAACGGCGTTCAATCCTTTGGCCAAGTCTGCCGGTTCGATGGATTTGACAATTTTGAAATTACCGACCTGGGCCCTCGCATGTACACCGGCATCGGTTCGTCCCGCTCCCTCGACGACGACATCTTCCTGCGTGATTTGCAGAATTGCGTCCTGCAGAGTACCCTGAACGGTGCGTGCATGCGGTTGAAACTGCCATCCGCTGAAATCCGTACCGTCGTATTCGATGGTAATTTTGATGTTGCGAGGGTTCATATAAACAGAAAACCTCGCCGGCGAGCACCGACGAGGTTGAATTGACGAAATTAACGGTTCTTTTTCTTATGGCGGTCCCGTCGCAGTCGCTTTTTGCGTTTGTGCGTCGCCATTTTCCGACGCTTACGCTTGCGTCCACAAGGCATGCTGTCCTCCGTGGTTAAGGGTTATCTGATAAGGTTTGAATGTTTTCATTGACCGATTTGCGCAGATCTTTGGATGGACGGAACTGGGGTACCCGGCGGCGCGGCAATTGGATCTTTTCGCCCGTTTTCGGGTTTCGGGCGAGGCGCGGTTCGCGCTCGATGATCCGGAAACTGCCCAATCCGCGGATCTCGACTTCCTGTCCTTTTTTAAGTGCGTCATTGATGACGACGATGAAGGCGTTGACCACGGCCTCCGTTTCGATACGCGTCAGGCCCACGGCTTCGCTGATCCGTGAAATGATTTCCGCTTTGGTGAGATTGATCGTTTCAGAAGCCATATTTATAACTCACAACGGGATAGCTGCGGAAGGACGGCAACAGTGCGTGGCCGGCATTTTCCGCATCTTCTTCGAACAGCAGTTCAAAAAAACTTGGGCGACGCTTGCGCTCGCGCGTCACGTTGGGCTCGCCGGTCTTACCGGCCATCGTCCACGCGAGTTGGATCGCGTCTTCGTACGTGCCGAGCACGTCGACAAGGCCGAGCTGATGGGCCTGCGCACCCGTAAAAACCTTGCCCTCCGCCCATTCCGCCAGTCGCGCCGTGTCGAGGTCTCTTTCCGATGCCACGGCGTGGATGAACTGTTCATAAGCGTCGAAGACAAAAGATTGTAGAAAATCGGATTCTTCGCGGGTCATTTCCCGATACGGACTCAATGCATCTTTGAATTTTCCGGCCTTCAGCGTTGTAAACCGGATTCCAATCTTATCGAGAAGACCATCGACGGTGGGATACTGAATGATCACGCCGATGCTGCCCGTGATCGTTCCCGGATTCGCCACGATCGTATCGGCCGGACACGCAATATAGTACCCGCCGGACGCGGCGACACTGCCCATGCTGGCGACCACCGGTTTACCCGACTCACGGACGTGGCGGACCATTTCAAAAATTTCCTGCGACGGCGTGATGCCCCCGCCCGGGCTTTCGATGCGGAGTACCACGGCCACGACCGAAGCGTCGTCCTTGTATTTTTTCAACTGCCGCACGACGTCCCGACCGTCTTCAATCGTTCCTTCAACTTCCACCAGTGCGACGTGATCGCGGACGGTAAACTCTATATCGCTCAGGCTGAACAGAAAAACGAACAGAGCGCTGATCAAACAGAATCCGAAGAGTATGAGTACGACAACCGTCGATTTATTTTTCATTGCGTTACCATAACGAGGCCGCAAGCTATTAAAAAAAACCCGGCGAGTCAACCGGAAAACCCGTTTGGATGCGGTCTCGAATTGACTCCTAATTATTATTGTTACCGAGGGCTGAAATTGGGTCGTTGCGTCATAATATGTGTTACCAAGGAAAGGAGCACGTATTGTGAGCACGAAAGCGAAACTGGAGTATGTCGAGGCCGTTCGCAGGCGGTATTTGGCGGCCGTCTTTGTAAAGGTTATAGGCCTGCATGGTAAGAGTGCGATTCGGTTGCTTCATCGCGAAGGTGTGCATTCGGCGGGGAAAAAACCGGGACGCAAGTCTCAGTATAAGGACACGGAGCTTGTGGAGGCATTGATGGTCATTTGGCAACGAACCAATTTGGTCTGCTCCAAACGCTTCGAGGCGTGGCTACTCCGGGACCGAAAAAATTCGGCCACGTCAGGTTCGGTGAAAGCAATCTGTCCAGCGTGTGGACTGCTGATTCTTTTGTCTAATTTCGTTCGATGCCTTCGGCATCGATGGGAAAGTCTATCCTGTCGGAGATATAATTGACAACGTCGGGTGGGCATACAAAATGGATGAAATGTCTGGACTACTATGTCGACGAATACCGGTCAATCTCGTGTCAATCCGCCTGAGCTATGAGTTTTTGAAATCGCTTGTGGTTCCGAAGCGGTTCCCACGTCGGATCGATTTTGAGCCATGGAACCGACATCGGCGCCGGAATAACGAGCAAACGTTCCAGTATGTCGATCGCCTTGTCCGCGTTTCCGGTCATCGTGTAAATATTGGCCATGTCGATCAACCGGTACGATCCCCGCCAGGCTTCCTTCTCGACGGGAAGCCATTCGACGCCCTTCAAACCGGATCGCACGGCATCGTCGGTCCGGCCCAATCCGGCGTACGCAATGCCCAGAGCGCTATGTACGCGTTCGTCGTTCGGGCGGTCGTTTCGGTCCTTCTCCAGGAGTACTCTCGCGCTATCATAATAGGCGTGGGCCATGGTAGGATTCCCTCGCTGCCGTTCCAGATGGGCGTGAAGCAATGGTCTCGGATAGTATTGGAATTGGTCACCAAACCCGGACGTCTTCATCCGACCCAGCGCCTGTCCGGCGGCTTCAAAATCCTTTTCCATCAACGAGATATAATAGCTGATAAAATGGAGTCGCTCGCTGTCGATTCCCGTTTTTCCAAATCGACGCGCATCGTCGAGAATACGACGGGCGCCTTCGATATCGCCCTTCCATTGCAAAAGGGTTTCGATTTTGTTCAGGTAAATGTCGCGGTCGTCCGGTGTGAGGTGCAGCGCCCGATCGAATTGGAGCGTCGCCTCTTCATAGTCGCGCTGGAGACCCATCGTCTCGGCCATCTGACGTATGATGATCGCTTCGCGTGGATTTCCGACGACGGCTCGCTGGAAGGATTCCACCGATCGTTGCATGTCGCCCATCCGTCGCAGCACCGCGGCAATGCCGTAATGAATTTCCGAATTGCTCGGGCGATACTTCAGGGCGAGATCGAAGTGTTCGAGTGCGCGCGGGTAATCCAGTTTCCCATGATAATAGTACCACCCCATCGCTTCGTGGGATTCCGACAGTCCCGGAGCGATCTCCACGGCTTTTTCAGCCGCGATGCGGGAACGTTCGACGCGAGCTTCGGAACGGTCATAATAGAACCAGTACAGGTTGGAATGGAGATACGACAACTTCGCATACGCAGCGGCGAAGTTTGGATCGATGGCGATGGCACGTTCCAGAAGCTGGATCCCGATCGTCATATCGGCAATCGCATCGCTTCTCCCGTAGCGGATGGCCTGCAGATAATAGTCGTAGGCTTCCGCGTTTTTGGTCAACGTCGTTTCCAAATTTTGCCTTTCCGATTTCAACAGGACGACGTCAAGAGCCGACGCCACGCGCGTCGCGATGTCCGACTGCAGTTTGAACGCGCCGGACATGACAGACTCCATGGACTGCGACCATTTTTGCGTACCGTCGTCGACGTTGATCAACGAGGGATTGACGCGCACGTGCGTTACTCCGTCGATGGTTTCCCACCGTACCGTGCTCTGCAGGATAAACTGCACGCCCAATTCCTCGCCGATTTGCCTGAACGATTTCGTGGTTTGCCGGTACTGCGACGCGCTCGAACGGGCTATCACGCCCAGTTCCGAGAGGCCCGACAAACGGCTGGTAACTTCATCCGTCATCCCGTCGACGAAATAGTCCTTGTCGTTCGGTCCGAGATTTTCAAATGGCAACACAACGATCATTTTCTTGTCGGGCGTCCGGCTCAGACCGGGAAACAACTTATCTCTGAAAAGAAACGCCGTGAGTACCACGATCGTTATTCCCAGTCCGACGGCATATTTCACCGGCAGGTTCTTGATGATGTACAATCGCGGGACGGATCCGCCTGATGCTTGAATTTCCGGGAGCCGAACGACTCGTGTCGAATCTTTTTTCAGGCGGCGCAGATCGATCGTCATGTCTTTGACCGTCTGATAACGGTCTTCAGGATCCTTTTCCAGCGCGCGATTCAAGATGTGAAGGAGTTCCGAGGACACGCCGTCGCGGAATTTTTGAATCGGCTGGGGCTCTTCATTCACGATCGAATACATCATCGCGGCCTCATGCTCGCCGCGAAACGGTGTCTGGCCGGCCAACATTTCGTACAGCACGACGCCGAATGAAAAAATATCCGCTCGTGCGTCCACATCTGCGCCCTGAATTTGCTCTGGCGCCATGTATGCCAGCGTTCCCGTCGTACTTGAAGATTGAGTCAGCTTCGCCGAACCTCGAAGTTTCGCGAGACCAAAATCCATCACCTTGATCTGGTTTTTGGAATTGACCATGATGTTCTCGGACTTCACATCGCGGTGGACGATGCCTTTCGTATGCGCTTCCTGAAGCGCTTCGCCGATCTGAACGGCATAGCCGATCGCATCCTGGATCTTCAATGGCGATTCGGAAAATTTATGCTTGAGTGTCACGCCCTCGACCAGTTCCATTTCGATGAACGGTTGTCCGCCGTGTTCCTCGATGCCGTAGATCGTACAGACATTCGGATGATTGAGCGCCGAGGCCGCTTTGGCTTCCTGGAGGAACCGTGCACGCTCCGTCTCGCTGGATGTCAAAAAATGGGGCAGGAATTTCAGCGCGACGACGCGATCGAGTTTGGTGTCCTGGGCCTTGTACACCACGCCCATCCCGCCCTCTCCGAGCTTCTCAAGGATTTTATAATGCGAGATGGCTTGTCCGATCATAGGCGACGCCTCCCGCAACCCCTCCCTCGCCCTCCCCTTAGCAAGGGGAGGGGCAGGGGTGGGGTTGGTTCGCCGAGTTTTTCGAGAATGTTGCAGTGGGAAATTGTAGTACCAATCATCTCATCCTCACCGGGTTATCGCTTTCACGCAAATTCTGCAAGTAGCGTTTCAAAATCCGTTTCCCCGCGTAGCGAATCAAAATAGGGGTCGGTCTTGACCCATTCGCGAACAACATTGCCGCCGATTTCGAGTGATCTTCGCAGGATGGTCAAGGCTTCGTTCCTTTGACTCAACCCCGTGTACGTGCACGCGCAGTTGTACAACGCAAGGCCGTCCTCCGGGGCAATCTCCAACACGCGCTGAATGGCTGCCAGGGCTTTGTCCCTGTCGCCGAAACGGGCATACGGAATGGCCATTCGGCTGAGGGTGAGCACATCGTTGGGATTCACCGCGTATTTTCTCGCGCCGATTTCAATTATCTTTTTCGCCGCTTCGTTCGACGCTTCTTCATTGCCCATGCGGCGAAAGGTCATGTCGAGATGCATCCACGGCTCTTCACTGTAGGGCTTTATTTTCGCGGCCTGTTGATAATACTCGACGGCAGCATCGTAATTGCCAATGATGTCGGAGATAATTCCCATCCACCGAACGGCGTCGTACGAATCGGGCATCTTCTGTATGATGCGTTCCAGTGTTTTTTTCGCTTCAGCAAAACGCTTTTGATACAGATACACCATGGCGATGCCGAATTGCGCTTCCTGCAGGTCGGGTTGAACCCTGAGAGCCTTTTGATTCATTTCGATCGTTTTGCCCAACCACTGGGGGTCGCCGTCATACCATAGATACATGTTGGCACAGGCCTCGGCCAACGCCGCATAGGCCAGGGCAAAGCTCAGTGAGAACTATTTAGGATGTAATCAACGCACGTCACGAGGTCGCTTTCGTCTCTTAGAATCCGATCGTAAAAACCTTTCTGCCAGGCCGCATTGACGCGATGCTTTGATAGCCAATAACCTGTTTTTTGCTTGAAGCCGTTGACCGCTTTCAAAGGCCGAGCCGTATCCGAGTTTCCCTGCAGAACCAAATGGAGATGGTCGGGCATGAAGAGGTAAATGATGACGAGAGATTCAAACCGACCGGCTTCCGTCAACAGAATGTCAGCGAAAACACTGGTCGTCTCGCGTTCGTTGAACAAGGGATACCTGTTTTTCACACATATCGTAAATGAAACGATGACGAATCCTTCGTATGCGATTTGCGGCAGCCGATGTTTTTTTTCACGTATGATCATGTCCGATTGGCCTCTTCATTCGCAAGCTGAAGCTTGCGGCTACGGTTTGACAATACTCTTCATCTCATCGTCCCGACCCGTCAATTGCCACCGGATCAACGTAACGGGGATCATACCGGCCATGTTGACCTCGTTAAAAAAATCGGACAGGATAAAAGAATCACCCAACTGCCGGCTGCGATCTTTGATCAATCGGTCGATCAGATACTTTCCCGTGACGTAACTGGTTCCGTAGCCCGGTAAACGGAGATACAAATGTTGCTCACCGATCACCAGGCCCCGCACGCCTCGCCATTCTTTCGGCGTCCCCTCGATCTGAAAATCCTGAGCTTCGATCATCGACATCTCGTTGGCGTGGGCATACAGGGAGGCGATCCCGCGGGCACAGCGCTGCGCCAGCATGATCCAGACCAGTTCCCGCGCGCGGGCGTTGTCGTCGTACAATCCGGCGTGCATGAAAATTTCCTCCACGGCGGTCGCCATCCCTTCCGAGCGGCTGACCCAGATGTTGAACGGCAGCGGATCGCGGCGCACCGGGCTCGAATGCGGTTCTTCACGGAGCGCGGCAATTTCAAACCAGTGGATCAGATGCGAATACAACACGGCCGGCTCGTGATGGAGCACGTTCGAAAAAAAATTCCGTTGGTCTGCCAGCTGAAACCGTCCGAGATGTTTGCGCAGTTCCGGCTCCATATAGGGACGAACGGGATAGACTTTGCGATCGGTGAAAAACGCCATCATTTTATTGACCGCGGCGTTTGTCCGCCTTTCGAATTCCGCCGTTTCGGATGCCGGATTCAGCGGAGGTAGATTCCGGTTATGCTGTCGTTCCAGCGTAAGCATTGCATACGCCCGGTCGAGTTCACGTCTCAGCAACGTCAACTCTTCTTCCCACGTCATCGGCACCAGCAAGACGTTGCGTAAAAACCAGGTATAATTTTCTTTGCCGATGCCCGACGGACCGTTTTTTTGTGTGGCCACCTGCTCAAGCCACTCGGCGAACATGATCGTCGCGATCCTCGCTTTTTGTAACGCATCTTTCAGATTTTTGTCCGGCTTTTCGATTCTTTTAATAAGATCATCCAGATCCTGGACCTGCTCACGAGCGCTTTGAATTCCCCCCATCCACAGGTCCTTCGCATTGCCGGTAAGGTTTTGCCGTGCCTGATCCAATAACGGTGGAATGATTCTTAGCTGTGCGGTCAGCTTTTGCGCGTCGCTTTTCGACAATGGATAAGAATACTTCCACAAATCGATCATCGCGTGGCTGACGGGACCCTCGTGTTCGGGCGTGTCGCTTTGGTTCGCAAAAATCAGGACATAAAACGCGGGATCGCGTTCCCACGGCTTGAGTATCCGAATAAAAAAATCGAAGCCGTTGATTTCCGCCCTGACGATTTCACGATCGATCTTTTGTTCGAGTGTCCATCCGGTCGTGTCGATCGTATGCAGACGCTCGCGCAAAGCCATCAGCTTTCGTTGAACGGAGGACATCGTCGACGCCGTATAATCGGGAACGCCATCGCGGGTCTCCGTGCGTTCCAACTGCCTCACCTCGCGCAGAAGAGTGACCAGATCGTCATACACTCCTGTATTCGGCATTCCCGCAGAGGAAGGAACGCTCAACAGCGCCGTCAGCATCAGCGTTTTCATGACCCGATCAACCCTTTGATCCCTTTTCACGATCTTCTCCTTGAATAATTTTGAATGGTCCTTTGTCGTTCTTGAGATTTGCAACGGTAATTCAAACGCCCACGTCGATCACCGGATCGCCCAGCACGGCGGCGATGGGCCGGATGCCTAGTCCCGGATGCTCCGATGCCTTCATCCAGCCGTGTTCGCGGCTCGGCGCACCGTCGGCGATTTTCACGGTGACGTAACTGTTAAAATCGGTGGCCGAGAAACGAAAAGCCTCGGGCGTGCTGTGGGCGAGGTGGGCGATGGCCGCCGTGGTGATATCGCCGCCCCAACTGTCTTCGATCGTCATGGCGATCCCCATCTCGACGCAGAGATCGCGAACGACCCGCGCCTTGGTCAATCCCCCGAACTTGCTGATTTTGATATTGATCACGTCCATGGCGTGATCGGCGTGTGCCCGCAAAAGCATCGGGACGGTGTCCAAACATTCGTCAAGGATAAACGGATGGTTCGTCCGTCGCCGGATCGTGAGGCACTCCTCATACGAGAGACACGGCTGCTCGATATAGACGTCCACGTCCGCAACGGCGCGAACGACGCGTGCGGCCTGGTGCATCAACCAGCCCGTATTGGCGTCCGCGATGAGCACATCACCCGTTTCCATTAACGCGGCAATCGCGCGTATGCGTTCGATGTCCGTATCTGGATCACCGCCGACTTTAAGTTGAAATTTCCGATACCCTTCCCTGCGATATCCGGCAACTTTGGCCGCCATCGCATCCGGAGTTTCCTGCGAGATCGCGCGATACAACTGGACCTTGTCTCCGCATCGTCCTCCGAGCAGCGTACAGACGGATCGGCCCGACGCCTTGCCGAGAATATCCCAGCACGCCATGTCGATGGCCGACTTTACGTATGGATGTCCTTTGAGCAACGCATCCATGCGGTGATTCATGTGCGTCAACCGGGTCGGATCCTCACCGAGCAACTGCGGCGCGATTTCCCCGATGCCCGCGCGCGCACCGACGGCGTACGACGGCAGATAAAACGGACCCAACGGGCATACCTCGCCATATCCCGTGATGCCTTCATCGGTCGTAATCTCGACAACCGTGGAATCGAAAACGGAAACCGATTTTCCACCCGACCATTTATAGCTGCCTTCGTGAAGCGGCAGTTCCACCCGATAGGCGCGAATTCGTGTAATTTTCACTATGGATTCCCGGTTAGTACTTGGAAAGGCTGTTTCCGGATACGACCTCGTACCGCTCCACGCGCAGGTCTTCGCTCGTCACGGCTTTGCGGGACTTGTTCATTTGCATTTGCAGATTGGCCAGTCCGGAAAAGGTCGGCCTCAGGGCGTCGACGAGTTCGGCAAACACTCCGCCACGTTCATACGCATCCGCATCCTGCCGGCAGTTCCACAACGTCACGGAAATGAAAGCATGGGGCATCAAATGATTTTCGCTGAGGTACGCGGCCAGACAGCCTTTCACGGTTTTCAGTTTCTCAATGACTTTTTCCCGGTACAGACGTTTGAATTCCTCCGTTCGGCCGGGATCGATCTCCATCGACACGACGCGGACGACCATGGGTTCGACGATCGATCCGACGGCGCCGTCCATGGCGGTGGCCACATTGTATGACGTGATCATCGGCTTTTCAGGTACGGGCGCATACTGCAGCGTCAAATCGTCGGTCAACTGAATCTGCCATTCCGTCGATTCGGCGAGAATTTCATTCAACTCGTCCATCATGGCATCGTATTCCGAACTGTGTGAAGGCATTGAGGTCGTCCTGCGTTTTCCAAAAGCTGAGGGTCATGAATTGATCCTCGTGCGTGACGCTTCGAATCAGGCACGCGTACAAACAGCCGTCCGCGCGTTCGAGCCTGCGGAATACAGTCTCCGCGTACACGCTCTTAATCCGCGGGATTACATCCGCTGTGATTTTAGCCTGGGCCAAACTCATGACCATCGCGGACCTCCTTGTGGAACTCCGGGAACCGCCATCAGATTATACCGTGTCCCGCCGGACCATCAGCAGACTCATGTCGTCTGACTGTGGTGCGTTGCCCATAAAAACCCGAACTTGGGAAAGAATCTCTTCCATCAGCCGGCCAACCGGGGATTCCCGATGCCGGATCAGGATTTCCATCAACCGTTCTTCCCCAAAATCCTCGTCCGCGGCATTGAACGCCTCGGTGATGCCGTCGGAGTAAATGACCAGCAGGTCACCCGGCGCAAGCGTCACCGTATCCGTTTCGAATGCGATATCCGTCAACATGCCCAGCATGATCCCGCCTTTTTTCAGGAAGGTCGAAGATCCGTCGATCCGTAAATGCACGGGCGGGTTGTGAGCGGCGTTAGTGTATTGAAAGGTATGTTCCGACAAATCGAGGATGCCATAAAAAAGGGTCGCGTACTTGTCGCTGCTCGTGCTTTCGACCAGGAGCCGATTGGCGCGAGACACACATTCCCGCGCCGAAGCCGACACGATCGTCTGACCGCGCAACGTGGCCTGGAGATTGGCCATCAACAACGCCGCGGGCATGCCCTTACCGGAGACGTCGCCGAGGCACAACGCGAGCCGGCGTTCATCAATCCGGATAAAATCGTAATAATCGCCGCCGACGGACTGTGCCGGAATGCTGGTACCGACGATGGAATAGCCGGCAATTTCCGGCGCCGTTTTGGGCAGTAAACCCAGCTGGATTTCCGCGGCCAGGCGCATCTCACTCTGAATCTGGAGCAGTTGCTTTTCCTTTTCAAACAGCCGCGCATTTTCAATGACCTGTGCCGACTGGGCCGCGATGATGGCCAGCAGCCGCTGATCGTCGTCGGCAAATTTTTCACCGCCGCTTTTGTTGTACACCGTCAACATGCCGGTCATCGCGGATTTCGTCATAAGAGGAACGCTCAGTGCGTTTCGGATGGCGCCGTCCCAGTTCACGCCACGGAATCGGTCGTCGGTGGCCGGATCGTTAAGCAGCAGCGGCTTCTTGTGCAGTTGCATCCACCCCAGCATGCTCTCGTGAATGTGAAACCGCGCGTGGTCGGATGACGACGCCGTGGTGCGAACCAACGTCTTCATGGTGCCCGGCTCGTTCTGATCGATCAGGGTAATGACGCCTTGTTCGCCTTTGACGGCTCGTAATGAGCGACGGATGATGATTTGCATGACTTCTTCGGAATTGGTCTGAACGCCGATCACGCGGGCGAGTTCGTTCAGGATCGCCAATTCCTCAACGGCCCGGCGAAGGCGTTGGTTCTCCTCCTGGAGACTTTGCAAAGTAGGTTCCATGGAGACCGTCCGACTGTCACGTGCCTGGGAGTCAGGCAAAAGAAGGGAGCGCGTGATTAATAGGTCAAAGGTAAGGCACGAAAGCAGCGAGTGCAACGGCAAACTTATTGCCCGGATTCCGTCTTGATTTCCTTGAAGAAAGCACGAACATTTGTCTGACCATTCAGGTTGCGGTAAACCCGCCCCCACAAATCGGAGATGCTCCATGCGACGTTTGTTATCCCTTCTCTTGTGCCTTTCCTCCTTGCTCACCGCCGGCGAGGGCATGTTTCCCATCACGATGGCGGCAAAAATCGCGCTTGAAGAAAAAGGGTTGAAGATGAATGCCGCCGACATTTTCCGTACGGACAGCGTCAGCCTGGCGCACGCGATCGTCCGCATTCCCGGCTGTACGGGATCGTTCGTTTCCGAAGAAGGACTGATCCTGACCAACTATCACTGTGCGTTCGACGCGATCCAGGAAGCCACCACGGTCGACAACGACTTCATTCAAAACGGTTTCCTTGCCGGAACACGTTCAGCGGAATCTCCGGTCAAAAAAGGCCACGCGTTGATCCTCGAAAACGTCGTCGATGTGAGCGCCGATATCCTCAATGGCACCACGACCGATATGCCCTCGCTCGAACGGCAGCGCAAGATCGAGCAAAACCGCGCCGCACGATTGGAAAAAGCCAGATTGGAATTTCCCGGCCAGAAAATTGAAATCTCCGAAATGATGGTCGGACAATCCTATTTTTTGTTCGTCTACACACAGCTGCGTGATGTACGGCTGGTGTACGCACCGCCGCAGGCGATTGGACAATTCGGCGGCGAGGTGGACAACTGGGTGTGGCCGCGGCATACGGGTGACTTTGCATTTTTTCGTGCGTACGTGGCGCCGGACGGTTCTCCCGCCGATTATTCCCCGGACAACGTCCCGTATAAACCCAAACGTCACCTGCCGCTCGCCGTCGAAGGCGTGAATGAAGGTGACTTCGTCATGCTCCTCGGGTATCCCGGCAGGACGTTCCGCCACCGCAGCGCGTCGTTCGTCGAATTCGAAATGAAACGTATGGCCGCCGTGGGCAGTCTGTACGCGTGGGAAATTGCGCGCCTTCAAGACGCGGGCGCGCTCGATCGGGCGATTGCCATCCAGGTCGCGGCACGAATTGAGTATCTGGCGAACGTCGAAAAAAAATACAGGGGCCAGATCAAAACGCTGACGACGGAATCGTTCGTCGATCGCAAACGTGCGCAGGAAAAAGAACTGACTGAATTTATCACAAAGGATCCGAACCGGACGGCGCGATATGCCCACGTACTTCCGACGATGGATTCGATTTATACCGTCATGGCCCGGAGCGTCGAACGCGACGCGCTCGTGGATTTTCTTTTTTCATCGGTCGGGCGCGTTCGCATTGCAATGCAACTGTATGACGGAGCTACCCTCGTATCCCATGCCTCCGATCGTGACAGCGTCATCGAGGCCGTGATGAAACGGATTCAGGCGATCGAAGACAAAACGAATCTTGCGGCGGACCGTGACGTGTGCAGGGAAATTCTGCTGCGCATGTCGACACTGCCGGAGGACCAGCGCATCAAAGAAGTCGACGGATTATTCGACGCCGGCGATGCGAAATCGCTCGATCGCTTCGTCGACGGCCTTTATAAAAGTTCAAAACTGGGCGACGAAAATTATTTAAGAACCGCGTTTCAGAAGCCGGATAAAATCGCGACCGACAAGGACGCGATGATGAAATTTGTCCGGATTTTTCAACCGCTGCGCTTATCGATTCAGGGCAACCGAAAACAATGGGATGCCGAACTGAATCGGCTGTATCCGCTGCTGGCGGAAGTTCGCCAGCAATTTCTGAAAAAAGATTTCATACCCGACGCCAATTTTACGATGCGAATCACCTACGGAAAAGTGCGAGGCTATGCGCCCGCCGATGCGGTCGTGTATCGGCCGCAGACGACGTTGTCGGGTCTCATCGCCAAGACGGGCGATAAGCCGTTCGACACACCGTCAAAGATGATCGAGCTTTATCGGTCCAAGTCGTTCGGCCGCTATCGGCTCAAGAACGTCGACGACGTACCGGTGGGCATGCTGTACGATTCGGATACGACGGGCGGCAATTCGGGCAGTCCGGTCATCGATGCGTACGGCCGGCTCGTCGGACTCAATTTCGATCGTGCCTTCGAGGCCACGGTTAACGACTTCGCCTGGAGCGATGCGTACAGCCGTTCGATCGGCGTCGACGTTCGGTACATCCTGTGGGTGATGGAGTTTTTCAGTGGAGCGCATCATCTAATAAAAGAAATGAAAATCGCCGCATGACGGACTCCGTCGACAAAACAGGCGAACTGATCCACATCACGCTTCGCCACTGGCTGCGGGACATGATCCGTCACATGGAGTGGGCGGATGCCGAGCACTGGAAAGCGTTGGAGAAATTTCCCGGCGGACTCAACGACCTGACGATCCAGAAACACCTGCACCACATTCACCTTGTTCAACATGCCTTTTGTAGCGTTGTTTCCGAAAAAGCGCCCACGTGGAAAAAGCAGGAAGATTTCCGCACCGCGGCGGGGTTGAAATCCTGGGCGAAAGAACAGCACGCCAATCTCGAAGTGTTTTTGAAAAACGCGACCGATTCGACGCTCTCGTACAAAGTGACGGTCCCGTGGTTCAAAAACCCTCCGCTCAAAATCACCATCGCGGAAGCCCTCACGCAGGTGACGATGCACAGCCATTACCATCGCGCTCAAAACGCGCTGCGTTTCCGCGACATCGGCGGCGATCCCCCGCTGACCGACATCATCGCCTGGTACTGGAAAGGCCGGCCCAAGGCGGAGTGGTAGGTATCATCACGCTAAACCGTGATAACATCTGTTGTGACCTGCCTCTCTCTTTATCAACTCTCCATTGCAGCTTGACCCACCTAATCCGGAAGAAAGACCGGCTGAGCCTTATCATTTGAGCTTTTTTTCGTCGCCGCAAGTATGTCGATGTTATTCTGATCGAGATCGTGAGTAAACGAACGATGGGTCGCCCGCAACCTCTTCCGATTCCGAGTAGTGGATTCCCAAATCGCATCCGTCACGCTGGCCCGTGCGCATCGTGTCCAGAGCGACTACCATACCGCCAGGAGATACACTGCACGCGTCGAATCAGAAAAATCCGTCGATTTCAATTCAGGCGTTTTCCCCTTTGGGCTCATTCCGCGTCCTCAAGAATCTCCAGAATGCGCAAAAGGACAACTCCCATATCGATTTCGTGGGGACGGATTTGATTGACGGTGCCGATCACATAGGTTTCGTGGCGCTCCGAATAAAAAACAAATGCGTTTGTCGCGCCACCGTGTCCTATCATATATGCATCCGGGCTCCCGCCGAACCGCCAGCGTGCGATACCGAAACCGTAGCCCCCTCCTTCGCCGTCATCGACCCAATTCAGCATGGCTTGACGGCTCGAGTCGGACAAAAATGCTCCGTGTCGAATGGCGTCGAGCGCATTTTCAAGATCTTGAGTGGTCGTATACAAACCGCCGCCAGCCCAGTCAAACCGCACGGCGGGAAACGTGAGTTCGATGTCATCAAAGTACGCCGTCGACGGTTGTCGCCCAGCCACCAAACCGCGCGGAGTATCATAGCCGATCACATACGTATGCGTCATGCCGAGCGGCTGGAGCACGCGCTCCCACAGTGCCATGTGAAAAGGTTGATTACTGGCGCTCTCCGCCACCAAACCGAGCAATTGATACCCAGTATCCGAGTAACGGAACTGTGCGCCCGGTGCGCTTTGCGCCTGGAAATGGTCCTTATAAAACTGGATAACATCCAGAGGAGTCCACTGGCGGTCCGGCTCTGCAAGTAGCGCTTGCATAAGAGGCGTAAGACCATTTTCGTCTGGCGTTCCGCCGCCGAATACATCGTCGAGCCCGCTTGTGTGCGTCAGCAGTTGCCGGATTGTAATCTGACGACTATAGTCGTGATCTTCGTATACAAGCAAATTCGACAGTACTTCATTCGAAAGATACATACCCAACGAATCGTCCACATCCAAGAGTCCTGCCTCCTGCAGTTTGACAATAAGCAGGGCCGTCATCATCTTGCCGATGCTTGCACTCATAAACGCATCCTCCGGCAGCGCTGGAACTTTACCGTATGCGAGACCTTGTGCGTGGGACCAAGTAAAACCCGTTTTTGGGCTGTGAATCCTCAGAATCACACTTGGGATACTCGAGTCGGCCAGAATTTGACCGGCCAGATCATCCAATTTTGCGGCGATGACGCGACTCTCCGTGCGATGGCTGTTTTCGCAACCAAGGGTAATGGCACAGGCCAAAATAACTATCCGTGAGAGAGTGTTTCTTATCATATGGACTCCTTTCCAATCTTGGTTTACCAAAAATAAACCAACCAATGGGAAAGTCGTCCTGATACACGTATCAGGACGGTTTTTTGGACGGATGTTTTATGGATGTTTTATGGGATTGAATTGGACAATTATGAATAAATAATCATAGTTGGAGCGATATAGGTTTGTAATTTCTTAATCGCGAAGCGACTGCCTTGTTGAGTTTCCATTCTTAAGCGCATCCATCAGGTCATTCGGATTTTCATGACCTTGATCTCTGCTCGCACGTGAGCTGCTGGAAAAATTTCCCGGCGGGCTCAACGACCTGACGATCCAGAAACACCTGCACCACATTCACCTTGTTCAACATGCCTTTTGTAGCGTTGTTTCCGAAAAAGCGCCCACGTGGAAAAAGCAGGAAGATTTCCGCACCGCGGCGGGGTTGAAATCCTGGGCGAAAGAACAGCACGCCAATCTCGAAGTGTTTTTGAAAAACGCGACCGATTCGACGCTCTCGTACAAAGTGACGGTCCCGTGGTTCAAAAACCCTCCGCTCAAAATCACCATCGCGGAAGCCCTCACGCAGGTGACGATGCACAGCCATTACCATCGCGCTCAAAACGCGCTGCGTTTCCGCGACATCGGCGGCGATCCCCCGCTGACCGACATCATCGCCTGGTACTGGAAAGGCCGGCCCAAGGCGGAGTGGTGAGAGAATTATGCTATTGTCTATAAGCTCTATGGAAAAGACTATCCCTGGTCGAACGAGTTGATTCGATCTTGCCGTGCGTCGGTTATTCCAATAGTCGAAGCTGCCACACTTCACGATATCGCTGAGACAGGACGGGACTCAGGGCCAGTCGCCCGATCTTTCCGATATTCTTGGTCAGCGACCGCATTTCGACAAGCCTGGGCCGAACATCGTAATCCGAAGGCGGTTGGAGTCCGACGCTTCGCATAAGCAAAATCCCCTTGGCGCGCAACGACAGTTCGGCATGAAGGCGAACGAGGCAAACCATGTCGACCACGATCTCCGATGGAAAATACTTCTTAATGGACGACAGGTAACGGCCAATCGGCGTGTCGCTCATGTGACCGCTGTCCAGCATCGTCAGCAATTCCGCATCCCGGTCAAATCCCATTCCGAGCCAGCGTTCGATATGCGATCGGCAGCGCGTGAAGGCCACAATGACCAGTAAAGGAAATCCCGCGAGGATCATAATGGCATTGACCGTCGGCCCGAGTAAAAAATGATTATAGGCCATATGAACGGCTACGGGTCCCGCGATACTTATCGTAAATGCAAAACGGGTTTGAACATCGTGAGTTGTACGGTAAAGCATGGCAAAGATCGCGGTCGTCGATCCGTGCATGACGGCGGTACCGACGCCCCGGAGGAGCCAAAGGAAAAAATTTCCGTCGGAAATGTTCTCGAGATAATACAGGTTTTCAACGAGCGCGAATCCAGTACCGACGGCAAACCCCACCACCGCCGCGTCGACGGTGAAAGCGATCCGGGTTCGCCGTATCAGGATGACTAAATACACCGACTTCAACGCCTCTTCGACAACCGGCGCCACGTAGCGATCGGCGATCATCGGAGGCATACTCACGACCGCCGACCCCAGGCTCTGAATGACCAATGCTGACACCGCGGCAATGGCTCCGGCGCATATCGCCGCTGCAAGAGTTCCCCGGCGAACCAGTTTGTAACTGTCCATGGCGATCAGGCCAGCGAGAAACAAACAGACCGGAAAGAAGCTCAACAGCAGATTCATGTTGTCATCAGTGAATTTTAAGGGACATCATCCATTCTTGCCCGTCGTTATGGCCCTTCCGAAACGCGACGGCATATCCGGTCGACAGGGTAAATCTCAAATACGACAGGGCCACGAGGCGAATGTCGATCTGCGCGCCGACGTTGGTTGGAAACTTCCATTCCGCTCCATTTCGCGCACACAGGACCGATGAGAATAATGTCATGTGCAGATAATTGGCGTACAACGAAAGCCGGCCGGCTCGTTTGAAAATGACGGGCGGTAGCGTCCACTCCGGCAAGATTTTTAGACTCTGTATCCGCAACATCTACGTTTTTTGCGTAGATATTTACATGCTTCCGGATTTCTAGTGGGTGAGTTTTCCCAGCATGTATGGAGGGAGCAAGGGGAGGGACGGGGTGGGGTTATGAGAAAAGCCGTTACGGCTACGATGTTTCTCGCATTTTCTCCTTGAGGATTCTATAGTAAGTCTTAGAGAAAAAATCGCTCTCTGCGTGCTCGGTGGCCTCTGTGTTAAGTGTTCAATTCGATATTCCGGCCCTGCCGGGTTAGATAATGGCGTGCGGAAATGGCATTGATGGCTTGTCCGGGAAAACTCCGCCGGGAAGTTCCCCACCACCGAAGATGCTTTGCGCGAATTGCGGCTTTCTGCATGACGAAGCCCTGACCACTAAGACAGGAATTCACAGCCCATGGATCGTTCGGCCCGCCTTTCCTGGAAAATAGGATCGTTGCGGGAGGAATTTGATCTTCTGGCTCAGTCCAAAAGCAAGGACGAATTCGGGCGACTGGCCGCCCACATCGTTCGCGGCTCCCTGCTGACGAGTGATGCGGGGCTCTTTGAACGCCGCGAGCGATCATGGCACGTCATCTACCAACATCACCGGCTCGTCGAATCGCTGCCGGCAGACGTCAATGGGGGATCCGGCGTGTTTTCACCTTTTCTCCTCGCCGCTCCACTCACGGCCAAACGAGATCTTGTTCTCGTCGCGGGACCGCGGCTTGACGCACAGCCGTACAGCGAAGAGGATACGCTCGCGTTCGATCTGATCGTCGAACTCGTGTATCACGCGTACGTGTTTTTCGTTTCTCGGCAAATCGAACAGCGTCTGATTTTTCAACTGCACCATCGTATTGCCCAGCTCAATTCCCTCGTGGACACGACGATCGAACTTGCATCGAAGACCAACATCTCGGAACTTTTTGAAACCGCTCTTGCCCGAATCACCGCCATGGTGAGCGCGGCGCAGGGATGGATACGGGTGGCGGAATCTCAAGACGTTACAATAATTGGTTTTCCCGAAAGCCTACCGTTTCCGATTCCGGACCCGGAAATGTTATCCTGTGAAGGGTCATCCGATACGCACCGGATACAGATCGTTTTGTCGCAGAAAGAATCGCGTGGCGCTCCCGATCGATTTGACGACACGGATCGCGTCCTTGTGGATGCGGTCGTCCGACAGATGGTTGCAGTTCTGGATCGGGATGCGCTCCAAAAGGAAGCGTTTGCCAAACAACTCCTGGATCAGGAAATCGCCATTGCCGCTGCCATTCAGAAAAACCTCATTCCGCAACTCATGCCGGCGATCCACGGGTATGAAGCGTATGGCATGAATGTACCCACAAAGGACGTGGGCGGCGATTTCTTCGACATCTTCAGGATCCGGGACGACCGGTGGTACCTCACGATTGCGGACGTGGCGGGTAAGGGCATCGCGGCGGCATTGTTGGTCAGTACGCTGCATGCCGCTTTACGGTCCTACGCCGAGTCGGAAAACAACCTCGCCGAATTGGTCCGTAAACTCAATCGGCTGGTCTTTCGCTCGTCGACGCCGGACAAATTCATCACGTTTTTTGTCGCCTTCCTGGAACCCGGCTCCGGCATGCTTCAATGCGCCAATGCGGGCCACAATCCGCCGTTTTTGATTTCCCAAAACAAGACGCAACGGATCGGACCGACGGGCCCCGCGCTCGGTGTTTTGGAACACTACGATTACCGGACTGAAAAATTCCAACTGTTGCCGGGAAACGGGTTATTCATGTACACCGACGGGATCACGGAAGCCGAGAATCCGAACGAGGACATGTTCGGTGAAGAAAAACTGAGCAACCATCTCTCGTCTTCAACGAAGGATCTCAAACCCTGGTGCAAGGCGTTGATGGAAAAAATCCGCTCCTTTGCGCAGAATCACCCCCAGTCGGACGACATCACGATGTTGTGGCTGCGCCGTTGCGAGTATGGCGGCTAACGCTTCTCGCCGCGTAGGCAAAATACGGCCAGACACGCGACACGTATAAGAAAACTGTATTCGGCACCGTTTTGCCCGTGTCCGACGACAAACCAGCCCAACCTGGCGTGTACGAGGACAATCCCCGTGGCGATATGGGCTGCGAATATCAGGGAAAGAACATGTTCGTACAAAACCGCGATCAACACAATTCCGCCCGCCATTTCAAAAACCGTTATTGCCCAAGGCAATAACGTGCCCCCGTGGAAGGCCCATACCATTTAGAAATCACCAAAATCGGGCACCGTTCCTGCAAATGCACGCATGGCGGTGGGAGATGAAAGTTATACCAAGCGCAGTATCGCAAAAGCAGATGCCATTCCCCATACGGTTAAACCCACCTTGCCAACACCCACCACCATCCCGCCAACGTCAGAAATGAAATCGGAATGCCGATCCCGACCATCAGCGCCGCCAGTTTCGGCTCAAGTTTGTACTCCATCGCGATGATGCCGCCCGTGATCATCGGCGGCATCGCCGCTTCAAAAACCGTCACCTGAAGCACGAGATCACGGACCTTGAACAGCAGAGCATAGATCAGAAGCATCAGGCCGGGAAGAATGAGCAATTTCAAAATCAATCCGACACTCAGTGGACGAAGACTCTCGTTCAACGACGTGAGCTGCAACTGCATGCCGACGGAAATAAGTGCGATCGGCGTCAGCGTCTGACCGAGACGTTCGAGCACGGAACGAAACCCTCCCGGAATCTCAATGCTTTGTGTCGACAGGGCAACGATGGCACACAGGAAAGGAGGAAACGACACGATTTTCCGCACCATGGCCATGAAGGATAGATCGCCCGAACTGAACCGCGTTGCTGTCATCAAGCCTAACGTAGAGAGCACCATAAACGACCCCGCCTGATCGGCAATAAGTCCGATCCCAATCGCATGCGTTCCATAATACGCTTCGATCATCGGCAGACCCACGAAGGACGTATTGCCCATTCCCGTCGTCAGCAACAGGCATCCGACGACGGATCGCGGCCAGTTGAACTGTCGCCCGATGGCGACAATCAACGCGGCGGCAAACGCAAAATACAACCACGGCATCGAGGCCGGCGCCAGCAAAGCGGCGTCCAGACGCAGGTCGTGAAGATACAACAGTGTCAATGCGGGAAGTGACACATAGATGATGAAACCGTTCAACACCGCAGGTGTGTTTTCCGGAAGCCGATTCGTGCGGCGCAGGATGATACCCAGAACAAAACTTATCGCGAGCAATAGAATCTGATCCATTCACACCTCGCCGGCAAATCGCCCGTACCATAACGGGAATCCGTGTCTTTTTCAATGACCGTTGACATCCCATTTGCCGCGGATCTTTTGTTGATTTACATATCTTGCCGATTGCAAAAAGACCGATGAGCGCGCGATGAGTAAAATCGATGCGTATCGCACCGAGCTTCGAAAACTCAAAAACTGGGACGCGTTTTTATTGAAAAATAGCGGGCTTCCCCAGGCCCGCGCGTCGATCTGGAACTCATCCAGGCGGCTGCCGACAAGGGAACCCGCCGGAAGTCGGGCAGAATTTCTATTAGCCTTCGGAGCCGTCGGGCTCGGGGCTCTATCGCAAAGCGTGAAACAAAACTCTGGCCGGTCCTACGGGCGACGGCATCCGATTCCCGCTGGCGCGTGCGGGAAGGTGTGGCGATGGCATTGCAACGGATCGGCGATGTGGATATGGAAGGGCTGCTGGAACAACTCGCCTCGTGGGCCAGGGGCAATCTTCTCGAACGGCGCGCCGCGGTCGCGGGTCTGTGTGAGCCCAGACTGCTGAACGCGCGACACCATGCCGCTGCCGTGCTGAAAACACTCGATGCCATCACCGCATCGATTCCTAAAACGAAAAACAAAAAAGACGACGCCTTTCGGGTGCTGCGACAACGCTCGGATACGGCTGGAGTGTCGCCGTCGTGGCCGATCCCGTTGACGGTAAACCGCTGATGGAAAAATGGATTTCCCACAAGGATATGGACATTCGATGGATTTGCCGCGAGAACTTGAAAAAAAACCGCCTTCAACGAATGGACGCACAGTGCGTGGATAAGATGCGGCGCCTGCTCGGAAGCGTATAAACCGTCTCAAGTCCGGTATGGATTTCCCGCCCAACATTTCCGATCTTTAATCGTTCTCACGACCCGTCTCTGCCATCGGTTATCATTCCGCAGGCGGCAATATGAATTGGCGTATCATTTCGTCGGTCCGGTATGTTGTTGTATTTTTCATTCTGGTCCGGCTACCGGCGTCCGCGCAGCAATCGACGATTCGCTTCGGCCACCTGAACGTCGAAGACGGATTGTCGAGCGGCTCGATATTTTCAATTTTTCAGGACCGTCAGGGCTTTATGTGGTTCGGTACGCGCGCCGGACTCAATCGGTACGACGGACATTCGATCGTTCTCTTCCGCAACGATAGCTATCCCGGATCGCGTGTTTCCTACGGCGACATCGTCGAAGATTCGACGGGAATATTCTGGATCGCCACGTGGCCGGGAGGCCTCAATGCCTTCAATCCCGAAACGGGTAAATTTACCGTTTATCAACACGATCCCTCGGATTCAACGTCGATCGCCGACGATCGCATTCAGTGCCTTTTTGTCGACCGCCAGGGCCGGATGTGGCTCGGTACGTTTATGGAAGGACTGGATCTAGTCGTCTGGGACGGATCGCGACCGGCTTTCCGCCACTTTCGCACGGACAATTCCGGCCTGAGTCACAACCGCGTCTGGACGATCAGTCAGGATGACGGTGGCCGGATCTGGATCGGAACGGACCTCGGCGCCGATACGCTGAATCCGTCGACTGGGAAAATAGGTCCGGCCATCCCGGATATCCGGCGTAAACCGGCCGTCGATCGGAAAGTCTACTCGATCGCCGCCGATCGCGACGGCTGGATGTGGATCGCCTCGCATACCCAACTCTATCGATGGAACTCCCGCACGCGCCACACCGAAATTGCCGATCCGTTGATTCAAAAAGGCTTGCCGATCCGCGTCCGTGCGCTTCGTGAAGACCGATCGGGATTTTTGTGGCTCGGGACATTCCGCGACGGCGTCGTTCGCCTCGATCCGTCGAGACGGCACGCCGAATATTATCCGCACGAAGAGGACAACCCGTGGGGTTTGACCGACGAATTCATTCGCGTCATTTACGAAGACCGGGGAGGAACGATCTGGATCGGCACGGGCAGCCAGGGCGTCAATACCTGTGACCCGCTGAAACCTTTTTTCCACTATGAACACAGACGCCACCGGCCCGGTGGTTTGCAACACGACGACGTGACGGCCATTATCGAAGATCGGACGACGCCCAATGTGTTTTGGATCGGGACATACGGAGGCGGCCTTCACCGGTTCGACCGCACCTCGGAAAATTTCGAAATATTTCAACATCGGCCGGATGATCCTCATTCGCTGATCGACGACCGCGTTCGTGCGCTCTGTCAGGACCGGCGCGGCCGGCTCTGGATCGGAACCACGGAAGGATTGACCGTGTTGGATCCGGCCACGCGACAATTTACGCATTACCTGGAATCGTCCGGTATCGGCGGTCGGCGAATCAATGCGATCGTACAGGATCCGACGGGCGACATCTGGATCGGAACGGACGGATTCGGATTGAGCCGATGGGATCCGGATTCCCGTACGTTTGAAAATTTCAAACACGAAGAAAAAAACGACCGGTCCCTGCCGGGCGATTTTATTTCAACCCTGCTCTGCACGCGCGACGGTTCGCTCTGGATCGGCACGACGGACCACGGATTGAGCCGGCTCGATACCGCACGACGTTCATTCACGAATTTTGACGTCAAGAACGGCCTCACCAGCAATGAAATCACCGCTCTGTTGGAGTCGTCGGCGGGCGTGCTCTGGATCGGGACCAACGGCGGGGGATTGCACCGCTACCACGCCGATCCCGGGACGTTTACTTCGTTTTATGGCGCCGACGGCGACATGGCACACGGTATTCTTGAAGACCCGCAGGGATTTCTGTGGGTCGGTACCTCCCGTGGACTCGCCCGCTTCGATCCGGCAACGGAACGCTTTCGAAATTACGATTTGAACGACGGGCTCGTAAGCCGCGGATTTACCGATCGTACAAGCTATCCCTGTCTCTCGTCCGCCGAGGAAATTTTATGGGGCAGCGTCAACGGAATGAACCGTTTCAATCCGCGTCATATTCGCGACAATCCGCACCCGCCAAAAATCGTTATTACGGACGTCCGGTTATTTGCCCGGTCATTTCAGCAGCCGGTGCAATCATTTAAGGATCGCGTCGAATTCGGCTACCGGGATAATTTTTTATCTTTCGAATTTGCCGCCCTTGATTTTGCCAATCCCCTGCGCAACGAATACCGGTACATGCTGGAAGGGCTGGACGAATCCTGGAATGACGCCGGCAATCGCAATGTCGCCCGCTATACGAATCTTGATCCCGGAACGTACCGGTTTAAAGTCCGTGCCGCCAACAACGACGGCGTGTGGAACGAACAGGAAGCCCGGCTGGACGTCGTCATCCACCCGCCGTTCTGGAAAACGTGGTGGTTCCGGGCGCTGCTCGTTATCACCGGCATTGTTTTCATCTGGGCGGTTTACCGGTGGCGCGTGCGGCAGATCGAAACGGCACGGACCCGGCTGGAAGCGCTGGTGCGCCGCCGGACCGTCGAACTCGAACAAAAAACACAGATGCTCGAACAACTCAACGACCGCAAAAACGAATTTCTCGGCATCGTTGCCCACGATCTGCGTAACCCGCTCGGCAGCATCATCGGATACGTCCGGCTGATTCTGACCGAATTGCGTGACACCTCCGCGTCCGTGTCGCTGGCCAAAGGCGATTTACGGACCGTCTTGCAGTCCGCTGAAGCCATGTCGCACCTGATTTCCAGTCTCCTCGACGTCGCGGCCATCGAATCTGGAAAAATAACCCTCGACCGCCAGCCGGACGATCTGACGTCATTGCTACACGAGTGTGAACAGTTGCACCGGCGGTATGCCGAACAAAAAAACATCCGGCTCGTCGTCGACGGCCATCCCGTTCCCGAAGCCTCGTTCGATCGCGCACGAATCCGCGAGGTCATCGACAACCTGCTGTCCAATGCCATCAAATACACGCATCCCGGCGGTACGGTACGGGTTTCCTGCGATACGACGGACCGCGAGATCGTCATGCACGTGGCGGATACCGGCCAGGGATTGTCGGCCAGGGACATCGAAAGCGCCTTCGTGTCGTTCGGCCGTCTGAGCTCGCGCCCGACGGCCGGTGAACCCAGCACCGGACTGGGTCTGGCCATCGTTAAAAAAATTGTCGAACTGCACGGCGGCCGCGTCTGGGTCGAAAGCGAAGTCGGCCACGGATCGACATTCAGCTTTTCAATTCCACTGGTAGGTTGACGGTAGGGAACTATTCCATTCCTGTTTCTTGTTCATTTTCTTCTTGCTTGCGCTGGCTTTCGCGATCAGAGATCGGCGGTTCATAACGGCGGAAACCAGTAAATTTGTGTGTAGGTATTACCATAATTTCTTTTTCATTACAAATCTGATTTCGTTTACAAACAAATCGCGCCTACGGCGCTTCGGATTCCTCGTAGATTGAGAGTTACTGACCGTGCGCACCTACAGTGCTTTTTTTCTGAGACATTCGATTGACCTTCAGCTGACGTCAGTCCTTGCCCCGTAGGGGCATGCTATCTCTTGAAGGGCAAAGCCAAAAATCCGACAGCCCCATTGGGGCGATCTGTTACTCAATGAATTTGAAAACGAGTCCATCCTGATTGTAAATGTACTTCACCCTGGAACGATCCCTCTCGTGTTTTCGTTCGTTTTTTTCTCCCTTGCATTTTCCGGCAGGGACGGATAATTTGATTTCGTCTTAAATGAGGGAAATCCTATGTTAGCTCGTATCTTAAGTGCCACGACGTTTGGCATCGACGCCGTCATGGTCACGGTCGAAGCGCATCTCGAAGGGGCGGTGCCCGGCTACATCACCGTCGGACTGCCCGACGGCGCCGTACGCGAAAGCAAAGAACGCGTAAACGCCGCCATCAAAAATTCCGGCCTGAATTTTCCGATCAAGCGCATCACCGTCAATCTCGCCCCCGCCGACATCCGAAAAGAAGGCAGCGCGTTCGACCTGCCCATCGCGCTCGGCATCCTCGCCGCGCACGGCCAGATCAAACAGGAAATGCTGGATCGGTACGCCATTTTAGGCGAACTCGCGCTCGATGGCAGTCTGCGGCCCGTGACCGGTGCGCTCAGCATTTCCGTCAAAGCGAAATCGGAAAATCTGCGCGGAATTATTTTACCTGCGGACAACGCGTCGGAAGCGGCCATGACCGATGGATTGGACGTCCTGCCGGTGCAAACACTGCGAGAGGCCGTCGACATTCTCAACGGTGATGCCGATATCAAACCTCACCGCGTCGACATTCGCGGCATCCTTGCCGCACGCCGCAATGGCCTTATCGATTTTCAGGACGTCAAAGGTCAAGCCCATGCCAAACGCGCCCTAGAAGTCGCAGCCGCCGGCGGACATAATATCATTATGATCGGTCCTCCGGGCAGCGGCAAAACGATGCTGGCCAAACGCCTCCCGACGATCCTTCCCGATCTGACGCTGGACGAAGCGCTGGAGACGACGAAAATTCACAGTGTCGCCGGACTGCTCGAAGCCAATGAAGCGTTGATCACCATCCGGCCGTTCCGCAGTCCTCATCACACGATCAGCGATGCCGGATTGATCGGCGGCGGCCATATTCCTCGGCCGGGCGAAGTGTCGATCGCGCATCACGGTGTCCTGTTCCTCGACGAACTGCCGGAGTTTAAAAAAAACGTCCTTGAAGTCATGCGTCAGCCGCTTGAAGACGGCAAAGTTACGATCAGTCGGGCGGAAATGTCACTGACGTACCCGGCCAATTTTATGCTGGCCTGTGCGATGAATCCCTGCCCCTGCGGCTATTACGGCGACCCGACGCATCAGTGTACGTGCGCCGCTCCGGTGATCCAGCGATACATGTCGCGTGTATCGGGTCCGTTGCTCGATCGCATCGACATTCACATCGAATGTCCGGCCATCAAATACAAAGAACTTTCCGCCGCGCCGTCAGGCGAAAGGTCCGAGACCATCCGTCAGCGCGTGATGAAGGCGCGCGACATTCAACTGCGCCGTTTCGCAAAACTCAAACGCAACGGCCGCCAGTTGTTTTGTAATGCCGACATGGAATCGAACGAGATCCGCGAATTCTGCCGGCTCGACGATCGCGGCGCGGAACTTATCAAGCTTGCCATTACCAAACTCGGCCTCAGCGCCCGCGCGTACGACCGCATTCTCAAAGTCGCCCGCACGATTGCCGACTGTGCCGCCAGTGAAACCATCCGACCGGAACACGTGAGCGAGGCCATCCAGTATCGCAGTCTCGATCGATCGTATCCGATGTGAACAGGACTTGCCCGCCTCCACCCCCTTTCCGTACAATGGAACATGCGTGTAAACGTCTGCCTCACGGCCTTTTTTCTGTCGATCGCCGGATGTATGAAGGCATCGATGGTGTACGACAAGGCGACGTCCGACTCGGTCAATCCGTACGTCGGAACGGGGCAGTTGATGCTCATCGATTACCAGCCGGACCACGAGAAGCCGGCCCGAATCAAAGGGTATATCGAAAAGGGGTCATACGAAGACTACGTCGACGTGTACATCTACGACGCATCGTCCCATTCCGCATCGGACCGGATCGTTCCGCTTAAGAAGAGCGCCATTCTTCATTTACAGGTCATCCATCGAAATGGCCTGGAGAAGCGCAAAGTCGCTATTATTGCCGCGATCACTTCCGTGACCGCCGCATGGGTCTGGGCACTGATCCGGTAAAAACGTCATTCCGACACCGGGTGAAGGTAGGTAATCACGGAACCGTCGTTACGCGCGATGGCGTAACGATTTTTGATTCCGGACGTTCGCCTGTATGTCTCAGGCGCGGAATTGACTTTAAAGTAGCCGAAAAAGTGGGAAAGCGAATTTCGATAAGGAAATTCCGTTACAAGATACACCGGAAAAACTTTTGCAAAATATTCCGGCCGGTGAAACGTTCCCGGTGCCGATC
>CAYZJB010000011.1:0-66358 GCA_964478735.1 uncultured Bacteroidota bacterium | reverse complement strand
GTCCATAGTACGCATTCAAAACTAATTTGTCACCCACTCTAAATCCGGATGAACCCAAAAAAAAGGGACTGTCTTTCGACAGTCCCTTTTTGTTTCATCGCTAAATCGTGATCAGAATTTAACACCGATCGTGAATCGATGGACGTTACCCAGAGCGTCTCCGAGGTTGGTATATCCGTAATCCACGTTCATTCCAAGGTTATCGGAGAACTTGTAATCGATCCCGGTTCCAAGGGTCAAACCCGCCAAAGCGGCCTTCCCCGTACGGAAATCGCGATCGCGTTTCAGAGCGGACGTATATCCGAGACGGGCAAAGAACATATTCTGAAATCCGTACTCGAGACCGAAATTTGTACGGCTGACCTGGAAACTGTTGATGTTCTGTTCTAGAATCCCGACAACGGCATTTTGCTCGTTACGATACAGATCCATACTGGCGCCGAAATTGACCGCAGCCGGCAACTCAAATGGCTCCGCTGCAAACGTCAAGAAAGCCGTTTCCGATGGCTGATTCGGATCGACATTCGTAATCTGGCGGGTCAAACCGTCACCTTCGTATTTCGATTGAGGACCGATATTCGTTGCGGCGAAACCCATTTTCAGCCCGCGATAACCCGTATTGTAGCTGAATCCGAAGTCGAACGCGACGCCTGAGGCCGACACGAAGTCGATCTTCGATTGAATGAACTTGACCGTCAAACCACCGCTCACGCGATCGGTAATCTGTTTGGAATAGGAAACGCCGAGGGCGAGTTCGTACGGAGAATACGTACCGAGATTCCCGTTCGGGCTTGCCTCGGTCGTTTTTTCAATGTCTCCATAACTCATATAGTTCAGGCTTACGCCGAACACGCCAACATCGCTGACGGGCAGGGTCACTGCGCCGTAATTCGAATTGATGCCGGCGAAGTAATTGAGGTATGAAAACACGAACGATGGACGATCGATACCCGCCGCATTGGCCGGGTTCCAGTAGAGCGCCGCGGCGCCGCTCGTGCTGGTCAAACCGGTCCAACCCAGAGCCGTTTCACGTGCGCCGATCGGTACTTTGAGAAACATGAAGCCAGCTTCGCCCCGTTTCTCTTCTCCTGCAATCGCAGGCATCGCGAAGAGCGCCGCCAGAACTACGCTTAATATTTTCTTTCTCATTTCTTTAACTCCTTGAGTTTTCAAAAAGTCGACCGGGAGAGGCAGTAACCTCTCCCGGTTTATGACATTTTAACGAACGTCGGGTCCGTTGATCTTGATTTCCTCCTGGATCACGGCAAACTTGAGAGTCTTCTTGCCGATTCCAGGTGCATCAATCACAGCAACATACATACCGCTGGCGACGAATTTTCCACCCGGATTTCTCAAATCCCAGGTTTCAACCGACGTTTCAGCAGGAGTGCCCGTCGCCGTAGCGCTCAAAGGATTCGAATTGGTTCGATCATTATTGGACGTTGCATTGTGAGCAATCGTCGCGACCAAGTCACCCGACACCGTGAACACTCGAATCGTGCACGTTCCCGGCAGATTGATGAACTTGATGCGCTTATCGAATAACGACTCCTGATACTCGGACCGACCGTAGTACGGGTTCGGAACAACTTTGGCATTTTTCAGTCCCGACTTCATCTCGGCTTTTGTCGGCGCCGCGTTCCGGGCGGTGCCGCTGAACGTAAACTGATCGTCAGTCGCGTTAGGCTTCGTACTGATAATACGGAAGACGGTCCCTGTTGCAGGCAACAATTGGTTTACATTCGCTGGCCAAGCTCCGTCGGACACGGAACCGCCATTGAAGTTACATAAAACCGTTCGTGCCATCACTTCGGGATCACCGTAGTCATAATTCAATTCGCCATCCGCTATAAAGTCGTCATATCCTGCCGTAGCAGTCGAGAAATCCCGTGGCTGTCGGAAATAGACCCAATCTGTATAAGGGTCATTATCGCCGCCCGACAACGGATGGTCGATCTGCATGAGACCATACGCATCATCACCGTCTTCGTCGAATATCCACGGAATGCATCGGTAGTCGTCACTGGGATCGTTCGGCGTCCCAATGCCGATTCTCCACAATTCAAAAGGAACCGGTGCGAATGTTCCTGTCGAGAAGGCCATCGCTCCAAAGCCGCCGGCTGCTGTAAATCGAATTTCCCAATCGTAGGGTATGAACCGGGTAAAATTGCTACCACGAAATACTCTCGCAACAAAGGAGGTCGTGCTGCCGTCGTTGTAAGGTCCAGTTCCTCCTCCCACATGTATACCCCATTTTCCGCCGTTAGCAGCGGATGCGTCACCAACCGTCGTCAGCAGGTTTGGAACGTTGGGTCTATCATTTAAGGCACCGGCACCCAGAGCCGCATAGTCTCCGCCTGCAGGTTGTCCGTCAATTGTCGGGAAACCCCAAGCGTTGAATGCAAAGGCACCCATGTCCGGAGCCGAAAGAGCACCGCCTCCTGTTGATATAACCTGGAAGAATTTGGCATCAAGGGCGGGACCGAACACGGTAATCTTAATTCCGTCCACAATCACGGGTTCTTCTGTTGCCTCATCAGCCGAAGACGCCTGTGTCACACCAAATTTCGAATCGTCCAGCCGAATATCGATGCCGACGTTGAACGTGTCATTTCCATTCACATCATAAAACGTGCGCGGATCATCTACCCGATTATCCAATGTCAGAATTGACGTACCAGATACAATTCGATACGCAATTCCGCCTGCAGAGCCCACTAGCGGCGCTCCGACGCAGTCCACAGGAATACTGAAGAACTCCAATGTGTAGTTCTGGCTCTTCACCAGAGTCGGATCAACGACTTCGAGTACGACGCTGCCATCACTGATACCGGCGCTGTGCGTTACCGTTGAAACAGAAGCCGAGTAATCCTGTCCGACGAGCGGAGCCATGGGAACAACGCTCACGACATTATCTGTCGGAGACGTCTCCAGGGAAATAGGCAACGCCGACGGAGCATCAATGGTTCCTACAATGGGATCATCGAACGAAATGTCCGTACGTGCGATATACGGCTGCGCGTCATAGGCGGTAACGCCATAGTAATACGTCTGGCCATTGACGACATCGTCATCCACGTAAGAATACCTAAGACCGCTGTTGGTACCAACCACCACGTCGGCTTTTTCGAGGTTTCCCCGCGAGTTTACACTGAGGTTTTCGATAACTGTAAAATTATCGATCTTATCATACTCGGCCAGCATCGTGTAGCTGCCGCTCAGGCCTGTACGGCTTTTCCACACACGGTAACCTTGGAAGTCATACTTCAAGTAATCCTCGGTAAAATTACCGCTTGTACTGATATTCTGGATTTCTCCGACAATATCTTCGGAGAACTCGGCGTTGTTTTTCCACGTAACAACCACCTGCCCATTCAAAGCCGAAACCGAGATTTCAGGCACATCCGGTGGAACCGGGGCAATTAAACCCGCATTAAATGTAATCTGAGCCACGTCATCCGTAGCAAACATGTTGGCGACAGCATTAATCCGATCGCTTCCACCGGCACCGACCACACCAGCCCAAATTGTCTGGGCGTCTCCGGCTCCGATCGTAAAAGGTCCAACACCGTGAAGCATGCGTTGATCGGCCTGGTCTGCCGTCGTCGCGACGTCCGGACCGGTTGTGGTCACCGGATTTCCTCGAAATGCATAATAATCGCTGATCCCTTGCCCGAACTTCGCATTTCCATTCGCAAAAAGGCCGGCCAGCAGATTGTATCTTTCAATATTATCCTCCGGGTCGGTCCCATTGGCGTACGTATTGAAGGATGTTGCGCCAAGCCAAATCTGGCCAGGGGGAAGTGTCGTCGGCACATAACGAGCAACGACCTCATCCCAGACAAGAACAGTCGTGTTAGCCGCAAACTTAGCAGCCAAGGTGGCGCTCACATCGGCCGTGTTTACGATCGGACCTTGGAAGAAGTCGAAACCCGTGCAAAATGCCTGATCGGAATTATCGGCATTGTAACAGAACCCGAGACCTCGGGCCGTATCAACACCAACGATATCGTTCGACGCGTTGTCGACATCGGGATCCATCCACAATCCAAGGTACGAATTCGTGTAATTGACGTCCGTCTTATTCTCGATAATAAACCTCATGAAAACGACGTCCTGTAAGGGACCAGCCGAAATCGCATAGGACTCAAGGATAATCTGCATGCCGAGTCCAGGGTCCGGACTGACACTGGCGCCTTCCTGGCTGAGCTGTGTATCCAAGTCGTTAAAAACCGCCCACGTTTGTCCGTCAGCAATAACCGCCGCGTCTCCTTCCGAATTTCGAATACCTTCAGCCGGCCATACGTCATCGTCACCGTCGGTGATTTTGCGCCCGATGACATAGACACGGTTATCGGCTAAAGCAGGGTCATCAGCCGTAAGTTCCGAGAAGGGAACGGCTTCATTGATTATTCGGCCCGGTTGGAACTCCGATACGAATTCCGTTTCGCTGACGACCTTGATTCCATTCTTCAGGCTAGCAATGTATAAACCACCCGCAAAGACAATCGTCGTACCGGAACCTCGGGGGAATTCACCGCCGGCGTTGTTGCCATTGCCATCGGCGTCAGGCGAATCGTAGAAATAGGAACCGTTGTTTCGCATCACGTAGCTCCAGTTATTGACGCCTATAAACTGGATATCTGTGATGTCCGGCTTTTTCAAAGACAATTTCAAACGTGTATTTCTGTCGACACGGGCTTCACCGAAAGGAGACGCCACTACCATCCCGAGGATAGTCAGCGTCACGGCAACGATGCCCGTTACTAACAATTTCCTTCTATTCATGGTTTCAAACTCCTGTTTTGAAAAATCGATGGGCCGGTGTGAATTGACCACACCGGCCGCAAAAGGAACTTCTTGCTAGAAATTGAACGCAATACCGAGACGCACCTGACGCGGCGTATCGTAGTTCAGGCCCTCCGCATAATTGACCTGATACTGCTGAATCTGGCGGGTCGTGAGCGACGCCGCGGCGCCCGTCGAAAGAAATCCACCATCATCCGCCTGTCCCGTTGCCGGGAAAACATCGTTTACGTTCTTGCGGTCGAGCAGGTTTAGCACCCAGACATAGATATTGACGTTCATGTTCTCGCGAATGTTGATCGTCTTATCCGCACGCATGTCGATCCGGAACGTCCAGGGCATGTTCTGGGAGTTACGACGCGCCGTCACACGACCAGACGGAACACCGGCAACCTGAACCGGAACAATGGTTTGCGGTGTATAAGGCAATCCGCTTGCCGCGTTGACCTGGAAGTTGACGCCTGCATTTTCCAACAGGCGTTGTCCACCAATGGAAGGACCTTCGCTTTTCGCATTGCGAATGTCGATGTTACCGACAAACGTATGGCGCTGATCGAATGCCAGCGGAGCATTGAACTTCGTATCCGCGAATCCAAGCCAGGAGGAACGGAAGCCGGAGTTTTCAGCCGAACCTGAGCCCGTTGCCGAGGACAGCGTATAGGAGACGCGGCCCTGGAACTTGCCGGTACGGCGGACTTCCAACGCCATCGTCATTCCTTTCGAGACGGCTTCGTCTTCATTGAGTTTCAGAATCAGACCGCTTGGGAACGACGTAATATCCTGCGAATTGATCAGTCCCTTGGTGTCGCTATAAAAAGCGCTCAGATCGATTGCCACGCGATCGCTCAGAGCCCGGCGGAGACCGACTTCATACTGTGTGCTCTGTTCTGCCTCCAGGTTTGGATTTCCAATGGCAACGGCAAACGGAGGCGCCAGAGATGTCCTTTCCAGAAAATCCGGGCTGACATACAGGTCGTTCAGATTGGGCTGCTGGAAAAACTTGCCGTAACTCATACGGAACTGAGTTTTTTCTGAAACCGGGAAGCTTACGCTCAAGCGCGGGCTTATCTTGTTGTCATTCTTCGACGATTTATAATCTTCCGGTCCTAGCGTCCCCGCCCACGTCCTGCCATTGACGGTTCCGGCAGCGATTTGATCGGGATCTTGTTGACCCGTCGGATCGGCAAGATTTTTCACGCGTTTCACACCAGCGTTGAATAAGTCGTAGCGGATACCGGCACGTAACACAAGACCTTCGTATTCCAGCTTATCCTGAACAAAAGCCGCGAACGAGATCGGATTCGTCGGTCCGAGGATCTTGTTTTCGAGGTCGTCGCTGTTGACCTCTTTGATACTGTAATTGCCGGGAGTTCCGACGACCTGATAGCCGATGTTGTCGTTGGCGCCGAGAACGGGGTTGTCAACATCACGCATATTCAGGAACCGCACCGTATGACGGAAGAAATCGACGCCCGCCTTGATCTGATTGTGTTTATCGACCTGATTGACGTAGTTCGTCTTGAACGCGATATACGTATCGCGGTCACGGGTGAAGTTCAACGAACCTCGATTGATATCTCTCAGGAGATTATCGTTGTAATACGTCGCAAAACCCGTATTGCCTTTGATCTTGTTCTGATAGTTCGAAATGTTGAAACCGAATGCGTCGTTGTAGAGTTTCCGGTCAGTATCGAAATAATTGACGCCGACGTCGAAGAAGCTCGTCTGATTGACGGTGTACGTCGCGACCAGACCGATATTGAACGTTTTAATATCGCGCTTCAGCATCAATTCATTCGACAGAACGCGTTCGGTGATATAGCTGCGCCGGTAAGTCTGACCGTAATTGCCGCTCAGGTCGAGACGAAGTTTATTGGCAATCACGTCGAAGGTCATCTTTCCCTGAAAGTTGACGCCGCGGTCGCTGTTGACGCCGACATCAGTGACCGAGCTCCTAGGGCGTTTGCCGTCTTTAAATTTGACGTTACCGTCCGCATCCGTAGTAAAAATAGCCGTATCGAGTACCGTCGAATTCAGCGGATCAAAGGGATCATCGGGATCACCGTTTGGATGTCGACCGGTAGTTCCATCCGTTGAAAGCCTGACGACCGGATGTCCGAAAACGCTCGGCTCGGCGTCCGCGATATCGCGACCTTCCGCGGAGATAAAGAACTTGATCTTATTGTTACCCGGGATCAACGGTCCGCCGATACCTCCCGAAATAACATCGTACCCATAATAAGACCCTTTGTCGATCGCAAACATCGGCCGGTCATTGACGTACTCGACGTTGCCGCTGTAGCGCGTACCACCGGACTTCGACGTCACCTGGATGATACCCGACTTATTACGGCCGAACTCCGCATCGAAACCGCCCGTGATGACGACGACTTCTTCAACGGCACCCGCCGGAATCTGTGTGGTCGATGTTCCGGTTATGAGATTGTTCTGCAGAAATCCGTCGATGATCACGCCCGTTTCGTTGGCACGGCCGCCACGGATGTTGATGTTCTCATTACCGCCTTCAAGTCCGCGTGTGTTGTTCACAACGATTCCAACGCCGAGATTGGCAACGGATTGGAAACCGCGAACCGGCAGGTTCTTGATTTCTTCGGAAGACGTGACGGTCATCGTCATCGTCTGGTCCTTCTGAATCAAGGGCCGTTCGGCGATAACGATGACTTCTTCACCGCCCAGACTGGTCGCCGTCAGATCGAAATCCAACCGCGTCGTGAAATCCGGCAGCACCCGAACATTTTGCTTGGTCACTTTGGCGTAACCGATCATGCTCGTGCTGACGGTGTATACACCCGCCGGGACGTTGATCATCGTGAATTCACCCTTGGAATTGGTCGCGGCACCCATCGTGGTACCTTCGAGGATGATATTCACTCCGGGGAGGGGATCTCCTGTTTCTTTGTCCTTGACGACACCGGTAATCTTACCGTTGGTGCCGGCGAACAAATTAACAGGAGCGAGGAAAGCCACCAGCGCAACCAGCGACAGAAGCTTCTTGCATTTCGTAGCAAACATAAGGTTCCTCCTTACTGTTAATCCGAAAACGTTAGTGACAAGTGAATGGACAATTGTACAGGTCAAAGCCACCTGCCTCCTTTCATTTGAGGGTTAATAAAGGGTTGGTCAAAGCGAGATAAACACAGCTGTCCTTTAAAAGGAAAGACACCATACTTCGCAACCATAATCACCAAGAACAGTAGTTAACTACCAGAAAAGTCCTACCCTTACAGATAGGTCTACAATCACCCGAAAAAGGACGGTTTGAAAGGACTCGAAATGCGTTATTGTGTGTTAGCGAGGTCAATATAGACCGCCCCAAAAAAATTGTCAAGCATTTTTTACCTTTTCGGGTCAATTCATTACCCATTTGTGTAAGGTCAATTTGACAGTATACATCTATTTAGGTAACTCAAAAGGAGCTGTGGACCCGTCCGGGATGAGTGCTTATCCCATTGAAGCTACTTTTTGATACTTTTTGAAATTGCAATGCGATAGCTGTTTCTATATATTACCGCCCCCTCGGCCGTCGCCTCTCCGGCAGTGTGAATAAAATGTTGAGAGTGAAGAGGTTGTTAATAACGCTCTGAAGTTAAGTTCAGGACAGACAGGCTATGTTTTTATCGCGATTGGAAATCTTCGGGTTCAAAACATTCGCACAAAAAGTCGACCTTCGCTTTGACGCGGGCATCACGAACATTGTGGGACCCAACGGCTGCGGCAAATCCAACGTCGTCGACGCCCTGCGATGGGCCCTCGGCGAACAGAAGTCCAGCGTCCTCCGCTCAGAAAAAATGGAAAACGTGATTTTTAACGGAACCAAGCTCCGTAAGCCGCTCAACATGTCCGAGGTTAGCATCACGATCCAAAACACAAAAAACGTCCTGCCGACGGAGTATTCCGAAGTCACGATCACCCGCCGCATCTACCGTTCCGGCGAAAGCGAGTACTTCCTCAACCGGCTGCCCTGCCGGCTCAAGGATATCAACGACCTTTTTATGGACACCGGGATGGGCGCCGACGCGTATTCCGTGATCGAACTGAAAATGGTCGAACAGATCCTGTCCGACAACACGGAAGACCGGCGCAAGCTTTTCGAGGAAGCGGCGGGAATTACAAAGTACAAGATCCGCCGGCGGCAGACTTTTCGGAAACTTGACTCCACCAAACAGGACCTGACCCGCGTCAACGACATCATTCTCGAGATTGAAAAAAAGGTCAATTCCCTCAAACGCCAGACGCAAAAAGCCAATCGTTATACTCGCCTGATGGGCGAACTCAAGTGGGAAGACGTCCGGCTTGCCATGCACGACTACCGGCAGTTTCAACTCCAGTTGCAGCCGCTGGAAGAAAAACTGAACTCGCTCGAACACACGGCTGAAGAAATCTCAGGCACCATTGCGACGCGGGAATCCGAAATCGAGAGCGTTCAAACGGAGCTCATCGGTAAAGAACAATCCCTCCGGACCACCCAGCTGGCCCTGGAAGAGATCGACCAACGGATCAAGACGGTAGAAGAACAGGTCCTGATCGCACGCGAGCGGAAAACACATTTGACCGAGCTGATCAAACGAAACGCCGAGGAAAACAAAACGCTCGCCGCCCGGATGGATCTCCTCCGGGTACGCATTGCGGACACGGAAAAGCAGCTATCCGAAGCCGAATCCGTTCATGTCGCTCAAAAACAGATCTACGACGAACGCAAACGCGACTTGGATGAACTCGAAACCCGTCTGTCGGCAGAAAAAGAGCAACTCGAAGCCGTTCGCCGGCGTCTGGTCGCCATGATCGACGATGCGGCTAAAAAACGAAATACGCACCAGCTGGTTCGAAACAACATCCAGAACCTCGAAAAGAAAATCGTCGAGCTCGAAAACGAAGTCTCCGTTTTGGAACGGCAGGGTGACGACAGCGTCGGACAACTGGATGCTCAGCGTTCGGCCCATCAGGCTCTGGTCGAGGAGGCCGGCATCGTAAAATCGCGGCGCGCCGACCTTCAGACAACGGCCGAACATTTACGGACGGAGTTGGATTCGCTCCGAACATCACGGGCCGACACCGAAGCGGACGTCAAGACGCTCCGCAGCCGGATTTCCATTCTGCAAAAAGCGATCGAATCCCACGAAGGATTTCCTGAAAGCGTCCGTGCCCTTCTGGGCGAGATGAAAGATTCATTCGAGACGACGGCCGCCGACTGGCTTTCGACCGAATCCAGATATCAGACGGCGGTCGAAGCCGCACTTGGCGAAAGTTTCGCCTACATCGTAACGGGTAATAGAAAAAATATCGATTCCGGTCTGTCCTTTCTGTCGGATCGGCGAAAAGGATCTGCCACTTTTATCAACCGGGAAAAATTACCGGAGCCACACGTCGAACGTCCGGCGGCGCTGCAGGCTAAAATTCTGGCGTGGGCGGCCAACATCACCACGTCCAAAGAACGACGTCTGGCCGAACTGCTCCTCGGCGACGTCGCGATCGTCGACGATCTTGCACGGGCGTCGGAACTGGCCGAGCAGTATCCGCACTTCCGATTTGTGACGCTCGCCGGCGAAATCGTGAAAGGTAATTACTACCTCAAGGGCGGAGGCACCCGCCAGGACTCCGTTCACATGATCGGCCAGCGGGATGCGCTCGCGGCCTTGGAAAAAGAGCTGACGGAAAAAGAATGTTCACTCCAGACCCTGACGGACCGGATCGATCAGAGCGATTCCCAACTGCAGAGCGCACTACGCGAACTGCAAGATGCAGAGGTCCGGCTTACCCGGCTCGAGCAGGACCTGATCACGCTGGACAAGTCCATTTCGCAATTCGAATACGAACACCGTAGGTCCGGGGAATCGGCAGACCGTCAACGGGAGGCCATCACCGCCGCGCGCACTGAACTCGCCGCCTATCAAATGCAGTTTCAACAATTACAACCGGAAATCGACGCGCTCGACGCCGATCGGACGCAACGGGAAGTCGACGTTCGACGCCTCGAATCGGTTGTGCAGGAACTTGAAAAAGACCGGCGCGCCCGGACCGAAGCGCTACAGGAGACGCAGTCCGCCGTCTGGAAAATCGAGTCTGAAATAAACCAGTTCCGCTCGACCCTCGATACGAGCCGTCAGCAAATTGCCGAGTATACCGACACCATCCGGCGCCACGAAAACGAAGCCGAGCAGAGCGCGGAAGAGATCCGCCGTCTGGAGTCGAATTTTGCTTCTCACGATGAACAACTCCGTCAGCTTCTGATCGACCGCGACCGTCAGGAAAAAGCGCGCGACGCCGAAAACGCCGAGGTTCTACACATCCGGGAAAACGTTCAACGGCTGGATACGGAACTGAAAAAAATTCGGCGGCAGCGGGACGAGTTGCTCAATTCACGCCACGATCTCGAACAACAAACGACGACCCTGCGATTCGAAATCCGGGGGTTGATCGAGCGGATCCAGCGTGATTACGACTTCAATCTTGTCCAGGACCGGCTCGAGTCTGCCGTGCCCGTCGTGCTCCAGGCGGATGTGCCCGACACCGAGGAAGAGACGGCGGCGGAAGACGGAGAAAAATCGCTGGACGAAGTTCTGGACAGCGACCTGCCGGAGGATGCCGGCGGAACGCCAACCGCCTTTGATGCCATCATGGCCCGGCAGACGATCGACGACCTGCGGCGTAAAATCAAGGCCCTGGGCCCGGTCAATATGGAAGCGTTTTCGGAATATCAGACGGAAAAAGAACGTCTCGACGTGCTGGTCCAACAGCGGCAGGACCTGCTCGATGCCGAAAGCCAGTTGCTCGAGACCATTGCCACCATCAATACGACCGCACAACGCCAGTTCATGGAAGTCTTCGAAAAAATTCGTCAAAATTTCATCAAGATTTTCACCGGACTGTTCGACAACAGCGAAGCGGACTTAAAAATTGCCGACAACGAAGATCCGCTGGAGGCCACGATCGACATCCTGGCGCGACCGACGGGTAAAAAAACGCAGCACATCGCCCTTCTTTCCGGGGGAGAAAAGACGCTGACGGCAATCGCCCTGTTGTTTGCAATCTACCTGGTCAAACCCAGCCCGTTTTGTATTCTCGACGAAGTCGACGCGCCGCTGGACGACACCAACATCGACAAATTCACTAAAATTCTTCGCGACTTCTCCACGGACACGCAGTTCATCGTCGTCACGCATAACAAGCGCACGATGGAAGCCGCGCAAAATATTTTCGGCATCACGATGCAAGAAGCGGGCGTGTCCAAAGTCGTTTCGGTCAGCTTCCGCCGGCGGGGAGAAGCTCCGGATACCGACGACATCGTCGAGTTGATCCAGCAAAACCAAGTCGCCGATCTGACCCAGGAAGTCAAAGATCCTCCTTCGTCTCCGGCCAACGGCTGATTCGGCTAGCAGGTTGTTGAAAAAGTCACCCTGAACGTGTTTCAGGGTCTGTAGCATAATTCTAAGTTCAGATTTAAGAAACCCCGAAAGAGTTCGGGGTGACTAATGCGATGCCTTTCAGACTTTTTCAAGCCGCATGAAGAAAAAACTTACAAAACATCTACGCAAAAAACGTAGATGTTACGGATAGGATAGGATACAGCGTCTAATCACCGTAATCGTTAGTTAACTCACAACCAACGTTGCGGAATTAACTCGGCTTTCCTGGAGATTCTAACGATCAAGAATCTTGTAGACAGTCCGCTATCTTCTGTTTTATATTGTCGTCGCACGCGAATGTGGAAACAGGATGGAGCCTCTGGAAGTTAGGCGTCAGCGGGCTGTTCGAATACTCAGAAAACTCAAAAAACGATTTCCGAACGCGGCCTGCCGTCTGACGTATCGTAGCCCCTTTGAACTGCTTGTGAAAACCATTCTCTCGGCCCAGTCCACGGATGAACGGGTGAATGAGGTGGGTCATGTGTTGTTTGAGCGTCTGCCAACGGCTGAGGACCTGGCCTCCGCACCGCGCGATCTTGTCGAAGGGCTGATCAAACCGACGGGCCTCTTTCGACAAAAAACGCGTCACCTCCAATCGACGGCACGGCTGATACTGGATCGCCATAACGGGACCGTGCCATCCGATATGAACGAACTCACGGCGTTGCCCGGCGTCGGACGTAAAACCGCCAACGTCATTCGCGGTACGATTTTCGGACACCCCGCGGTGGTGGTCGACACGCACGTCGCGCGCATCGCCCATCTTTTGAAATGGACCGACTCGCGCGATGCAACCCGTATCGAGACCGACCTGATGAAGCTTCTGCCAAAAAAAGAATGGACGTTCACGGCCCACCTTATCGGTGAACACGGACGCCAGACCTGCATCGCCCGTCGCCCGAAATGCCGTGAATGTCCGATCGAAAAAGACTGCCCGTCTTCACGGTTATGACCCTGCTGCGCACCCTTAGCCTGAGCCTTGCCATCGCGACGTCAGCCGCCGGCCAGAGTTATTTCGTCAAATCCTATTCGTCGGAAGAAGGACTTCCACAGAATCAGGTTTTTTCGATCGCTCAGGATACGTTCGGTTACATGTGGTTTGCAACCGCCGGCGGTCTGAGCCGGTACGACGGTCGAAGATTTCGGAATTTCAAAAAAGAACACGGCCTGACGAGCAACGTCGTCCGCGACGTCCACATCGCGTCCGATGGAAATCTCTGGTGCGCGACCGACGAGGGCGTGAACCGATATTTTACCGCACTCGATTCATTTGTCTCCTTTTCCGTCGAGGATGGTCTGGGCCGAGGCATCGTACGACAGATCGCCGAAGATGCGTCGGGCCATTTATGGTTTGCCACGGCGGGCGGTTTGAGCCTCTATTTGAAAGACGAACGACGTTTTGTCACGTTTACGGAATCGGACGGTCTGCCGTCGTCGATCCTGTATAGCGTCGGGTCTCTGAATTCGCTTATTTTTTTGGGAACGCCGGAGGGGCTGGTCCAGATCGAATATCAGAAACCCGTACTCAGGACCCGTCAATGGTCTACCGCCGATGGTTTGCCCTCGAATCGCGTCTTCGATGTACACGCGGGACGGGACGGCCGATTGTGGATCGCAACGGCTGAAGGTCTCGCTGTGTGGACGGACGGAATCATTCGACCGGTACGCCCCCCTGGTCTGTCATGGCCGGAGATCAATTCCGTTTCCGAAGACCGGTCGGGGAATATCTGGGTCTCGACGGAATCCGGAGCGTTTCGGCTCGACGACCGCCCGGATGCTGTCGGGTATCAATTATTCAGTGAAGCCAACGGGTTTCCGACGCGGCAATTTTATACCGTGCACGAAGACCGTGAGGGCAACATGTGGTTCGGAACCGTCACTCGCGGCGCCGCGAAACTGGTTTCTCAGGACATTCTGCAGTATTACACGAGAGATGGATTGATCGACAATACGGTCGTCGCACTCGCCCGGGGATGGAACGGAACGTTATACATCGGCACGCCCGTGGGGTTGGGCGCGATGGAACCCTCGGGTCGATTCCGCACTTACTCCGGTCTCCAGCATTCCAATATCTGGGACATCGAGTCGGATTCCGCAGGGATCCTGTGGCTGGGAACCTCCTCTGGAATGGCGGTCCTGATCGCGCGCACAGAACCTCCCGCCCTGTCATCCGCAGATCGCCAGAAGCGTCAGTACCTGATCAGCCGTGGCCAGATTTTCGGCGATTTTTATTATTACAATTTCGATCACGAACCTGTTATCGGGAACAACTGGATTCCGGATGTCTATCTCGATCACCTCGGGCGACTGTGGTTTGTGAGCACCGACCGGGGTATCGGACGGATCGACTGGTCAGGGGACGGCAGACCGGTCATCAAGCTGTACAATACCTCACACGGTCTCATCAACCATACCGGGTGGTGTATCTTCGAAGACGCGCAGCAGCGATTGTGGATCGGAACGATCGGCGGCGGTCTGGCATTATATGATCCGTCGCGCGACCGGTTCGACGCGTTTACGCGTCATCACGGCCTCATCGACAACGTCGTCATGTCGATCGGCGACGACGGCAGAGGCCATTTGTGGTTCGGCACTGAGCGTGGTTTGACACGCATGCGGGTGTCCGACTGGCCCACTGAACCGCCAAAGGAGTTGCGCGACCGCCTCCACCACTTCACGACTCAAGACGGTCTGCTGGATAATTCCGTGAGCGCTCTTGTTTTTGACAACCGAGGCCTGCTCTGGATCGGCGGCAACAGCGGCCTGCAGCAAATGGACGCCCGCGACGGGACGATCCTTCGGACGTTCAATCGTCGCCGCGGGCTGACCGATAACGAAGTGACGACTCATAACTCGCTCGTTTCCGACGGTACTCGATTATGGATCGGTACCGGAAAAGGACTGACCACGCTTCCCCTTCAAAACACGCCGAGTCCTTCGCAAGCCGCCCCGCGCGTTTTTTTGATCGCATTCACCGCCGAGGACGCAACACAGAAATTCTCTTCTGCATTTACGGGTAGGACGCTGGAACCCTTTCTTCGATCCGACGAAGGTTTGTTCGGGTCCACCGGCGAACTTTCCCATCTTCAAAACAACGTGGCGTTTTCTTTCGCCTGTCCATCGTTCGTGTCCGAAGAAGACGTTCGATTTCGCTACCGGTTGATCGGGTTTGAAGCCGATTGGACGCCCGTTACGTTTGAAACGCATGTACGGTATACCAATCTCGATCCCGGCGAATACGCCTTCGAAGTTCAGGCCAACAACGGACAGGGCGGATGGTCGATACCGGCGATCTGCCGCTTTTCGATCCTGACGCCGTTCTGGAAAACGTGGTGGTTCATCCTCTTCATCGTCACGCTCGTCGGCCTCACGGCTTTTACGGTCTATCGTTTTCGCGTGGCAACGGTCAGCCAGCGAACGGCGGAACTGGAAAAGAAAGTCATCACTCGCACGCGACAGTTGATTCGAGAAAAAGAAAACGCCGAACGCCTGTTGCGCGAACTGCAGGAAACGCAGATGCATCTCGTTCACAGTGAAAAAATGGCGTCGCTGGGCCAGCTCGTCGCCGGCGTGGCGCACGAAATCAACAACCCCGTGGCGTACGTCAAAGCCAACATCGCCTATTTGGACAAACGCGTGAAGGACATTCAAAAGCTGTATCAGTCTTTTTCCGACGTGTTCGACTTTTACGATTCTTTTAAAACCATCGACGACGAGCGACATCGCGAATTTGCCACACGGCTGGAGGAGATCGACAAACTGATCGAATCCACCAAATTCGACCGGTTTCTCAATGACCTACCCGCCGTCGTCAGTGAGATGAAGGACGGCGTCGAGCGCACGCAAAAAATCGTCGAAGACCTCCGGAATTTTTCACGCCTGGACGAATCCCAGTACAAAGAAGTCGACATCAACGAAAGCCTCGACAGCACGTTGAACATTCTGAAGAGCGAATACAAAACCCGCGTCCATATCCATCGCGACTACAGCCCGCTGCCGCGCGTGTTGTGCAACCCGGGACACATCAATCAGGTCCTGATGAATATTCTCACGAATTCCATTCAGGCGATCGAGGGCCAGGGCGACATCTGGATTCGGACGGTGGCGGGCGTCAATAATATTCTAATCAGCATCCGCGACAACGGCGTCGGCATCCCGGAAGCCATTCAACCCAAAATCTTCGACCCGTTTTTTACCACCAAGCCCGTCGGCCGCGGCACGGGATTAGGGCTGTCGATATCCTTCAAGATCATCGAAAACCACAAAGGCACGATCTTTTTCGACAGCAAGGAAGGAGAAGGAACGGAGTTCAAAATCACGCTGCCGACGAAGCGCGCGGGGTAAAATGCCAAACGTTCAAAATTGTCCTTTCTACGACCAGGTGATGCGATACTTGAAATGCAGCGTATTAGTTGCGATCGAATACAGTAGGACACGTCTGTGATTGAACTTTTCCTGAATGAAAGGCAATGGTCAGCAGAGGGAATTATTTTTGAAACGCTATTTTTGACGGTCAATCGTCATTCTTATTTTCATGCGTCCATGGGGAACGGGCTTTGCCAAAGGACAACGTCGAATCATTTACTCTTTATTTGGGAACATCAGCAGCCGACACGATCCAATTAACAGCGTACCCCGCCATACTTTTTCACAAGAAATCCGTTGGGCAAGAATCGGCCATCATTGCGTATTCAATCAATGGAGCGGCCATCGTGACCAACCGTAGCGACGTTAACGGATCCTTAAGGGCACATTTGATGCCGTACTGTCTGACTGTACAAAAGTTACCCAAGGAAGGTTCACCGTGAGGCGTGCAATCTTAAATTGAAGCTAAATTGTCTGGGGTGTAATTTGACAGCTGTGTCAACAATGATGCGGTTTCATTTGACTTGCCAATCCTGCGGTCTTTTAGTAAGTTTTTTCGCGCTTGAGCGCGCCACTCGACCACAGACCTGCGAATAAGGAGTTCTCATGATCAAAAAAGCGATTCTGAATTACGACGATAAAACGTTGGAGTTCCCGGTCATGTCCGGCACGGAAAACGAACAGGCCATCGACATTGCCAAGCTGCGCGGACAAAGCGGACTGATCACGCTCGATCACGGATACGGCAACACCGGTTCGTGTACGAGCGCGATCACGTTCATCGACGGGGACAAGGGCATTTTGCGATACCGCGGATACAACATTCAAGATCTGTGTGAACACTCGAGCTTTCAGGAAGTCAGTTACCTCCTGATCTACGGCGAGTTGCCCTCCCAGGCCCAACTGGAAGTCTTCCGCCGTCACATCACGCGCCATACCATGCTACACGAATCGCTGCGTAAACTGTACGACGCGTACCCCCGCGACGCCCATCCGATGGCCCTGCTGTCCTCCGTCGTGTGTTCGCTGTCGACCTTTTACCAGGACTCGAGCGACCCCTTGAACAAAGAACACGTCGAGGTGTCGATCTACCGGCTGCTCGCGAAAATTCCGACGATCGCCGCCTATTCGTACAAAAAGTCGATCGGCCAGCCGATGATGTATCCCAACAACGCGCTGAGTTACTGCGCGAATTTTTTGAATCTGATGTTCGCGGTACCGGCCGAGCCGTATGAAGTCGATCCTGACATCGAGCGGGCGCTGGATCAGTTGTTCATCCTGCACGCGGACCACGAGCAAAACTGCTCGACGTCGACGGTCCGTCTGGTCGGCAGCAGCCAGGCCAATCTTTTCGCGGCCATTTCCGCCGGGATCTGCGCGCTGTGGGGACCGCTGCACGGCGGCGCCAACCAGGAAGTCCTCGAAATGCTGCAGACGATCCTTGCCGACGGCGGCAACGTCCAGAAGTACGTCGACATGGCGAAGGATAAAAAATCGAATTACCGTCTCATGGGATTCGGCCATCGCGTGTACAAAAACTTCGATCCGCGTGCCGTCATCATCAAAAAAACCTGCGATAAAGTTCTGGCCAAACTCCACATCAGCGATCCGCTGCTGGACATCGCGCATAAACTGGAAGACATTGCGCTGAAAGACCCATACTTCATCGAAAAGAAGCTGTATCCCAACGTCGATTTCTACAGCGGTATTATCTACCAGGCCATGGGTTTTCCCGTGGACATGTTTACCGTACTATTTGCGATCGGCCGCATGCCGGGATGGATCGCGCAGTGGAAGGAAATGATGGAGTCGCCGGATACCCGCATTGGCCGTCCACGGCAGATTTACACGGGCCCCGTCGAGCGGCCGTATGTCCCGATCCACAAACGCGCGAAATAACCTCGCTCCGATTGTTTTCTGATGCAACGCCGGCCCTGACCGGCGTTTTGTTTTCAACACAGGTACGCGATGACAGATTTGAACGAGTTGCTCCGCACCGAATGGCTGGAAACCAACGGTCTCGGCGGATGGGCAAGCGGAACGGTTGCCGGCATTCACACACGCCGATACCACGGCCTGCTCGTGGCCGCGGTCAGGCCCCCCGTCGTACGCTCCGTGCTGGTTGCCAAACTCGACGAAACGTTGTCCGTCGACGGCCAGTCCATCGATCTCGCCGCCAACCGATTTCCCGGCGCCATCCATCCGGCCGGCCATGTCCATATTCAATCGTTTGAACGCGACCTTTTTCCACAATGGCAATATGCAGCCGACGGCGTCGTGTTGCGAAAAACCATTGCCGCGATCCATGGCGAAAACACGGTCGTCGTTCAATACGACGTGGTCCAGGCATCCGGCGCGTTTACGCTGTACTTACGCCCCTTTTATGCCTGCCGCGATTACCACAGCCTTCAACACGCGTTCGACGGCGTACGCCGCGACGGTTCGTTCGAAGACGGCGTGTTCAAATACCGGCCCGTAGAATTTCAGCCCGACATTTACATCGCCGTTCCCGGTTCGTCGTTTCACCCTGAGTTCAACTGGTATTACCGCTTTGAATACGCTGTCGAACAGTATCGCGGGCTGGATTTTCAGGAAGATTTATTCACTCCGGGCGTTTTTGAATGCCGTCTCTCTTCGGGTTCGGTCATAAGCGTGATTCTCTCCACGGAAAATCCCGGAGGAAAATCGGGCCGTCTTCTGCTTGCTCAGGAAACGAAACGGCGTAACGCCCTGATCACCGGCATCAAAAGCAACGTACGGAGGATTCTGGCGCTGGCCGCCGATCAATTCATCGTCGCACGCGATCAGAACCTGAAAACCGTCATCGCGGGATATCATTGGTTCACCGACTGGGGCCGCGACACGATGATCGCGCTCCCTGGATTGACTCTCACGACACGGCGCTACGTTGACGCTAAAAAGATCCTGCAGGCGTTCGCCCGCTCCGTCGATCAAGGCATGCTGCCCAATCGATATCCGGACGCCGGTGAAGCACCGGAATACAATACCGTCGACGCGACGTTGTGGTTCTTCGTGGCCGTGTTTAAATATTTCCTCGAAACGAAGGACAGGGAATTCGTCTTGCAGGAAGTATTACCCATCCTGATCGATATCGTTGACTGGCACGAACGTGGAACCCGTTACGGAATCCGTGTCGATGCTGACGGACTCTTGCGCGCGGGTGAACAGGATGTTCAACTGACGTGGATGGATGCCAAGGTCGGCGACTGGGTGGTCACGCCGCGAACCGGAAAACCGGTTGAGATCAATACCCTGTGGTACAACGCGCTGATGATTCTCGCCGACCTGCTGAAGGCGGCCGGAAAAAATGCCGACGCCTTAATCAAAAAAGCCGCCCGTGTAAAATCGTCGTTCAATGCCGCATTCTGGAACGGCAAATATTTATACGACGTGATCGACGGTGATTTTCACGACGCCTCGATTCGGCCGAATCAGATATTTGTTTTGTCGCTGCCGTTCCCGCTGTTAACGGCTATAAAAGCCAGAAGCGTGTTACGCGTCGTCCGTGAAAAACTCTACACGCCCGTCGGACTGCGAAGCCTGGCGCAGGACGACCCGAAGTACATCGGACGTTATGGCGGCGACCAACGTTCCCGCGACGGCGCCTATCATCAAGGAACCGTCTGGTCGTGGCTGCTCGGACCTTACGTCGACGCGATCCGCCGGTACGGCGGCAAATCGGCCGATCGCGAGGTCAAGTCCGTTGTAGACAATTTTCTTCCGCATCTTCACGAAGCCTGTATCGGTTCCGTCTCGGAAATATTCGATGGCGATGCGCCGTATCATCCGCGCGGCTGCATTGCCCAGGCCTGGGGGGTTGCGGAGTGGTTGAGGATTATTGAATCGGTTTAACCCTTACAGATGATCTGATATGATTTAGAATTTGCCGATAGCCGTATTCAACACATCAACTATCTCCCCCACCCAATCCTCATGCTCGGGCTTCATCAAGACGGACCTCAGGCACACGACGGTTTCACGGTCTTTCTGGACCGACGCATCAAATTGAAAAAATCCCGCGGGCAGCTCCGCCAGAGCCAGATGTAACCCCGCTTTCGCGCAAGCATCGAAGACGTCGCGCGCCAGCTCGGACGAGCGCGACAGGCTTTCAGACCGGACCGTCCACACGACGATGTCGAGTTCCGGCTCGAACGCAACGACGAATCGCCGGTCGTTTTTCAGATGATCGAACAGACGGAGTGCAGCGGATCGGCCACGCTGCAGATCACGGGCAAATGCGCCCGCATGGACCAGAGGAAACATGCGCTGCGTCGCCCACAACGCCACGGCCGCCGCACCGGCACGTGAACACTCGAGACTGATCTCGCCGAGATGCAGATCGCCCGAGCTGAAATATGTGTAAGGCGAATCGTGTTTATAAAATCGTCCGACGCCGGGATCTCGGAATAACACGCAGCCGCAACCGTACGGCTGCAGCCCGTGTTTATGCGGATCGATGACGATGGAATCGGCCGCCGACATCGCGTCAAAGGCAGCCCGCGTTTCCGGCCTGAGATTTTCCGTGAGTGTAAAGTATCCTCCGTACGCCGCATCACAATGGATACGAAATCCGAACGCCTTCTGAAGTTCCAGAATATCCGTCAATGGATCGACCGAACCGGTGGCCGTCGTCCCCATTGTTGTCACGACCGTACTCACGCCGCCTTTTTTCAGGCGTTCGCTCAACGCATTCATGTCCATGCGTCCATAATGATCGCACGCAACGCTTTCACAAGAAACGCCAAGAACCGCACTGATGCGTTTGTGCGTATAGTGGGCCTGTTCCGACGCTAAGATCGTTTTACCGGGAAACAATCGGCCTGCGATCCAGAGCGCCTCGAGGTTTGCCATCGTCCCTCCGCCCGTCAGATGTCCCAGATGCGCCGACCAGCCGAACATCCGCGCGATTTCCGTCACGGCTTCCTTTTCCATTTGCGAACTCGCCCGTCCGCCGTCGAGCGCGTGATTGTTGGGATTGATCCACATGGCGAGCGCATAGGCCGTTCGCGCGATCGGGTGCGGTGGCTTCAGCATTTGCCCGGCATACAACGGATGGAAGTAAGGATAATTGTCGTGCAAACGTTCGGCCACTTCATTCATCACCGTTCGCATCGCCGGTTCGTCCATGACGTTATTCGCGGACGGCAAGGCTGAAAATCCGGATTCCAGACGTTGGAGTACGTCCTGCAGAATTTGCAGTGACTCTTTTTCCAGGGCAAAAGACATGTGGATCTAACGCCTATGGAGCGGCAACGAAAAAAACGGCCGCACCGACGGCCAGCGCAATGATCATTCCCAGCAAGGCTACGATCACGACAGCGTTCGGTGCGCCTTTCAGGTTTTTTCCGCAACCCGGACACCGGGCCGCATCTTCGGCGATGTTGGAACCGCAGGATGGGCAAAACATACAACGCCTCTGGTTTATCCGTAAAATTATAATCCTCGACAACAAGCCGCAAGGAAAGGATCGAAATTCACCAATCAAACGCTGCCTGAACAATGATTCGCGACGGTACATTATTTCAGACGGCAAAAAAAAATCGTTGTGACTTTCGAAAAAAATCCTGTTTTTCCGAAACACCCTTCGGTTTACATCCCTTTCTGAAAGGCGCTCCGTATGTCTGAGCGACTGCTTTCTATCCCCGTTATTCTCGGTACGCCTCGGAAGGGCCGCGCCAGCGAAAACGTCGCGCGATTTGTGCTCGGGGAAATCCAAAAACGCGGCGACGTCGTAACTCAACTTGTGGACGTGTTGGACTATGAATTTCCGCGCGACGACGCCGGAACCAACATGGCCAACCCCGCATTGGCCGACCTCATCGCCCGATGCGACGGGCTCGTCATTGTCGTTCCGGAATACAACCACGGATATCCGGGCGCACTGAAAACGTTGCTGGACACGAATTGGAAGGAATATATCCACAAAGCCGTCGGGGTCTGCGGCGTGTCGGCGGGCGGGTTTGGCGGCACGCGGGTCATTCAGAATCTTTTACCCGTCATGCGTGAACTCGGTCTCGTGACGATCTTCTGGGACGGCAATTTCAGTAACGCACAGAAGTTATTCGATGCCGACGGCAAGATCACGCAGGACTTTTATATCAAACAGATGGATAAATTCATCAACGAGCTGGTTTGGATGGCTCGGACGCTTCGGTACGGCCGGGAGAACATCACCCTGGAGTAAAAAATAACGCCGAAAAAACGGACGTCAAGGGAGGACTCATGGCAAAGAAAAAACCGGTCCGATGTGAAAAATGTAATGCGGAGATGAATCATCACGCTGAAAAATTAATATACGACGAAGTTTCCGGAAAAGAATCCGTCGAGGAAGTTCACACCTGTCCGAAATGCGGCTCAACCCATACACAAAAAGCGGAATAAAATCGTACGTCTTAAAGTTCATAAAAGACAAAATTTCGGAGAATAGCATGATTGCCGTCCCGGAGGTTCCGCAAACGATCCGCGAGTTGTCCGTCAAGGAACGTTTCCTGTCCGTGCGTCGATTTTCCGAGGAACTGGCACGGCCGTTGGCGCCGGAGGACTGTGTCGTCCAATCGATGCCGGACGTGAGCCCGACGAAATGGCACCTCGCACACACGAGCTGGTTTTTCGAAACGTTTATCTTGTCCAAAGCAAATCCCGCGTACCGGTCGCCGCACCCGCAGTTCAATGTTCTGTTTAATTCCTATTACGTTCAGGTCGGCGAACGCTGGTTTCGGCCGCACCGGGGACTGCTGTCGCGGCCGACCGTCGACGAGGTATTTCGTTATCGCCGTCACGTGGATGAGTACATGGCCGCGTGGATCGACACCTTGTCCGCAGACGAAATGATCGAATGGAAGCCGACGCTGGAGCTCGGTCTGCATCATGAACAGCAGCACCAGGAACTGATCCTTACCGACATCAAACACGTGCTGTCGATCAATCCTCTGCATCCCGTGTATCAATCGCGGACCCCGGAAGCGGCCGGTCCCCCGCCGGCGTCATCGTGGATTCCGTTCAAGGGCGGTATTCATTCGCTCGGCCATGCCGGAAGCGAATTCTGTTTCGATAACGAATGTCCGCGACACGACGTACTCCTTCGGGATTTCAACCTCTCGTCACGCCTCGTGACCAATGGTGAATGGCTGAAGTTTATGGAAGCCGGCGGCTATCAAAAACCGCACATCTGGCTGTCCGATGGCTGGATCGCCGTCGAACAGGAGAAATGGGACTCGCCGCTGTACTGGAAAAAGGTCGACGGTGTATGGCATCAGTTTACGCTCGCGGGATTATTGCCGGTGGCGCCGGACGAGCCCGTGACGCACGTCAGTTATTTTGAAGCGGACGCTTTTGCCCGCTGGGCCGGTCATCGGCTGCCGACCGAGGCCGAGTGGGAAATCGCTTCCCTCGATTCTCCGATCACGGGCAACTTCGCCGACACCCGGCGTTTTCACCCGATACGAATGAACGGTAGTCCGGGCATGCAGCAGCTTTTCGGCGACGTGTGGGAATGGACGCAGAGTCCGTACGTCGCGTATCCGGGATATCAACCGGCCGAAGGCGCCATTGGCGAATACAACGGCAAATTCATGTGCAACCAGTTCGTCCTCCGCGGCGGCTCCTGTGCGACGTCACAATCACATATGCGCCGGACGTATCGAAATTTCTTTCCGCCGGGCGCACGATGGCAATTTACAGGGGTCCGGCTCGCTCATGATGCGTAAACCCTACATCCATACGCGTCCGGCCGATGCAACGCTGGAAGAAGTGCTGGACGGGTTGGGCAAAAAACAAAAAACCCTGCCACCCAAATTGTTTTACGACGAACGCGGTTCGCAGCTGTTCGATGCGATCTGCGATTGCGATGAATACTACGTCACGCGAACGGAGATGAAAATCACGAACCGGTACGTTCGCGATATCGTACGGGCGATCGGACCCGACGCCGCGTTGATCGAATTCGGCAGCGGAAGCAGTATGAAAACACGGCTGTTGCTCGACAACATCCAGCGGCCGGCAGTGTACATGCCCATCGATATTTCGGAATCCCATTTGTTCGCTTCGGCGGAACGGCTTCGCCGCGCGTATCCGCATCTCCGCGTCGAGCCCGTTCATGCGGACTACACCCGGGACCTCTCGCTGCCGATCTTGCCCGCCCGTGCCCGAAAAGTGGCGTACTTTCCAGGATCCACGATCGGTAATTTCCTTCCGCTCGATGCCGCGGCCTTTATGGATCGCATCGCTTCCATGGTGGGTCCCGGCGGCGGTCTTCTGATCGGTGCCGATCTCAAAAAAGATGCGGCCCGGCTCCACGCCGCGTACAACGATGCCCGCGGCATCACGGCCGCGTTTAATTTAAACATCCTGGCACACATCAATCGCCGATGGGACGCGAATTTCGACCTTTCTCAGTGGAAACATCACGCCTTTTATAATGAACGCCGCGGGTGCATCGAGATGCATCTGGTCAGCGCCCGCGACCAGGAAATCGACATCGAGGGTTATCGTTTCATATTTAAAAAAAATGAAACCATTCTGACGGAGTATTCCTACAAATATTCGATCGAAGAGTTCCATCAGCTTGCCGACGACGCCTTCCGCCCGCAGCACGTATGGACCGATCCGGACCGGCTCTTCAGCCTGCATTATATGACCGCGATTTAAGCTTAACACACGTCTCAAAAATCTGTGTATAGTTACTTGTTCCTGTAAGTTGATGAGCTGTTAAGCTTGCGCGACTAAGGTGTGCGAACGTGGAACGCGACGAGGACAATTTCTGCTATGTGATCTGCCTTCCTATGCCGCGCGGTACAGATTGCTAAAAAATCAACTTTTTTTGCATCGGTCTCCTTCCTTCATTCTGTCTTTCTTTTATCGTATCTTGGCCACCGATGCGAATAGTCGTACAACGCGTATCCCGAGCGTCGGTGTCGATCGACGGCGAAACGGTTGGACGGATCGGTCCGGGCCTGGTTCTTCTCATCGGTATTCACGAATCCGATAGTGAAAGGGACGTCGAGTTCTGGAGCGACAAGGTTGTCCATCTGCGGATTTTTAACGACGATGTTCAAAAGATGGACCGTTCACTCCTGGACGTCAACGGGGAAGTACTGGTCATATCGCAGTTCACGCTTTACGGCGATGCCCGAAAAGGACGCCGTCCAAGTTTTATCGAAGCGGCACGTCCGGAAATGGCAGAACCGTTGTACAACCGTTTTGTTGAAACGTTACGGGCAAAAGGCGTTCGTGTCGCAACGGGTGTGTTTGGTGCGATGATGGACGTTGAAATTCACAATCAGGGACCGGTAACGATCATTCTGGAATGACGATGCGATTTGTGGCCGCGCTTATCATGATGTCCATACCTGCGTTTGCCCAGGAGCCGGATTCGCTCCCGGAGCCGGACACCACCCGGTCGACTTTTCCAAATGTCCAGACACTGACCGATACGTCGCGTCGAACGCCGTCCGGTGGCGTCGATACGACGATTTACTACGGCGCCGACACCACCGAAGGTACACTGGACAATTCGACCATGGTCCTCAAAAACAATGCGTGGGTGCGCTATCGCGGTATGAAGATCACGGCGGCCCGGATCACTATCGACCAGCCGAAGCGGCTGATGATCGCCGAAGCCGCGGCGGACAGCATCGATTCGACCGGCCAGGTCGTCCGGTGGAGGGGGATCCCGGAATTTTCGGAAGGCAGTCAGTCGTTCACCGGAAATGTGATGGAATACAACTTTGATACGAAACGCGGCAAAGTTGTTCTCGGCCAGACGAAGGAGAACGACGGATTTTATTACGGTGAGACCATTCGCAAAATCGGCGACAGTACGCTGTACGTGAGCGGAGGCCGCTTTACGACCTGCGACGTGCCCGATCATCCGCACTTTTTCTTTCGGACACGAGAAATGAAATTGATCATTCGCGACCAGGTCGTTGCGCGGCCGGTCGTTCTGTATATTCATGAGGTACCGATCTTCGCAATCCCTTTCGGCGTGTTTCCGAATCGCGGTGGACGGCAATCCGGCATTACGCCACCGGTCTACAGCGAAACGCCGAGGGAAGGGCGGCAGGTTCGCAATTTTGGCTACTACTGGGCCCCCAACGATTATTTCGATGCATTGGTCCAGATCGATTTTCTCGATAAGGCCGGTTGGCTGTATCACGGCGGCGTAAACTACGCCAAACGGTATCACTACACGGGCAACGCCCGCTTTTCGTACTCTTCGTTGAGTTACATCACCGGTGAACGAACACGGCTGTGGAATATCGATGCGGCGCATAACCACACGATTTCCGATAAATCCAACTTGAGTGCGGACCTGCATTTCGTCAGCAGCAAGAATTTTTATCAGTTTACCAGTCTCAATCAAAACGACATTCTGAACCGCCAGGTCCGCTCCAACGTTTTGTACAATCGAAATTTCGAATGGGGCAGCATGAGTGCAAACGCCTCACAGTCTAAAAACCTCGACAACGGCGCGCGGGATTATACGTTTCCCAGCGTCACCATCAGCAAATCGTCGGCGGCCTTTTTTCAAAAACCGGAAGACGAACGGAACCGGCCCGACCGGTGGTACGAAGTCATCCGGTACAGTTACAACTCCAACGCGCTTCATCGCGGCTCACAGGCCAATGACACGGCGCAAACTTTGTCGGCCATCGGGATGAACCACAATGCGAGCATCACGGCTCCGTACAAAGCTTTCACCTGGTTTAACATCGCCCCCAGCATCAGCTTCCAGGAAACATGGTTTGATCGCCGGATCGAGAACTATCGTTACGACGCCGCCAACCGGCTGAATAGCGATACCGTGCGGGGGTTTTTCGCCCGTCACACGTTTTCCGCGAGCGTCGGGGTGTCGACGAAACTGTATGGAATTGTGAACCCCAATATTTTCGGACTGCAGACGTTCCGTCACGTCATGACGCCCTCCATCAGTTTGACGTACCAGCCGGATTTTTCCGAAAAAGGATGGGGATATTACGAGCGCGCGGTTGACACGTCTGGAAATGTGAACAAGTTTGACCGCTACCGCGGCAGCATCCTGTTTGGAGGAACCCCCCAGGGCCGTGTCCTGTCCATGGGACTGAGTTTGTCGAACGTCTTTCAGGCAAAATTTCTGGAGGCCGCCTCGGACTCCGCCCAGGAGCCGACCGAAAAAAAAATGGACCTGCTCAACTGGAACAGTTCGATCAGCTATAATTTTGAAGCAGATGAATTTAAGCTGTCGCCGCTTTCCACGTCGCTGACGCTGAGCAACGATCTGGCTCGAAACGTCTCGCTCAATGCGACGTTCGTTCACGATTTTTACCGGTACGACACGCTGCTCAACCGGCGCGTCAACGACCTTCAAAAAATCCCGCGACTGACCAACCTGTCGTTGACCGCGGGTTTCAGCCTGCAGGGCGGAAAGGCCTCGGCGACGCCGGATCAGCCCGGGACGCCAAGCGGAGTTCCCACGAACAACGTCGTACCGCCCGGATATGCGCCTCAATTTTTACCTCAAACGCCGACGCTGCCTAGTGGAGTACCATGGAATGCGCGTATCGACTTGAATTACGACGTCAACAAATCGGATCCTGAAAACGTCATCAAGAACCTCGGGGCCAATATTTCCGCGGGATTGCGCATCTCACCTAACTGGCAGGTCAACTACACCGCACGGGTCGACGTGCTCAAAAAAGACATCATTAGCCAATCGTATTCATTCGTCCGGGATTTGCACTGCTGGGAGATGCGGCTGGACTGGACGCCGACGGGGCCTGCCGCCGGATATTTTTTCATTATCCAGATCAAGTCGCCGACCTTGAGGGACATCAAACTACAGAGAACGGACTATGGAAGCCGGATATTTCAATAATCAGCCGAGATAGGTTCTCAAATATTTTCCGGTGTAGGAATCGGGATGGCGGGCAATTTCTTCCGGCGTTCCGGTTGTCACGACTGCTCCGCCTCGATCTCCGCCCTCCGGTCCCAGATCGATCACGTAGTCAGCGCACTTGACGACGTCAAGGTTGTGCTCGATCGTAATGATCGAGTGACCGGCGTCGATGAGTTTCTGGAAACTCTGGAGCAGCTTATGGATATCGTCAAAATGCAGGCCCGTCGTAGGTTCGTCCAGAATGTATAACGTGTGTTGCCCTTTTTTTTCCGTAAGATGTGCCGCGAGCTTGACGCGTTGGGCCTCGCCCCCCGAGAGCGTATTGGCCGACTGGCCCAGGCGCAGGTATCCGAGTCCGACATCGTCCAGGACCTGCAGCTTGGCGACAATCCGTGCGTGCGATTGGAAGAAATCGATCGCCTCGGTGACGGTAAGATTCAGCACGTCGAAAATGTTTTTGTCCCGATAATGAACCTCGAGCACTTCTTTTTTGAACCGGCGGCCCTTGCATTCTTCACACTCCAGGACGACGTCGGCCAGAAACTGCATTTCCACGATCGTTTCTCCGGCCCCTTCGCATGTTTCACATCGGCCGCCTGGCACGTTAAATGAAAACGTACCCGATTTGTAACCGCGCACTTTGGCCATCGGCGTCTCGGCAAACACATCGCGAATCAGGTCGAAAACTTTAATGTACGATGCGGGATTACTTCTTGGGGTGCGCCCGATCGGTTGCTGGTCGACCATTTCCACGGCCTGAATCCACTTTGAACCGTCGAGGGCTTCGTGTTTTCCGATTTTGTTAGACCACGTATCCAGTTGCCGCATCAGACCGGCGTACAAAATATCGTGTACCAACGTGGACTTGCCCGAACCGCTGACGCCGGTGACGCACACAAAAAGCCCCAGCGGAAATGCAACGTCGATATTTTTCAGGTTGTTTTCACTTGCTCCCGTGATACGCAACCAGCGTTCATCCGGCTGTCGGCGTGAAAAAGGCACGGGAATTCTTGCCCGGCCTGAAAGATAGCGGCCCGTCAACGAATGCGGATGATCGACCAGTTGCCGGTGCCCGCCTTGCGCGATCACCTGACCGCCGTGCACACCCGCCCGCGGACCCATGTCGATGATTTCATCGGCTGCTTCCATCGTTTCCCGGTCATGTTCGACAACGACAACCGTGTTACCGATGTTGCGAAGATTTTTAAGAATTCGGATGAGTTTATCGTTGTCTCTGGGATGCAAACCGATGCTCGGTTCGTCTAAAATATACAACGATCCGACGAGCGAGGAGCCCAGCGACGTGGCCAGACTGATCCGTTGGGCCTCGCCGCCCGAGAGGGTACCCGCAAGTCGATTGAGCGTCAGGTATTCCAGCCCGACGTTCGTCAGATACAACAATCGTTTTTGAATTTCCTCCAGCGCCCGTCTTCCGATTTCACGGTCCATGGCGCCGAGTGGCAGATCGGCGAAAAATCGGTGCGCTTCGAGAATCGTCATTCGATCGATATCGGCAATCGTTTTGTCATGAATCCAAACGTGGAGCGCGTCCTGCCGCAGTCGGGATCCTTCACATTCCAGACACGTCACGTACCCACGATACTTGCTGAGCAGCACGCGCACGTGCATCTTGTACGTTTTCGATTCCAGCCATACAAAAAACTCACGAATACCGTCAAAATCTTTTCCGCCGTTCAACAGTTTCCGGTATTGCTCTCGCGTGAGTTCCTCTACCGGGACATCGATGGGGAGCCCTTCTTTCGGACCATATTGTACCAGCCGCCGCTGGTAATCCGAGAAACCCGACGTTGTCCACGGTTTGACCGCACCCTGTTTTAGCGATTTTCTCCGATCGGGAATGACCAGGTCCATGTCGATCTCTATCCGATTCCCAAAGCCCTGGCAGGCCGGACACGCCCCGTACGGATTGTTGAACGAAAACAATCGTGGCTCCGGCTCAACGAACGATCGATGGCATCGGTTGCATTCCAGACGGTTCGAAAAGTGATGATCCCCACCATCGAGAAATCGAATGAGAATATCTCCGGTTCCGCACTGAAACGCCTGATCGATGCTGTCGGCAAGTCTCGTCTTGGAAGACTTGGAAACGGACAGTCGATCGATCACGATCTCTGCCTTTTTCTTTTTGAGAACGACACGAACCGTTTCCATTGAATCAAAATCCGTGATCTCGCCGTTTAACAACACGCGTGAAAATCCTTTTTCTCTCCACGACAGGATCGCCGCCTCGTCGATTGCGGAGGGCACTAGCAGATAGAATTTGCCGCCCTCTTTCTGACTCAGGACAAAATCCACGACCGAACTGACCGTATCTTTACGAACCCACTCGCGGCAATCCGGACAGCGGATTTTTCCGATGCGGGCAAATAGTACGCGAAGATAATCGTACACTTCCGTGACCGTCGCCACGGTGGATCTTGGGTTTTTGGCGAGCGTACGTTGCTGGATCGCCAGCGCGGGACTGATGCCTTTGATATGGTCGACGTCCGGTTTGTCCATCCGTTCGAGAAACTGGCGCGCGTACGATGAAAGCGATTCGACGTACCGCCGCTGTCCTTCGGCATAAAGCGTATCGAACGCCAGGCTTGACTTGCCGGAGCCCGATACACCGGTCACGACGACGAGTTTGTTACGCGGAATGCGGACGTCGACGTTCTTCAGATTGTGAACTCGTGCGCCTTTGATATCGATGGAATCGTGCATGGAGTACTTTCCAAAATGGGTTGGAACATAATGAAGCGGCTCCTCGCGTTCAAGCGATTTACCGTGCGTCAGTTTGCAGCGCCCTGAGCCGTTCGATCGAAACAATTACCGACGCCACATCCACATCTTCGACGCGGGGACCTTTTCGTATGACGACACTCTGTCGACCGGTAGGTCCGATATGCGATTCTCGCGTCGGTCCAAAAATCGCAACGACGGGCGTTCCGACGGCCGTACCGAGGTGCATGATCCCGGAGTCGTTCGTAATCAAATATTGGCACCGTTTGAGTATTGCGGCAGTTACCATCAATGACGTTTTCCCGGCGAGGGAAACGACGCCGGATCCACACTGCAAGCCTATTCGCCCGGTCAATTCGGTCTCCTCCGGACCGCCGAGTAGGACGAATTGCGTGCCCGTATCTTTCATGAGCCGACACAAAAGCGAAACGAACCTGTCTTCCGGCCATCGTTTAGCCCATGCTTTGGGGTTACACCCGGGATGACAGGCGGCCAACGGCCGTGTAAGGTCGATACCGGCCATTCTCAAACAACGTTCGGCTTCCGACGCATCGTTCGGCAGCACCTCGATGGACGGCCACTCCTGTCCGGATGGTTGATTTACAGCATCCAGCAGTTGCAGGTTACAGGTCACGCGATGGAGTCTCATATCGAGTGGAATACATCGCGTAAACACAAAATCGTAATTGCGGCTTCCGCGATGCGGGCTGGCATGTTTATATCGCCGTGGAATCGATCCAAAAAAAGGAATTGCGCACTGTCGAAACGTATTTGCCGTCAGACATCCGATAAACACATCGTATCGTTCCTTTCGGATTCGAAGGATCATTTTGAGAATTCCGATAAAATGATCCGGCAGGATCCAAACATGACGGAGGCCGCGCCGTTCAAAAAAAGGCGCCGTCGCCGGACTGGCCCACACGTCCATTTCCGGGAAAATACTTTTCAAAGCGTCGATCGTCGGGAGGGCCATGATCGCGTCTCCTATGGCGGCATTCGTGCCCACCAGGACACGCTGAGGCTTTCGTTCATGACGATGGGATGACCGCGGTCGCCAGGTTAGCCACGAACAAATTTTCAAGAAAAACCATGCAAGGAAGCGCATCCGGATCACACGCCGTAGAACTGACGAATCGCGTCACAAACTTCCACAGCGTACTCCTCCGGCATTTCCGGATACATCGGCAGGGCCAGAACCTCTGAACAGGCTTGTTCAGCATGGGGAAAGTCGCCGCGACGATACCCGAGAAATTTAAAACCTTCTTGCAAATGCAGTGGAATCGGATAGTAAACATTCGTTTGAATCCCTTGTTCCGCTAAAAATCGAGTCAGATCCTCTCTTCGTGACGCACGGATCGTAAAGACGTGAAAATTACTATAGCACGACTCCCGTATTTTGGGTCGATGGACAGGGCCTTCCGGTAAATGCTTCATGTACAATTGTGCAATGATCTGGCGGCGTTCATTCCATTTGTCCAGATACCGTAGCTTGACGCTCAAAAAGGCCGCCTGCAGTTCATCCAGTCGGCTGTTGATTCCGTCGGAGGCACATTCGTACAGACCTCGTTGCCCGTAATTGCGCTGCGTCCGTAATTTGGTTTCAAGTTCATCGTCGTCGGTAACGATCGCTCCCGCATCACCATAAGCACCAAGATTCTTGGATGGATAAAAACTGTAACAGGCCATATAGCCAAACGTCCCTGCTTTCCTTCCTCGATCATGACTTCCATGCGCTTGCGCCGCATCCTCCACAATGGGAATACCGACATTTTTTGCCATCGTCCCCAACGCATCCATATCGGCCAGCTGTCCATAAAGATGAACCGGCATGAGCGCCTTAGTACGATTCGATAAAGCGGAGGCAATCCGGTCGGGATCAATGTTGAATGTCGCCGGGTCGATATCGGCAAAGACTGGAGTTGCGCCGGTCATTAAAATAGCGGAAACGGTTCCGATAAATGTGAAAGGCGATGTAATGACTTCATCGCCACGACCGATGCCGAGAACCTTCAGCGCAAGATAGATTGCTTCCGTTCCCGAAGCGACTCCAACGGCGTGTCGAGTACCACAGTACGCCGCAAACTCATGTTCAAACTGCTGTAACTGAGCGCCAAGAATATACTTGCCGGACAACAATACCTTACGCGTCTCTTTTAGCAACTCTTCAATATGGTCGGCGGCCTGTTTCGAGATGTCGTTGCGTAAAATCTTCATATCAATAGCCTGTTCTTTGAGCCAAACCCCTAATGTTCAAAAATTCATTTTTGTTTCTGATCATTTCATCTTCGGTGTAATAACCGGATGCCAAGGCCAGCAAGACGGCATCGTCTGAAAACTCGACGACTTCTCTCCAAATCATATGGGGGATAAAGACGCCTCGATGTGGAGAATCGAGTGGAAAATCTCGAGTGGAAATTCCGTCATGCAACCTAACAACGAATTTGCCGGCAGCTGCAAAAACGACACCGCATAGTTCACGATGCGCGTGTCCGCCCCGCACGGCGCCTTTTTGAATCCCATACAGGTAGTACACTCGCTTGACCTGGAAGGGAATTACGGTTAAATCCATCGTACGCGCTCCATGATCAGCGCTTCTGGAACAAGTCGCATCGATCATATGACATGCATCCAGCGAGGGCCAATCCATCGGTCTATAAACGTGAATGAAAAACGAGACATACGGCAGACCCAAAGTGAGACGTGATTTCGCATCCTTCCCGAATTACAACTCCTACGTCCGGTCTGTCCAACACAGTCGCGCCGTCCTGACCTTGGATCATTACGTTACCGGATAGGCAAATGACATGGCTAGACTGCTTCAAGGAAAACCGACTTCCGGGCCCATCAAAAATAACCATTTTCATCCCCCGCACGTCATGCGGAATATGAGTCCCTGCTTCCATATAGGTCATACTGCCGCGTTCGTCATCGACGCGAGGCAATTGCCAGCTCCTCACTCAATCCCATCCTTCTTTAAATGTAGGAAATGTTCCTTGTAAACTTCCTGTGCAGTTTCATAGTCATCGATGCGACCGATATCCAGCCAATAGTCTCTCATGAGATAGCGCCCGATTTTCTCATTGGCTGCAAGCATGTCTTTGATCAGGGTGTCGACTCCATAATATCGTTGTTCAGGAATGTGTGAAAAGATTTGAGGTTTCATGATGTACACCCCGGCCAGAATTTCCATCTTTAACTTGGGTTTTTCATGTACATCGATGATGTAGTTGTCCCGCGTTTTGACATTGCCAAAATCAAACGGCGTCGTAATTTCGGTTGTGACAACGACAAAATCGGAGTCGAGACGGACGGCAAAATCGTATGCCTTCCGAAAATCCAACGTCGTCAGAATGTCTCCATTCATCAAAATAAACGGTTCACGGAGATGATCCTTTAACAGCAACACCGGTCCACACGTCCCGAGCGGCTCCGTTTCTTTGCTAAACTGAATTCGTACTCCATACTTGCTTCCATCCCCCAGAAACGCCTGGACATAGTCCGACATGTAGTTTGTGGCAATAAAAATCTCAGTGACTCCGGCTTTGGCAAGACTCATGATTTGAATCTCAAGCACGGAACTTTCTCCCACGGGCAACAGGGGTTTCGGAATCACCTGCGTAAACGGTTTGAGCCGCGTACCTAACCCTCCGGCTAATATGACCGCTTTCATTCTACACTCTTCGACGTTGGTTCCATCGGGTGATGGTGGCGTGGTAACACGCTTCAAGTTTTGCGGCAATCCGCGACCAATCATAGTCTTGTGCTTGACGCTCGTTGATGTGACCCATCTGGCGTGCCAGTTCAGGTTGTGTGATGAATTTGAGCATGGCGCCTGCGATCGCATCCGCACGATTATGTGGAACAACAAATCCGTTGTGACCGTTCTGAATCACATCTTTGTTCCCAATATTGTCGGAAACGATCATACCCAGTCCAGCCGCCATTGCGTCGGCGCCGGACAATTCAAAGGTTCCAGAGAGGGCTGGGCTGATATACACGTCCGCTGCCTTTAGGAACTGCATAACCCGACGCGTCGGCATACATGGAAGTCCCGTCATGGGGTCCACTTCTAAGGGAATTTCTCCAATGACAGCAAAGTACCGTTCCAAACCGCGCTGCATAATTTGTGGAAGCAGTTTCTCGGTACGAGGCCCGATGAGTACGACGCGAAATTGCTTATCCGTTCGCTGACGAACCTCGGCCACGGCATCAATCAATAAGTGAACACCCTTAATGGGTGAATGGCGACTGACAGTCAAAAAAATTAATTCCTCTTCAGGGAGGCCGAGTGTTTTCCTCAGTCCGTCCTTAGCGATCGATACAATTTGACTGTAGCAGCTGCCATTGACGACGTAATGAAGCTGGGATTCCGCAGCTCCCAGTTCCATAAGCCGACGCTGCACGGATTGGCAGTTATACACGAGGCCCGCCGCCTTTCTGACAACTTTTTGTGAGGCATGAAGGATCTTTGGGTTGAGCAGGTTCCCATAATGAAGTTCGCGATATACCAGAATATCGGCCCCTTGGGCGGATACAATGCAGGGTACACCAAATCGTTGTTGCAAGTTCACGCCGACATGTCCGGCCGCGTACAAAAAATTAGCGTGAATAATGTCAAATGGACGTTTCTGATTCAGCTTTCGAAACTGTAGGGTTCTGGACATCAAAGGCATGAATGGTAGATATGGAAAACGCTCGACATTATAGGGAAACTTCGCATGATTGTCGTGGCGCGCTTTCCACGATGTCAGGATCGGAACTACAACATTGTGACCTCTCGCGTGAAGTTCTTGAGCCCAGTAGTGAACGATGAACTCTCCACCACCGACGATGGGTATAAAGTGGTCGGAAAGTAAAAGAATATTCAATGGAAATTTACTTTCTTCCAATGGCAATGAATTTCCTGGACACTATTAGTGGACAATCCGTCCGAGACGCCCAATAGACAAACCGATGGATTGCGCGCTCGATGTGATGTTTCAACCGGCTGTTCAATCGTTTGGGCTTTTGATCGTCAAAGACAATCGAATGAAATCCAGCCAGTCGGTAAAGGTGCTGTAGACTTGGTTCAGTAAAACCCACGAGGTTCGTAAAATCGGCAGCCAACAGTTGATTCGACGTCAGATTGGACATGTTGATAACCTTGACCGCCAGCACGCCGTTGGGTTTCAATACTTCATAACACAGCTTGAACAGATGAATAATGTCTTGGCGATCAAAGTGATGAAGGGCGTCGAACATGATGATCACATCGTACCGTCGCTCAGATTTGCGTTCGATTTCCAAGAATTCCAGCGCATCCGATTGGATGACTCGATCCGTCACATATTCCTTGCAAAGGGCAACCGCCTCGGGAGAAAAATCCACGCCAAGATAATCCGTGAACCCTTTCTGTTTTAAATAATTCAAGACGTATCCGTTTCCACATCCCAGATCAAGAACTTTAGCATTTTTTTCTGTAACGATACGAGGTAGAAACTGATCGAGTCGTTCCACTTCTTTATTATACTTTGCTGGATTGAAGTCTGTCTTTTTTAGCGAGTATGTCGCATAATAGCGATCAAAGAGCGCCCCGGGGTTCGACATTATTCTATTCCTCTAACATCAAATCGCTTAGTTGAGAAAGTCCGCCAATGATTTTCCGGCCAGAACTGTTACATCCCGAATTCACACAAGCAAACACTCTCAGTTGCCTCATGGATACTACAATGCAAATTTACCCCCTTTGTACGTACCGATCACATTTTTGATCGCCTCTACGGTGTCCGACAAACCGGCTTCCAATGTCCACTCCGGCTTCCAACCTAAAAGGTCACGCGCTTTGGTCGCATCACAGACCAGCTTCATCACTTCGCTTTTGGCCGGCCGATATCGCGTGGAATCCGAATGAATGGTCAATTGTTTACCCATGACCTCGCCAATTTTCTTGACGAGTTCATCGATGCGGATGCCGTACCCCTGGCCGACATTGATCACCTCCCCCGCGATTCCATTGACCTCGGCGGTACGAATGAAAGCCGCTACCGTATCCTTCACAAAAGTCAGGTCCCGCACAGGATCCAACGCTCCCAGTTGCACGTCATCGCCATTGAGCGCCTGGGCAATAATCGTCGGTATAACTGCCCGGGCGGATTGCCTAGGTCCAAATGTATTGAACGGGCGCAACGTCACCACCGGCAGGTCAAAGGATCGGAAGTAACTTTCCGCCAATTTATCGGCGCCGATTTTCGTTGCGGCGTAAGGCGATTGCCCTTGCAAAGGATGGCGTTCGTCGATGGGCGTATACATCGCCGTTCCATAGGTTTCGCTCGTCGATGTGTGAATAAATGTTTGAACGTTGGCCTTTCGAGCCGCTTCCAGAAGGTTCAATGTTCCATAAATGTTTGTGGCGACATAGCTTTGAGGGGCCACGTACGAATACGGTATGGCGATCAGAGAGGCGAGATGAAAGACCGTATCACAATTTTCCACCGTTTTTTGCATGAGTCCTGAATCCTGGATGTCGCCCAACACAACCTCCAGTTCGTTCTTTACTTCGTCCGAGAGAGATTCAAGATGCCCCCAGTCATTCCTCCCATTGTAGCGAACGAGACAACGTACCCGGGCCCCACGGCGAACCAGATCTTCCGTCAAGTGGCTTCCTATAAACCCCCCGGCGCCGGTCACCAGAACACGGCGAGATTTCCAATCCGATGCCATTACTGACCTCTCATCCCGACTAATGATTTGAGCTTTCTCTGAAAAGCCTGGACGAGCATTTTTTCCTGTTCATCCAATCCGATTTTCCACAGTAGGAAAAAATATATCGAAATGCCGACGCAAATAAAAACCAAAAACGCCAACGGACTGGTGACCTGAGCCGATTTCAGTCCTACAAAAACGAATGTCCCTGCCGCGGCTGCAAGAATAATTTTCCAATACGATACCGTGTACGGATGAAAGCCGAATAGACGATAAACCATCGTGAGCTGTGCCAGGTTGCTCAACGAAATCGAAATCGCTGTCGCCAGGGCGGCACCGACAATGCTATATTTCTGGATCAGGACGTAGTTCAAAAGGATATTCACAACCATGGCGGCGGTGTTATTTATGAGAAGCCAGCGAGGACGACCGGACAAGACGATCAGCGCTGTCGTGTGTCCGGTAGCTGCCTGGACGAAAAAACCGACACTGAGAATCATCAAACAAGACGCCCCCTGACGGAACTCCGAACCGAAAATCGACAACAGTTCCTCGGTAAACGTCAGGATCGAAATCAATATGGGCACGGTCAGCGTGGTCACAATCTTCGTTACGCTCCGATACAGTTCACCAACTTTATGAAGTTGACCCGTTGCAAAACTTTCGGATAAAATCGGTTGAAAAACCTGAGACATACCGCCCATGGGAAATAAAATAAAGGGCGTCACACGAAAAGCCACTTCGTAAATTCCGACGTGCTTCGCGTCTGAAAAATAACCGATCATCAAGCCGTCGGTTTGCTGAAAAAGAATGTCAACAAATAAAGTCATGTACAGCGGAAGCGAAAATGCCATGAAGTCCTTTTTGTCCGGCGCGGAAAAATTTGCAGGGACCTCCCGATCGTAGAGCGTCGGGAACAGACGACGTGAATAGACAACCCCCATGACGACCTGCATCAATGCACTGGCGAGAACGGCCGCAATAACTCCAGGCAGACCGGCATCAAGAAAAAAAACGGCGATGAGAACAATCAACTTGGTAACGTTCGGATAAATGTATTTGATCAATGTGCGGCGAGTAATGTCCCGAAGGGACGCAAACAGGCTGGCAAACAGATATTGATAATTATTGAGTAAAATGACAATGGAAACCGAGTATAGAATCACCTGCATTTCCGGTTCGTCATAAATCACGGTAGAAATATGCCGGGTAGATATAACACACAGCACAACAAAGAGAGCGCCACCAACGGACAACACGCGCCATGCAAAAAAGAACAGCCCCTTGACCTTGGAGATTTCACCGGCGCTCAAATATGACGGCAAAAATTTAATCAAACCGTCATGCATCCCCATCAATGGGAATGACGCAAAAATGGCTATGATACCGGACGCGAGTGAAAACAACCCGTATTGATGGGCCCCCAGGATTCGGGTATTGAGAATCCCGATCAATGGGCTCAGGAGATACTGACTTACAAAAAGCCCGGCGGATGCAATGATCGCACCTCGTGAGATCTGCTTGAGTTCATTCGATCCCTGGCTCATCCGATTCCTCCCCACAGGGCGATCGTGCTATATCGCATCGCGTAGAGAGTAATCAGGAACACTATTCCCGCGGCGTACCGCTTCGTGATTGCCCAATTCTCCACACCCTTCAGGAGCGATCGTAAACCTGCTACGGCGAGCAGACAAAAAATCCAGTGATACGCGGCAATGACGCGACCAAGTATTAAAAAGGCCAGATAAACAAAGAGTATTCCGAGCAGGCCCAATACAAGTCCTCGATATTTTTCCGGGAAGGCCCACGCTCCACATGCCGCCAAGAGTAAACCGATCGCCGACCATGAGTGGATGAGATGGCTGAAAAGAGTCGATGCGTTGGTCGGGATTCTCGAAAGGATACTCGTCGAATTTGTCGTCAGATAATTCCATGCCCCGGACGATGCTTGTGGGTCGCTGATCACTTTTTGAATAATGTCGTAACGGGGTCCCCCGGTGCCGCCTTGATACGGACTTTGCAATTCTCCCATCACCAGATTGATGGTCGTTTTTCCGGAAAACTGCCAGGCCGCTGTCGCTTCCTTAAGAAAAAGGAAGTATGGAATCCAAAGGACCGCAACGGTCGTAAGCCAGGTCATCGCATATTGTACGCGGCGCTGGGGTACGGCACGGCACCACGTCCATGCTCCGACAACCGCGGCGACAAGAGCACCCTCCGGGCGCACATAATAAAGCAACGCGGCAAGCGCCGCATTCATGACACACGGGATAAAACTCGAAAAAATGCGATGCCCCATCGATAGGGTCATATAAACCAGTGCCGTCATTAAACATACAAATAAACTTTCCGCCCGTCCGTTGACGGCCTGATCCAGAACCACCGTATTTCCGCAAAAAAAGACAAGGGTGAGACCCGCCCAAAAGGAATGCCCGAACATCCGATCCGCAATCCGGTAGACGAAAAAAATGGAAACAATAAAAAAGACCAGGCTGGCACAAATTCCAGCCATTTGTGAATCACGGCAAAAAACGTTTAGGCCTCCGGCCGCCAGGCTGAATCCCGGTGGGTGAATCACGTACGCCCGGTTATGAAAAAGAAGTCCATCTCCACGGACGAGCGACCGCCCGGTGTGAACGTAGTCATAAGGGTCCTTCTTTTTTTCATAATCGTCGTTGATGCGAATATGCACGCTGAGAAAAAGGGCAAGTGCAAGAATAAGGAGGATTTTCAAAATCATCGAGGGACGATCGAGACTTTATGCTCGTTCATGTACCAATCTACAAATCGTCGGACACCCGCCTCGACTGAAACGGTAGGTTCAAACCCAAGTAATGTTTTCGCTTTGGTAACATCCGCCCACGTCCGTTCAACGTCGCCCTGCTGGTTTTCACGCCACACGATCCGGGCTTCCTTCCCCATCGAGCGCTCGATCAGGCGAAGGAGTTCCAAAAGCGAAATCATCGATGATCCGCCCAGATTGATGATTTCGTAACCGTTGACTCGTTCTACGGCCGCCATGACGCCAGCCACAATGTCCGAAATAAATGTATAATCGCGCGACGAACTCCCGTCACCGAAAAGCGTTACCGGTTTTCCTTCGTCGATCTCACGCGTAAACTTGTGGATGGCCATCTCCGGGCGCTGTCGGGGGCCGTAAACTGTAAAAAAACGAAGACAAAATACGTTCAAGCCGTACAAATGATGGTATGTGTAAGCCAGCTCTTCACACGCTTTTTTCGTTGAGGCATACGGGGAGATCGGGCGATCAACGTTGTTCCCTTCGGAAAATGGAACTTTCGGATTGTTTCCATAAACCGAAGACGAAGATGCCAGAAGGCATTTGGAAACGCCGTGCCGCCGCATGGCTTCCAGGAGAATGACGGTCGCATCGACATTGTTGCGGACGTACAACAACGGATCGAGGATCGATGGACGGACGCCAGCCCTCGCCGCCAGGTGAATAACCAAGTCATACGATCGAGACGACAACAATTCGTCGATCTTTTCAACGTCCAAAAGATCGCCGCGGATCAGTAAAAACGATTTGTGATCCCGGCATATCGCCAGGTTCATTTCTTTGACGGATGGACTGTAAAACGAATCGAAATTATCCAGACCTGTGACCTCATGTCCCGCCGCGAGCAGAGCTTCGCACGTATGAGAGCCGATGAACCCCGCTGCTCCAGTCACGAGAATGTTCATACCGGCGTTTCTTCTTTGATCGTATCCTGATAGTACTGCTCACGGGCATGGCGGTAATATCCCTTGCGCTCTGTCTCATATCCGTTAAGCATAATGCCGAGAATATTGGCTCGAACGTTTTTGAGAGCGGAAATCGCCTCCTGGAGGCTGGTTCGCTCGGTCAGACCGTGTTTGACGACCAGAATGACTCCATCGACACGACTCGAGAGAATAATGGAATCCGTCAACAGCAAAATCGGCGGCGTATCGTAGATCACCATATCGTAACGGGCCTTCAGATCGTCCATCAAATGCCTCATCTTCATCGACGAAAAAATCTCCGGATGGTTGAGCGCGTTCGTTCCGTTCGTCAGAAGCTTCAAATTCTTGATTCTCGTCGGTTTGGTCACTCCTTCTACACTGGCACCGGCCAGAATACAATCGGCCAGACCCTGACTGTCCTGGATATCGAAAAGTATGTGATGCTTGGGCTTCCGCAAATCGGCGTCGACCAGACACACCTGTAACCCCATATCGGCAAATGAGATGGCAAGATTTACCGCGGTAGTCGTTTTTCCTTCACCGGGACCGGAACTTCCAATGACAATCGATTGTATGGGCGAGTCAATGTTGGCAAATTGGATGTTCGTTCTCAACGTACGGTAACTTTCAGACACAAACGATCTGGGATTGAACTGTGAAATCATCGCCCGCTTTCGCAGCAGGTTTTTGTCCTCGTCCTCATGAAGCCCCTCACGTTTAATTTTTTTAATTTTTTTCACCAGTTGGTCTTTCAGGGAGGGCGCCCCGTTGTTTGACACTTCGGGTTCGATCGGCGGGATGAAGCCGATCACGGGAATATTCGTAATTGCCGCGATCGCTTCTTGATTCCGAATCGTCGTATCGAGGTATTCAATACCGAACGCCAGCGCCACGCCGATCAGCAGACCCAACATCGATCCCACAAGGATCGCCGTGTAGACGTTACGGTAGATGGCAATCGGAGGCTTGGCCGGATCAACGATTTTCAAATTACCTGTCGTTCCGAACATCTGGATAGAAAAATTTTCCTTTTGTTTGATGAGAGAATTCAACGTCTCCTCGAACACCTGCTTGGACCGATTGAGCCGCGTCATATCGATCGCGTCTTGCAGCAGATTGGGATTCTTCAGTTCGAAATTCCGAATCAATCCGCTGTACAGCCGTGCCTGTGCTTTCAAGATGAACAATTCAACTTCTTCATTGTTCTTTTTTGTAAAAATGCTTTTCCATAGTTCATTCAGATCCCCGGCGGTCGACAGCTCGCTGGAAGGCGTGTATGACGAAAGCAACGTGACATACTGTTCACGAAGTTTGACGATATCCGCGTCGATTCTTTCCAACTCGCCGTCATTGCCACCACCGGCCCGCTGGAGAATCGCCGCCTTCCGGGCCTGCAAATCTTCGATCTGAGTTTTAAGTCGTTTCTCATCCTGCGATTCTTTTCCGGGACCAATGCCTTGCCCTGTCATCCGCCGTTGGATACTGTCCAACTGGGCATTGAGCGCCTGTAAGTTGGACGAACGGATCTGGACTTGCGTCTCCAATTCGGCCAATTTTTCTTTCATCAGAATGACCTTGTTCAAAGGCCCCTCCGCTTCGCCAGCAATGGCGTCTGTTTTTTTCTTCAACGCCTGCAGCGACAGTTCCGTCTTTTCGAGATTGGTTTTGGTCACCTCAATCTGATCGTCGATAAACAGGACACTTGCATCCAGGTCTTCGCGGTCGAGCTCGGCCGCGCGCGTTTTCAACAGATTGGTTGCTACGTCCACAAGGCGACGAACCAGAAAGGAATCCGTCGAAACCGCGACGATCTCGATAAACTGATTGGTTTCCTTGTACGACCGAAGGTTGACGGAACTTTGACCGATGAGATCGGCCACGCCATCGACATACGACTCACCCTTCTGCTCAAAGAGGTCACGACGCAATTCCGTATGGAGTCGTTTTTTAAAATGGTCCGTGCTCATCAGAATATCATAATACCCGATATCCAGCGTCCGCAGGCCGGCATTTTTTCCAAGAATATCAAGAACCGGGTTTTTGGTCGAATTGTCGAAGTACAGGACCGCGGAAGACACATATTGCGTGGGTTTCGAGAGGGAGTAATAGGAAACGACACCGGCAAAGGTAAGAAACGTTACCAGCACGATCCATTTATGACGCAGCAAAATACCGAGTACCGCTTGTGCGTCGAGCCCCTGCTTGACTTGAAATTCTTGCATAATTGCTCTTAGTTGCTTTGGTTCCTCAGATTAAAATACAGCAGTATAATCGTTCCGATCGTTGCGACGTACCCCAGAATCTGAAAAAATGACTTCACGGTAAATTTACGCGCCGGTACAAAAACGATATCGCCCGGTTCTAACTTCGGCATCTGTCCGCCTCTGGCCTTTAGAACGGATTCCACATCGACAATCTGCTCGTTTTGTGCCGCACCGACGCGACGGATGAGTTTGATGGTCCTGAGCGACGCGTCGTCGCTCGGTCCTCCCGCAAGAAAAACTACATCGATCAAGTTGGCGCCGGGAAATAACTCGTAATTTCCCGGACTGCGGACGGCGCCCAGTACATTTACAAAAACGGCTCCATAGACGGCCGGCACAAAAATAATGTCGCCGTCGCGAAGCGCCGGGAGCTTTTGAATATCTCCGGTTTCGATGACGATCGATTCCATCGGTACGGTAAATTCTTCGCGTTGTCCGGTTTCCGGGTTCACGCGAATCAACAAGGTTTCATTCAGATTGCTCCGCGACGTGGCTCCCCCGGCCGCCGCGATCGCACCCTGAATGGTGTTGTTTCGCGGCATTTTATGAGCGCCGGGCATGTTGACCTGTCCAAGGACAATAACTTCGATCTGTTCATTCTCTGCGTACGTGACAATCACTTCTGCCCGGCCCCCGATGTACTGCGATAGACGAGCGGACAACACACCGGCCATCTGTTCGAGCGTAAGACCGTCTACTTTGACGTCTTTCATGAACGGGTATTTGACGGTCCCGTCCGGTTCGACTTTGACCAGTTTGGGCAATTCGTCATGCCCGTAAACCGTCACAACGAGTTGATCGGCGGGACGAATGCGTCGTTCGACTTTAGGAATACGGTACGTCGTATCCGTCGGACTTTCCTGAGCGGAAAGAAAATTCGGGACCCAAACTAACATCGTCAGGAAAACGAAACCTCGATTCATGCTTGAACCTCTGCATTTGCATCCGACTCGACGGCCTTGAGTGTCTCGCCGAAATTCAGTTGACTCTTGAAGAACAGGACCAGACCGATGCCGGTAATGGCGACATAATGAATGGCATGAAATACAATCGCCAGCGCCAGCGCCGGCTCACGCGGGACGCGAAAAAACATCAGACTCTGTTTGGCAACCTCGTGAAACGTTCCGACGTAACCGGGCGCCGAAGGAATCAAAATGGCAAACGTCGAAAACACCATCACGACGATCCCCTCGAAAAAACCGAGCCCGTATCGTTCGTCAAACCCCATGGCCGGAAACATCGCCCAGACTGACGTCATATACGATGCCCAGATCACAATCGTCTGCACTGTGATTCTGGCATATCCGGACAATGCGTGCTCAAACCGTACTCCTTCCGCAAAGGACCCGGTCATGCGTTTCAAACGTGCGGCCAGCGGTCTTGAAACTTTCGATATGACCGTATCGACAACCATCAGGATCCATCCGGGCCGCCGCGCCGTAAACGACAGCACCGCCGTGATGAGTACGACGATTCCCAGTACCGTCCATCCTCCGCGCCGGACCCACTCCGGAAATGGAAAGAAAAAAACCAGGGTACCAAAGATCATTAATAATGAAAGTACGTCCATGATTCGTTCAATGACAATCAATCCCATCGATGTCGTAAAAGACAGCCGGCCATGCCGTTTTAACACATGACCTCTCGTCAATTCCCCCAGTCGGAAGGGTAAAACGTTGTTGACCATTAATCCTACCATCACGGACGTGTACGACGTCGAAAAACTGACCGGTTGAATCGGCGCCGTCATTTCACGAAATCGCCAGGATCGGACCCAGCAGCTGAAAAGGTTCATGATCACCGAAAGCAGAATATAGGGCCAGCGGATACCTTCAAAACTGGAGGACAGCGATTCGATATCGATACCGCGTAACGCCAGGGCAATGAACAGTCCGCTGATTGCAAGATTGAAAAGAAACCAGGTTTTTTTCTTCAGAAACCACCTTCAGCGTAAGTCAATGACGTCCATCCCGGCATCCGTCTTAAACGTGAAGAGCCTTTCCTCCAGAAAAACATCCGTCGCAACGTGCGTAAAGGTATAGGAAATGACATTTCCTTCGAGATCGGTATATTCCACCCGCTCGGTCAACCAGGAATCCACTGGTATCCAGACCTTCATACTCTGTACAAAGTCGTCTTTATCTTTCGGATTCATTTTAATAACGTACACCGGACGACCCTTGATCGTTTCCGTCTGAATGATTTCCGCGACAAATTTATCGAGGTATTCAAACAGAAAATATTTGGGAAGGAAAAGGCTCTTGCTGTTCTTCTTCAGCCGGTCGACGATGACTTGGTTGTTTGCTTCCGAATATTGCCAGACGGTTTCACCGTCCGTTACGTTGAGCTGTTGGCCGAGTTCGTACCGGATGAAATTTTCTTTTTTGAAGAACAGCTTTCCCGTCAGACTCTGCTGTTTTCCCGTAAGTTTCCACTGGAAATGGTAGTCGAATGCGACTTCAAGCGTCTTCAGTTTTTTGTAACGGTCCTGGACCTTTTTGATGACGTCCTTACCGGACTCTCCCTGAGCGGCGAGACCGGCACACGCCAACACTATCGAGATAATTATATTCATGACCTTCCTTAAGATGAGTCCATTATACAGATAAATATTAAAATGAACTCTATATTTTGAACATGGCCGCCTGATCTTCCGTGATCAGGACCTGCCTCGGCTTGCCGCCTTCCGGCGGCCCGACGACACCCGCCCGTTCCAGCTGATCCACGATTCGCGCCGCCCGTGCGTACCCGATACTCAACCTCCGCTGAAGCAGCGACGCGGAACCCTGGTTGAATTTGATCACGATGTCCAGCGCCTCGTTGAACAAGGCGTCGAAAGAACCGACGTCCCCTTCACCGTTGATGTCCTCGCGCGCTTCTTCCTTGATCGCGAAGTCGCGCCGGGGAAACGGCGGCATGCGGCGGATATAATCCACGATCTGCTCGGTTTCGTGCGTCGATGTAAATGCGTTTTGAATGCGAATCGGCATGTGTCCCGGGGGCAAATACAACATGTCGCCCTTGCCGAGCAGTTGTTCCGCTCCGGACATGTCGAGGATCGTACGCGAGTCGATTTTGCTTCGCACCTGATACGCGATCCGGGCCGGAAAATTGGCCTTGATCAATCCGGTCAGAACGTCGACCGACGGTCGCTGCGTGGCCACGACGAGATGGATCCCGACCGCGCGGGCCATCTGGGCCAGCCGCGTGATCGAGGTCTCGATCTCGCGCGGCGCCGTCATCATGAGATCGGCCAGCTCGTCGATGATCGCGATGATGTACTCCATTTTATGATGGTCGAATTTCTCGTCCGTCGGCATCCGCCCCTCCTGCCACCGGCGGTTGTAGTCGTCGATGTTCCGAACGTTCGCGTGGGCAAGCTTTTCGTAACGCAGTTCCATCTCCTGAACGAGCGCGTTCAACATCAATTTTGCGTTCTCCGGTCGCGTGATCACGTCTTCGATCAACTCGCCGTGCTGATTTCGCAGGCAAATCAGGTGATGATTTTTCAGGTTCCGGTAGAGCGCCAGTTCGACTTTTTTCGGATCGATCATGATGAACTTAACTTCCGACGGGTCGAATTGATACAGCAGCGACGTGATCATGGAATTGACGCCGACGGATTTTCCCGATCCGGTCGTACCGGCAATGAGCAGATGCGGCATCTTCGCGAGATCTTCGATGTGACTGACCCCGTCGATCGTTTTGCCGAGGGCCAGACCCAGCCGGTATTTTTGTTTGGCCTGACGGAACGACTTGTCTTCAAAAAGACTGCGGATCAGCACGGGCGTCGATCGCGGTTTTGGAATTTCCACCTGGATCGTACCCTTGGAGGCCACCGGCACCATGCGGACGGATTTCACTTTGAGGGCGAGCGCGATTTCGTCCTCGAGTCCCGTGATCTTCGAGATCTTGAGACCTGACGGCAGTTCGAGCTGGTAAATCGCCACGACCGGGCCCCGGTATTCCGTCGACGCCACCCGCGTTTCGATCCCAAACTCCTTTAGGGTTTGAACGATCTGCTCGATCTTCGCGTCCAGTTCCAAAATGTCGTCGTCGGACAATTTCTGTTCTTCCTGCGTTTCTTCCAGCAGATCGAGCGACGGCGAACGGTATTTGCTGCGCGCGGCGGAATTGGCCTTGTCGAAATCGATTGATTTTTTTTCTTTTTCTTTCGGAGCCGGTTTCACTTCGACGGAGGGTTCGTCATCGGCAGTCGTAGAATGATCGACGATCTCGTTCGCCGTTTCCGGAGGTACCGGCTCATCGGTCACGACAGGAAAGACCGGTTCGTTAACCTTTGGCTTGACCGGGTCCGTGGGCTGAATGCCAGCGACTTCTTCGTCGAACGCGCTTTTGGCGAGGGCGCGGAAATCGGACGGCGTCACGTTGAGATCTTCGGCCGTCGGCTCGACATCTTTTTGTGTCGTGTCGGCGGCGGTTTCTACCGAAGGCTGTAGGGTCTGTGCCCCGGTCTCCGACTTTTTTAGGCTGAAATGTTTGTTGACGTGTCCGATCGATTTGAGATCCTGTACCAGCCCCGTGTCCATCGCCAGTCCGACGTCCGTCGGCGTTTTGACGACGGGTTTTACCGTTTCCGTTTTTGGCGCTTCCGTCGATTGGGTTTGAGCCGGTGCCACCTTGACGGAATCCTGTTTGATCGCGGGAACCGGGTCTTTTTTTATCTGCGGTTTTTCTACCACGTCCTCATCCGGAGTTTCCTGCAAATACTCCGGCACGAGATCGCCGTCGGGACTGCCGACCTCACCCGACTTTTGTGGAATCACGCCACGAAAACCGTTGATCAATTTCCCCAGCCCTGCGGACACAACCGGAATGACATCCGAGATGCTGACGCGCGTGACCAGAATGATCCAGACGACGGACAGGAGGCTCCAGATGGCCGCGCAGCCGACGGCCCCGAACATCTGGTACAGCTTAAACGACAGCATCCCGCCGATCAAGCCGGACCATTGCCAGTTTTCCTGGCCGCGCAAACTGCCTGGAATCGCCAGCCATGTCGCGATTAGAACCATGGCGGTCAACAGGTAAAAAGCAAAGCGGTTGGCAATTCCCAACGGCCGATGCGTCAGCGTCAACCATCCGTAAGCCAATGTCAGGATCGGAACGGCCACAAATGCATAACCGAATGTGTAGGTGACGAGAAAAAAAGATAGGTACGCACCGAAAGTTCCAAGCACGTTGCCCAGCTTGTCCGCTTCCCTCAACGCGGCAATATGCGCGGGTTGTTCGGTCGGATGATGCGACACGAGGGCCAGGATCGTCAGTACGGACAACGCCATCACGACCAGACCCATGATTTCCTGTTTGGCCTTCGGACTCAGCCCCTGAGGGGGCGGTGATGGTTTTGTGGATTTCGACGCCGGCTTGGTATTTTTCTTTTTGGGGGCCATCAATCCTTACTGGGATCGCCGGGATAAAAAGGCGTTGGAACGACCCGGGCCGAGATGTCGCGCCCACGGGCATTGACGACCAGCGCCGTCCCGTTTTCCGCATACGGAGTTTCCACGTACGCCGTGGCGATCGCTTTTTGTAGCGTCGGTGAAAACGTTCCGCTGGCGATCGTACCGATTTTTGCGCAGCCCACCATCACGTCGTATCCGTGACGCGCCGGAATCTTCCCTTCGATTTCAAGTCCGACGAGTTTACGTTTTAAGCCTTCGCTTTTCGCTTTTTGCAAAACGTCGAGCCCGATGAAATCCCCTTTTTTCAATTTCGTGATCCAGCCGAGCGAAGCTTCGAGAGGATTCGTCGTTTCATCGATGTCGTTGCCGTAGAGCCGGTAGTTCATTTCCAGACGCAACGTGTCCCGCGCGCCGAGACCGCACAGGCCGAGATTGAATTTTTCGCCTGCTTTCATCACGGTCTGCCATATCGACGATGCATATGTCGCGTCGAAATACAATTCGTATCCACGCTCTCCGGTATACCCCGTTCGGCTGATCGTGACGGGAGTGCCGGCGATTCGGCCTTCGTTGAACCAGTAGAATTTGATCGCACCGACGTCGATGTCCGCGATGGATTGCACAAGGTCTTTGGATTTAGGACCCTGAATCGCCAGCAGCGCAATCCGGTCGCTGACGTTTTCCAGCTTTACATTCGACGGGCCATTCGATTTCAACCACGCGAAATCTTTTTCGAGGTTGGACGCGTTCACGACCAGCATGTACTTATCGGGATAACGATACACGATCAAGTCGTCCACGATGCCTCCGTCGGGTTTGCACATCGCGGAATACTGGGCCTGATGGATTTCAAGTTTCGAAACGTCATTGACCGTCACCTTCTGCAAAAAATCCAAAGCCCCGTCTCCCGTCACGATAAATTCGCCCATGTGAGAGACGTCGAACATGCCGACGCCGGTACGCACGCGTTGATGCTCGACGATGTCGCCATCGTAGCGCACGGGCATCATGTACCCGCCGAATTCGACCATTTTGGCCCCGGCGGCGACATGAAAATCATAGAATGGAGTTTTTTTCACTTGTTGCTGCAACTCCTTATTATGTTAAAGAATCCACGAAACGTTGACCATCTCACCCTTCTTTCGATCCGGAAATTGAAAACCCCTTTGAATAAGTGATGTAAGCAATAAATTTAAAAAAAACTATCATTCGCAACAACACGCGGCGACTTACCGATGAAGGTCGGATGAGTCCAGGCATATGCACGACATTTCGAAATCTCAGACGGCTCATGACACGAGCGAACGTGTATGGATTAAACTGAATCTCTTTTGGCATGTCGAGCCTTGAATCATAAGCCATGGTTCCCCTTACGTATTTATAGCGGGGCGGTTGACGGCTTCTTATATATTCACCAACGGCATTGCGAATTTCAGTTCGGCGCAACCCGGAGGTATGTTGGGCCAACATGCGGCAAACGTCAGCAGGTAATTCCGGATTTTCATTGCGGATAAATTCAAAGCGGTCTTCTTCATAGGAGTTGATGTGCCGGATCGCCCCCGCCTGATCTTCATAGGTCGAACCCCTTTTCTCCCAGTTTTCCCATATCTGAACAACCTCACGGCGACGGAGATAATTTAGTTTATTATTGTCATCTACTATCAACAGACGTCCAGATTTTTTAAGGAGTCGATAACACTGTTTGAGATACAGTTGATAATCATACATGTGTGAGACGGCGTCTACGGTTATGATGACATCATACCGGTCTATATCGTCATAGCGGTGAATATCTTGCAATAACGGCCTGACTTCATTTTTTACCTGCAAACTCTCAAAAAGGCGATCCATTCCGGTCGTAAACATGGGATCGGCCTCGAGACCGACAACTTCTCTCGCTCCGAGAAAACGAAGATAAACGCATTCTAACCCGCAACCACATCCGACGGCAAGCACGGATGCGTTCCGGATTGAAATCGAATGAGCATCAAGAAGGACAGTCCAGGAACCGAGCTTATTCTTGAGTTTATGGACTGAGTTTACCGACGCAAGTTTATGCTTAAAAAACTTGTATGTGGGAAAGAATGGATTCTCAATCTCAAGATTTTCGACCTGACGCAATTTCGACGAAAGTTCTTCCAATTCGGAATAGGCCCAGCTCGCAATCACCGTAACCCCTTGTGTTTTAATGGCTGAAGATAGATTGTTTTGCTCTCGGAATCAACACAGTTGACCATGAAATCGCACAAAAAAAGGCCGCCGGTTGGCAGCCTTTTTGAGTAAAAACGACCGTTATTCCAATTCCCATTTCTCCGGTGAACGCCAGAGCGCCGAGAGAATCAGCTCCCGCATCCAGATAAATTCTTTCGGAAGTTTATCATAGAGCTTCGTGAACAGCTCCTGGTGCGAGAGAATTTCATTTTTCCAGAGTTCACGGTCGATCGACATGGCTTTGCTGAAGGCTTCCTGGGAATAATTCATCCCGCGCCAGTCGATGTCGTCGTATTTCGGTACCCAGCCGAGCGGACTTTCGATCGCGTAGGCTTCGCCGTGTACGCGCTCAACGATCCATTTCAAGATACGCATGTTGTCACTGTAGCCGGGCCACAGGAATTTTCCGTCGTCGCTTTTGCGGAACCAGTTGACACCAAAAATCCTTGGAGGACTGGGTAGATTGCGGCCGAAGTTGAGCCAGTGATTGAAATAATCGGCGGCATGATAACCCATAAAGGGCAACATGGCAAACGGATCGCGTCGGACGACGCCGACGGCGCCAGCAGCGGCGGCCGTGGTTTCCGAACCCATGGTGGCGGCGAGGTAGACTCCGAAGTTCCAGTTGAACGCCTGATAGACGAGGGGCACGGTCGAGGCGCGCCGCCCGCCAAAAATAAACGCCTGGATATGTACACCTTTCGGATTTTCCCAGTCGGGATCGATGCTCGGACACTGGCTCGCCGGCGCGGTAAACCGCGCATTGGGATGAGCGGCGGGTTTTCCCGACGACGGATCGTACGGCTTGCCCTGCCAGTCCGTCAGACCGTCCGGTGCTTTATCCGTCAGGCCTTCCCACCATACGTCGCCGTCCTTGGTCAGCGCCACGTTGGTGAAAATCGAATTTCTGGACAACGATGCCATCGCGTTCGGATTGGTCTTTTCATTCGTTCCCGGGGCGACGCCGAAAAGTCCCGCCTCGGGATTGATCGCGTACAGGTTGCCGTGCTCGTCCGGTTTGATCCACGCGATATCGTCGCCGACCGTCGTTACTTTCCAGCCTTCGATCGCCTTCGGCGGAATCAGCATGGCAAAATTGGTCTTGCCGCACGCGCTGGGAAATGCCGCACCGACATAGGTCTTTTTTCCTTCCGGCGATTGCACGCCGAGGATCAGCATGTGTTCCGCCAGCCAGCCCTGATCGCGCGCCATGACGGAGGCGATTCGGAGCGCGAAACATTTTTTTCCCAGCAGCGCATTGCCGCCATAACCGCTGCCGTATGACATGATGGAACGTTCTTCCGGAAAATGGACAATGTATTTTTCTTTATTGCACGGCCAGGGGACGTCCTTCTGTCCGGGAGCCAGCGGCGCTCCGACGGAATGCAGAGCCTTGACGTATGTTCCATTGCCCAGAGTTTCGATGACCTTTTTGCCCATTCGCGTCATGATGCGCATGTTGACCACGACGTAGGCCGAGTCTGTGATTTCGATACCGATGTGCGAGATCGGGGAACCGATCGGGCCCATGGAAAACGGGATGACGTACATCGTTCGGCCCTTCATGCAGCCATCGTAAACTTTATTAAGTTTCGCCTTCATTTCGGCCGGATCCATCCAGTTGTTGGTCGGACCGGCGTCGTCTTTGCGTTTGCTGCAGATGAACGTGCGGTCTTCGACGCGGGCGACGTCACCTGGATCGGAAAAAGCGATGTAGGAATTGGGTTTTTTCTGCGGGTTGAGTTTTTTGAACGTACCGGAGGTCACGAGGGCCTCGCAGAGCCGGTTATATTCCTCCTCAGAGCCATCGCACCAGTAAATATTATCGGGTTTACACAGGTTGGCCATTTCCCTGACCCAAAAAATTAGGTCTTGGTTTTTGACATAAGAAGGGGCATCCATCGTAATCTCCTAGAAAATATGATATTTATCTGCCTGGATGCCGCAAAATGCCGGATTTGTGGTCAAAAATCAAGGACAGAGGTCAGGATTCGCACAGTTTGGACGTGATTTGGGAGAAAATTATAACTCAGCCGGCGTATCACCTCTTACAAAGTCGCTGGCAGAAGCAACTGGTGCCGATACTGCACTACATCGGCACGTAAATTTTCGATCCCGCCTGTTTGAATTCCTCCGCTTTCTCGTGCATTCCCTTTTCCAGCGCCTCGGATTCACTGATCTTCAGTCTCTCCGCATAGTCGCGGACATCCTGTGTGATCTTCATCGAACAGAAATGCGGACCGCACATGGAGCAAAAGTGCGCAACCTTGGCACCCTCGGCGGGCAGCGTCTCGTCGTGAAATTCACGAGCCGTGTCGGGATCAAGTGATAAATTAAACTGGTCCTGCCAGCGGAATTCGAACCGTGCCTGGCTGAGCGCGTTGTCGCGGATCTGCGCTCCCGGATGGCCTTTGGCGAGATCGGCGGCGTGGGCGGCAATCTTATACGCGATCACGCCCGCTTTGACATCGTCACGGTCGGGCAGCCCGAGGTGCTCTTTCGGCGTGACGTAGCAGAGCATGGCGGTGCCGAACCAGCCGATCATCGCGGCTCCGATCGCCGACGTGATGTGGTCGTACCCCGGCGCGATGTCCGTCGTGAGCGGACCGAGCGTGTAAAAGGGCGCTTCGCCGCATGTTTCGAGTTGCCGGTCCATGTTCTCTTTGATCATGTGCATGGGGATGTGTCCCGGCCCTTCGATCATGACCTGCACGTCGTGTTTCCACGCGATCTGCGTGAGTTCGCCCAGCGTTTCGAGTTCCGCAAACTGTGCTTCGTCGTTAGCGTCGGCGATGGAACCGGGGCGCAATCCGTCGCCCAGACTGAAGGCGACGTCGTATGCCTTCATGATCTCGCAGATTTCCTCGAAATTCGTGTAAAGGAAATTTTCCTCGTGATGGGCAAGGCACCATTTGGCCAGAATCGATCCGCCGCGGGAAACGATCCCGGTCACGCGATTGGCCGTGAGCGGCACGTACGGCAGCCGGACGCCCGCATGGATCGTAAAATAATCCACGCCCTGCTCGGCCTGCTCGATCAGGGTATCGCGGAAAATGTCCCACGTCAATTCCTCCGCCTTGCCGCCGACTTTTTCCAATGCCTGATAGATCGGCACCGTTCCGATCGGCACGGGTGAGTTGCGTAAAATCCACTCCCGAGTTTCGTGAATGTTTTTTCCCGTGGACAAATCCATAACCGTATCCGCTCCCCACCGGATCGCCCAGATCATTTTTTCGACTTCTTCCTCGATCGAGGACGCCACGGCGGAATTTCCGATGTTCGCGTTGATCTTGACGAGAAAATTTCGTCCGATGATCATCGGCTCCGACTCGGGGTGGTTGACGTTACATGGAATGATCGCGCGGCCGCGGGCGACTTCGTCCCGCACGAATTCCGGCGTAATGACCGCTGGGATTGCCGCTCCGTAAGAATGGCCGGGGTGCTGCGCCCGCCAGGTCTCCAGAGCCGATTCGCGTTTTTGATTTTCCCGAATCGCGATGTATTCCATTTCCGGCGTGACCATGCCTTTTTTCGCATAGTGCATTTGAGAAACATTTGCGCCGGGACGGGCTCGTCGAATTTTTCGCTGTCGTTGAAACCGGATCGAATCGAGGTCGGGATCGTTTTCGCGCTGACGGCCGTAGCGGGACGACGTACGATCCATCATTTCCGTATCGCCGCGCGATTCGATCCACGGCAGTCTCAGCGGATCGAGGCCTTTTCGGATATCGACGTCGGCGGAAGGATCGGTGTACGGACCGCTGGTGTCGTACACGACGACGCTCTGAGCATGGCCGTTCGTTTTTTGTACGGCGGCATCGACGGTAATCTCCCGCATGGCCACACGGACATCGTGTAAAGCGCCCGGTACGTATATTTTTTTAGATGCAGGAAACGGATCACGTGTGATCTTGCTTTCTGCGGTTGGAGTTTTCACGGTCTGCATGATCGAACCTTTCAATAGGATCAACAAAAAAGCCGTCGGGAAGACGGCTTTATGAAATTTCGAATTCCCTACGCCGGCATGACCCGGATCAGGTGGTATGGGTATGATCTCAGGGATTGTGACTGAGCGGGCGTCGCCAGGATCGACCGGACAGCTTCAACCCCACCCCGAAATCTTTTCAAAGAACAGCACAATATACCGGGCCGTTTCGTGGAACGCAAGCCTGGGTTCCTACAAACCTCTGGTCAAATAATTTTCTAAAACAGGGAATCGGAACGAGCGGAAAAGGTCTATATCTTTTCGATCAACTCGAGGAGATTGACGAGTTCGTCGTACGTAAATGGTTTTTGCAGAAAAACGACTGGAGTGATTTTGGGGTCAATATGGAAAGTTCGGTCGGACAAAATCACGATCGGCTCTTGGTATCCGACAAGCTTGCGAATTGCACCCAAAAAACCTTTCATCTCAATTTCATCGATCGAATCGTCGATCAGGATGCTACGGTAGTGACATCGAACCATGGCTTCAAACGCCTCAGCGGTTGAAAGCGCTTCGTCGATGACATAACCCTGGTCTTCGAGGATGCGTCGCGTGACACGTGCCATCAGCCGTTCGGAATCGACAACCAGCACCCGGTCTTTGATGCCCGGGTGAGAGGGCGGAATTTGTGGTAATTTACGCATGCCGATTTGATTTGCAATCGACATGCCTACTTCGAAGTCTTGTATTATCAGTAAAATAGCATACCAACGCCTGACTGATATTGACGAAAAATCCGGCAGTAGTAAAGCCTATCAGGAATTCGACGACGCCAGATAAACTCGCAGCCAGATCTTGATCTCCTTCCTTTCCAGCATCTCCATTCGTCTAATGTCACCCGGTCGCCCTCCGTCACCCATTCCACCCGGCCGTATCCCGCCGCGTCCACCAAATGAGGGACCGCCTTCCGGACGTTTGAATTCGGGCGTTTCGATCAGGAGATCGAGGGTATTTGAATGACCAAGCGTAAGGTAATCATTGGCGTGTCGGGGAATGCGCAACTCACATATCAATTTTTCGTTGACGATCGACGTTCGCGCGGAGATGCCCTTGAGTTCGACCAGTTGAAATCGCCTGGATGTCAGATCGTCTGCACCGAGCAAATCGACTTCATTCAACGACCCTGCGATGACCTTGTTCATCACCGCGGTATCCGGTTCGCCAAAAGGCCTCATCATGCCGGGTTGAATACCGGCAGGATACCGAAGTCCTGACAAACGTTTTTGGCTGGCCGTCGTATCAAACCAGATATTCAATCCGCTCATGATGATCTGTCGTCCGAGTTGGCGGTTGACCGGAATCAGACAGAGATAGACATAGTTCGTGTCATGACGTACGCCCACCAGACCCACCCCGTCGACGGCAAGATGAGAGGATTCCCATTCTGCATCGTTGCCGTCAATCGTTATGGGGGTTTCCGTCCACCGGCTTGTCAGTTCCATCGTTTTGCACGCGGACAGTCCGAAACAGAAAAGTCCAATCAGGGTCCATCTCATAAAATTCTCAAGCTTATTTTTAGGTTTCGACGCTCCGTCAAATAAAACGTTTAACCGGTGCACGTTCACGATTGCTTCTCGCGGATGTTTTTTCTATGTTTCTTTCCGTTATGCCGATCGTTGCGCCTTCCATACTCTCTGCGGATTTTGCCAATCTTGAACGCGACATTCGCATGGCCGAAAAAGCCGGTGCGGACTGGATTCACGTCGACGTCATGGACGGACATTTCGTTCCCAACATCACGATCGGTCCGGTCGTCGTCGAGCATGTACGCAAAATCACGGATTTGCCCTTGGACGTTCACCTGATGATCTCTGAACCGGACCGCTACATCGAGGCTTTCCGCAAAGCCGGCGCCGATATTATTTCAGTACATCAGGAAGCCTGTCCGCACCTCCAGCGAACGCTTCATGCGATCCGGGAATCCGGAGCCCGGGCCGGTGTGGTGATCAATCCGGCCACGTCGCATCACACCCTCGAATACGTGCTCGACGACGTCGATTTGATCCTCCTGATGTCGGTCAATCCAGGCTTCGGAGGTCAGAGTTTTCTGGAATCGACGATCGACAAGATCCGAGCCGTCAAAGCCATGATCGCTCACCGTAAAATACTGATCGAAGTCGACGGCGGAATTACCGATCAAACGGGATTGAAGGTTCTGAAGGCGGGAGCGACCGTCCTGGTCGCCGGGTCGTATATTTTTGCCTCCAGCCGTCCGTCCGAACGTATCACCAAATTGAAAAACCTGACGACGAATACTTTAGTTGCGTGACGCGATGGAGACCTCATGCTGACGTTGCCTTCATTTGAGTTTCTCTCTCCCAAAACGCTCGACGAAGCCGCGTCGATGTTGGGACGGTATCCGGGCGCCAAAATCCTCGCCGGTGGCACGGACTTGATCCCGAGTATGAAAAACAGGCTGTTCGAGCCGTCGCACCTGATCAGTCTGCAAAACATCGAGACGCTCAAAAAAATACGGTACGACGAAATAAACGGGCTGACGCTCGGCGCGCTCGTCACGATTACGACGGTCGCCTCCGACCCGACGATCCGCCGGCGCTACCCCGTGCTCTCGCGTGCGGCATCGAAGATCGCCACGCCATTGCTACAGAACAAAGGAACGATCGGCGGCAACGTCATGCTCGACACGCGTTGCTATTATTATAACCAGTCGAAGTTCTGGCGTCAGGCCATTAACAACTGTATGAAAAAGGACGGCGATATTTGTCGAGTCGCGCCGGGCGGGTCGCGTTGTTATGCCATTTCTTCCTGCGATACCGTACCGGTGTTGTACGGGCTGAATGCATCGATCCGTGTCGTCAGTAGCCGCGGAGAGCGGACCGTAGCGTTGCGGGATTTTTACCGAAACGACGGTATGCAATATCACACACTCGCAGCCGATGAAATTCTGACGGAGATTCATGTACCGGTACCGCCGCCCGGATTTCGCGCCGCGTACATGAAATTACGCCGCCGCCAGGTAATCGATTACCCGATGCTGGGAGTCATGGCGGGTGTGGTTATCGACGAGCACGGAATATGTACGGATGCGCGGATTGTGCTAGGCGCCATCTTTTCGAGCCCGTTCGAAGTCGCCGAAGCAGAAAAGGCCCTCATCGGCAAGGCTATCCGCACCGACGATATTGAACAGGCGGCTCAAATCGCGCACGATGTTGCAAAGCCGATGGATCTGACCAATTTCCGACCTGGGTATCGCAAACGCATGGTCAGAGTATTTACCCGCCGCCTGCTCGACCATCTGGTCAATGGAACCGAGCTGATCGACATTCACGGAGCCGCGTAAGACCCAAACGGGTTATTGCTCCTCGTTAGCTTCTCCGGTAGATTTTGAAACCATGATCGCCGACGTGAAACCGCCACGAATCGAGTTTGCCGTTTATCAACATCTGAAATCCTACTACCGGCTCTATCTCGAAATCGGTCTTTTCGCTTCGCTGGTGCTCACCACGGCGGTTCTCTATTACCCCGTCAATGAAGGCGGCGCTTCAACGATCGAGGTACCACCGATCTCCGTGGAAGTTCTCGATGTACCCCAGACGCTTCAGCCGCTTTCCACCAAGGGCGTCCCCATCAAACCGGTGATTCCGATCGCGTCGGCCAAACCTCAGGAAATTCTGATGGAAGATACGGACGTCATCTTCGGTTCTGAAGAAGGACTGCTTGCCATCCCCGCCCCGCCCGCACCTCCGGGAAAAAAAAGGGCCGAATATTATCCGCCAAAATTGATCGTCAGTAAATTCCCGGAGTACCCCAAAGAATTGCAGAACAAAGGCGTCCAGGGGGTGATCGTACTGGAGGTACAGGTCGACACCGAAGGCAAAGTGATCAATCACAAACTTAAACAGAATACCACCGGCAGCCCGATCCTCGAAAAACTCGCCATTGAAACGGTCTACAAATGTCGCTATAATCCCGCATCGGACGGTTCAAAACCGCTGGTCGCGTGGACCGACCACCGCTTTGAATTCCGCGAAAAAGCAAACTAAAGCTCACTGACACTTCCGGTTCTTGACGTTACGATCCTTGATTAAAAAACTGATGCTTTTACTCGTGGGAACGGGCGTGGGCCTGTTCCTTTGCGAGGGCATCATCCGTGTGACTCTGCCCCAGGTCCTTTACAGCTCGCAAAATCTGATCGTCCCCGACAGTCTGGTCGGGATACGTTTTCGTCCCAATGCCGTTGGCTATATCGTAGCGGAATCCGAGCCTATCGAAATACGGACCAACCGGTTTGGAATGCGCGATGACGACGTAGAGCTTTCAAAACCAGACCGCACGTTTCGGATTTTGAATTTAGGCGACTCCTTCGGAGCGGGCCATGGTGTCCATCAGGACAGCAGCTACTCGGAATTGCTGGAGAAACAACTCAATGTCTCCCTCGATATTGACCTGCACGTCGATGTGCTCAATGCATCGGTACCGGGATACGATCCGCGTAATGAATATCTGTACTATCTGCACTACGGACGCGCGTTTACCCCCGATCTCGTCGTACTCGGGCTGTACGTCGGCAACGATTTATCCACTCTGCCATCAACGGCCGTCCGGAATTCGGCTCCTCCGCCGGAACGTCCGCCCGCATTCGCACTGCGGCGGTTGACGTACGGAATACGCCATTTTTTGGGAACGCATTCGCATCTTTATGTTTTTTTGCGCCGGACCTTCGACCATCTTCTCGATCGCTGGAATCTGACCCGGCTGTTCGGAAATAATCTCGATATTTATGAACGAGAATTATCACCGCATGCTCTGGCCAGGTACGATCGTAATTTATCCTACCTCGATTCGCTTCGTCAACAATGTGCCGCCGACAGTGTGCCTTTAATTCTTGTCGTTATCCCTACCATTTTTCAAATAGATTCCTCATTCTTGAGCAGCAAGATTATCGATTTCTACGGACTCGACGAATCCCGTTTCGACTGGTCCAAACCGCAACAACGAATCCACGAGCATTTCGACGGACAGCACGGTGTCGTCGTAATCGACATGAGAGACCATCTGATAAATCCTGAACTGAGATATTATCTTCCGCGGGACAACCACTGGAACGGGACGGCGCATGCCGTGGCGGCGGACGTTCTCGCCAAACTTATCCGGACCCGATATTTACCATGAAAATTCTCGTCATCGGCAGCGGCGGCCGCGAGCACGCACTCGTGTGGAAACTATCGCAAAGCCGGCATGCACCCGAAATTTTTTGCGCTCCCGGCAACGCGGGAACCGCCGAACGCGCGACGAATGTTCCGATCAAGGCCAGTGAGATCGACGCGTTGGCTGCATTCGCGCAGCGGGAAGGAATCGACCTTACGATCGTGGGCTCGGAAGAACCGCTGACGCTCGGCATCGTCGACCGATTTACTTCGCTCGACCTGAAAATTTTCGGACCCACCGCGGCGGCGGCCGAAATCGAGTCGAGCAAAATTTTTGCAAAACGCTTGATGAAAAAATACGGCGTACCGACGGCCGCCTTCGGCGACTTCGACGACGCGGAAGCCGCTTCCGCGTTCATCCGCCGTCATGACCGCCCGATGGTGATCAAAGCCGACGGACTGGCGGCCGGCAAAGGCGTGGTCGTCTGCGACAGCGTGGACGAATCGCTCCGCGCGCTCGACGTCGTGATGCGTGAAAAAAAATTCGGCGCGGCCGGCGAACGCGTCGTCGTAGAAGAACGGCTGACGGGCGAAGAAGCGTCCGTTTTTGCCATTACCGACGGTCGGGATTACGTCGTGCTTCCCGCGGCGCAGGACCACAAACGCGTGTTCGACGGCGACGCCGGCGCCAATACGGGCGGCATGGGCGCCTACGCCCCGGCTCCGGTTGTCACGGACGACGTTCTGGAAAAAACCCGGCGTACGATCATCGAGCCCATCATTCAGGCGATGCATGAGGAAGGCCGCCCGTATCACGGTGTCCTGTACTGCGGACTGATGATCACCACCGACGGCCCGAAGGTCATCGAATTCAACTGCCGCTTCGGCGACCCGGAATGTCAAGTGCTGATGCCGCTGTTGCAAACGGACCTCGTCGACGTGTGCATGGCCGTTGCAGAACGACGGCTGGCGACCGTGACGGTTTCGTCGAGTACCGATGCCTGTGCCTGCGTGGTGATGGCGTCCGGCGGCTATCCGGAAGCGTTCGAAAAAGGCAAACCGATCTCCGGTATCGACGAGGTTGGCGATCAGGTCACCGTTTTTCATGCGGGAACGGCCGTTCAGGAAGGACGCCTCGTGACGTCCGGCGGCCGCGTGCTGGCGGTAACGGCCGTCGCTCCCACCCTGCGCGAGGCGGTATCGAAAGCCTATTCCGGGGTTTACAAAATCCGCTTCGACCACATGCATTACCGAAACGACATTGCGCACCGGGCCCTGACATGAAAACCTGGTTCATCGGCTTTTATCTTCTCGCGGCGGTCGCCGGCGTTCAGGCGCAACAAAAACTGACGCTGGTCTACGACAAACAAAAAAAAGACGTCATTCCGCTGTATTCCGGAGACCAGAACTTCGTTTCGCTCAAAGACATTGCCGAACTGATCGACGCCAATATTTTCGACAACCCGATCAAGAAAAAATCCGTCCTCTACTTTCCGCAATTCGAAGTCAAAGTCACCGCGTTCAACGCGTTCGTCGTGATCAATGAAACGCAGACGCTCCAGATGCCGGTCGCGACGCAACTGGTGGACGGCGTCATTTTCGTGCCCGTCGATTTTTTTCTGCCGATCCTCAACGCCGTTCTGCCGTCGCCGGTATCCATCCCGGGACAGACGTTCAATCTAACTCCCGTCATCACCGCCGCCGCACGCGAGGATTCGGAAGCGGTCAAACTGCCGTCGTCCTTTTCGCTCAACGACATCGATTTCGATCTCAAGGCCAACGGCCTGCTGATCCGGATTCACACCGATCGAAAATTCCACTCGAGCGAAATCGAGATCTGGCGCAACAAAAACTGGGTGTACGTGACGGTGTCCGGCGGAGTCTTCGCTCCGGCCCTGTCGGCGAACATCCATAAGGCCGAAACGTTCGATCTGATCAAAAAAACGCTGGCATTCCAGCATAAGGCGTCGGCGCAGTTGTCGTTTCAACTGAACGGCGACATCGCCGGTCAGGACATCACGATCGATGAGTCCGGACGATACATCCTCATCAGCCTGCGCCTGCCGATGGACCATCGTACGCTACAGCAAATTTCACAGCAGCAGAGCCGCTGGAAAATCGACAAAATCGTCATCGACGCGGGCCACGGCGGCAAAGATCCCGGCGCCAAAGGCAAAAACGGAACGAAGGAAAAAGACATTACCCTGGCGATCGCGCTTAAACTGGGAAAACTGATCAAAGAGAAACTTGGCATAGCCGTCGCATACACGCGCGAAGACGACACATACCCCACGCTGCACGGGCGAACGCAATTTGCCAACAATCAGAATGCCAAACTTTTTGTCAGCATCCACTGCAACTCCAATAAGAACTCCAAGGCAACCGGATTCGAAACGTTTTTTCTATCCCCGAGCCGCAATGCCGAGGCCCTTGCCGTGGCGCAAAAGGAAAACGAGGTGATCCACCTCGAAGAAGAGCAGCATCATTACGGCGACTTCACCAACGAAAAATTTATCCTCGCCAACATGATGCAGTCCGTATTTGTGCGTGAAAGCGAAGAACTCGCAGATTACATCCAGAAAGGATTGGACAAACGGCTGGATCTCGACAATCGCGGGGTCTCACAGGCGCCGTTTTACGTGCTGATGGGCGCCTCGATGCCGTGCGTGCTGGTCGAAACGGCGTTTATCTCGAATCCCACCGAGGAAAAGTTTCTGAAATCGGAAGCCGGACAGAGCAAACTGGCTGAAGGCATACTGGAAGGGATCAAGCAGTTTATCAAGGCGTACGACGCCCGGTAGAGTGTTATCTTGACACCATTGAAAAACCGGCCATAGAGTCGACCGGCTAAAATGGCTTGAAATCCGAAATGAGACAAAAAAAAACCCAGGGCTGAGGGAACACCCTGGGTTCTCTATCGTAGCCCGAGGTCAGGGGATGACCTCGTGTGGGGTTGCAAGTGTATTATACCGGAACGCGTAGTGCAAGAGAAAATTTCATCAAATGCCGTCGATCGACTTCAGTGTGGTGACTTTTCAGTAGCCATCGCGCCACGTCTGGAGGGTCCTCAAAATCCCCTCCGCCTTGTCCCAGCATTCCTGGTATTCCGACTCCGCATCGCTGTCCCACACGATTGCTCCACCGGTTTGAAAATATCCCGAACCGCCGTGCAAAACGAGGGTCCGTATGATGACGGACAGATCGACGTTACCCGTCCAATCGACGTAACCCAGCACGCCGCTGTACACCTGCCGTTTGACGGGTTCCAGGGATTCGATGATATTCATCGCCGCGATTTTCGGCGCGCCGGTCATCGAGCCCGGCGGAAAAGCCGCTTTCACGGCGTCCATCCAGTTGAATTCCGCGGCCAACTGCGCCTCGATGGTCGAACTCATTTGAAAAACGGTTTGGTACGCGTCGATATGAAAAAGCCGGGGTACCGCGACCGAGCCGATCTCCGCGACACGTCCCAGATCGTTTCGAGTCAGGTCCACGATCATCAAATTTTCCGCACGGTCTTTTTCGCTTTCGACCAGCGACAGATAAGCCGCTTCATCGTCGTCAAACGACCGTCCCCGCGGTCGCGTTCCTTTGATCGGCTCGCACTCCATCCGGTGTCCGTCGATGCGAAGAAAACGTTCCGGCGAACTGCTCAGAATCGTCATTGCCGGCGACCGCAGCATGGCGGTAAAAGGCGACGGCGTTTCGGACAGCATGGTTTGGAGCAATTCGAGATCGCGCGCGGCCGACGGAGCGGCGTCGACAAAAAAACGCTGCGTAAGATTGACCTCGTACGCGTCGCCGACGCGGATGTGTTCGCGAATCGCCCGAACGGCATGGATATAATCGGAACGCGTCCATTGCGGGCGAACCGAATACAGCCGCACGCTTCCGGTAACCGGTGAAGAGTCGGATAAAATTTTTTCCTGCAGACGGTCGACGGCGTCTTCCGTTCCCTCCACGACCACGCGACCTGAAACGTGATCGATCCGCGCGACCGCGTGAAACAACATCCATTGTGCATCCGGACCATCGAACTCCCGCTTCGCTCGGTCGTCGAGCTTTTCAAGATGGTCCTTGAGATCGTACCCCCAGTAACCGATCGCAAAAGACGGAGACACATGCGTCCATCGTTCGTAAAAAATATCGAACGGATTCCCTTCCATTATCTCAACCCGGTCCGTGGCCGGATCGATCCAGCGGCAGTTCCGTCCGGCGGAATCGAAGATCAAAAACGGGACAGCGGCAAAAATCGATTGTTTTGAATGCGGGTGACCGGAAAGGCCGCTGATGAGATGTGCGGAAAAAGGCCCACCGTACACGCGTCGGCTTAGTTCCAAACTGTCCGCGGGACACGAAATTTCACGCGAGACGAACGGCATGTCAGTCTACTGAAGAATCTCGTGAAGCGTCTGCCGGAAATAGGAAAGCAGCTGCTGAGTCATCGGTCCCATCCCTGCATTCCCGATCGTTTTTCCGGAAATACGGGACACAGGAAGAATTTCGACGTTGGTGTTGGTCAGGAAGACTTCGTCGGCCTCGGTAAGGTCATTGAGCGTAAAAAACTCTTCGCTGAACGGCCATTGCAGGCGATCGACCAGAAGTTCGATCACACGTTTTCGCGTAATGCCCGGCAGTACGCCTTTTTCCGTCGGCGGCGTCTGAATTCCACCGTTGCGTATCATGAAAACATTGCTCGACGTGCCCTCCAAAACGAACTGGTCCGTGGTAATGAGCAGCGTCTCATAGCTTCCTTTGTCCAGGGCCGCCTGTTTGGCCAGGACGTACGTCTGAGCGCTTGTCGATTTGACGCCATCCATGCCGCCGGGCTGCAGGCTCTGAACTTCGACGGAAACTCCTTTCTGATAAAGATCGGGCGGGAGTTTGCGCGACGGCCGGACGGTAATGACCAGCGTCGGTTTTGAACCCGCGGTGTAGCCGAAGCCGAAACTGTCCGTCAAACCTCGCGTGAGCGTCAGTCGGATCACGGCATCGCTTAGCTGGTTTTGAACGAGCAGGTCGCGAAGCAGCGTACGCAAATCCATCGCGCGCAGTGTGATCGGAATGTGGAGTCGGTCGGCCCCTTCCCTCAGCCGTTCGTAGTGATCGTAAAAACTGACGATACTCCCGTCGACGCTGCGAAGCGTGTCAAAGATCCCGTCGCCGTAGAGAAAACCGCGATCCATACAGGAGATGGACGCGTCCGATTCCGGTACAAATTTGCCGTTGCAGAAGGCGAGAAAGGCCATGGGCGGTTATGTCCAAATAAAAATCGATGCCAATGTAGCCTTTTGGCGTCCGTTCCGCAATGGCGATCACGCCGGTTGAGAGTACTTCTTCGATGTCAATGGTAACCTCATCCAAGACAAAAACAAAGGCATCACGAACATCGAATACAACTACCTCAATCTCCCCACCAAAGTAGAATTCGGGGCCGATCATCAAAATAGGATTGAGTGGGTGTATACTGTCGGTGGTTCGAAGTTGCGGAAAACCGTCTACACCAGTGGTACGATCACGCTGACTCAGGATTATGTGTCGGGGTTCGTTTACAAGAATGGGACGTTGGACTTCTTCTCGACCGAAACCGGACGCGTGAAGAACCAGTCCGGAAGCTTGAAGTATCAATACACGCTCACCGATCATCTCGGCAACACGCGCGTGATGTTCGTGGACACGAATAACAACGGCACGCCGGAAATGATCGAAGAGTCGCATTACTATGCC
>CAYZJB010000010.1:17002-67771 GCA_964478735.1 uncultured Bacteroidota bacterium | reverse complement strand
CCAATCTCGCTAAACCTATGTCTCAATCTGTGAAAAATTTCGGGGGTTGCCTGAATTCAACAAAAAGAGGCGCAACATCGAACAAAAATCCACACGTAAACATATCGAAATCATCCGCTTGCAATACGTTCGTTGATACTAAGTTCCACACATGACGAATTTTTAGAATTGCAATTTGGGCTGAGATTTAATAAACTTTTGACATTCTTCGAAGGATCAGGCGGAGGCTTTCATGCGATTGATTACTCGAACGGACCTCGACGGTTTGACATGTGCCGTGTTCATTACCGTCATGGAAAAGATTGATGAGGTTCTGTTTGCTGAGCCCAAGGCGATGCAAGACGGGAAAATTCCGGTAACGGACCACGATATTATCGCCAATCTACCCTATCATCCCAATTGCGCCCTCTGGTTTGATCATCATACCAGTCAAATGATCCATTCTGAAAACGAAAACTATAAAGGAAAATTTGCCGTGGCGCCGAGTTGCGCGCGCGTGATTTACGATTTTTACGAACGGCCAGAGGAGTTGCGCCCTTTTCATCATCTGCTCGAGGAAACCGATCGCGTCGATAGCGCGCAATTAACCATGAACGACGTGATGGATCCCAAGGACTGGGTTCTTGTTTCCTATACCCTTGATCCCCGATCCGGACTCGAAGCATTTGAGGATTATTTCCAACGCATGATCGGTTGGATTCAGGTGCACACCGTAGATGAGATCCTTCAGATTCCCGACGTCAAAGAAAAAGTCGATAAATACCGAGCCGACGAGGGACGTTTCAAGGAAGCGCTCCAGGCACATTCCCGTCAGGACGGCAATGTGATCATCACGGATCAACTGAAGGTCGAAAAATTTCCATCGGGAAATCGGTTCCTGATTTACACCTTGTTTCCGGAAGCCAACGTTTCTCTACGGCTTTTCCGAGGGCGGGATCCCGGGATTGTCGTCTGTGCCATCGGACACAGCATTTTCAATCGAACCTGTAAAACCGTTGTCGGTGATCTCTGTGCGTCGTACGGTGGAGGCGGCCACAAGGGCGCCGGTACCTGCCAGTTCCTCGAAGCCGAAGCAGAATCAAAGGTCAACGAAATAATCGAAAAACTAAAAAAGGCCGGCTAATCCCGTATCTCAATCTTGATTCCTCGAGCGTCGAGTTCCTGAAGAAACGCGTTCGTCGGTACACATAACTCCTGAGGGATCACACCGCGTTTTTCAATCCTTCCATCGCTTAACATCTGGGCAATGATAGAAATCGGGTATCCGGTCATCCGCATCATGGCCGTCACTCCCGATGCGGGTTCTCCATAATCGACGACCTGGTATGTACGTCGGACCTCCCCTGATTTGTCGCGCAGGGTAATTCGCACCAGCACGACGTCCGGCCCCTGATCGGGCAGCGATCTCTCAAGGCACGTGGCCAGGACCTGCCTCGGGCTTACCTTTAGTGAAGATATCGGCCGGCTGTCGGTCAACCCCAAATCCATCAACAGTTTGAACTGGGCGGCATGACCCGGGTATCGAATCGTCTTGTAATTCAAATTCGATATCCGGTTTTTGAACGAGCGGGGAAGCGTTGACGTGCCTCCTGACGTATTGAAGGCTTCGAGCACACCGAAAGGCTTCGGAAACTCCAACGCCTCTACGTCCTGCATGGGTTTGACGGTGACAAATTTTCCCGATTCTAAATTCACACACGGCTCGACGTATTCATTGATCAATCCGTCGACGGCAAAAACGAGTTGATAGTTCATCGGCGGTTTCGGATGTACCGGAAGCCCGCCGACACGTATTTCCACCTTAGTCGCTGCAGGTACTTTTGCCAAGCCATCTGACACGAGTACCGAAACCATACCGGGAGCCAGTCCGCAGTCCGGTACGATCGTCACTCCCTTTTTCTTTGCACTGGCATGGTAGCGTAACTGTGCATTGACTACGGTATTATTACCTCCCAGGTCGCAGAAATGGCAGCCGTTTCGGATCGCCAGACGCGTTATCGCTTCGTTAAATCGGTAACTGACGGCGCCGATGACGGTATCCGCACGCTTCATCAAAGGCTCGATTTTTTTCAATGCACGGATATCGACTGTACGTGTTCGCAGACGTTTGTCGTCTTTTATGAGAAAGTCACGAAGCGTTCGTATCGCTTTTGGAGAGGCATCCGCCACCGTCACCGATTCCGTTGCACGATTCCGTAGCAGGTCTTTGACGATCGCACGCCCCATCAATCCACTTCCCAGCACCAGAAAGTTCATTTTTCGCTCACCCGTTTTAATTGACATCCAAAAAAACCGCCCAGATTGTGTTTCTGAGGAAGGATGGTAAAATACCCTTGCGTTGTCATAAAGTTGCTCCAGCGCTCCCCGTCGGGTACGTACAAAACATATTCGGAATGCTCGTTCAGAAAACGTTGTGCGACCTCTTCATTTTCCTCTCGAGTCAGCGTACACGTGGCATAGATCAGCCGGCCTCCGACCTTGACACAGTCGGCATAATCGCGCAACAGACCTAGCTGTTCTTCCTGAAGACGCTGAATATCCTCTTCTTCAATCCGCATTTTTATATCCGGATTACGATTGAGCGTACCGAGACCGCTGCACGGTGCGTCGACCAGCACGATATCGGCTGAACGGCGGTAGGCTGCAATTCGATCATGTGAAAATTCCATATCATGAACAACGCACCCGTTTCTCGCGGCCCGTTCTTTAAACTCAGCGAGGGCTTTCGGGTTTATATCCCCGGCGACCAGTTTAATCTCGTTTTTCGTCAACGAGGCAAAAGCGAGCGATTTTCCACCTGCCCCGGCACAGACGTCGATCACAAGCTGTCCGGGTTTGGGATCGCACCACTCCACGAACAGCTGACTCGATTCGTCCTGTATTTCGAACCACCCATCCAAAAACTGCGGTGTTTGAAAAACTTCACCTCTTCCCGACAGGTAGTATGCCCACGTTGCGAACCTCGACTTCATCACGGAGTAGCCGTGAGCTTTGAGTTGCTCGATCAAAACATTAGGATCGGCCTTCAGGAGGTTGACGCGTAACGTCAGGTGCGTCTCCGCATTGTTGTACTCGCACAGTTTTCGGGTTTCCTCAGGGCCGAACATGCTGATCCAACGATTGACAAGCCACTCGGGATGGCTGTAATAAATGGTCATCCCTGCTGCCGTCGAACGGTCGGGATATGGAATAACATTCTTATGCCGGGCCAGGTCCTTGATAAAGTTCCGTATCGGCCTTCGAAACTGCGCGGCTTCTTCGGGAACGGTGGCCTCCAAAATTTCACGGGTTCGATTGGCCGCCTTATTCGTAATCACAACAAATAGTGCCGCCAGCCGCAACAGGATACGAAACGTCAGGTCCAGCCCGGCCGCGTCCTGACGCAATAGCCGTGAGGTAATATAGTCCAGACGGATTTGCCAGCGCGCCGCGTTTTGTGCCGTTCGAGTGATCCACCCTTTGTCACGCGAAGACAGATCCGCCTGGCGGCGACCAATGTATTCCCGGATGAGAACGTCAAGCCGACGTCCCGTGGTTTCGAAAGACCGCAGAATGGAGAACACTGCACGGCAATCCGATACTTCGTTTAACTCCTCACGACCGGCAGACTGATGGATCGGGGAAAATGTCAACGGTCGCTTTTTGAGGGGCCTTCTTTCCCGGTTTTCACGTCGATACAGGCGTTCGAGTCCAGGGCTGATATTCGTAATCGGTTTCCGATCGCCCGCACTCCCCTTCTGACGCTTCGTCGCGCCGCGTTTGTTTTTAGATTTCATGACAGGGATTCTGACACCACTTCACCGTGGTCCGATTGTCGGGCTATCTTTTTTTAAACAATTTTTCTTTCGATTCGGCGAAGCAACTCGGAAAGTTCAGAGGATTTTTCCTCAAATCCTTTTTTTCCCAAAAGGGCAAACATGTTCGTTTTATATGCTTCCACGCCGGGTTGATCAAAAGGATTAACTCGAAGCAGGTAACCGCTCATGGCACAGGCCTTTTCGAAGAAGTAGATCAACTGTCCCATGTAATACGCGTTCAATTCCGGAATGAGCACAGACATATTCGGTACCCGCCCGTCGCGATGCGCCAGCGTTACTCCCTGATACGCCCGTTCGTTCACAAAATCGAACGTCTTGCCCTCCAGGAAATCGAATCCGTCCGGGTCACCCTCCAATTTTGGAATGGCCGACTTTGCAGCGGATCGCTCCACCCAGAGAAACGTCTCAAAAATGTTACGCGAGCCCTGTTGTACCCATTGACCCATCGAATGCAGATCCGTGGTATAGTCGACTGACGCCGGATAAAGGCTTTTGTTGTCTTTTCCCTCGCTCTCGCCATACAGCTGTTTCCACCATTCGGAGAAATAATGTAGCGATGGATCAAAATTGGCAAGCAATTCCGCCGTCTTCCCGTTCGAGTACATCAGATAGCGAATCACGGCATACAGGTATGCCGGGTTCTCATTGAGTTTGGGCGAGCGCAGTTGCTCCTCCATGTCGCGGGCACCCTGAAGCAACTCATTGATGTTGATACCGGCCACGGCGATCGGCAAGAGTCCGACCGGCGTGAGCACGGAATACCGGCCGCCGACATCATCCGGAATGACGTACGTTTTGAACCCTTCGGTTTCGGCCATCTTCCGAAGCGCTCCTTTTTTTTCATCCGTCGTTGCGATGATGCGTTGTTTGACCTGACCGCTCGCCATCACCTCAAGCATGAGATTGCGAATAAAACGAAGGGCCAGCGCGGGCTCGGTCGTGGTACCCGACTTGGAAATGACATTGACGGTAATCCGTTTATTCGAGATCAGTTCACGGAAATCGTCGAAATAACGCCCGCTCAAATGATGGCCTGCAAAAACGATTTGCGGCGTTTTTTGCGGGAGGCTGGCGTGAAAGGAATGCGACAGAGCGTCGATCACGGCTCGGGCTCCCAGGTAGGAGCCTCCGATCCCAATCACCACAAAAATGTCAGAATTCTTCTGCACTTCCTCCGCCGTTCGGACAATATCTTCCAGGTCTTTAATCGAGAATCGGTGAGGCAAATCGAGCCATCCTAGGAACTCACTTCCGATGCCGGTGCGATCATCGATGACTTTATGAACGTCGTCGACTTTACTTTGAATTTTGGCGATGTCCTTTTCGCGTATGAAGTCCAGGACATACGTATAGTCGAGCCTTAAGCGTTGCATAAAACCTCCGGGATGTATGATGTCAACTGATGGCAGGAAACCGGGCCAATATACCCGGCTTCATTTTCAAACACAAGTTTACTTCGTGTATTCGGGGTGCGACTGTAAGAAACCGTCGAGTGAAGCACGGGCCTTCTTTCGTATGCCCGATTGAACAACGGGAATCCATCCAAATAATATCCCTCGCCAGCCGAGCGCCTGGCGGCACCATCGCCACATGTCAAAGCGGTCCCGATGCGCTTTGATCTTACCGTCGTTCATTACGAATTCCGAGCGAATATGGTTTTCCACTTTTTTCCCGGTCGCTGAGAAGGTATAGGTTGCCTTCCAAACGACGTGAACGTCTGAGTCCACGGTATCGAGAATGTGGTACGTCACCTTAAGGTCTCGTCCTCGCTCACAGAGCATGTGCCACATAGCGGCAATTTCCCTGCCTCGAAGATCAAACACTTCGTCTTGAAAAACGGCATCGCTATGATAGCATTTCGCCATCGATCGGTAATCCCGACTCTGAAACGACCTGAAAAACAAATCGACGCACGAAGAAAGGGCCATTGCCAGTTTTCCACCGTTCGATAAAAAAAGACGACGGGAGAAACATCCACGTCGTCTTCACGGGTCGGGGCGAGAGGATTTGAACCTCCGACATCCTGCTCCCAAAGCAGGCGCGCTAACCGGGCTGCGCTACGCCCCGAACACGAGCCAATATACGCGTTTCATCCATAGGATCAAGCATCAGATGTTCATATCGGTCAACGTCTTGCGCATGATAGAGAGCGCCTCGTCGATCTCCGATTCGCGGATGTTCAGTGATGGCCGAAATCGAATGGATTTTTCACCGCATTTCAAAACCAGCAGCCCGTTTTCCATCGTGGTTTTATGGAATCGGTCCCGAACGGATTCGTCCGGCAGATCGAAAGCGCACATGAGTCCTACGCCGCGGGCATTGCGGACTCCGGCGAATGTTTTTTCCAGTTCCTGCAGGCCGGAGAGAAGTTTTTGACCCTGGCGGCGTGCATTGTCCACCAGATCGTCTTCTTCAATGATTTCAAGGTAGGCCGTCGCCCGGAACATGTCGGCCAGATTGCCGCCCCACGTCGAGTTGATCCGGCCGGCTTTGGCAAAAACGTTGTCTTTGACGTCGTCGATCCTGCGACCAGCAAGAATTCCGCACACCTGCATTTTTTTTCCGAACGCAAGGATATCGGGTTTAACACCGATCCCTTGATGGGCCCAGAAGGTTCCCGTCAAGCCCACACCGGTTTGAACCTCGTCATGAATCAGCAACATATCGTGCTCGTCGCAGAGGCGTCGCAGTTCCTGGTGGAATTCCTTGCGAAAATGGTTGTCCCCGCCCTCGGCCTGAACCGGTTCGATGATCATCGCCGCAATCTGTCCGGGATATTTCTTAATGCTCTCTCGAATGAATGTCAGCGATTCCTGTTCGCGGCGTTTGACGTCTTCCAGTGCATCTGCCGTCAACGGAAATGGGATCTTGGGATTCGGCGCCTTGATCCAGTCGAGTTTGGGAAAGTACTGGACTTTAAAGCGATAAAAAGTGTTGGTCATGGTCATCGTATAGCCGGTGCGGCCATGAAACGCTTCTTTGAAATAAATCACTTTCATCGAATTGACGTACTTTTCTTCGTCGTCGACGCCGGCAAAACCATTCGGAAATTGCTTTCGTACCTTCCAGTCAAACGCCGTTTTGAGTGCGTTTTCTACAGCCAGCGCTCCTCCGGACACCAAAAAGAGGTGCGGAAGGTATTCGGGTATACCGACACGGTCGAACGTTGCGACAAATTCGGCCATGATCGTCGTGTACACGTCGGAATTGGACGGGTTGTTGGTAGCCGCTTCCAGCATTCTTTCTTTGAAAGCGTCGGTCTGCATTTTCGGATGGTTGATTCCAACAGGCGACGAGGCAAAAAACGAAAAGAAGTCGAGGAATGAACGTCCCGTCTTGGCATCGACGACGCGGGCGCCCTGGCTTTTGCGCGTGTCCAGAACGAATTCAAAACCGTCCACGAGCATGTGTTTTCGAAGCGTCTCGTGAACCTGGGAGGGAGTAATGGATATTTTGGTCATGGTAGTCCTTTCTTTTCTGATTAACGTGAATTCTCAGAAAGAAGGATTCATTTGACCCACTCGGGCTTGAGTACGACCTTTCTCCGTACCATGAGGGAAACGTGTTCGGTCACCCACCAGCTATTATGAGTTTGAAAATGCGTCATTTTAGTAATTGTCGATCTGCGCCCTCTGCAATTTGTCGCTGTAGTCGATATAAACGGTTTTCAATTCACTAAAGAAATCATAAACCGCCCATCCGCCTTCGCGGTGACCGTTACCGGTCTCTTTGACGCCGCCAAACGGCAAATGCGCTTCGGCGCCGATGGTGGGCGCATTGATGTACGTGATGCCGGCCTTGATGTCCCGGATGGCGCGGAAGGCATCGTTGACGTTTTTCGTGTACAGTGATGAGGATAGGCCGTAGACCGTTCCGTTCAGCACAGTAATGGCTTCATCGAGGTCTTTGACCCTGATCACGGATAAAACGGGGCCAAAAATCTCTTCCTGTTCGATGCGCATTCCCTGTTTGACGCCGGTAAAAATCGTGGGCTTGTAGAACCAGCCCTTCTTCAACTCGCCTTCCGTCGCCCGCTCTCCGCCGCACATCAGTCTGGCGCCTTCCGATTTTCCAATGCCGACGTATTCATGATCTGTATTCATCTGGCCTTCGCTCACGCAGGGACCGACATCGACATTGGTGTCCAAACCGTTTCCAAGCCGCAATTTTTGTGTTCGTGTGACAAGCATGTCGACAAACCGGTCGTGAATCTTCTCATGTAAAATCAGCCGGCTGGTCGCGGTGCAGCGTTGACCGGTCGTTCCGAAAGCGCCCCACAACACGCCGTCAAGCGCCAGTTCAAGGTTAGCATCATCCATCACGACCTGGGCGTTCTTGCCGCCCAGCTCTAGCGACACGCGCTTCAATGTTTTACCGCAGGAGGAGGCGATCGTTTTTCCAACGGCAGAGGACCCGGTAAAACTGATCAGATCAACGTCCGGATGTTCGACGATTTTCATTCCCACGCTGCTGCCGCCGCCATGAACGAGGTTTACGACGCCGTTGGGAACGCCGGCCTCCTGGAGGATCCGAACCAACAAGGTTGCCGTCTTGGGGGTGTCGGAAGCCGGTTTGAACACGACGCAGTTACCGCACAACAACGCGGGAAATATTTTCCACGTGGGAATGGCCATGGGGAAATTCCACGGGGTAATGATGCCGGCGACCCCGATCGGCGTGCGAATGGCCATGGCAAATTTATTTGACAGCTCCGAAGGCGCCGTATGACTGAACAGCCGACGACCTTCACTCGACGCGTAGTAGGCCGTGTCGATTCCTTCCTGCACGTCTCCACGCGTCTCGGCGAGAACTTTGCCCATCTCGCGAGTCATTTCACGGGCAACTTCTTCTTTGCGTTCAACCATGAGATCGCCGACCTTACGCAGGATGTCGCCTCGTTTCGGCGCCGGCGTCAGCCGCCACCCGTCGAATGCCGCCTTTGCGGCTGCGACCGCCTCATTGACATCCTCCACTGCCGACTTTGGGAACGTGCCGATCAAATCATCCCAGTTCGCCGGATTGCGATTCTCGAATGTTTCACCGCTTTTGGCGTCCTGCCATTTCCCGTTGATAAAATTTTGAAACTTCTCAGCCATTTATTTTACTCCCGAATGCGACGATAATGGATTATGGATTATTCGAAACCGCTTCTGTCCGGTCCCGATTACAGGTTGCGATTGATGCGATTACGAAAACCTTCACTGGACATGGCCTTCCCTGCAATTCCCCCCAATAGCGTCATCACGCCTCCAAGGACGGTTCCGACAACGCTGATCCCGGGCGGCAGTATGCTCGGTATCAAAATGAGAAGTCCGACGATCACCCACAACCACCAGAGTTTAATCAGCCACAGCAATCCCATGCATTAGTTCCCTTCGTTTTCATTCAAAACGTGAAAACGCCCATCCCGCAAGCAGTAGACTTCCGTCTTCGTTTCGACCTGGCCGCCTTCATCTTCCGGATACACGGCCTTGTCGATACGCAGACGGTACTGACGGCTGCCTTCGGGATGGAACAACATAAAATTGTACGAACATTGAAAGCCCGGTTCGGTCTCCATCTCAAAAACCGGAACAAATGTACGCGATTGGGAAGAAAACGAATAGACCGAACAGAATTTTCGTCCATGCTCATCATTCAGCACGGAAAATATTTCCGATCGTCCGTCATCATCGCAATCGATCAATTGGACGATGTGGATGCCGCCGCCGCGCGCACGATTCAACACTTCACAACGCCACCGGTCTTCATCCCAACGGTAGGCCAGAACGTAGTAAATGTTTTTCCCTACGATATCACCCGCAACGATCCATTCGCTCTGACCGTCGTCATCCAGGTCTTCAAAAAAACCATGAAAGACGGAAAACTCAAGTTGATCGAGTTCAGATGCAAGGGACAGGCCAAATTGCCGGTCGGCATCGTGAACGGCGCTTCGCAGATAATCCCGCGATGTCAGGGGCGGAATATCCGAATCATCATTTGCCCGTATCGTAGACGCGATGCATAGGCAGATCAGGGTTAGCAATCGATGCATCAGTAAGCGGCCAGCTCCCGCATGAGTTTAAGCATTTTATCTTTATTGGGCATGAAATACGCTTCAAGCGGCGGGCTGTACGGTGTCGGCGCGTCGATCGAAGCCAGCCGCCGGATCGGACCGTCGAGATATTCAAACGCATGCTCGCTGATAAACGCTGAAATGTCGCCGCCGATGCCTCCTGTCAACGTGGCCTCATGCGCCACGATGACCTTGCCCGTTTTTTTGACGGACTCAAGAATTGTTCCTTTATCGTACGGCAGGAGACTGCGCAGATCAAGAACTTCAACATTGACGCCGTCTTCTTTTTCAATGATCTCGGCGGCTTCGAGCGCCCAGTGTACGGAGGAACTGTAACCGATGACGGTCATGTCCTTTCCGCTGCGTTTGATATCGGCCTTCCCGATCGGTACCGTATAGTCATCGTCCGGAACCTCCCCTTTGATACGGCGGTAGAGGTACTTGTGCTCAAAATACAATACCGGATTGTTGTCGCGGACGGCCGCTTTGATTAACCCTTTCGCGTCGTACGGCGTGGAAGGCGAAACCACCTTCAATCCGGGAACGTGACAGAACCATGCTTCGGGATTCTGCGAGTGAAACGGGCCTCCGTGAACGCCGCCACCGGAGGGACATCGAACGACCATCGGTACCGGTTCGCCCCATCGATAATGGGTCTTCGCCGCCTGATTGACCAGTTGATTAAATCCACAGGAAATAAAGTCGGCAAACTGCATTTCCGCAACCGGGCGCAATCCCATCAACGCCGATCCGACGCACACGCCGATGATACCGGCTTCCGAAATCGGCGTATCCATGACACGTTGGTCGCCGAATTCGTGAATGAAATCTTTCGTGACTTTGAACGCACCGCCGTACACGCCGATATCTTCCCCGATCAGGAAAACATTTTCATCCCGTTTCATTTCTTCCCGCAAGCCCGCGGAAATCGCCTCGAGATACGTTAGTATCGGCATACCTTATTGTTCGAGCAATTGGATTTGATTACCGTCCGGATCGACGATCATAGCGATTTTACCGAACTCAAGTTCCGTCACTTCCTGCGTAAATTTGACGTTCTTTTCTTTCAACTCGCCGGCGGTCCTCCAGAGATCTTCGACTTCAAACTGAATCAAAACGCCGTTCTTTTTGTAATCTTTCGGTTTCTCACTCTTTTCCCCACCGCGCTCCAACGTCAGGATCGCTCCTTCGGTGTCGAACTGCGCAAATCCGTCCTCGTGATAGGTCATTTTCAAACCGATGCCATCGCGATAAAACGCCAGAGATCGCTCGAATTCCGAAGCAAATATCGTCACGTATTTAATCGACACCATGAGGCTGGCCATTGTTCTTTGTCTCCTATAATGATTTATAAACTTAGTTCACAAGAGCCTCGGTCAAAACCCGTCCCTGCGAGCCGGTCGGCCGTGCGCAATGAATCAGGTAGGAAACCGTCGGAGCTATATCAATCGGGGAGCAACGTTGTGCGTAACGTCCTTGACGTATCCACGGCGTACCGCTGATGATCAACGGAACATGCGAATCGTAGGTCCAGGGATGAAAATGATCCGCTCCTCGATCGTTGTTGTCCCACAGGAAAAAAGGCCGAAGGACAACGTAAATATCTCCGGACAGTCCCCGGAAATAGGATCGCTGAACTCTTTCGTCGATAAAGTCGGACCCTTTTCCCGCGTCTTTCAGTCCATTTTCCGTGTAGACCCGAAAGACACCCGGAACATGATTTTCAAAAATCGCCGTAATATAGGCGGCCGCTGACTCTTTATCAATTCTTTTTTGTTCTAAAGCATTGTAATTAAAATACAGACGCCCCTCTTTCAGCCAGGCGATATATCCTTTCCCGTTGGGCGCGGGGCCGTACTTTGCCGTCATGGCCGAGTCAATCCGTTCACGTACTTCGTGTTCGTTAACCCGGCGCGCTTCAGGCCGCGGGTGGAGGGATTCCGGCATGAGACCGGCACCGTGATCGGACGTCACGGCAATGAGCACGTTATTCAATCCAATCGATGCGTCAAGTTCATCCAAAAATTTTGTGAGCGCACGGTCCGACTGGATCATCACGTCCATCACCTCGTGGCTCCACGCACCGTAATCATGACCCACGTAATCGGACGACGAAAGGCTGACGCACAGCAGGTCGGAAATATCATCGCGACCCATGGCTTCCTGTCGGACCGCCTCCAGCGCAAAATCCAACACGGGAGTAATGCCGAACGGTGATCGCATCAGGTGCCGGTAGTACGATCCTTGATTCGTTGTGCCGTCTCCAAACCGGTGAGGATAAACCGTATCCATGCCGTACGATTCATAATGCGAAGCGATTCCGGGTTCAACCGACGGATACACGGCCGAATCGACGAGTCGTGTCCAGGATTGTCCGATCCATCGGTCCAACGGTTTGGTATCGTTGTACGCGGTTACCCACGCGGGATAGGTCGTACCGTAATACGTCGAGGTGACAAAACGTCCCGATGCGTCGTCGATCCAGTAGACGCCGTCCGGGCGATGCCCGCCGAGTAATATGGCGGAGCGATCCTTGTTGGATACCGAAAAAACTTTCGCTTTCCCGTACGACGATATTTTCATTTGATCCCCGATCGTGGTGCCGATCATATGGCGCGGCGATCGACCGATCGGCCTGGACGAACCGATGACCGGGAAATCGTTGTCTTCGACGGAATACTGTTCCTTCGCAATCCGACGGTCGTACCACTCATTGGCAACGATGCCGTGAACGGACGGATAGGCGCCGGTTGATATGCTGGCATGGCCGGCCGATGTGTGGGCATATCCGTGTTCATATTCACACGAAACAAAAAAGGCCCCGTCGGCCATCAGGCGATTGAATCCTCCCTGTCCAAATAAGGGTCGATACCGTAACATGTATTCATACGGTACCTGATCGAAACACATCAATACGACCAGTCGGGGGCTTTTCGGCGTTTTGGATATTTTTTTTCCACAACCTGCCGGAACCGTTATGAAAATCAAAACAGCCAGGATCCATTTTTTCATGCCTGATGCTCCGGTTTGAGAAGATCGGTAATCATTTTTACGGGTGTGAACGTTTCCCGGGGCACTTCCACAAACAATGTGAGCCATCCCGCCATGCCTCCATTCCACAGGCCCGGCCATTCCAGAGTACGAATCGGTTTTCCCTGGTATGTTTTTTGAACGACCAGATATTGCCGTTCATCACGGAAGGCCGTGAGAGGAAAGGGTTGCCCTTGATAATTTTTTAATCCGCAAACCATATCCACCGGATTAAAATGCGTTGTTTTTATTTCCGTTTGATACGAGCGTTCCAGTTGTTCAAGTTCTACGATTTGCCGTGTGACGGTTTTCTCCGCCGGAACCCAAAACGGCCCTCCACCCGGATGCCCCGAATCAGGTACCACGGCGCAGACACGCATCGGTCTGTCATACGTCTCTCGAATCCACGCCGCTTGTCGTTGCACGGAGAGCCTGTCAAAATCCGATGGCAAGCTCATGCCGAATCGATCCAAAACGGACGATAACTTGTCGCGATCAACGGCGTTCTGATCCGCCGATCGAAGAAGATCAAAAACCTTTTCTTGAGTATCGGTCAGCAGTCCGATGAGGATTTGCCGATGCCCGATCCAGGCGACAAGGCGGTGTTCGGGCATGACATTGTCGATGTTTTTGATCGCGACGATGTCGCCGCCACAATCCTGCAAATTTTTCAACAATGCGCCGTGCCCGCCGGGCCTGAAGACCATTCGCCCGCTCGTATCACGCAAGACGCGCCCTTCGGCATCCAGACAGATCGTATCGGTCGACGGGTGCTGGACTGAAAATTCGATCGTCAATTCGGGATGGCTTTTTCGCGCTTTTTTCGCGGCCGTCTGAAACAAGTCCCGATGGCGATCGGCAATCGTAAAGTGTACCGTCGATTTCGGGCCGAGCAACATCACGGTTTCCGCCACCTGTTCGTCGAACGCCGTCCGAACTTCGCCGGGGTAACGGTGAAACGGAATCAGTGCTTTGGGGAGCGAATCGAAATTCAATCCAGGGTCGTTCAGTAAAACATGGATCAACGGGACATAATTGGCGGATTGCAAAAGTCTATCAATGTCCAAACCCGCATCTTTTGCCGCTCTGGACCACTCAGAAAAAAAAGCGAATCTTTCGATCGCTTTCATCCAAGGATCACCCGATCGCGGCTCGTCGATCACCTTCCGGAAGACATCCAACATGCGGCTGGCCGCCCCCGACGAGGGAACGAACCGCATGACCCGCCCGGCCGTAATCGCATCGGAGTATTTCTCCAAAACCACGGACGGATCGACGATCGACAGGATCCCGTCTCCGACCGTGCAGGGCCGATCCATTGTAATCCGAAAAGGTTCTGACGTCAGGCGTTTTAACTGATCGTCCAGATCGGTCGGCGTCAATTGGCGATCGGAAAGGTCTTTCAGGTCGGCTGGCGACAAGGATGACAACATGCCGTTCAATCCGCGTACACCCCGGTTGCCGCATCGGCGGGTACTGGGAACGGCGCGTCGAGGGCAAACGCTTCGGCTTCGGCCATTTCCTGTTCTACGCGGTCCTTTAAGACCTGGATTTCAGACGTTGAAACGATCTTCATCTTTTTCAGGACGGTCTCTGCCAGCGTAAGCGGATCGCGTTTTTGCCACTCCTCAAACATGGATTTGGGCACGTAAAACGCATCGTCGTGTTCCGCGTGCCCTTTCATTCGCATGGTCTTGGATTCGATCAAGATCGGGCCCTGACCGGCACGCGCTTTTTCGATGGCGTAGCGCGAAACACGAAAGACTTCGAATACATCGTTACCATCGACGACGATGGCTTCGACACCGTACGCCTTGCCTTTGACGGCAAGGTCGACGTTACGGCTCTGGTACGCCGTCGGGGTTGAGTACGCCCATTGATTATTTTCGATAATCAGAACAAACGGCAATTTCCACACGGCCGCCATGTTGAGCCCTTCGTGAAATTCGCCCGTCGACGTTCCGCCGTCGCCAATGTACGTCAGGGCGACTCGGGGTTGTTTTTTTATTTTGAACGCCAGCGCACAACCGGCAAGGTTGATGACCAGGCTCCCCAGATGAGAAATGGGCGCAAAAATCCCTAACGACAGATCACCGAGATGGGAATTGCCGTCTTTGCCCGACGTCGGGGTCGTCCCGCGTCCGACAAAATTAGACAGAAAATTTTTGATCGGAAGACCGCGAACCAGAATGGCGCCCGCATTGCGGATGATCGGCCCGACGATGTCGTCTTTTCCCAAAGCATACGCGGAACCGATGCTGGTGGCTTCCTGTCCACGGCTGCCGTAGGCGGCTCCGATGATCTTGCCCTGCCGATAGAGCTTCGCAATCCGGTCGTCAAAGGCGCGGTTGAGCAGCATGAAATAAAACATCTGCTTCATCTGTTCGGCCGTCGGATCGTATGATTTTAAATTCAGTTCAGTCGATCGGCGATATGAACGAGCGGTTTTTTTATGGTTAGCGGACTTGTTCAAAACATCGCCTCCGTCGAAAGGACCCGGATATTCTGGACATTCAGCGGATAGACGGATATGATCCGATCTGCTTCGAGAACATCCTCCGAAGGTTTTGACCGGTATTGCGGCGTCGAAGGCGTGTGGCTGAGCAATTGCTGTTTGATTTTCTCCGCATCTTCGGTCACGATGATAACCTTAATGTTTCGCGCCTGTAAATATTTTTTTATGACCGCGTTGACTTGATCGAGGTTCCAGCGCGGCAACTCCTTTTCGATTTTATCGATCAGATAATCCGACCCGTACCAGTCTGAATCCATTTTGAAACCGAGGCGACGGGACTGCGTCTGAACAAACAGTTTGGAATAATGGGTCATGAATTGACGGGACAAGTCCAGCTGTTGCTGATCGATCCCCTTCTCAACAAGTTTGTCGAGCTCGTAAAGCGCACATTTTAAGGCGAATACGGCGTTTTCATGCGCCAGCGGACGGATCCAGACGGAAAAATACTGCTGGCGACGTGGAATGTTTGGAGAGGTAAAACGGGTCCCGGGGTCCTGCCGGAAGTATTCCACGTACGAATAGTTTCCGTAATTCATCCCGCGTTTCTCACGAATTTCGTTATACAGGATACCCTGGGAATTCCGATGTTCGCCGAAATAACTGTTGACCATCAGCAACGGATAAAAATCGTTTTGGGATCGGGTAACGGAAATGGGAAATCCGAAGGCGATCGCCGTCGAAAACGATTTTTTTTCGATGATCGTAACATCGATCCCCGCGGGTGCGTTGACCGGTGGCAGCGAGGGCCTCGAACCATCGACCTGTGGCAGACGGGCCATGTCTTGTTCGATGCGGTGGGGTAATTCGTCAGGATAATTTCCGGCAAGACCGACCACGACATTGTTCCGTCCGATTCGTGTACGGTAATACGATCGAACGTCGTCGAGTGTGATCGAATCGAGGCCTGTCACAGTGCCGTGTACCGGATGCCCATAGGGATGATTATCGAACATCTGGGTTTCAAGCGCGACCTTGCTCAGTTCCTCATCGTCGTTGTGACGTAGGGTCGATTTGAGGTAATTGGACAACCCATCGCGGTTTCTCTCAAAATCGGCCGAATCGAAACGCGGCGACGTCAGCAGTGAAATGAAAATGTCATAAAAAGGATTGAGACTGTCGCGATGGCACGATCCGATAAACGTCGTCGTTTCTTTATCGTAGACGGCGGTGATTTGTGCGGCCATCGGATATAGCCTTTTAAGAACCCCTTCGTACGTCATGGACGTCGTACCCGCGTCGCTCATCAAAAGCGCCGTCAGGGCGTTCAGTCCTTCCCGCCCCTTCGGATCGTCGATAGAACCGGTCTGGAACTGCACGCGAAACGTAATGATGTCCGATCTGTTTTTTTCCGTGATCATCTTGATCCCTCCCGATTCTCCGCAGGCCAAAACGACGATCATCCAAATCAAGCGCCTGTTCATAACGTCCCTCACTTTCCTGTCGGTTTGAGCGTGACCGTGGTACTGCGGGTCGTGTCGAAATACTGCCGGGCCACGCGCTGAACGTCGTCGGCATTGACTTCGTCATACCGTTGATACAGCGTGTTGATGTCGCCTGCATCTCCGGTCAGATTGATCATATTTCCCAGGGTGAGCGCGATTCGTCCGGGACTGTCGAGACTCATAGCGAAGGAATATTTTAAACGAGATTTAATTGCGATCAGATCAGCGGCCTCGATTTTTTGTTCCCGGGCCTTCTGTACGGCCGTCCGGATGGCGTTTTCGCAAATCGGAAGGTCCCCGGCGTTCTTCAATCGTGCATAGATATAAAACAGGTTCGGGTCCCGGCGGTCGGCATTGATGTAGGACAGCGATTCCGCAAGTTGCCGGCGCACGACCAGGTCCTGATACACTTCGGACGTCTCGCCAAAATAGTACGACCCTAAGATATCGAGGGCCGCGTATTCTTTATCCCGAGTCGAAAATGAAGGGATTTTGTAACCCGTCATGATGACCGGCAACGTTGGACCCGGCCACGTCAATTCCTCACGACGCGCGGTCTTCTGTTCCTCCTCAACCGGAATGTCGACTTTAAAATCGCGGCGCGTCCATGAGCCGTAGTGCCGTCGAACCGCGTCATCGAGGACCTTCATGTCGAAATCGCCGACCACGACCACGACACAATTTTCCGGCCGATACCATCGATCGTAAAATTCGAGGCTGTATGCATACTGGTTGGGCATATCCTGAATGTCCTTCAGATACCCGATCGTCGTATGGCCGTAGGTGTGCTTCTGAAAAGCGAGTTCGGCCATTTTTTCATAAATCAACAAAAACGGATTCGATGCACTTTTCCCGTATTCGCCGAGAATGGCGCCCGCTTCGATCTTGAACGCGTCTTCCGTATACTTCAAGTTTTGAAAACGGTCGGCCTCCAGTTCGATAATCTTTTCCAGCCCGGCCGCCGGGACCACGTTGGTATAACAAGTCCAGTCGTCGTCGGTAAACGCGTTAAAATCCGCGCCGAGCCTGACCATTTCCTTGTTGAATGCTTCCGCGCTGAATTTTTCCGTACCGCGGAACATCATATGTTCGAAAAAGTGTGCAAACCCCGATTTCCCGGGCTCCACTTCATTGCGCGATCCCGTCCGTACCACCGTGTAGTAGGCCACGATACCGGGACTGTCGAATGGAACCGCAACGACACGCAACCCGTTTTCGAGTTGAATGGACTTGATCTCGTAATGAAAGATCAATTGGGGTTGATCAGAACCGGCCACACCGATCGACATGGCCAGCACGAAGCCGAAATGTTTGATCATAACGATTACTCCGCATAAACCCATTCCGCCGCCTGTTCTCCGGGCGGGTACGGCGCCTCATCCGCAAAGGCAATGGCCTCTTCGATTTCGGCGACCACGGATGTTTCGATCGCCTTGATGTCTTTGGGCGTTAAGACCTTTTTGTCGAGCAAAAATTTTTCAAATTGTGCGATCGGGTCCTTCTTTTGCCATTTTTCCAAAAGCCCTTTCGGATAATACTCGTGGCTGTCGTGCTCGGCATGGCCCCGCATACGCATGGTGACCGATTCGATCAGCGTCGGACCGTCGCCCCGGCGCGCCCGGTCGACCGCTTCTTTGCAGACACGATAAACCTCGAGGATATTCGTTCCATCCACGCGTACGCCCGGAATGCCGTACCCTTCGGCCCGGTCGACGGGGTGTTCGCAGGCATACTGCAAATGCGTCGGCGTCGAGTACGCGTATTGATTGTTTTCGATGATCAGAATGAACGGGAGTTTCCAGACGGCCGCCATGTTCAGGCCTTCGTGAAATTCGCCGACGTTCATCCCGCCGTCCCCGATATAGTTCATGACAACCGCATTTTCTTTTTTCTTCACCGACGCCAAGGCCGTGCCGACGGCCATCGGGATCATTGCCGCCAGGTGGCTGATGTTGCCCACGATACGCAGCGATTTATCATAATAATGCCCTGTTCCGTCCACTCCCCGCGTCGGACCGGTGCCTTTGGCAAGATGATTGAGCATCAATACACGCGCCGATTGTCCCTTGACAAAATGCGCGCCGATGTCCCGGTGCATCGGATAAAGATAGTCGTGCGGTTCCAATGCATACGCACTGCCGACGGCGGTCGCTTCATTACCCCAGCCGGAGTACGCACCGCCGATCATCTTGTTCTGCCGATAAAGTCGAATGATACCTTGATCGAACTGGCGCATGAGCTTCATGAAGCGGTACATCTTCACATAGTCGTCCGCCGACAACAGGTTCTTCGGTTTCGGTGAAACGCGCGCTTTCGGCTTTTTGGTTTTCGATTTGACGGCCATACGTTCCTTTTATTCAATTGTCCCAGATATAACTTACAGATTGTCCGCGCGTCTCTTCGACGGATACGGCAATCGAGATGACATTGGCAAGTTCAAACTGATGATCCGTACCGAAATGTTTGATAAACTCCTCGCACGCGTACCGGGCGAGGCTCTCGCAGGTCACATTATCCAGCGGAAGGAGCATGACGTCTTCGCAGGGAAATTCATAAGTCTTTTTGAACCCGGCGCCGTGAAACGTCACGACAAAACGGCCTTCGTGTCTCGATATCTTCAATAGCGGCGATTCCATCGGCAACAAGATTTTTTCATCCAGTTCATCACACACGCGGCGCAGCATGTCCTTCAGGAGTTTGAAATCGAGTACGAGCCCGTTGTCCGCCTCCCGGGCTTCCAACCGAAGCGCTACATAATAATTATGCCCGTGTAGCAGTTCGAGTGAACTGTCGCTGAAGATCGTAAAATGGGCCGCACTGAATTTGAGGTATTCTTTGGAAATATCAATAATAAACCGGCCCATCACGACTCCTTGACCGTTTTTTCTTCTTCCAGCGGCGACCCCGTTCCATCCACGGTATCTCCAAGCCGCGGCCGGATCAAGGTTTCGGCGGGCGCTTTCCAGGCTTCATCCGAAATTTCGCCGGATGTGTCCAATGCATATTTGAAAAAGATCGGACCGATGATCTGATTGATGCCGACAACGGAAATCACCAGGTCGATTAAACTCAGTTTGGCTCCGGCGATCGAAAAGGAAACGGGATACACAACGGGCATACTTTCTTCGGTGTGATTGATCAGCATCTCACCTTGTTTCGAAAAATTCTGCACGCAGAATCCTGCCGTGACACCGAGCAACAACACTTCGTAATGGAAGAACGTCGCCAGTTCATAACTCATGAAGGCGACGCCAATGATGAACAACACGGTTTGCTCGCCGGCGAGATTATCGACGAACTTGAGGTTGCCCACGACCTCCTGACTGACAAACCCCGTAACATAAGGCCCGCACAGAATCCCCGTGATGATATAAATCGTCAGTTTCGGCAGACGGAAACGCGACAGGATCTTGCCGACGTTGTACGACAGGATGAGCATGAACCCGAGCAACGTAATGAAAATTACCGCCGGATCGGATTCGTTGATCGGGGTGGAATAATGCAACGTCGTCATGAGAAAAATGATCACGACGACGATGGCAATGGGCTTCAGAATATCAATTTCTTCGGAGTACCTGGAAACGTCCATCGGGAATCTTTCAATGAACGGGCAAGCTACAGAAATTCGTATTGAGATTCTACAGCTTTCTCAGGGTCTCGGTTCATTCGAGGAGTTTTTTCTTACGTTCCAGAGCGGCACGTTTGATGTGTTCCGCCAGTTCAAATTCGCGCCGGGCATCCGGTGAATCGACAACCAGGGGCGGAACGGCCGCGGGGGCGCCGTCTTCATCGAGAGCGACCATGTTGAAATAGGCGGTGGTACAGTGTTTCCGTTTCCCGCTGATCGGATTTTCCGCAAAAACGTCGACCTTGACGACCATCGACGTTTTCCCGACGTAGGTCACCCGTGCGATCGTCTCAAGCCGGTCCCCGACCTTGACGGGTATCATGAAGTCGACGGCCTCCGTCGACGCCGTCACGACCGCATGGCGGGCATACTGGGTCGCCGCGATACCGGCCTGAATGTCCATGATCGCCATAACTTTTCCGCCGAACATCGTGCCGTGCGGATTGGCGTCATTTGGAAAGACTATGTGCCAGCTGCTGACGGGTTCCGCTTTTTTGGGTTCTAATTTTTCCATAATACTCCTGATTTCAATGTTGCGGGCTACAGGTAACCCAGACGGACACTTTTCAGCATGACGGTTGGCTGGCCTAACCCGACGGGAATCCACTGGCCGGCCTTCCCACAGTACGTTGCCCGTGTGTCAAATTTCAAGTCTTGTCCGACTTGCGCAACGGCCGCTCCTATCGACGGCCGACGCCCTGTAAGGCACAGGGGTTTGACCGGATACGTCAGTTTTCCATTTTCGATTCGTCGACCCCGGGTGATTTTAAGAAAAACTTCGTCGGTGTCGGAATACGTATGACCGGCCTCGACCTCTTCCGCGTAAACGCCGTTTTTGACGGACTGAACGATTTCATCCGCGAGATCGTTTCCGGCTGCCAGGTACGTTTCCCACATGCGCGGAATCGGAATATGCCGATAGTCCTGGCGACGTCCATTTCCGGTAGACGTTTGCGGCATCGTCATGGCGGTTGTACGATCCGTAAGCCGCGCTGCGGGCCGGCCACGGTCGATGAGTACAACCGGACGGTGCTGCGTTCCTTCATCGTCCGGTCGCGTCCGATCTTCCGGACAGCGGTCGATCACCGTTACGAATTCAGATGCAACGGGGGTTGCCACTACGTCCGCCTCCATCGCGTGCCCGAAGATTTCATGCACGAACATCGCGGTTTCGCCCGCCGCGAGTACGACATCATATTCGCCGGGTTTCAGCGCCACCGCTTCGAGATCCGACTCCGCATGACGTACGGCTTCCCGGACTATCGCTCGGAGGTCCTCGTCGCTATCGTCCCTCCACCGGCGGCTGGTTCGCCCGCTGGCATTTCCATGATGGTGGACGTCGACCCATACTTCAATCCGATGATCAGATTTTTTGATAAAAAGTCCATCGCGGTCCGCAATGACGATGTCCCTGGCAATGTCCCGCCTCCGCACGGTGATCGTCTCTGCAAGCGGCCAGAATGAAAATGATTCATCAATAAGGGACTTCACTTGCCGGAGTACCGGCTCCAAAGCCGGATGCCTACCGCAGCGCAACAACGGGAAATGCCGGTAATGGAGAGCGTTTGAAAAATCGATCTGCCGGATGCCGTAACCGTTCCGATTTCGTTGAGACGTGTGCTGAGTTGCCGTGTTCGACAGGATCATCGTGGATTCGGAGGTCGATTCGACAAAAATGTCCGCCAGCGCACATCGTGGAAGCCCGGCCAACGTGCGCCGCAGGGCTTCCGGTAAGGTCAGAAAATCCCAGTCCGTGAGCTGAAGTGAATCGATCACGCGGATGAAGTATCCTCGTCCGACGCTTTGTGAATGTCGATGATCTTCCGGGCGCCGGCATAGTCGGTGGTTTCGTACCGGCGAATCCGCTGGATTTTGTGGATGACTTCGGAGGCGCGTTGCATGCATTCGTACAGCATGCGCAGTTCCGTCGATAGATCATTCGCCTGTCCCGCTTCCGACTTGAGCCGGATGAGATCGATCAATCCTAACGCGCCGGTGACCGGCTGTGCGAGTTCGTGCGCCGCGGCTCCTGCCATCTCAAACAGGACGTTCAGCCGCTCGGTTTGCAACACCTTAAGATAAAGCTCCCTCAGCCTCAACTGAGCGCGGGTCCGGACCAGCAATTCCGAATCATCGAATGGCAGAGTCAGATAATCGTCCGCCCCGTAGTTCAACGCGTTTTTACGATTAAGGACGTCGTTTTTTGCAAGCAACGCGATGACAGCGATGCTCCACAGGTTTTTATCGGACTTGATGAACTTGCAAATGGAAAACGGGTTGACGTGATTCAATCGCGTATCAAGAAAAACGATGTCCACGGATCGGCTCGTCAGGATGCGTTCCGCGTCGATAAACGAATGACAGTGGATCATCTGCAGTCCGAGCAGCGTCGTCAGGTTGAATTCAAACGCCGCCACGTCATCATCTTTTTGACTGATGATCAGTCCGCAAAGGTTGGAAAACGAATCGGACGTGCGACGACCCGCGTTTTCCGACATCACTGTTCTCCGGAAGACTCCAGCAAACGGTCCAGATCCTGCTTCACGCGCTCCATCATTTCTCCGTATTTTGCCCAGTCGCCTCGCCGAACGGCATCCTGTGCCTGATTGTAATGATCGATTGCCGACCGTGCGAGGTTGCGCAGCGGTCTCATGTCAAGCGTGGCCTTGTCGTCCGGTAACGTGCTGCGCTTGACTTCCGACACCGTCGACGATGCGGAGACGGCTGCCGCACGGCCGAAAATCCGGGCCAATCCGAGCTCCAGATTGTCTTCCATGTGTATGGAATTGGCGTATGCCACGATGACCTTTTTCAATTCCGGCAGACGGCTTTGTTCCGCCTGCAGGTATAGCGGCTCGACGTAGAGGAGCGAATTGTCGATCGGAATAACGATCATATTGCCCCGCGTTACGTTGGATCCCTGCTGATTCCATAACGTCAACTTTTCCGAAATCCCCGGCGTTTGATCGATGCGGCTCTCGACCTGCATCGGGCCATACACCAGTCTCGTCTTCGGAAATTTGTAAACCAGCAGGCGGCCGTAATTGTCGCCGTCGCTGCGGGCACAGAACCACGCGATCATGTTCGGCTTTTCCCGCGGTGTATAGGGAATCAACAGGATGAACTCTTCTCGCGTTTCTCCCGGCAAGCGCATAATGGCATAATAACTTTCCATGATCTGCCGGTTCTTGGAATACACTTCTTCGGCAACCTGCCAGATATCTTCTTTATTGAAGAAAACGTTCGGGTCTTCGATATGATAAGTCCCGAAAAGATTCGTTTGAATATCGAACAGGTCCTGAGGATACCGCAGATGACTCCGTAATCCCTGCGGCATTTCGTCGATGGGCTTGAAGACCCCGTCGAATATTTTCGAGTACACTCGAATAAGCGGATCATCTTCCGGACGGAAGCTGTAGAACGTCGTCGAGCCGTTGTACGCATCGATCACGACCTTGACGGAATTTCGTATGTAATTATAACTGTCCGCGTACCCGAAGCCGTACGGATTGTTTTCGCGTAACACGGTAGAATACGGGTAACGATCGGTCCGGGTAAACCCGTCGATGACCCAGAAAAGCCGCCCTTCATGGATGACCAGGTACGGATCGGAATCAAACTTGATGTACGGGGCAATGCGTGAGGCCCGTTCCGCAATATTGCGATGGTAGAGAATTTTGCTGTCTTCCTTGATGTAATCGTTGAGCAGAAGATTGAACCGATTGAATCGTATCGCGAACAGGAGTTTCCGCCCGAAAGACCCGATACCGACGCCCGCATCCTCCTGATAAAACGTATGACGGTTGGCTTCCCCGAGGGGATAGTCGAACTCTTCCTTGGTCGTTTTGACGATCGCATATTCGTCGCCCGATTGCATTTCGCCGAAGTAAATTTCCGGGCGCGACACCTGCAAATCGGTCGACGCTTCGGGAGGAATGTTCTTGATGAAAAATTCCGGCTGTCCCTCCGGCGTCACGATATTGACCGGACTCACGACGATTCCGTAGCCGTGCGTGTAGATAAATGTATTATTGATCCACTGCTCACCGCCGCCCAGGCGCGAGACGTCGAGTTCGCGTCCCGCCAACATGACCTGGCGATATTCGCCGTTGATCAAGTACCGATCAATGTCGATGTCGGCGAACGTGTAGTATGTACGGATGCCCTGCAATTGCGTATACGAGTCCCTGACGGGCCGGTGATCCCATAACGTTACGTTTTTGATCGTGAGTTGATTGTTCGCAAGGGCGGATCCGGTCAGGTTTTCTTCGTAGGCAAAATCTTTTTCTTCAATCTGGTTGAGTTGATACGCCAGCCGGGTCTGTCGAATATTTTCGGTGATATACGGTTTTTCTTTTTCAAGCTGATTCGGCTTGACGATAAATTGCTGTACGATGGCGGGATAAATCATCAGCAGAATGATCGCGAGGCCCAGCTGGATGCCCGCTCCGATCAGCGGCCAGCGCCACGTCCGCCGCAGCCACCCGAAGAGCGCCAGAAACGCTCCGAGGATCGCCGTGACGTGCAGCACGTTGTATCCGATCAGCGTCGCGTGTAGATCCGTGTACGTCGCTCCGTAGGCTACGCCGCCTTCGCTGAACAAAAGACCGTACCGTTTGAGCCGGTAATCGATCGCATACAGTACAAAAATAAACAGCGCGTGCAGGATCAAATGACGTTTCGTTGCAGGGCTCACATCGATGCCTTGCGGCCGCAATAGGATCGACCGGCGAAAAACATGTACGGCGAGGGTCGCCACGGCGGAAATGACGACGACGGCAAACAACCAGCTCAACGTCGACTGCCAGAAAGGCAACTCGTAAACGTAAAACCCTATGTCCTTCTGGAAAACCGGGTCCGTGTGGCCAAACGGTTCACGGTGAACGAATTGTAAAAACCGCATCCACTGTACCGCCGGAGCCGAGGCCATCACGTAGCCGATGAACAGAAGCAGTGCAAAGAACACAAATTTTACTCCCTTGCCGATCATCGCAAGCTGGACCTGGAAAGGAGACGCTGTACCCGTTGCATATACGTCCCTCGTTCTTGACGCGCCCCATACGTTGAGTCCGACGACAAGCCCGAACACTAGAAAATAAATCAGTCCGATGATGTATTCCGTCGAATACATGGTCCAGAACGCCTCTTCATAGCCGAGCGACTCGTACCACAGCCAGTCGGAGTAAAAACCGACCCAGGCCTTACCGAAAATCCATAACAAAATGACGGCGATGGCTATCCCTACCAGTTTTTTCATTATCCTCTTTCGTCCTTGTGCTTGGTGAACGAATGATCGTGCAGAAGATCCAGCAGCGTAAACGCGGCGCGCACGCGAACCACCATCTCCTGATCGTTTTTCAAACGGTCGTAAATCGCCGGAATGACTTTGCCGTCGAGCAATTTTGGATCACGGATCTGTCCCAGGCCCGAGATCGCGACCGACCGCATCGAATACTGTTCGTCCCGCAGATAATCGATCAGGTCGTCGACCATCTCCGCGGACCGCATCGAGGCCAGTACGCCGATGGAAATTTCCTTGACCTGAATCAGTTTGTCGTCCAACCCCGCTTCGAAGATATCGAACGACGTGGTGTCTCGGAAGCTGCCCAGCGCACCGATCGCGGCGATGCGAACCCATTCGCTGGGCGAAGCCGCCTGCTGACGTACGATGGGTATGAGTTCACGGCGGAGTTCCGCAGATTGTACGTTGGCCAACGCGAGTAATATTTTCGATCGGACATCGTCGTTCGGCGTATCGAGCAATTCCACGAGCATCGCCACGGCGGCGCCCTCATCGGCTTTCATCAGACCGATCGCCGCTTCGATGCGCACGTCCTCCGCCCTTTCCACGGATAACATCTGACGCAACGTTGTAATCGCGGTCGAGCCCTGGAGCAATCCGAGCGCTTCCGCGCTTTTGGCACGAACGTACGTCGACGGATCCCGCGACAATCGTACCGCAATATCGACGGCTTCATCGGCCCGTACGACCCCGATCATTTTGACCAGGTTGACCTTGGGCGAAAAATCCCCGCTCTGTAAAATCGGCTCAACGTAGCGCCGGGCCGACGCCTCACCAAACCGCAGCAGCGCCACCGCGACCTTGGCCCGCAGTTCTTCTTTGCCCCGTACGATTTCTTCACGGTCGTAGCTGACGGTATCGACCTTCATCGTGTCGATTTCCGAAAGCATTTTTTTGAAGATTCGTGTCATCGTCGGACGATCGTACAGATCGCCCATCCGAGCGAGACCGATGATGACGTTTTCGCGGATCTGAAAATCCGTTGACCGGGCGTGATCGTACAGGGCCATGAACGCCATCGTATCGTGCAGTTGAGACAACACGCGCGTGTAGGGACGGATCACAGACGGATTGGCGGTGACATCGACGGCCTTGAGCGTTTCGATTGCTTTTCGATTGCCGATGCGTCCGAGCGTGAGGATCGTGCTGTTCTTGACGAAGTCGTTTTTATCTTTCAGACCAAGATCAAACGTCTGCCAGCACGTATTGATCATGGCATACCGTGCTGGAACTTTTTCCGTCGGCAGATTCGGCTTGCATGATGCTGCAAACGCAAAAACAATCAGGAGCCATTCCGATTTCATAAGACCTTACACGGGTTAGCGGGTATTGAAACAATTCTAAATTCAGCGCTGCCGTGAAGCCATAGGACCTGACAACGTTGCTCGAATGGATTTTTCAACGTCCTGTTTGAGGGCTTGCGTATGGATGGTGAAAGTAATATACTCAGCATCCAAAAGAATCCACCTCCACCGGCGCATCAATGGTATTCAAACGGCTTGCGAAGTTAAACCAATCATTTTCAAAAGTCAATTTGGGCCGTGGCGACCGCACCCGCTGAAAATACGTCCGACGCCAAACGAATCCTCGTCATGGACGACGATGACGATACCCTCGCCATTTTACGGATGATCCTTAAAAAAGAAGGCTACAAAGTCGATCTCGCCACGGACGGCGTCGAGGGTCTGCAGTTGCTTCGCGACCGTCACCACGACCTGGTGATCAGCGACGTCATGATGCCCAAACTGGACGGGTACAAATTCGTCGAGACGGTTCGGCAGGATCCGTCGATACGGACGACCCCCATTATTCTCATTACGGCAAAAAAAGAAACGGAAGACAAGGTCGCCGGCTTGGAGAAAGGCGCCGACGACTACATCACCAAGCCGTACAATCTCGTCGAACTGCGTGCACGTATTGCGAGCATGTTGCGCTTGAAAGAGCTGCGACGGGAACTCATGGAGGCGGAAAAAGAACTCGAACGGATCCGCACTTTGGAACAAACGTTGATGACCATTTCCCATCACGTGAATAACGCGATCGCACCGATCTCGGGCCGTGCGCAACTTTGTAGCCCTAAAGACCCGTCGTCGGTTCAAAAACTGATCGACGCCTGTCACGACGGGAGTCGCCGTATTGCCGAGACGATGGCCATGTTGGAAAAAGTCATCGCGGAAATGAAAGATCCGTCGAAGCACGGTTCGCCAAATACCAAACTTCTATACGACGTCATGCAGGCAAAATTCTGATGTCGACCCCGGAAACCAAGCGCAGCGCGATTTTAGAATACGGTGGACGGGTGCCACCGCAGGCATTGGACGTGGAAGAAGCCATTCTCGGCTCCGTACTCATCGACGAAACCGCCTTTTCACGGGCCCTCGAATTGCTGGACGAATCCTGCTTCTACAAAGAAGCCCATCGTACCATCTTTCGCGCCATGACGGAATTGTATGAGGAAGCGCAGCCGATCGACCTGATCACCGTCAGTGAAAAACTTCGGCAAAACGGCGACCTCGAACGCGTCGGCGGCTCGTATTTTCTCACGGGTCTGACTCAGAAAGTTCCCAGCGCGTCCAACGTCGCCAACTATGCCAAAATCGTCCTCGACAAAGCACGGCTTCGCCGCCTGATCAATGTCGGCGCGGAAATTACGACACTGGCCTTCCAGGAAACGGAAGACGTCGATGCCTTGATCGACGGTGTCGAACAACAGATTTTCAAACTCGCCGAACAAAAAGCCGGCCAGGGTTTTCAGGAACTCAATCCGATTCTCCACAAGGCATTCGAACAGATCGAAAGTTTTCATCATAAACCGGGAGGCGTGACCGGCGTCAGTTCGGGTTACAAGTCCCTCGATCAAAAGACCAGCGGATTCCAGAACTCCGACCTGATCATTGTGGCCGGACGACCCAGCATGGGCAAAACGGCCTTCGTGCTCTCCACCGCCCGAAACGTCGCCATCATGGCTAAAAAACCCGTCGGTTTTTTTAGTCTCGAAATGTCGTCGCTCCAGCTCGTCATGCGCCTCCTATGCGCCGAAGCACAAGTCGACGCGCACAAAGTGCGCACGGGAATGTTGCCCAGCCATGAATGGTCGAAGTTGTCCATGAGCGTGGGTAAGTTGTCGAAAGCGCCGATCTATATCGACGATACACCGGGATTGAACATCCTTGAGCTTCGCGCTCGGGCCCGGCGGCTCAAGGCCGAACGTCAGATCGAACTGCTGATCGTTGATTATATGCAATTGGTTAGTGCGACGACCAAGGCCAATGCCAACCGACAGGAAGAGGTCGCGATGATCTCCCGTTCGCTGAAAGCGCTCGCAAAAGAACTGGACATTCCCGTCATCGCGTTGTCCCAGTTGTCCCGTGCCGTCGAACAGCGCGGCGGCGACAAGAAGCCCGTGCTCTCTGATCTTCGCGATTCCGGCTCGATCGAACAGGACGCCGATCTGGTCATGTTCGTCCACCGTGACGACTATTACGCGACCGAGTCGATGGAACGCGAGGCCGAAGTCGTCAAAGCCGACATCATCATCGCCAAACAACGAAACGGCCCCGTCGGCGACGTACCGCTCGGATTTATAAAAAAATTCGCCCGGTTTGAGGAAATCGAAACTCACCGAACGTTTGAAGTTCCCCCGCAGGCGGACGAACCCAACTTCTGATGCCTCCACTGGTTTCCGTCGTCGTTCTGAACTACAACGGCATGCGATGGATCGACGTCTGCTGTCCGTCGCTCCTGAAAACCACTTATCCGAACGTCGAATGGCTGTTCGTCGATAATGCCAGCTCCGACGGCTCCGCGGATTATTGCGCACGTCATTATCCTCAATTCCGCATCGTCCGCAATCCGATCAACAGCGGCTACACGGGCGGAAATAATACGGGCATCCGTGAGTCGCGAGGCGATTACGTCGTCCTGTTGAACAACGATGTCGAGGTCGATCCACACTGGCTGTCGACGCTCGTCGAGCAGGCGGAAAAGGAGCCCCGCATCGGCGCTCTCCAGCCGAAGATACGTTCGATGATCGACGCTGGCCGTTTCGAATACGCCGGAGCGGCAGGCGGATTTATCGACAAATGGGGCTATACTTTTCTTCGCGGACGTATTTTCGCTCACATTGAGGCCGACCGCGGACAGTACGACGACGTCCGGGAAATCTTCTGGGCGAGCGGCGCCGCGCTCTTTCTGAACCGCAAAGCCATCGATGAAGCCGGATGGCTCGACGAATCCTACTTCATGCACTTCGAGGAGGTCGATTTATGTTGGCGGCTGCACTGGGCCGGATATCGAATCCTGTCGGTCCCCCAGTCCGTCGTCTATCATTACGTCGGTGCGAGTCTGCCCGCCGAAAGTTTTCGTAAAATGTATTTCAATCATCGAAACAGCCTGATCACACTGATTAAAAATCTTCCCGCCCGCCGATTGGCCTGGACATTGTTCGTACGGTTATGCCTGGACGGCATCGCCGCCGTCCGTTCATTGTTCACTGAACCGCGACGTTTTTTCTCCGTCTGGAAGGCCCATTTTTGGGTTTATGCTCACGCAGGGTCGGTTTTACGCCGTCGCCGCGATGCGTTCAAGCGTCACAACGTTTCACCGGCATCGTTCGACCATCTTATTTATCCGCGATCGATCGTTGCGGATTATTTCTTGAAGAAAAAAACCGAGTTTCATACTTTGGACATTCATAAATAAAAAAGCTTATGAAAATCGCCATTCTCGGCGCTACAGGACAACTGGGTCAAGACCTGGTTCGCGTTTTGCATCAATCGAAAGTTTATCCACTGTCCCATGAGCAGGCCGACATTACCAAACCGTCTGTGCTGAAAAAGGCGCTCAACGACATTGGCCCGGACATTGTTATCAACTGTGCGGCATGGACCGACGTTCCGGGATGCGAAAAGGACCCCAAAACGGCCTTCGAATTGAACGCCGTCGCCGCCCATCACGTGGCCCTGGCGTGTCACTCCTTCCAGGCGAAATTAGTGCACATCAGTACCGATTATGTTTTTGACGGAAGGAACCGCGAGCCCTATACAGAACTCGCACTCCCGGCCCCTGTCAACGTCTATGGACTGTCGAAACTGACCGGCGAGCATTACGTACGCATGGCGCACGATCGCGTGTTTATTGTCCGAACGTCAGGACTGTACGGCATACATCCGTGCCGCGGCAAAAAAGCCAATTTTGTGGAAACGATGCTCGACCTTGCGAAAACGCAGGACGTGATCAAGGTCGTCGACGATGAGGTTTTGACACCGACGTTCACCATCCACCTCGCGCATCAGGTCCGAATCCTGATGCAGACGGAATATTACGGCCTGTACCATGCGACGGCCCAAGGAGCCTGTTCGTGGTTCGACTTTACCCGCAAACTTTTCGAACTGGCGAAGATCAATACCCGACTTGAAAAAATCTCCTCGAAAGAATTCAAGAGTCCGGTGCGACGACCCGCATACTCGGTTCTGAAAAACCTGAATCTGCAGAACCATGGAATCGACTTCATGAAGTTCTGGGACGAAGGACTTCAGGACTATTTCCTCGACAAAGAAAATAAACTCGCGATCTAACGGAGACTCTTCATGGATTTTGGAAAGCTAAACCGTGTCACGGGAGCGATCGTTTTCGGACTTTCTCTGCTGGGATACTTTATCACCGTATCACCGACGTTGTCGTACTGGGACTGCGGTGAATTCGCGGCCTGCGCTTACACACTCGCCATTCCTCACCCGCCGGGCTCGCCCCTGTTTCTGCTCGTCGGCCGTCTGTTTACAATGATCCCCTTTTCCGAACTCGGCTACGCGCTCGGTCTGGCCGTATCGGATTATGACATCGCCTACCGGGTCAATATGATTTCCGTCCTGAGCAGTGCATTTTCGGTGCTGTTTCTATATCTGACGATCGTACGCCTCATTTTGCAGTGGAAGCCGCGTCCGACCACGACCTACGAATCGCTGAAAATTCAGATTGCCGCCGCCCTGGGAGCGCTGACGTTCGCGTTTACGTACAGCCAGTGGTTCAACGCCGTCGAAGCGGAAGTTTATGCATCGTCGATCTTCTTCACGGCCATCGTCGTCTGGGCCATCATGGCGTGGCTGGAAAAACCGGACGATATTCACAGTGACGTTTATCTTCTTTTGATCGCTTACATGGTCGGACTGGCCATCGGCGTTCACTTGCTGAACATCCTCGCCCTGCCGTTCATTTTCTTCATCATTTATACCAAAAAATTTGAGATTACGTTTACCTCATTGGCGGCGTTTGCCGCGATCGGTTTGATCGCGGTCGGCATCATTTATAAAGTATTTATTTTCTACAGCATTCAAATCCCGGTGTTCATGGACCAGTTCGGCCTGGCCACCGCGTCCGTACTGCTGTTGTTCGGAATCTTGATTTACCTTTCGTACTATTTTATCCGGCGTAACCACCATACCGGCGCCCTCCTGTCGCTGTCGACCCTGCTGATTTTCATCGGCTACTCGACCTACGCGTTGATCATGATCCGAAGCGGACTGGACCCCAATGTCGACCAGAACAATCCGGATACCTGGCAATCTTTTGTACGCTACTTGAATCGCGAACAATACGGCGATTTTTCTATGTTCCCGCGCGTGGCGCCGTTCTGGGAATATCAGTTCAAAAAAATGTTTGTCCGGTATTTCAACTGGCAATTCGTCGGCCGTCCCGATGAATTCAGCCTGTCGGCGATCGATCAATTTTTCAACGCCATCGGTTTGACGGTCAACAAGTACCTCCATACGGAAGAAGACCGCTACGGATATATGTACACGGTGTTCAGCTGGCGCGGCCTGTACGGGCTTCCTTTTCTTGTCGGTCTGCTGGGGGCGATCCATCATTTCGGCCGTGATTGGAAACGCGCGCTGGCAACGTTCGGTTTGTTCGTGATGACCGGTTTTGCGATTATCATGTACCTCAATCAGCCCGACCCGCAGCCGCGAGAACGCGATTACAGTTACGCCGGCTGTTTTTTTGCTTTCTCTATCTGGATCGGAATCGGCCTGTATGCAATCGCCGACGCCATCGAGGAATATTTCAAAAACAAGTCGTTCGTTCCCCACCTGACGTATGCGATGTTCGGTCTGGCGGCCGTTCTCCTGCCGCTCAACATGTACGTCTACAACAAACCGACGTCGAGCCGCCAGGACAATCTCGTCGCCTGGGACTATTCGTACAACATGCTCGTATCGTGCGAACCCGACGCGATCCTGTATACCAACGGGGACAACGATACCTTCCCGCTCTGGTATTTACAGGAAGTCGAAAAAGTCCGTCCCGACGTACGGATCGTCAATCTGAGCCTTCTGAATACGGATTGGTACATCAATCAGATCAAAAACAACGAACTTCAGTACGAACGCGACGGAGAAAAAATCACCGCACGCAAAGTGGCGATCGGATATTCGGACAAACAAATCCTTGGCGACCCGAAAGTCCCAAACAGCGCCATACAACCGATTGCATGGAAAGCCCGCACGTTCAGTATCGACGTACCCAAAGAACAATACTGGAAAGATTGGGTCGAATCCGGACGGGAAAAGCCTGCGGGCTGGGACACTATGGCCGTACCGAAAATGACGTTTGAAGTTCAACCGACGATCCGCAGTCAGTACGGCGAAGGGCTTCGTGTACAGGATTTGCTGGTTCTCGACATTCTGTTTGCCAATCGATTCAACCGTCCGATTTATTTTGCCATCACGGTCAGCCCCGACAATACCGTCGGTCTGTCGCGTTATCTGCGCATGGACGGTTTGGTGTCCAAACTCGTGAGCGTGCCCGACGTCGGTTTGTCCTACCAACACATTCATGAAAATCTTTCCAAAAAATACAAGTTCCGTAATCTGAACAACCCGAACGTCGTGTACGACGACAACATCCGCCGGCTGACGCAAAACTACCGGTCGTTGTATCTGCAACTGGCCGATTACTTCCGATCCCGGCGGCACCAGCAGGACGGACCGGCGCTGCATACTTACTTCAACGACGCCTACCCAACGATGAACGACGAACAACGCGCGTTGTCGATCCTCGATCAGATGCAGACGTTGCTCCCGGACAGCATCATTCCGATGCGGGACTATCGATTACGCCTGACGGTCGCGCAATTTTATACCGATCTGGGTCAACCCGAAAAAGCACGAGCGGAACTCGACGACATTGTAGCCAATGAACCGCGATACCGCCCCGACCCGGCGATGAAGTATCACCTGGCCAGCGCTTACATGAGCCTTTTGAAGGACAACGACCGTGCGATCGAATTGCTCGATCCCCTCGTCGCCGCAGACCCGACCAATTTCAACGCGACGATCCTCTACACGCAGGCGCTGGAAAGCAAAGGAGAATACCAACGGGCCATTGATGTACTCGACAAGTGGCTCCTGATCGATCCCAACAACGGTGCGGTAAAAGCGAAGCTGGCTGAATTACGAACGAAGGTAAAATGAAGAAAACGCTGATCCTGATCGGCAAATTTGCCGTCAGCGCCGTTCTGATCGCCGTTGCCGCACGGGGAGTCGACCTGACCGAGCTTCGAGCATTGGCCGGAGGCGCAGAACCGCTGTGGCTCGCGGGCTCGCTCGTCCTGCTGTCATGCAGTTACGTTCTCGGCGCAGCCCAGTGGTACCTGATTCTTCGAGTCGCCTATATACCGGTTTCTTTTCCCAAAACGGTCGGACTCTATTACGTCGGTTTGTTTTTCAATAATTTTTTGATTGGCGGCATGGGTGGAGACCTCTTGCGCGTCTACGATATTCGTAAACATCAGGGCGAAAACAGACTGTCCCCGGCCCTTGCAACGGTGTTTGTCGACCGCTTTACCGGCCTGCTCGCTCTGCTCTTCCTTGCCTGTATCGTCGGAACATTCGTTATCGGTAAAGGCAGTATACTCTACCTGGCCATCACAATGATCCTCTCTCTGTGGATTTTTCTAATCGTCCTACTGTTCTACAAACCCCTGGCGGAAAAAATCATCAAACCGTTCGTCCGGTGGCTGCCCGCCGGTCTGTACGAGCGATTTCAACGGCTTTATTTTTCCGTCAACCGTTTTCGGCTACAACCCTGGCGGCTTTTGCGGGCTTTCCTGATCGCCATCGGAGTACAATTTCTTCGCATTCTGTCCATCTGGTGCATCGGCCGCGCCCTCGGCGATTCGTCGGCGCTGTTCTATTATTTGATTTTCGTACCGATCATTTCACTGGCCGCCAGTTTGCCGATCTCAATCGGCGGAACGGGACCCCGCGAACAAACCACGGTCTTGTTGTTCAAACGGATCGGCGTCGCACGTGAACTCGCGTTCAGTATCGGTCTCGTCACGTACGGCATGTCGCTATTGTCTACATTGCCGGGCGTTGTGATCTTTTTGATTCGCAAAAACACCTCTGCCTATGCGGAATCTCCTGCGTTATAGCCTATTGTTTTTTGCCGTAACCGCGTGCGAACCTCAAAAGCCGGCGGCCATCGGCGGCGACAATGAGATCGTCGTCTTCGCCGATTCGTCCAACTGGTCCGTCATGGAGGAAACCGTACGGTCGGTGTTTGAGCGCACCTTCCGTACCCCTCAGATCGAATCCGAGTTTCACGTCAAGCGCATTCCCCTCTCGGTGTTTCGCAGTTATAAACTCCATAAGTTCATTCTCTTCATCGGTACGCTGGAAGGTACGGACGACGTCTCGGAAAACGTCAGGAATATGCTTGGCGAAAGCGCGGCCGCCGCCGTCTGGGCCGGAACCCATTACCTTTTCACGCGCGACGACGAATGGTCACGCGGACAGAAATTAATGATCCTGACGTCAAACGATATTACCGATCTCCGCCAGAAGGTGATCACGGATGCAGAAAAGATCTTTGCCGTTGCCGATGCGCACAAAACCCGCCTGGTCTCGGAGTTCATGTACCGGACCGCCGCCCCGATCGAAGACAAGGCTCTTCAAAATGATCTTTTCCGTAAATACGGCTGGTTTTTACGCATTCATCCGGACTTCAAACTGATGGAACAAAACGAGGACAGCAATTACGTCCGCTTTCATTCCCAGTCCCATCATTCCTCACTTCAGAAATGGATTTCCGTTAACTGGATGGACAGCGCGAGCGATTCACAGCTAACAACGGAGTGGCTGAAGGCGTGCCGGGTACGATTGGGACGCTGGTTTGTCGACCCGGTCGTACCGATCGACGACTTCGACAGGTTTTACGTGGGCGACGTCAACGGACGCAGAGCCTTGGTGTACCGGGGACTTTGGAAAACCGTCAGTCTGCAAAACGCGTTCGGCGGAGCATTTCGAACGTACGGGTTTTATGCACCCGAACAGAAACGGCTTTACGTCATCGATCAGGCGGTTTTTTTTCCGGAACAAAGCAACAAACTGGTCTACCTCCGGGAAATGGACGTGATTACCCAAACGTTTTCCGTCGTCAATCCCAATCTTGACGCGGCGCCATGAACCCGCGGATCATTTGGACGGCATCGAACGTACTCAGTCTGGCGAGAATCGTCCTCCTCATCCCTATTATTTATCTCCTGCATCGCGGACTCCATGAGTCGCTGTACAATCTGTACGCTCTCGGCGTCATGGTCGTCGCCGCATTGACGGACACGTTCGACGGGCTGCTGGCACGCCGGTTGGACCAGATCACCGATTTCGGAAAGATTATCGATCCGATGGCCGATAAAGTGGCCTTCATCGTCATTCTCGGATATTTGACCGTCACGCGTCCGGAATTCCCGGCATGGTTTTTCATCATCGCCGTCGTGAGGGACCTGATTATTTTTACGACGGGATGGTGGGTCAAGGCCCGGCATGGCGTTCTGTTCGTATCCAACATGCTGGGAAAAACGTTCGTGACCGTCGTCGCGCTGATGGTCTTTGTATTCGTTATCAAAGACAACTACGGCCTAACGCAGATTTTTCAACTGCTGCTCGCGGTCAGTACGGCCCTGATGATCGCTTCGTCCTTGTCGTACGCCGTCAAGTTCCGGCGTTTTTTAAAGTCCCGTGACGTGTAGAATAACTTGTTGCTTGTCTTCGCAATTATCTTTAGTATGATTGCACTTCCGCTGCCTGTCTATGCTTGTCGATAAAATCAGAGATCTCGCGACGGATCTCCGCCGCATTCATGCCGATATTCGCGCGATGGAATCCAACATGTTTCCGACACGCATGGAAGAACGAGAGGTCGATGTTGACCAGGTGATCGAGGATCTGAACGTTTTCAAACTGAACGTGACCTACCTTCGGTTGAAGGCAGGCGAGCTGGCCAAATCGCGCGACCTCGATTTTTCCGAAATTCGACGGGATGTGCATTATTTTGTCACCTATCTCAAACATTCCGCCGATACCTTTGATGAAATTTGCAACAGCCTGGTCTACGGAGGGCGGAGCGGAGACGAAAAAGCCATACAGAAAGCGGGCGAGGAAATCTGGATCTTACAGCGCCATCTGCAGGATATGAATCAGCACCTCGACATCATCAATTCCAAACTGGGAAAGTCATAACGAAAGTATGGATGAGAAGAATCCCATGAACAAAAGCAAAAAAGTTCAGATCGCATCGGAAAATGTGGTCAAGGTTACGTCGAAGCCCGTCACGGACATCCTCGCCATCGTTGAAATCGAAGATAAACTGATGACGGAGGAACATATTACGCTTCTGAGCAACGCCGTGAGGGAATTGCTGGGCGAAGGTTATCGCGACATCGTCATCGACCTGTCGAAGATCAAACGCATCAACAGTTCCGGCCTCGGCAGCCTGATCTCCATCTATACGACCATCCGTAACAGCGAAGGTCGGCTGAAAATCGGCGGCCTGAACGAGTTCGTCAAAAACGTTCTGAATATCACCAAGCTGCTTGAAGTATTTGAAATTTATCCCACGCAGGACGAGGCCGTAACGGCGTTCCGTCAGTCATAGAACGATTCGCTTCCGCGTTCCCTCCGAATCGACGATGTCGATTGCTATTTTTCCCTTTTCCGTTAGCGGAATATGGAGTCCGCGAAGCGCGCCGGTCTTCGGTTCTCTCGCCGCAAACGAGCGGTTTTTGAAATCGTTCCTGAAATGTCCGTCCATGGCCCAGTAGTCAACGCGTTTTGGCAATCGGCAGGCTCGTGTCGTTTGACCCTTGATGCGGCGAAGTCCGAGATCGTGTAAAGCGCCCTCAACCGGCGCGGGAGCCCGTAATTCCCATCGTCCGCTCAGCGAATTCCGGTTTGACAGCATGCGCTTCCAGGTCACATGCACGGCGATTTTCCCCGCGTCGCATCCGATCCACCGTCGCCCAAGCTGATGCGCGGCATCCAATGTCGTACCGCTGCCGCAAAAAAAGTCCGCCACCCAGTCGCAGGGACGTGTACTCATAAGGACCAGCAGTTTGAGCAACCCGATTGGCTTTTGCGTCGGATAGCCCAATCGCTCGGACGAAACGTTGAGTACCGGTCGTACGTTGAATTTGTCCAGACGATCCCCGTTTACGATCGTCAATTCACCTTCGAGAACGTCACGCAGCAGCGTGTCGACGTAATACCGTCCGTCGCCGTCAATCCGGGACTGCATAAAAGGCTTTTCCAGATACTGACGCTCCTGCAGCGCGTGGAAACGAAATGCTTTCGACTTACGATAGAAAAAAATCGTATCGTGCTTGCGGGCCAGGCTTTCCTTGCGGGACGCCCCTCCCGATCGATAGGCCCAGATGATCTCGTTCAAAAAATTCTCTCGCCCAAAAATATCGTCCAAAACGAATCGGATCCGAGCGTTCAAGCGCCAGTCACAGTGAAAAAAAAGGCACCCGTCGTCGGCCAGTAAACGGTACATCGCTTTCAAACGCGGTACGATCATGTCCATGTAGGTGTTCGACGACGTCCATTTGTCGTTATAGGCTACAATTTTTTTACCGCTTCCCGGGACCTGAAAATAAAAGTCGGACCCGACTTCAAACGGAGGATCCATGTAAATCATCTTGATCGGTCCGGGAAGTGCGCCGGCCGTTATGAGGTTCAAATTATCGCCGAGGTAAACTTGTCCCGTCAATCGTCCGGAACCGATCGTTTCAACAGCATCCATGGCCGGAAGCTTAGTTGAAGCGTTCACTTTCTCCTTCGGTCATCGTCAGCACGGTAAACCGTGCATTGACGGGATTGGAAACAAGCCCGGCCGACAGGTTAAACCGGTCGGTGGCCGTTTCGATGGCGTCCAACGAGAGTACGAGGTCCTCGTACGCCGCATCCTTGTGCATCTTGACAAGAATGACCGCGCGGAAATCGGCCGGTTGTCCCGTCCAACGGCGATTTAAATGATCGAGTATCTTCTCTTCGATCCGATCCCGTTCCTCTCGAACGGGATTATCCAGTCCGGATCTGACGAATACCCTCGACTCCTTGAGCACATACAGCGTCATAATGTCATCCGCAACGACCGATTCGCCTTCATGCGCCGAAACCGATGGGAGGCGAATCTCCAGCGCGTGCGGTAGTCGAAAGGCCGTGGTCAACATAAAAAAAGTCAACAGGAGAAAAGCGATATCGACCATGGGCGTCATGTCCATTCGAACCGGAATCCGTCTCCGGAATCGGCGTGGGCCCCGCCCTGACCGTTGATGTCCCAGCAGCGGCTCACTCATGCAACTGCGTCGCCAGTTTGACGGACTTGAGCCCGGCTGTCCGCACCGCATCGAAAACGGGAGCGATCTTGTCGTACGTCAACATACGGTCGGCCTGAATGACGGCCTGCATTTTTTCTTTGTGAGGCGATTCGTTCAGCTGCCGCTGCAATTCCGATACACCGATTTCACTGTGCACGTCGAACGCCGCTCCATCGAGCGTCATAAAAGATTTAAGAAAAATCCGTCCTTCGGCGTCCAGCGTGATCAGGACCAGTGACTGGCGGTCGATTTTGACGCGAGACCTGGATTCCGGAAGATCGACGGCGATGCCCTCGCTGATTTTAAACGTTGCGGTCAACATAAAAAAGGTCAACAACAGGAACGCCACGTCGACCAGCGGCGTCATGTCGATCGTAAAGCCTTTTCGCCGGCGACGATGCATCACGTTCGGTTCCTGAGCAGCCGCATCATTCGATACGCCGCGTCGTCCGTGGACTGAAGAATCCGGTCGACCTTTTGCGAACACATATTGTAACCGACGATCGCAATGATGGCGACCAAAAGACCGCCGGCCGTGTTGATCAAGGCTTCCGAAATTCCGATGGACAATTGAATCGCGTCGGGCGCCCCGCTCTGTGCCAGGGCCTTGAACGATCGGATCATGCCGATCGTCGTTCCGAGCAGTCCGATCATCGTCGAGATCGACGCAATCGTCGACATGCTCGGAAGATTTTGTTCCAGCGCCGGTACGGCCGCTACGGTCGCTTTTTCAAGCGTTTCTTCCGTCAATCGCCGGGAATCATCACCTCCGGCACGCCACTGTTCCATACCACGGTGAAGTACGGTTGCACAGACTCCGGTCTGCTCCTCGCACAATTGAATGGCCCGGCCGTCTTCCCCATTTTCAACGGCGTGCAAAAACGGGATCAAAAAAACGTCGGATTTTCTGCGGCCGCTCGCCGCCGACAGGGCCATCAGCCTTTCCAGAAATAACGTTACAATCACGATCAAGAGCGCCATAAGGATGACGACCAGCGGCCCACCGGCATAAATGTAGTGAAGCCCGAAGCGGTCATCCGGCGCACCGAAAATGAATTCCCACACGAGATAGGAAAACACCAGGCTGATGGTTGAGATAACGATCAAAAATCGCGTTCCGGTCATTGCAATTTCCTCTTTCTGACGATGTCGAAGAAAATGACGCCCGCCGCCACGGACGCGTTTAACGAACTGACGCGGCCGTATAGCGGAATTCGAACGTGGAAATCGCAGTGGTCCGCCACGTTTCTCCGCATGCCCTTCCCCTCACCCCCGATGACAATGGCCACGGCGTCCGTGCCGTCAATTTCTGTGTATATTTTTTCCGCCTGGTCGTCGGTTCCATAAATCCATAGACCGGCCTCCTTCAGCTTCTCAAGCGTCTGCACAAGATTGGTCACCGTAGCGATCTTCAAATGTGCGGCCGCTCCGGCCGACGTTTTCATCACCACCGGTGTCACCGCCGCCGAATTATGTTCGGGAATAATGACCCCGTGAAAGCCTGCACATTCCGCGCTTCGAATGATCGCGCCGAGGTTGTGCGGGTCCGTAATCCCGTCAAGGACGGCGATCAACGGCTTTTCCGAGCGTCGGGTAGCTTCTGCCAGAATATCGTCCGAATCGGCCGCGGCGGGACCTCGGCCGCGGACCGCGATGCCCTGATGATTTTGCCCCGGCAGGAGATGATCCAACTTACTTCGTCCGATCCTTTTTATCGCAACCCCCTGTTGTTGGGCTAATTTTTCAATCTCATGATCAGCAACCGCCATCAGAATTTCATCGATCGGAATTCCTGAGCGAAGGGCTTCCAGCACGGGATTCCGGCCAAACACCGTAATATCGTTCATCGTCGGAAAACCCTGCTTTTGAGGTCGCCGATCCAGCCCGCCAGACGCTGCAGTCCCAGCGTTTTTTCCGTTGTCGTTTGAAGAATAAGCAGTCCTCCAAGACCGCCGAGTATCACGTTGATCCCCCACATGGCAACAAAGGGATTCAGGGCTTGCCGGTCCGCATAATCCTCTCCAAGCGTGAGACAAAAATAATATACGATGAAAAAAAACAAACTGATTCCACCGGCAATTCCAAGATTACCCCGTCGTGCTTTGATACCTAGCGGCGCGCCCAGCAGGACAAAAATCACGCCCGCCATGGGAATAGAATATTTTTTATTGACCTCGACCATCAGTTGATCGATGAGCCGCTCATAATTTCCCGCCGCCAGGAGGCTCGACGTGACCTGCTGGGCCCGCAGTGACCGCGTCTGGAAAAGACTGTCCGAAAAAAGCGTGTCATTGGCCTGCGGCAACAGCGCCGCCGTTCGAACCGGGATGTACGTCGTATCCTGAACCAGTTCGATGACGCGATGCTCGACGGAATCGTGGACCAGCGTGACGTACCGACTGCTGTCCGTTTTCGATAGATGGAGTGAAATAAACCAGAGGTTAAGACGTTCCAGCAGCGACGGTTCCGTTACGTATCGCGCGGCCAACTGGCGATGCTTCGGTTCGACCCTTCGCAGCAATTCCGGATCCGCATTGATATACGTCACGACGTCCGCCAGCCGCCGATCACGTTCTGTTTTGTGTCGCCGGACTTCTTCCATCAATTGATCGATGTTCTTTTCGCGATCGTTGTAAAACGATTCATCTTCTTTCTTCAACGCGAGGTTTTCCACTTCTACCGTGACGCGGTGGCGCGAAAATTCGATTCGTTGATAATTTTCCGGATGAACCAGGTTGACTTCATGAATTTCTCCTGTTTCCAGCATCACGTTCATCGTCTCGTCGCCTTCGTCGATTCGGATCGTCCCGCGCTCGGCCGAGATCGTCCGAACCATATCTTTTTGAGTCCGGTCGATGATCGTCACGCCGTACACGACGTCGCCGAGTACGTCCTTATTGTCGACGATCATGCTGAAGTTGTCGATGCCTTCGACGAAAACGCCGGGCTCGATCGACAGCGTCGGGCGTTTACGCTGGATGCTTTTTTTCAGGATCCGTGCTTTATGATTGGCCACCGGGAGAATTTTGTCGTTAAACTCGACCAGTCCCACGGTCAATAAAAGCGTCGCAAGGACGATGGGAAGCAGGAGCGAAAGAAAACTGACCCCACCCGCCTTCAGGGCCGCAATCTCGTTATCCGATGCCATCCGGCCGAAGGCCATGATCGTCGACACCAAGACGGACATGGGCACGACCATGACGACGATCCAGGCAAGATTGTAACTGATATATTCGATGATGATCCGGAACGTGATGCCTTTCCCCACGATGTACGGCATCGCCTGCAGTACGAAATTCAGCACCAGCATCGACGTAATGATCGCGAAGGCAAAAAGAAACGGCCCGACATGTTCCTTCAGAACGTATCGGTAAACAATGAACATTAAAACGAAGGGGAGGCTTTATTGATGTTTACCCTTGAGGGCATTGATCTGGTCGCGCAGTTTTGCCGCCAGTTCGTAATTTTCCGTCTCGATCGCTTTTTGCAGGTCTTTTTCCATTTTATCCAGCCGGCTGGGGGACGTCGTGTCTTCCACAACGGGAGTACGGCCGGGTTTAACGTAATTGCCGGAGGTCGCATCGACTTCGAGCGCCGCTTTCGTCATGACGTCTTCGCTCACAAAGATCGGCGCACCCACGCGAATGGCGATGGCGATGGCATCGGACGGGCGGGAGTCGATCGTCTGATCGCCCATGCTGTTGGACGCAAGATGGATGGACGCAAAAAACGTATTTTTATTCAACTCGGTGATAACAACTTTTTTTACATCCGTATCCAGTGCTTCGAGGAATTGAACGGCAAGATCGTGGGTGAACGGGCGGAACGGCTTGATCCCCTGGAGTTCGAGGGCTATCGCGTGGGCCTCCGGCGCGCCAATGACAACCGGCAAGATGCGCCCGTGGTCCGAATTCAACTCGACCAGTTGAAGGATATAACCGTTACTCTGCTCATCCTCCACGATCCATTTGATTTCTACCTGAATTTCCATGATGCCGTCTTTCGTCTTGCCTCATGTTACAAAAGGAGGCGCTGAAAATCAACTTTTACGCTTTTTTAGCGTTCAGTTTTTCGCGCAGAACCGCGTTGGCAATCTTCGGACTGGCTTTGCCTTTCGACAATTTCATCACTTCCCCGACAAAATGACCGAACAACGCCTCTTTTCCGTTCAGGTAATCCTGCAACTGGTCGGCATTCTTTTCGAGGGCGTCATTGACAAACTTTTCGATCGCCGCACGGTCCGTGATCTGCAGAAGTCCTTTTTCCGAAACGATTTTGCGCGGGCTGCCGCCGTTCGTACACATTTCGGCAAAAACGTTTTTGGCGATCTTTCCGCTGATGGTCTCGTCGGCCACCATTTCCAACAATTCACCGAGGGATTCAGGGGTTACGATAAATGCGTCGGCATCCTGCTTGCGCTCTTTCAGTACCGCCATCACCTCACTCATGATCCAGTTGCTCGCCAGCTTACCGTCGTCGACGTGTTCCATCACCGCTTCGTAGTAGTTGGCCAACGGCTTCGTCATGGTGAGCACGTCGGCATCGTAGACCGGAATTCCGTATTCGGCGACGAACCGGTCGCGGCGGGCCTGCGGCAATTCCGCCAGCGAGGCACGGATGCTTTCGATCCAGGATGGATCGACGCGGAGCGGTACCAGATCCGGTTCCGGAAAATAACGGTAATCGTGCGCTTCTTCTTTGGAACGCATGGAACGGCTGACACCGGCATGGTCGTCCCACAATCGCGTTTCCTGAACGACCCGTTCTCCCCGATTGATCACATCCGTCTGACGTGAAATTTCATATATCAGGGCACGTTCGACCGCCTTGAACGAATTCATGTTCTTGATTTCCGTTTTCGTTCCGAAGGCCGTCTCGCCGACGGGGCGGATGGAAACGTTGGCGTCGCAGCGTAAACTGCCCTCTTCCATATTGCCGTCGCAAATATCGAGGTACTGAACGATCTGTCTGATTTTGGTCAGATACGCCGTCACCTCGGCCGTCGAACGAAAATCCGCTTCGGAAACAATCTCGATCAGCGGTGTACCGCAACGATTGAGATCGACAAACGTGACTTCGCCGCCGGTGACGGCCGGATCGTGAATCGATTTGCCGGCATCTTCTTCGAGGTGGATCCGATGAATACCGATCCGTTTCGTTTGGCCGTCCACTTCGATTTCGAGCCAACCGTTTTCACACAATGGATGATCGAACTGAGAGATTTGATACCCTTTCGGCAGGTCGGGATAAAAATAATTTTTGCGCGCAAAAACGCTGGTTTCCGCGATCCGGCAGTGCGTCGCCAGTCCCATACGAATGGCAAATTCGACGGCGCGGCGATTGAGCGTCGGCAGGGCCCCCGGGAGTCCCAGACACACGGGACACGTTTGCGTATTCGGCATCGATCCGTACGCCGTATTGCAGCCGCAGAAAGCTTTCGTTTTCGTCATGAGTTGACTGTGAACTTCAAGGCCGATAACCGGTTCAAATAGCTGGCTCATATCGCATTGACCCTAATCGTCTTTTCACGTTCCTGTCCGACGGAAATAAGTTTGATTTTTGGATGACCGAGAAATTCTTCGATGAATTCCAAATACGATCGCGCTTTTTCAGGCAAATCGCTGTACGCCGCCGCGCCGGTCGTATCGCTCTTCCAGCCCGGAAATGTTTCATACACCGGTTCTACCTCTCCCAGAAAGCGTGCATCGGCGATCGCGTCGGTCGTCAGTGAACCGTTGTGCCGATAGGCAACGCAGACGTTCAATTCTTCCAGCGTATCGAGCACGTCCAGTTTGGTCACTGCGATTTCATCCATGCCATTGATCATCATGGCGTATCGGATCTGGACCAGGTCGAGCCAGCCGCAGCGGCGCGGACGTCCCGTAGTGGCGCCGAATTCACCGCCGAGTTCACGGACGCGGCTTCCGAAAACCTCGTCGAATTCCGTCGGGAAGGGTCCGTTGCCGACTCGCGTCGAGTAGGCTTTGATTACCCCCATGACGTGGTCGATTTCTCTGGGACCGATTCCAAGGCCCGTCGATCCGCCGCCCGCACTGGCATTGCTGCTCGTAACGAATGGATACGTGCCGTGATCGATATCGAGCATGGTACCTTGCGCGCCCTCCATCAGGATTTTTTTATCGGCCCGGACGGCCCGGTATAAATACGTGACGGTGTCCGCAATCAGCGGCCGAAGCCGCTCTCCCAGTTCGCAAAACTGACGAATGACCGGTTCCGGGTCGACCGCTTCGGAGCCGAAGGCTTGAAGGATTTTGTTTTTTTCATCGATGTTCGACGCGAGTTTTTCACGTAGGTGTACGGCATCGAGCAAATCGACCATACGAACGCCGCAGCGGTCGACCTTGTCCAGATAGGCGGGCCCGATCCCGCGGCGGGTCGTTCCGACCTGATTTTCGCCCAAATATTTTTCCTTCGCCTGATCGATCAGCTTATGATACGGCAAGATGACGTGGGCGTGAGGACTGATCATGATGCGGCCGGTCATTGAAATTCCCATTTCCAGCAGCATTTCATATTCTTCAAAGAAGGCGATCGGATCGATCACCACGCCGTTGCCCAACATACACATGACACCGTCGTGCAAAATGCCGGATGGGATCAAATGTAGAACATATTTTTGATCGCCGTGACAGATCGTGTGACCGGCATTGGCTCCACCCTGATAGCGTGCGACGATGTCGGCGTCCCGCGCCAGGAGATCGACGATTTTTCCCTTCCCTTCGTCGCCCCACTGGGCGCCGATCACAATTCGTACGGACATACACATTCCAGGTTTTAAGTAAAACACAGAAGGCTGCTCCGTCCGGAACAGCCTTATAATTTAGTCGCCGGCGGTTAAAAGTTCCACGTCAGCTGAAACTCTGGACCGCTTCGTCAAGCGAGCCGAATTGTTTGAAAACCGACGATAATTTTGTGATGTGCAGAATCTGCTTGATCTTTTCAGAAGCATTGCACAGCCGGAGATCCCCGCCGGCGTTTTTGACATGCGTCAGATTGCTGATCAGAATGCCGAGGCCCGTCGAATTAATCAGGTCGATGGCCCCCATGTTGACGACGAAGTTTTTGCGGCCGTCGAGAAGCTTTTGATGGATTTCGTCGCTCAGTTGCGCGGCATCGGGCCCGCCCATGATGGAGCCTTCGACCTCCAGCACCACCACGTCGCGATCTTCTGCAACTCGTACTTCCATGATCGTCCTTTGCGAACTATTTGATTTTGGCTTTTAAATCCTCGCCGGCTCGCCACTCGATCAGAACGGGGCTTGCCACGAATATCGACGAATACGTTCCAACGATGATACCGATGAGCAAGGCCCACGCGAGCGCCCTCAGCACCTCCCCGCCCAACATGAGCAGCACAATCACGGACAGCAAGGTCAAAAGCGACGTCATGACGGTTCGGCTCAAGGTTTCATTGATGCTTCGATTAACGACTTCGTCAAACGTATTTCCCCGTTTAATCAAGCGCAAATTTTCGCGGATACGGTCGAACACGACGATCGTATCGTTCACCGAATAACCGATGATGGTAAGGAAGGCGGCGACCGCCGTCAGAGAGAATTCGAGCTGAAGGGCGACAAAAAAACCCAGCGTTATCGAGATGTCGTGAGCCAGTGCGATCACGGCGGCCAGTCCCCATTTCCAGTGGAACCGGATGCCCAGATAAACGACGATGAAAATGAGGCCCCAGATCGTGGCCCATACGGCCGACGATTTCAACTCTCCGCCGATTTTTGGACCGACCTGACTGACGGAGCGCATTTCGACTTCGTTGCCCGCAAAGCTGGTCCGCAGCAACTGCAGCACGTCGCCGGAGACGGCTTCGCTTTGCTCATGGACGTGAATTAAATACTCGTTTTCTTGCCCGAAGTTCTGCACACGATCCGCACCGAATTTGGAAGAAACAACCGTGCGTATCTTATCCAGTTCAACCGGCTGGCTGAATTTTACTTCCATTGACGTTCCACCGATGAAATCCACGCCGTAATTGAGTCCCTTGAAAAGAAACAGCGCAAGACTCGCCATCACCAGAACGCCCGAAACGATATACGCCTTCTGTCTCGATTGAACGAACGGAAAATTTCGATTGACTAAAAATTCCATAAAACCTGTGTACTCCTACTGTTCTTGCGTCTGCAGACGAATCGGGCTCATCCCGATGCTCATTTGTCTTTCCATCGTTCTGCGATCGTACATCAGATCGAGCAGAACACGGGAAACAAATACACCGCAGAAAACGGTGGTCAAAATACCGATCATCAGCGTGAGGGCAAAACCCTTGATCGGACCGGTACCGAATTGATACAGTACCAGGCCCGTACCGAATGTCGTGATATTGGCATCAATGATGGTGATGAACGCTTTGGAGAACCCCGCTTCGATGGATGCCCGGACGGTTTTTCCGAGACGGATTTCTTCCCGGATACGTTCATAAATCAGGACGTTGGCGTCGACGGCCATTCCCATGGTCAATACAATACCCGCAATGCCCGGCAGCGTCAGCGTAAATCCAAAACCCGTCAGGATGCCGAGCAGAAAAAGAACGTTCAGTGCAAGCGCCACGTCCGCGACGGCACCGGAGCCACGGTAATACAAGATCATCGCAATGGCCACGACAAGGATCGCCACCCAGCTGGCAAATCGTCCGGCTTCGATTGAGTCCTGACCGAGCGACGGCCCGATCGTACGTTCTTCGAGAATTCGAACCGGCGCCGGCAGAGACCCGGCACGAAGCGCGATCGCAAGACTTTTGGCTTCGGTCAGGTTTTCCATTCCTGTAATCTGCGTGTTACCGCCGGAGATACGTTCGATAATGTTGGGTGCGGACTGAACCTTGTTGTCGAGAACGACGGCGATCCGCTTATTGACGTTGGCGCCGGTCACCCTCGCCCACTGTTTGGAGCCCTCTTCCGTCATGCGCAAAGAGACGATTGGTTTGCCGGCCAACGCCGGATCAATGCCGCTGTAAATATCCTGCTTGGCTTCGGTAATTACGGCTCCCGACATTTCCGCCTGCTTTTTGACGAGATACAACGCGTGATACCCTTCAAAAACCGATTTGGAACTGAACAGGAGGTCATTGGTCTCGCCGATCACCGCCTGAATTTCCGGCTTGAGTTTGAATCGATCTCCTTCTTTTTGATACAACAGGGCTTTGATCAGATCGACGTTTTTATCTTCTATGTAGACGTCAAGTCCGGTCTGGCCGAACCGTTGATACTGCACATATTGCGTGAACGGGCGCTGACTCAACGCGGCGACGTCCGACGTATCGGTCTTGGATGTGTCCTCGGTTCGTGCCAGTTCCGCTTGTAAACCGCTCACCGTTGTGTCTTTCCGTACGGTATCCTGTCCGGACGTATGGACGATATTCGCCAGATCCCCTAGACCTGAAGAATCCAGTTTAGCATAATAGGCGTCTAGACGCCGCAGCGTATTATCCATGTCCTGCGGATCACGAAGCAGTTTGAACTCCAGTAGGGCGGTTTGCTGGATAAGGTTTTTCGCATGCGCCGGATTATCGATACCGGGCAATTCGACAATGATCCGGTGGTCACCTTGCTTTTGAATCGTCGGTTCGCTAACGCCGAACTGATCGACCCGGTTACGAATAATCTGGGCGGCCCGGTCGACGGCATCGACTGCCTGCTCCTTCAGAAAAGCAGTAACGCCGGCATCGTCTTTCAATTTTTCTCCGAAATACCGAACCATCGGTGTACCGGATTCTTCGAATTTCGTACGCAGGATATCTGCAAAATTGGCGTCCGGATCGTCGGCGTACGTTTTAGACGCCGCCTGCATGAAGCGATTGAAATCCTCATCCTTTGACTTTGCCAACCCTTCAAAAAGGGTCACGACGTCGGCTTCCATGACGAGGTGGATACCGCCTTTAAGATCGAGTCCTAAATTAATCGAGCGGGATTGCAGGTCCTGAAGTTCCTTAATCCCTTCCGGCGTCCGGCCTAATTCCTTTTTTTGATCGTCGGTCAAAGAGTAGAATTTGTATGTCGGCCACAAGGCATAGACCGATAAGGCCATGAGCAAGAGAATCAAACCTGCTCTGACCTTCTTATCCTTAATCATTCAGAAGAATCCTCCACATGGATAATTTATTACACAGGATGTCTAAAAAAGAGTGCGCAATATACCGTCGAAGTCAAGAAAAGTCAACATTTTCTTGCCTCTATGCGATCGATTATCTCGCTCCTTTTCCAAGGGAGTAAAAACTGGAATAAAACGTCAAATTTTTTATTATGGGATTGAACAAAGGAGGTTACACCATGAGTTTTGAGGTTAACCATTTCGAGTCCGAAGTCTTAGACGCAAGCCGCCAGCAACCGGTCGTAGTGGACTTTTGGGCGGAATGGTGCGGACCATGCCGGGTTCTGGGTCCGATTTTGGAAAAGCTGGCCGCTGCCGCCAACGGGCGATGGAAATTGGCGAAGGTCAATGTCGATCGTCATCAGGAACTAGCCTATCAGTTTGGTATCCAGGGAATTCCCGCCGTCAAGCTCTTCGATCAGGGAAAAATTATAGCCGAATTTGTCGGCGCACTGCCGGAACCTGAAGTACGCCGTTGGTTGGACGAATCGTTACCCCATCCGCAACGAGAGGCGATTGCCAAGGCCAGACAGGCTGCCGATGAAGGACGACGCCAGGAAGCCATCGGTCTTCTCGAACGTCTCGTCCTCGAAACCGAAGATCCGGAAGTCCGGTCGTTGCTGGCGCGTCTGATCGTACTGGAAGAGCCTCCGAGAGCAGAACAACTGATCGCCGGACTTGATGAGTCCACCCCCGGCGTCGACGGTATCCGCGATATGCTCGATATCCTTTCGCTTGATCCGCACAAGCTGCCGGATGGTGAAGGTAAACCGACGATGGCGGCCGCGTTGCAATTGATTCGCTCTTCGCGATGGAGGGAAGCCCTGGAAAAGCTGATCGAAACGATACGGCGCGATAAAGCCTATCTTGATGAAGCCGCCCGAAAGGCCTGCATCGGCGTTTTTCGATTTTTAGGTGAAGAACATCCGTTGACGATCGAATTTCGACCTCAATTCAGTATGGCGCTGTTTTAAACGGCTCTTTTTTGGGCTGACGAATCGGAAGGCGTATGACAAAAGTCGTCCCCTTTCCGGGTGCGGAATCGACCTCGATTCTGCCATGATGCCTCTCGATGATGCCGTACGAAATACTCAGGCCGAGTCCCGTCCCGGTTCCAACCGGTTTGGTCGTATAAAAGGGTTCGAACATTCGCGAGGTGACTTCCGGACTCATTCCAACTCCATTATCCGTCACGGATAATTCGAT
>CAYZJB010000010.1:0-16902 GCA_964478735.1 uncultured Bacteroidota bacterium | reverse complement strand
GATGTATTCGAAATCGGTCGAACGCTTGAGTGAGTCGATCTTTGCCCTTTCAGCCGCATCTATCCGGCTCTCCAGTGCCTGAAGTATTTCTTTAAATGAGCGTATATAGGTTTCTAAATGAGGCAGATTAGAGTATAAAAACGTAATCGGATTATTAATCTCATGAGCGACTCCTGCCGTGAGCTGTCCCAATGATGCCATTTTTTCGGACTGGATCAGTTGTGCGTGCGCATGCCGCAGTTCACGGGTTCGTTCTTCGACCTTTTTCTCAAGCGAAGCTTTGTGGTCCTCGAGTTCCGTAAAGAGACGGGCATTTTCGATGGCAACGGCTGCATGGGCTGCAAATGAATTAAGTAATTTGAGGTCGTCGTCATGAAATGCGTCCTCCCGAAGCGTATTATCCAGCGAAATGATACCGATGGGACGGTCCTGAATGGCAAGAATCGCGACGATTGCACTTTTAAATTCCGGCGCTTGATCCAGTTGTCCGATGGCCATCAGATTGGGGTGAATGTTGGAAAGAATGACGCTCTTTTTTTCCTGGAATGCACGCCCGCCAAAACCTTCTCCCGGCCGCAGACGGAACATGCGAATGGTCTTCATGTCGTATCCGACGGCGGCTTTGATTTCCAGAAATCCGGATTGCTCGTTATACAGGAGAATCGATCCTTTTTCCGCCGCCGAGATCACCTCCACGGCCGATTCGACGATCAGTTGCAACCGCTGCTCCAGCGTCAGGTCGCTCACGAGTCCCGTCGTCACTTTGTGAATTGCCTGTAACTCCGCCAGCTTCCAGCGTAATTGGTCCGTACGTTCCTCCACGCGCTGTTCCAGTGACGTCGCCAGCGACCTAATCTGCTTGTTTTTTTCTTCGAGTTGACGTTGGCCGCTGAGAAGGTGCCGGGACTGTTGGAAACTCCGCCATGCGATCAGTCCGGTGAAAAAGAAAATCACGCCGATACTGCAAAAGGCCGCGGGAAGGTTCGAATGCGGCCTAAAGGCAAAACCGGTTTGAAAACCGCTGAGCGCCATCCCGATGATCGTCGGAAGAAGGCCCCGCAACATCAGCGGGATCCCCCGGTACGCGATGTGGCTGATATTGACGCCGGAAATCGCGGCCACCGTCGGCCATAAACTGAAATCAAGTTGCCCCACCCAGAGTCCGATATAAAACGCATCGGCGTACATATTGGCCAGCTCGGCACGCTTGGAATCGGGAGCCAATCTGGCCCACAGATAAGCGGCCTGAGGCCAGATAAAACAATTCAACAAAAGGAAAACCAGAAATGCGGCCGAGGGCAAATGCAGTTCAAAATAAGCAATGACGAGGATGAAAAGATAAGCGAAACCAATGACCCGGGTCGGATAATTGTACCTCGCCAGACGGTGAACGGGTTTGACGTCTTTTTTGACGACGTCGGGTGGGATATAAATCGTATCGGTAGGCATAGACCTCCGTTACCGGTCGGCCGTCGCGTGATGCCGGAACGTCGTCAGCGAATCAGGATTCCGCCGTTACGACGACCTCATCGCATCCATCGATTTCGACAAGCCGTACGCGAACCTGTTCCGTTTCCTTTGTCTTCACGACCAGACCGGTAAAATCGGGTTGAATCGGCAGTTCGCGATGGCCGCGATCGATCAGGACCGCGAGGCGTACGCTGGCCGGCCTTCCGAAATCCATGATCTCGTCGAGTGCCGCGCGTACGGACCGTCCGGTGTACAGCACGTCGTCCACCAGCACAATCTGCCGGTCGGTAATATCGAACGGGATCAACGTTTGCCGGACGAGCGGCTGCTTGAGTCGGGTCCGCGTGTCGTCCCTGTAAAAGCTGACGTCCAACAGGCCCATCGGCACTTGAACGGACGTCTTTTTGTAAATGGCCTGCACCAGCCGCTGGGCCAGAAATTCTCCACGCGTCCGGATGCCGATGACGGCCAGGGATTCGGTCGAACGGCAATTCGACAGAACGTGGTCGGCCATTTTCTGGATCAATTTCGTCATATCGGAGGGTTTGAGAAGTGAACGGGATCCCTGCACGGTTTAACCTGTCGTTTTTTCGAAAACGGAACGGATACGGTGACCCTGGCTAATCATAATCTCAATCGCGAGCAAAATCAAGGCGGATACCAGCAGCCAGCGCCACAGCTCGAAGCCTACCCTCGACCGCAAGGTATACGTCCGTAAATGATCCTCTCCCGACGCCAGTTCAAAACTAAAATTCTGAAAAAGAGGCCGAATCTCGTCGGGACCGGCCGTTACGAAAACGCTTTCATCGGGAGGAAAGTTGGCCGCGACGGCACCGACCGGCCGTTCATGATCCAGAATACGAAGCGCACCGGGCCGCAGATCGCGCGGAAAAACCAACAGAGATTGCACCCCCATCGTTTCCACGGCGAGATGGTACGTTAATCCATCAAGATCCTCCAAAACCGGGCGGTCGCGGAACGCATGGCGAAAAAGCATTCGGGTTTTGCCGCCGAGTTCGACGTCGCGGTCATCGCTTCCGCTCAACGCATACCCGTATTGTACACAACGAACGATCAACGGCGCAAAGATACTCCGTTGTAAGATATCCGTCGTCTGCGGATCGAGCGCCGCCGTCAAGAACAGCAGGAGACCGCGATGTACTTTCTTTTCCACGAGAAAAGGATCCCCGTTACCGAAGCCGATCACGGTTCGACCGGAACCGGCCGACAGCCGGTAATAACTCTGAAATCGCGGCGATTCGATCCGCGCTTCACCGGGCTTCGTAAAAAGCCCGCTCAACAGTGGATGCGCATAGTCGACCTGGCCGAATTCCGTAAACGAGGCGGGAAACCGTTGAATGGCGGTAACCTGACCGGCCTGATACCGCCCGATCAACGATCGATTGTAATTCTGAAAATCGCTTTCCGTGCCCGGCACGACGAGGAGCGTACCGCCGGCCTGCAGCAATTCGTCAACATGCCGCGCCATCGTCTCGTTGAACCGGGCCACGCCGTTCATCACGACCACGTCAAAATCCGAAAGCCGTACCGTGGCCGCCTGCGCAACGATCTGACGCCGTATTTCAAAATGAGCGTTCACGTCGGGGGAAGGCTGCATCGCCATCGCGAGGATACCGGTATCTGTAGACCGTTCGCCGATCAGTAGAATGCGAATTTTTTCGGGAACGTGCAGTACAAAGTAGCGCCGGTTGTCCGACATCAGCGGATCATCGTCTATCTCGACGTATCCGCGAAGGTACCCGGCACGGTCGGGAGTAAAACGGAAAACGTGCGTGACTTCGTCATTCTCCGAAAGTTGAAGCGACGCCTGGGCAACGCGGCGCGATTCCACGTAAACGTTGGCAAGTACTTCGCGATCACTGCCTGCGTTTGCGAACGTCGCTTCCAGGTCGACCGGTTTGCCTTTTTCGATCAGACGGCTCGTTATTGAGGCCCGGCGAATCGACGCTTGATCGGCCTCTCCGGGCCCGATGGCAACGAAGACGGTCCGAATTTCCTTGCTCCACGGCGCCGCGTCGTCCTGAACCGCAAAACCGTTCGTCTGCATATCGCTCAGCACATAGATCTCGCGATTGACGTGCCGCGCCTTCTCCATCAGTCGGGATGCCGTTATCAGGGCATCTTGAAATTTCGCCGTGCCGTTTCCAACGGGCCATTCGCGCAGACGGTCCCGGATCCTGCCCGGATCGGACGTCCACGCGTCGGGTGCCTCCTGCGGATCGCTTCCGGACAGTATGGCTACCTCATCCCCGTCCCGCAGCAAATCCAATATGTCCGAGGCTTTTTTGCGAATCGCGTCCCACGTCGTTCCCTGACGGGTCTGGTATCCCGAACTTGGCGAATCGTCGAGAATGAGGATCACCGACGTACGCTCGTGCGCCTCGCCGGTACCGGATTGGATGACCGGACGTGAAAAGGCCAGTACCAGTAAAACGAGGATCAACGTTCGCAGAATCAACAAGAGAATCTGCTGCAGTTTGACGTTCCGGATCCGCTTGTTTTCGAGGCTTTTCAGAAATTGCAGGGTACTGAACGGAACGACGCGGCTCTTTCGGCGAAAGAGGAGATGGATCAAAAGCGGGATGACGGCAAGAGCGAGCGCCGACAGGATCACCGATTGCAGGAATCCCATGGTTACCGCTTTCGTTCGTCGGATTGAATCCGGCCGTCGAACATTTTGATGATACGATCGGCTTTCTCGGCCAGCGCCTCGTTATGCGTGACGATGACGAACGTCTGCTGATGCGTGCGGCTGAGGTTGAACAGCAAATCGTGCAAATGTTCGCTCGAGAGACGGTCGAGATTACCGGACGGTTCGTCGGCCAGGATGATGCGGGGTCTGTTCATCAATGCCCTCGCCACGGCCACGCGCTGCTGTTCCCCGCCCGATAATTCATTCGGACGGTGGTGCAGCCGTTCTCCGAGCCCGACGCTGTTGAGGAGTTCCCCGGCGCGTGTTTTCGCCGCCGGTTCGGAATGTCCACCGATCAGCGCGGGAATCATCACGTTCTCGAGCGCGGAAAATTCGGGTAGCAAATGGTGGAACTGAAACACGAAACCGATCTGCTCGTTGCGAAGCCGCGCCATCGCATCATCATCCAGGCGGCTGATGTCTTGTCCACCGATCCGGACTTCACCGGACGACGGGCGATCCAAAGCACCCAGCAGGTGCAAAAGCGTACTCTTGCCGACGCCGGACATTCCGACGATGACCACGAATTCACCCGGCAGGATGGAAAGATCGATTCCCTTCAATACCGCCAGTTCTCCTCTCGCCATCGGATACGATTTGTGCAACGCGCGGGTTTCGACGACCGGCATCATCGGGCCGACTCCACGGAAAACGTCGTTGTCATGGAGCCGGAAAACTCTACTTCACCCGATCCGGTCACCGCGATCGATTCCAACCGCGTCACCAGGCTGCCGTTGAGCATGCGGCCAAGATTGACGTCGAAATAATATTCTCCGGTAATGGCCATGAGAAAATCCAAACCCACCGACGACTCTCCGAGGGTACCGCTGGCGGCTACGTCGATGGCCATCGTGATTTTAGCCACGCCTTCCGACACGTCTTCGAGCGTATAACTGCCGCGAATTTCCGGGCTCTCCATTTTAAGCCGGGACTGGAAAGGTTCGAGCCACGCCTGCAAATCGACGACGGACGCTGCATCCCACTTTTCTCCGACGCGAACGGCCTGCTCGGGCAACGGAACAAAAACGGACCGAAAGTTCGGGAAGTTTTGTCGTACCATCTCCTGCACGCTGTCACGCACAATTTCATGCGACGTTTGATCCGTCATCACGCGTCCGAAGCGATCGAAAGTAAAATAATACCGGTCTTTGGAAAACAGGCCGGCAAGTTTATACGTCAGATTCTGGCCGTCGCGAGTCAGGCGCGTCAATTCCACGGTCGCATCGATATCGTACAGCCCGCCCTCGGCCCGTACGACCGATTGGTACATGTCGAACGCCGTCTCGCCGTAGGTCGACGTTTTCTGCTGTTTGCGTCCCGCACTGAACGTCCGATACGTGCTCGTGGAGACCCGAAGCGTCTCACCTTTGGACAATTTATATGAGAGCACGAACAGTCTGCCCTTTTGAGCCTGTGCGGAAGAGGAGAGACAAATAGCAAGCAAAACCAGAGTCATCAGATTCTTCATACCGACCTCAATGCTTCAATGGGAACAAGATCCGCCGCTTTTCGTGCAGGATACAGAGTCGACGCCAGACACAACACGAACGCCACGGCAACTACAGCGAGAAAATCGAGCGGCTGAATCTCCATCGGCAGAGTGTCCAGAAAAAAAATGTCTGATGGCAGTGGAATGATTCCAAATCCTACCTGAAGAAAACAAACGCCGTAACCCAGCAGGCATCCGCCGACAATCCCGATGACGCCGACCACGAGGCCCTGCTGTACAAAGATCCTAGAGACCAGACGGGACGAGGCCCCGAGGGCCTTCAGGATTCCGATCTCCGCCGTTTTTTGCATGACGCCCATAATCAGCGTGCTGACAATGTTAAATCCGGCAACCATGATGATCAGGCTGAGCAAAACCAGCGACCCCCATTTTTCCATCGCCATCGCCCGGTACAGATCGGCGTGCAGATCCTGCCAGGTTTCGACGGCGTATTCCGGTCCGAGCACCGTGCCGAGCTCACGCCCCACATCGATCGCATCATCCAGATCCGTCACCCTGACATCGAAGCCCTGAATACCTTCGTCGATTTCGAACAAACGCCGGGCGTTGTCGAGCGAGATGAACGCGTACGCGTTGTCGTACTCGAACATGTCCGTTTTGAACGAGCCGGTGACGACAAATTTTTTCGCGAGCGGCTGGCTGAACGGACTCGTGACCCCGGCCGGACTGATTACAGTCAGCGTATCCCCCTCATCAAGGTCGAGCTGAACCCCAAGACTGTATCCGATGAGCACCCCGTCCATCGTTTCACTTTGCGGCCCGAAATCGATCGTACCACCGACCAGATTGGAGCGAAGCTCCGTCACCGATGAAATTCCGGTCTCCGTCGTTCCTTTGACAAACGTCACGTGACTTCCGTACGAACTCGAAATCATCGCTTTCTCCAGGATGACCGGCGACGTCTGAACCACGCCCGGCTGTGACCGGATTTTTCGGTCCAGCGCATCGGCGTCCCGGATCGGTTGACCGTCGGTTCTGCGAATTTTCATATGGGCGTCGAAACCGACGAAACGGGAACGCACTTCCCGTTCGAACCCGTTGAGCATGGATAAAACGAAGACGATCGCCGCGACGCCCACGGTCACTCCGACGATGCTGATCACGCCAATGATGGAAACGAAAAGATTCTGGGTTTGCGGTTTGAGATAACGCAGCGCGATAAAACGTTCGACGTGGTGCATGGAGACCCGCTACTCGTATCGAATGGCGTCGACGGGGTTGAGACGGGACGCTCTGATGGACGGCAGCCAACTCGCCAGTACGCACATGGAGGTAGCCGCCACGAGGATCGGAATGAAATACGTCCAGCGGATTTCGACGGGTACCGCGTCCATAAAATAGACATCGGACGACAGGGAAATGATTTTGAATTCTTTTTGCAGGAGTAATAAGGTCCACGCCAGCAGAGCGCCCCCGATTGAACCGATGGCTCCGATCAACACGCCTTCGATCATGAAGATATTGCGGATGCTGACCGGGCGGGCGCCCATCGCTTTCAGGACTCCGATATCTTTAGTTTTTTCAATAACAATCATGAAAATGGTGCCGATGATATTAAAGGCAGCGACCAAGATTATCAAGCTAAATATGGTCATCATCAGAAAGTTATTCGTCTCCAGCCATCCGAAAAGATTGCGATGGGCGTCGAACCACGTCCGGATATAATACGGGTAGCCGAGGCGCCGGCCGAGAACGTCCGCGACATCGGCGGCCTGCTCGAGTTGCTGCAGCCGGACCTCGTATCCGTGAAAATGTGAGCCGTAATTGAACAGCTTCTGCGCTTCCCCGAGATCCACGTACACCATCACGTTGTCGTACTCGGCCAGTCCGCTGCGGTAAATCCCCGTAACGGTAAACTGCCGGACGCGGGGCTGCTCGACAAAAGCGAACGGGCTCTTCATGCTGAAGAGCGTGAGTTTATCGCCGATCCCCGCCTGCAATTTATCCGCGAGTTTTTTTCCGATGAGAATCCCGCCCAGGGTGGAGTCGGTACGTCTCAAATCGATCTTTTTTTCCGTCCTGGAGAGAATCACGTCCTTCCGCAAATCCAGGACACTGTCGATTCGATCTTCATCCACACCTTTGACCATCACGCCGTCGGTTGCATGGGATGAGCGAATCATCGCTTCTTTTTCGATGTACGGCGCAAGCCCGATGACCTGGGGAATCTCCCGAATGTATTCTCTTACCTTCGCATCGGCCGGGATCAATTCCGTTCCTTCAAATGTTTTGACTCGTACGTGCGCGTCGAAACCGATAAATTTTGCCCTCATTTCCCTTTCAAATCCACTCACGATGCAGAGCGTCATGATCAACGCCGCCGTTCCGAGCGCCACGCCGGCAACGGAGATCGACGCAATGATGGAAATAAACCCGGTTTTGCGCCGCGCCCACAGATACTTGCGCGCGATACGATACGTTACGTTCATGTTGACGTTGCCTCCCCCGACGTTTTCAGGTAATCGATCAGAGCGATCTTCCATTCGTACGCCTGGAGTTCTCGAATCTCGTCGTCCAGCCGCCTTGCATGATCGGCATCCCATTGCAGCATTTGCCGTTTCGTTTTCATCTCATCCACGGCCTGCCGTTCCGATCGGGCGATCAGATGGTTGTCCAGTTTATACTTGACCCGTGCCGCTTCGTCTTCCGCCGCGTGAAGCCGGGCGGCCGCTGCTTTGGCCTGATGCCACTGCACGTCGAGTTGAGCCAGTCGCTGAGCCGCCGCCGGCAAAAGCTGTTGCTGCCGGTCCAGTTTAACGTATTCCTCTCGCAGCGCCGTTCGCTCCATTTCTCGATCCGCTATTTCTTTTTCGACCTGTTCGACGTGACGTCGTTTATGACCGAGGATCGACTCCGCGTCACTCCGCACCTGATGCGACTGATCGTCGCTCAACTCCGCTCCGCATTCCGAACACCGCCAGACGCCGGCCTTTGCCATTTTATCGATCCGGCTTTTTTCCATTCCGATTTCTAAACGCAGTTGATTTAATTTCGTCTCCAGCCGTTCGAGCTGGAATTTTACAAAGATTCCACGATCCCGTACTTCCAAAAAATGCTCGCGGTTTTTGACGATTTTATTGACGTCGCGAAGCGCTTGCCGACGCTCTTTTTCGAGACGAACCGCGTCCGATGCCATCAGGCGCAACTCGGACACGCGCGCATCGAGTACCGCCAGGTGCATCCGCGACTCGGCCTCGAGTTTGGCAATGATGTTCTGAAGTTCTTCAATCCCCGCGCTGAGTTCATCGAATTCTTTCCGGTCGGCTTCGAGACGAGACCTTTCCATCCGGCATGCCTGCAGTCTCGTGTACGCCGAACGGATTTCTCCTTCCTGCGAGAGCACATCGTGAAACGGACTGGCGGGATCTTCAGTGGAGCGCTGGGCCTTTCGGCGCCGGGCTTTCATCGGCAGGATTGAATTCCATCATGGCCTTGTTTAGATTGATATTTAACAGAGCGCGTTCAGAAAAGCAAGCGATTGTCCTATTGAAAAAAATTCATGACACTCAGGTCCCCCGGGAGCGCGCCCTCTTGGTCGGAACGCACATTCAGGGTCGGAACCGGATTCCCGTGGAAGACTCACTGGAGGAACTCGCGCTGCTGGCCGACACGGCCGGCGTCGACGTCGTCGAAAGCGTCACACAAAACATCCGGCACCTCGATCCTTCGACGTTCGTCGGCAAAGGCAAGGTTCATGAGATTGCTCGCGCCGTTGCGGAAAACGCCATCGACGTCATCATTTTCGACGACGATCTCTCGCCGGCTCAATCCAAAAATATCGAAAAAGCCGTAAAAAAGCGGGTCATCGACCGCAGTGCGTTGATCCTCGATATTTTTGCTAAACGGGCCAAAACGCGGGAATCGAAGACACAGGTCGAACTGGCGCAACTCCAGTACCTTCTGCCGCGGCTGACGCGTATCTGGACGCACCTCGAGCGCCAGACGGGCGGCGGAGTGTTTACCAAAGGTCCCGGTGAAACCCAGCTGGAAACCGACCGTCGTCTGATCGGAAATCGTATCGCGATTTTGAAAGACGAACTGAAGAAGATCGAACGCCAGCGCGAGACCCAGCGGCAGAGCCGGCATGACGTCTTCCGAGTCGCTCTTGTCGGTTATACGAACGCCGGAAAATCCACGCTGCTCAACGCCCTGTCGCGATCCGACGTTCACGTCGAGGACCGGCTTTTTGCCACGCTCGATGCCACGTCGCGGCGCGTGTATATGGATCGCGATCATCCGTGCATCGTCACGGACACGGTCGGTTTTATCCGGAAATTGCCGCACAGCCTTGTCGCGTCGTTCCGATCGACGCTGGAAGAAGTCCGCGACGCCGATCTGCTTATCCACGTCATCGATCTTCACAACGTCCATTTTATGGATCAGATGGATACGGTCAACGGCGTGCTGACGGAACTGGGCGCGTCACCGCTGTCGGCACTGCTGGCATTCAACAAGCTCGACCGCGTGGACGACGAAGAAAAGCTGGACAACCTGCACCGGCAATTCCCACAGGCGGTTTTTCTCAGCGCCGCGCGTGAGATCGGTCTAGACCAGCTTCGAACGGCCGTGATCCGCGAAATGCAGAAAGAATACGTCGAACACGAGATCGTATTTCCGGTTACCGACGGAAAACTTTATGCGACGCTCCGTCATCTCTCGACCATCCTCGATGCGGCGGAAGCAGACGGCACGATGCGCGTCACCTTCCGTGCCAAAAAAGGCGATGCCGAGAAGATATTCCAACAGCAGTCCAAACACCTCGAACTGCTGAAAATTCAAGGCTGAAGCCCCTTCGGAAATAGCTATTTTTGTTGCTATTGCGCGGCCTTTCGGTTATTTTTTTTGAAAGCAAAAAGGATCCCTACCTCATCCCAATGCGTTCTCAGGGTATTCATATCCGACTGACGATGTTGTACTTTGTCGTTGTGGCGACGGCGTACGGTCAGAGCGCCGGAACGGAAAGTATCTTCCTTGAAGCGGGTTTAGGCGCACGTGCGCAGGGATTCGGCCAGGCTTTCACGGCACTCGCCAATGACGGTTCCGCCATCATCTGGAACCCGGCGGGACTTGATTACATTCCCCAATCCAACATATCCGTTTATCACGCGACGCTATTCGGAGGAGCGTATTCGAACTTTGCCACGTTCGCTTATCCCTTTGTGTCGTTTGGTACCATCGGGTTAGGAGTCGCCAGAGTTGCAGTTTCGGGAATTGACGAAACGAATGGTGACGGCTTATTCGTCGGCCCGGCAACATGGAGTCAGTACGAGTTTTATCTGTCTTACGGGAAAAAACTGCCTTGGTTCGGACTATCTCTGGGCACAACTTTCAAGGCGGTACGTCTTGCTAGCTATTTTGAAGGCGGAAGTTCGAGTGACATCGGTACCGGAATGGATGTCGGGTTATTGTATCGACCGGAATTTGAATCTCCTGCGCTTCGTGATCTGTCCTTTGGTCTAAGCGTACAGAACGTTGTTCAACCTAGCATCCGACAGAATGACACGCGCGACACCTATCCATGGAGCGCAAAATTCGGCATCGCCAAGCATTTTCTTTTCGGCGACGACCAGGTTCGACGGCTGACACTTACAACCGATGTTACCAAAGGTCAATTTCGTCCGGTCGCGTTTCACGTCGGGAGCGAATTCATGTTCCATAAATTCGTGGTCGCACGTGCCGGTTTCGACAACGGAACATTCGCCGTCGGTCTTGGAACCGAGTTTACTCAATACCAGAAATACCACGTCGACTATGCGCTCAATCTTGGAAGCCAGGCGGGCCAGTCATTCCATCGTGTCACCCTGACGGTTCACTTCGGTAAAACGATCGAAGAACAAATCCAGATCGCGAAAAACCGCCGGCTCGAAGAAGACCAGCGTCTGATCACGCGTACGGCCGAGGCCAACCGGCAGAAGGCATTGAAGGAACATCGCGCGGTCGGAACCGACCTCTTCCGGCAGGGTAAACTGCTGCCCGCGCTCGTGGAATGGGAGCAGGTTTCCGCACTCGACCCGGCAAACGAAGAAGCCAAGATGTTCCTCGACAGCATCAATGTTCTCATGGACCAGCAGCTGGCCACTCAACTTGAAGACACGGCCCGCTCGGTCCGGATCACCGAAAACGACAAAGTTGTCCGCGACTTTTTCAAGCAGGGCTACGGCAACGTTCAAAAGGGTGATTATATCGCCGCCTTGAACGATTTCCAGAACGCACTCGACCGGTCGCCCAATAATCCCGAAGTGCTGAAAGCCATGGCGGAAACGCGCGACCTGCTCGACAAGCGAATCGGCAGCTTCATCGCACGGGCCCGGGCCTCGGCGGCGGCCAATAATTTCTCCGAAGCGTTGAAACTTTTGACCGAGGCCCGCAGCCTCGATCCGACCAATCAAACCGTCCAGCGCGAGATCGACACCGAACTGAAACGGATCAACAATCGCCTAACCTTCCTCGAATCGACGCGGAACGGTCTCGATGCGTATCAGCGGCAGGATTATCAGGCGGCCATGGAGCTGTTTGAAAAAGCGCTTCTGCTCGAGCCCAACAACGCGACGGTCCGTGAATATCACAAAAAAGCCATCGTCCGTGCGTTCGCCACGTTCAAAACGCTCGAAGGAAGCTCCGAAAAAATGTATCTGCAGGGCGTCGACCTCTATGTCGAAGGCAAGTATGAACAGGCGATCAAAATCTGGAACCAGATTCTCGAAGTCGATCCGTACAACAAACGCGTGCTAAACGCCGTCGAAAAAGCGGAAGAGCAGATGCGCCAGCAGCAACAGCTACTCCGACCCAAGAAATAATCGATGCTGTTCAAACAAACCGTTAAAGACGAAATCAAAGTTCCCGCCGATATGGCGTACCTCGCCAAGACACGGGAATTCGTCATCACCGTCGGGCAGAAACACGGTTTCGACGATAAAGTCATCGGAACGCTCAAGCTGGCGACGGATGAAGCAGTCACCAACGTCATACGCCACGCGTACCGAGACATACCCGGACCCAACTACGTCACGCTGCGCGCCATCGCCAAAAGCACGAGTTTGACCATATGTATCATCGATCAGGGCCGCACCTTCGATCCTCGCAGCGCGAAAGCCCCCGACATGGCGGAATACGTGAAAATCGGAAAGAAGGGCGGACTCGGTATTTTCATGCTGCAGAAGCTCATGGACGAGATCGAGTATCACGTCACGTCCGAAGGCAACGAACTGCGGCTGATCAAAAACCGGACCCAACCGGCCCGAAAAGCAAGCAACGTCCTGAAGCAAATCAACCTCAAAAACCGTTATGCGATCGTGTCGGCATCGGCTTTGACGCTGCTGGTGCTCGTCGGCTATTTCATTTTCGCTCCGATGCAACTCGACAGCACACGTTCCGCCCTGCTCCAGCGGGTTCGTGCAGTTTCCGCGACGCTGTCCACGTCAAGTGCGGACGACATGGCTCAATTTGACGACCTCGCGATTTTTGAAATTGCGCTGGCGTTGAAAAAAGACAATCCATTGCTCCACAGCCTGTACATCGTAGACACGACCATGCATATTTTTGCCTCGTCAGAGCGGCGGACGCTGGGAATTTTCACCCTGCCCGATAACCCGCGTGAGGTTGAATTCGAAACCGACGCCGTCAACGATACCTCCACCGTGCCTCAGGCGCTGCTTCGAAGCGCTAAAGCGTACCGTTATGAATTCGACGGCCAGATGGTATACGACATCGTCACGCCCGTGTACCGCAATAACCAGGTCGATCCGCAGAATCTGCTCGGTTACGCCCATGTGTTGACGACCGAAGATCGTATCGAAGAAGCCCTGCTTGCAACACGGTTGATCGCCCTGTCGATCGCATTGTTTACCCTCATGGTCGGTTACGGCGGCATCGCCCTGCTCGTGGCCCGGATCATCAGCCCGTTCCAGCGTCTGACCGACTGGATTCGTACCGCCGGACATGAAACCGTGTCCGACGACGTCGACATCGACACGTCCAATGAAGTCGGTGAAATCGCCCAGGCCTTCAGCGAAATGGCAACGAAGTTCCGAAAGGCCCAGATCGGCCTCGTGCAGCAAAAAGAATTGCAGAAGGAAATTCAGGTCGCGCAGGAAATTCAGCACATGCTGCTACCGTTGTCTTTCCCGCAAGTCGAAGGATACGATCTGGCCACCCACTACGAATCAGCCAAAGAAGTCGGAGGCGATTTATTTGATTTTGTGATTGTGGACGACCGAACGGTTGGAATCGTAGTGGCCGACGTGTCCGGTAAAGGTGTCCCCGGCTCGCTCGTGATGACGATGATTCGAACGGCGCTGCGTCTCGAAGCAAGAGGTAATAAAAATCCCGGCGAGGTCCTCGCCAAGGTCAACGATTTCGTCGTCGATGACATGAAAAAAGGCATGTTCGTCACGATGTTTTACATCATCCTCGACTCGCGCAACCGGCGCATCCACTATGCCAGTGCAGGACACAATCCGATGATCCTGCACCGCAGCTCGACGGACCAGACGTACTACCTCAATCCAAAGGGATTTCCCGTCGGCATTTCCCTGCCCGACCGTACGCTTTTCGGCAAGGCCATCGAAATCGACACGCTGCGTCTGCAGGAAGACGACATCCTGATCGCGTACACCGACGGCATCACGGAAGCCATGAATCCCGCGCGGGATCTCTTTGGAGAGGAACGGTTCCTCGAGTCCATCCGAAAACACGCCCATTGCAGTGCCAGGGAATTTGTCGAGAACATGCGCCAGGAAATCTTAACGTTCACGCAGGGCGCTCCGCAAAACGACGATATCACCTTCGTCGCCATCAAGGACAACATGATGGCGGGCGACGTGATCTTTAATTTGCGCAAAAACCTTTTCGACGCGATCGCGTCCGGCGTCAGCATAAAGGATGCATGCAAAAAAGCCGGTGTGTCCACGTCGACCTATTACAAGTGGAAGAAAAAATTTGATGAATTCGGCATGGAAGGACTGAAAGTCAAGGAAGAAGATGCGACCGTTGAACTCAAACATCTCAGCATTCAACAACGCGCGAAGATCATGAACATCATCAGGGAAAATCCGGAGGCCGGTCCGAAGGTCATCAGCGATCTTCTCGATTCCGAAGCCTACGGATTTACCAAAATACCAGAAAAGCGTATTTACGACGAACTTGTTCGCATGCGGCTCAATACCGCAGAAAAACGAAAAGCGTTTGTCACGCAGCGAACGCGTGGGCGGCGCCAATTCAAGATGCCCGGTACGCCCCTGGTTACCATGGACGGCCAGGTCATCAAATCCGATTCGACGGCAACGGACTCCCTTGTACAGCAAATCATCAAACAACGACAACAACCGACCGAAGAAAAAACTCAACCGCAGCCGAGTGAGCGGACCGAATCGTAGGGGCGGACCGAAGATAGCCGTTATTTTCTTTTGCGGCTTTTGTCTGGTAGCGACTTCCTCCTTTTCGCAATCGCTTTTTGAGGGTAAGCGGATGTGGATCACGTGTGATTCGGTCGGCGTCGAGTCCCTCCACCGCCTTCAGGAAATGATCGAGCAGAAGGGAGGGCACGTTCTGCACGTGTGGCCTCCCCATTACATGGAAGCCTACGTCACACCGGATGCCGAGACCGAATTACGCAAACAACCGTTTGTCCTCGCTCTGACCGACAAAAAAGTTTCCGTCACCGGGACGGCCCACCCACAGGATCACTTGATTCTGCATACCTGGAATATTCAGTTTACCTCCTCCTTTGTGACACGCGGTGATGAACCGAAAGGCGAACAGGACCATAACACCAAACGCGCTCCTGATCTCGATCAGACCAATACAAAATTCATCCTGCGTGGCCAGAAAAATTTCTACCTGACGAGCGAATACCTGATGGGAAGTGTCGCCGTCGGAGTCGTCTTTGTCGAAAGCAACGGCAAACTGGATCGAAAAACGGAATCATGGACGCAGGAAGACAAAGAAGACGTGCTCGCCCAGATCCACACCGGTCTCGACTGGTGGGCCGAAACCGGCGGATATAAAGCCGGCCTGACCTGGACGTACGAGATCCACACGATGAATACCCGGTACGAACCGATCCATCGCACCAAGGACGAAAGCGTCCTGTGGATCACCGAATGTATGGAAAGCCTGGGTTACAAAGGCGCCGAGGAATATACGCTCAACCGCGAGTTTGCCAACGATCTGCGGGATAAGTACAAAACCGACTGGGCTTTTGTCATCTATGTCGTACCAAGTACCAACGACGAAGATGGATATTTCCATCACCAATCAGGGATTGCCTGGGCGTATCTCGGCGGACCGTACATGGTAATTTCCAATAAGTGTAACGGCTGGGGCTTCAATCAGGTCTGGAAGGTTGTTGCGCACGAAACCGGTCACGTTTTTAACGCGCTCGATGAATACAAAGGCGTCAGCCACGCGGACGAACGTTCCGGCCGCCTAAACGTTCAAAACGGAAATCATGAGGACGGCGGGATGATCAATGAGCCTTGCCTGATGAAAAACAACGAACCGACCCTGTGCCCGTTTACGACCGGCCAGATCGGATGGGCCGACGACGACAGCAACGGGACCTTCGACAGCGATTACCTCAATATCGGCAGCCGGTTCAACAAGGATCGCGTCCGCTCGGAATGGAGCGACTGGCGTTCCGGAGCCTCTCGGAAGCGGAAGCATAACCCGCAGGCCAACATCCTGCTGGCTGAAGATTTCCGGGCGAGCAACGGTTGGTACGAAGATGCATACAACTACATACGGGACGGTGAGTATCACATTTACGACCCGGAATTCGGCAGTTCGGCGTGGCTCGAAAAACCGTATTCCGACATTGACGTAACGGTCACGACCCGATGGTTGGAAGGCTCTTCGGTTTCCGGTTATGGCTTGATGTACCGCATTTTTGGACCGAACGACTCGTATATTTTCTTTATCAACGGTGACGGGCAATTCTGCATCGGCAAATACCATTATGGCAACTGGGAATATTTGCACGACTGGGCACGATCGAGTGCCATTGCGCTTAACGGAATCAATCGCCTGCGTATTCGTGCCGTCGGCGATCAGCACGTCTTTTTCATCAACGATACGGAAGTTGCCCGCGTTCAGGATTCGACATTCGGGAAAGGCAGTATCGGTTTTGCCGTATTACCGGAAGTACACGTCACATTCGACGATTTGATTGTATCCCGGCCCTGAGCATCGAATCGATCGACATTCAATCGAC
>CAYZJB010000009.1:55443-68311 GCA_964478735.1 uncultured Bacteroidota bacterium | reverse complement strand
GAGCAAGGAATGAAACTGATGAACGCGGCCATCCATTTCCAGACCACTGGCTGGCGGCAAATCCTCAAACAAGCCGCATGAAAAAAACTTACAAAACATCTACGCAAAAAAACGTAGATGTTGCGGATACAGAGTCTAACTAAAAGGAGAATTGCTTAATTCTCCGGGTTAAACATGCCACTGAGGATAACAGATTTCGCAGTCACTGCGGAACCCTGAGATAGCAATGAAACGTGCTGACTTCGCTACGTCCGAATTCTTTTAACATATTCTTAAGGCATAGACTTGGAATGACGTAATCACGGCTTTTGTTGAAAACCATTTGACATTTCTCGTAGCATAAAATCACTCTCCTACCGAGACTCCGAAACAAGTTCGGAGTGACCGAGAATTCACTGCCCTTTAAAACAACAAAGCAACGCCGGAAAGCCGCGCGTTGCTTTTTGTTTGTCGGAATGAGAGGATTTGAACCTCCGACCCCTCCCACCCCAAGGGAGTGCGCTATCCGGGCTGCGCTACATTCCGATATGTTCATCCGTCGCTGAACCGCTGAAACCGATCTCCACCCTACGGTCCGGCGCCATCCTCACAGGCGCAATATATCCCCCGGCCTATAATTTCTCAAGGTTTTTGATGGCTTTGCGAAGATTTTCGTCGGATGTGCCGAAGGAGACCCGGACGTATCCCGGCCCGCCAAAGGCGTCGCCCGGAACGGACATGATGCGGCATTTTTCCAGCAAAAGTTCGCTCGCCTCCGCCGACGTCGCCGCGATACCGCTGACGTCGACGAAACCGTAAAACGCGCCCTGCGGTTTGAAGCACTTCAGTTTGCCGTTGTTGAATCCGTCGACGATCAGGTCGCGGCGGCGTTGATACGCGCGGACCATGTCGGTCAGGCTGTCCTGCGGGCCATTGAGCGCCTCGACGCCGGCCCACTGGCTGACGGACGACGGGCACGTGGCAGACAATTGCTGCAGCTTGTTGATTTCGCGGATGATCTTCGCATCGGCCGCCAGATACGCGAGCCGCCAGCCGGTCATGCTGTACGCCTTTGAAAAACCATTCAGGATGATCGTACGCTCCCGCATGCCGTCGACAGCGAGCGCGGATTCGAACCTCAATCCGTCGTACACGATTTTTTCGTAAATGTCGTCGGACAGGAGCATAATATCATGTGTGATGCACACGCGTCCGATCGCGGCGATCTCATCGCGGGATAGGACCTTGCCCGTCGGATTGCACGGACTGTTGATCACGAGCAAACGTGTTTTCGGCGTCACGGCGCGTTCGAGCGCAACTTCGGTCACGGCGTACCCTTCCGACGCGTGGGTCTGCAGGCCGACAAATTTGCCCTGGGCAAGCGCGACACAGCTTTCGTACCCCACCCAGCAGGGTTCGAGGCACAGCACTTCGTCACCGGGATCGATCAGAGCGAGTATCGCGTACATGATGGCCTGTTTTCCGCCCGGTGTGACGATGATTTCCGTGTCGGGATCGTACGAGGTGTGATAGTCGCGCTGGAGTTTTGCACTGATCGCCTTGCGCAGGGCGGAAATGCCGAGGCTGGCGGTGTATTTCGTCTCGCCTTTTTTTGCAGCCGCATACGCCGCGTCGATGATGTGTGCGGGTGTCGGAAAGTCGGGTTCACCGATCGTCAGATCGATGATGTCCTCGCCCGACTCGCGCAGGCGGCGGCATTTGTCGGCAAGCGTCACGGTCGCGGACGACTTGATTCCGCTCATCAGATGCGCAAATTCGTAGTTCATTTGTTTTTATTTTGTCCTGTCAACCAATTGACCGCATCGTATAGATTTTCGGCCGTAAAATCAATTTGGAATTCAGCCGCATCCGCGCCCTTGCCCGTTTGAACCAAAATCCGTCTCAGTCCTGCGTTTTTGGCCATGCCCATGTCGGCCGCACTGTCGCCGATGACCCACGACTGTGACAGATCGAGAGGAAATGATTTGGCCGCACGCTCGATCATTTCTGTTCCGGGTTTACGGCAGGGGCACACGCGTCGATAGTTTTCCAGCGTTGCGTCCGGGTGGTGCGGGCAGTAAAAAAACGCGTCGATATGGCCTCCGCGCTGGCGGCACTGCAACTGCAGATGATCGTGCAGACGGTGCATGTCGTCTTCGGTGTAAAATCCGCGTCCGATGCCCGACTGATTGGTCACGACGATGACTTTGAATCCCGCGTCATTGAGCAACCGGATGGCGTCGAGGGAACCGGGAATGAGGTTGAAGTCTTCGATCCGGAAAACGTAGTCGACGTCGAGATTGATCGTACCGTCGCGGTCGAGAAAAACAGCCGGAAAAGTGTCAGGGTTCATGGCACAAATTACTCACCTCAGAGGGCACGGAGATCACGGAGAAAAATACGCTTAGATTTTATTTACTCACCATATAGAGGCACTGAGACCATAAAGATTTAGGAAACTAATTATTTTCCTCTGTGTGCTCTGTACCTCTGTGGTGAAACAGACTTTCAGACGGCGAGGCGTTTGACGCCGTTTTGATGGATGCGCAGGTCCTTGATCTTGAGTTGGACGGTCGTGCGACCCTGCCAGGTATTCTCGTCGATCTGGTAGACCACGTCGAGCGTATTGTCCCCTGCTCCGATAATGTTGTAATGATGCGAGAGATTGAACCCGACGGCGTCGAAAACCGTGCCGTTCTGCCGGACCTTGAGACGAATGTGACGCTCGTTGAGCAACGTCGGATAGCCGACGATCTGGACGTCCTGCGACAGGAAGATCGGACGTAAATTGGACGGACCGTACGGCTTGAATAAGTTCAACAGCGTGATCAACCGCGCGTCGATCTGGTCGAGCGTGATCTCCGCGTCGATATTGATCTTCGGTATGAGATCGTTGTCGGACATGTTCTCACGGGCGTATTCGTTGAGGCGGCGGCGAAATTCGGGAATATTCTTCAACTCGATCGTCATGCCCGCCGCATATTTGTGTCCGCCGTAACCGACCATGAGGTCTTCGACGGACTTCAGGGCCTGGAAAACGTCGAAGTTTTCGATGCTGCGCGCGCTGCCTTTGCCCTTGTCGTCCGCCTCGGCAATGACGATGGCCGGACGGTAGTAGCGTTCGACGAGTTTCGATGCAACGATACCGATGACGCCCTGGTGCCAGCCTTCTTTGAACACGACGATGATCTTCTCGTTCTGGAAATCGAATTCCTGTTCGACGACCTCGCATGCCTCGAGGTACATGACCTCGTTGAGATCGCGCCGGTTCCGGTTTTCCGACTCCAGCACGCTCGCGTATTCGACGGCCTCCAGTTCGTTTTTACTGATGAGCAGTTTGACCGCACGGTTGGCATCGCCCAGCCGGCCGACGGCATTGATGCGCGGCGCAAGCGAAAAGACGATCTGCGCCGTCGAGATCGGCTTACCGAACACGTTGGCGTTTTTGACGAGTTGGCGGATACCGACTTTGTTGGCCTCCGTCACGAGCCGTAGGCCGTTTTTGACCAGCGTCCGGTTCTCACCGATCAGCGGAACGATGTCCGCCGCGCTGCCGATCGCGACCAGATCGAGGTGCTGCATAACCAGTTCGGGATTGAGCTTCATCCGTTCGGTGATGCCCTGCGCGAGTTTGAACGCGACACCGACGCCGCAGAGTTCCTTGAAGGGATAACTGCATTCGTGTTTTTTCGGATTGAGAATGGCGAGCGCATCTGGCAATACGTCGCCCGGATGGTGGTGGTCGCAGATGATGACGTCCATGCCGAATTCATTGGCCATGGACACCTGGTTGATTGCCGTAATTCCGCAATCGACGGCGATGATCAGATTGACGCCGAATTCGCGCGCGAACCGGATACCCGTCGGGGCGAGGCCGTAGCCCTCCTTGACGCGGTCGGGAATGTAGTAAGACAGTTCCCCTTTGTGAATTTCACGCAAAAAGAGGTACAGCATCGACGTGCTCGTCGTGCCATCGACGTCGTAGTCGCCGTAGATCATGATCGACTCGCGGTTCTTGATCGCCTGAACCACGCGATCGACGGCAACGTCCATTTGATCCATTAAGAAAGGGTCGTGCAGCGGAGCGTTCTCAGCCCGGAAGAAGTACTTCGCCTCATCAAACGTAGTCACGCCCCGATTGAAGAGGATTCCGGCGATGAGTTCTGGTACGTTGATCTGCTGTGCTAGACTCTTTACCCGCTCCTTGTCGTGATGGTTACTGAGTACCCATTGCTGTTGTAACATGAGGGCATTCGTTTTAATGAATATGTTAGATTAATTATCATCAGATGTTGAGGGAGATATATGGGGTAAGCGTTTAACACGACGGCAATATAGACCATAAGTTCAGTAAATGCAAGGGCTCTGATCAATCAATCAATCAATTCAATCATCAAATCGCGCCTGTCGTGGCTTTATCTCAGTTCCTGTATCAAGGATACGCCATCTGGATATAAATTCTTTCTCAAAATTTGAGTTTTTTCATAATCCAATCCTCGCGTACCCCCCTTTCAAGGGGGCCACATCCGCTGGAATTATTCGCTTGAGACCCGCGACTGCGATACGCTGTATTACTTCTTCGTCAATTTGTAGTGGATATGCAACACACGCAGACTGAACAGGGTCAATACGTGATCGGCGCGCACTGCATTCCCTGAAACATAGACCCGAATACTTTCTCTGAATGACCTGACGTAGCGCGCATAGTATTTTCCATTCCTGTCGTGCAATGTAAAATAAAACCCCGGATCACCAAACCGGCGGCCGGCAGACGTTACCTGAAACGAACCATCCGGTAAAATTTCCGGTTTCATGATGACGAGCGCGTTTCCATTGGGCAATGGAAATGCCACTTTGATGCACGTTCCGCCGTAACCCGGCATATAGACGGTCGAATAACTTCCCGCGTATATGACGTGATCGCTCCGGATGAGTTCACGTACCCACGCCGTATGCCGGACCTTTCCGGAATCGGGATCGCTCAGCTTCAGGATTTTACTCCGCACGCCCGCGGCCGTGTCCAGAGGAGACAGCGGCACATTCAACTGCTGCAATCGTTTGCTGAACAGATATGACAGAATGAGGCCGAAGGGTTTGAAGAACGAGCACCATTCCGACCATGCGTCCATTTCATACGACGACGTGCGTTCGTAAAAATCGGCCACTTGTGGATCGATCCTACGGACGTCGAATTTTCCGTCATCGAGGGCTCCGAAATGATCCAGTAGCCCCGCGTCGGATCGATTTTCGATCCTGAGCCGATTTTCCCTCGCGTATAGCTCATAAAAATCGCGGCCGATGCCGACCGGTTTTCCCATCGGCGCTTCCAGCCAGGGGTACGAGTCAAACATAATGCGCTTGCCCGTAAGGATCACCCACTTCTGCGTGATCCAGTCGACCAGCGCACCCCTTTTGTCATCCAACCAGATATTCATCGACTCAGGGTCGAGATAGTTTTTTTCCTGTTTCGAGGAAATCGTTTTCCCATTCCATCATGAACAAGCGATAAAGTTTTGGTAAAAGCCGCGAACAAACTGTTCACCCCGATCGCCGATTGCCGTATTTGCATGCCTCATTGCATGTTCTTGAGCAATTTATTCAGGTCCTTTTCACCGTTGGCAATGAGTTTCTGGAAAAACGGGATCTTGTAAATTTTCTTCGCCTTCAATTGCAGGACCTTTTGCAACAGATCGTTGACGTCGGATTTTTTGAGGGAAATGGATTTTGCATTTTGGATCACATAAGCCGCCGCACCGAGCACCGTACACGCCAGGTCCGTGTCCTCCTGCGAGACACCCGCCAGGGTCAACAGGATACCGACCTCCTGCGGCGGGTTCATCTTGTATTTCGTAAAGTCGAACGCGACTCCGCCGGCACCGTCACCTGTTTTATGATGGGCGCCCTCTTCACCCGTCGTCTGCGATGCCGCAACAAGCCGCGCTTTTCCTTTGAACGTTCCGTGATTTCCGAAAGCCGTGCCGTCCTTGACGCGCCCGGAGACGGACTCATCGAAGTCGTACATCAACGCAAGGCCTTCTTCGTTTCCGGTACAAGCCGCATTCACGGCGTCGCGGATTTCATCGGCCGATAACGCGCGGTTCCAGATGCGCACGTTGTCGATCCGGCCGTCGAAAAGTCTCGAGTCGTCGTAGCCGCTGGACCCTATTTTCAACGGATACGGCGATTCGGCAACGCTGCCGTGATACGCCGCCGATCCGGCCGGCTGACCGTCGATGTATAATTTCAAGACGGAGCCGTCGTACGTTCCGGCCACGTGATGCCACTGGCGAAGTTTCATCGTTGGTGGAGACAACGCTTCAGGCCATCCGTTATCGCCCGTAGGCCCCAGGGTCATGGAGAGCCGCCCGTTGTCGCCCGTCCGCATCACAAAGCCCCGGGAGCCTTCTGCCCAGTCGTCTTTGCCGATGATGGAACCTCTCCAACTCTCAGATGTCCATGAGTCGGCGAAAATTTTAGCTTCGAGTGTAAACGAGCGGCTGTATCGCAAATTGCCCGGATTTCCGCAGTCGATGTACCCTCCTTGAAGATCGAGAACCTGATTTTCCGACCGACGTTCATCGCCGGCGGCGGGAACTCCATACACTTCCACTTCGTCAAGATGGAAATAATCGCCGGAGGTAATCTGAAGTCGTACGTAACGCGCCGTCGCACCGTGGAGCGCCACGTTGAGAGGACGTCCATCCGAAACGCCACCGAAGGCGCTGCCGTTGTGTGCATAAGCCGTTGTAAAATTCACGCCGTCGCCTGACAATAAAATCTGAATGTACCGCGCACGCTCCGGGCAGCAGTCCATTCGGTTGAAAATCACAACGTTGACGAGTGTACAGCTATTTTCCAGGTCGACCTGCCACCATGCTGGGCCGGATTCGGTATGAAATCCGAAACCGCCGTTTTTGATTCCGTCGACGGCGCCTTGTTCATTGTTCGACCACTGGGAACGGCTGCTCGTCGAGCAGAACTTGCCGAGGGCCAAGTTCATTGCCGCGGACTGGGACGCGGATTCTCCAACCCGATGAAGTCGGGTCAGTTTCCAGTACTGGCCCGTGTAGTCACCGGTATTGGACAGAATCGGCCGGTTGTTGTTTTGTCCGTCATTAACAATATCGAGCGACTTCGCGTCTCCCTGCCAGTTCGTTGTCAACCGGTAGTAACCGTTTCCCAGCGGACTGATCTTCCAGTATTGACCCGAGTAGTTGCCCGTATTCGCCATGGTGGGCGTGTTGTTGTTCTGTCCGTCGTTGATGATGTCCAGCGATTTACCATCGCCGAGCAAATCGCTCGTAAGGCGGAAGTACCCGTCATGGAGCGGCGTCAGTTTCCAGAATTGTCCGGAACTTGATACGGTGGCGTTCAGCCACAGACGGTTGTTATTTCCGTCATTGACGACGTCAAGCGACTTTTCGTCGCCCTGCCACATCGTCGTCAGCCGGTAATAGTAATTGGCATCCTGGGCCTGCGTGTGTTTGCCGAGGGCCATCGACAACGCACTTATAACGATCAGCCAGCGGTGGATCGTATTCATGCCTCTCTCCTCTCCGTGCAAGGTGTTTTGCAAGGTCAACCATTCGGAGCGTGATGTCAATGGATTTTCTACCTACCCGAGAGCGTCTTTGATCGCACCGGCGATCTGTTCCCGGGTTTTTGAACGCGGGTTCTCTGTCACAAACGTCATCGCACGATAAATAAAAAATCGCTCCCCGCTTCGTCGTTGCCGAATTTACCGCTTTGCGGTTGAGGTGAGGTTTTTTCAACGAATGCCTGCAGTTCAGCCAGCGTCAGAATACCGTCGGCGCCGCCGTAGCTGCGGAGGGCCTCGAGCAGGCGGCGAGCAAACGGCGAATGCCGGCCCGGAACGCCGTCCGGCACGTATTCCTTGCCGCCCGACGTCATGTACTTGCGCGTCGTTTGTTTGAGTTTGCGCTCGATAAACTCATCTTTCGACATATCGGAATATTCATCGCCCCGCGATGCGATCAAAGGATCGAAGGTCCCGCCAAAACAAACGTCCATGACGAGAAAGATATGTTTGCACGGAATGTTATTCACGATGGTCCGCAGGTTGGAATGCGACATGTACGACGTTCGCAATTCATCGTCCCGCTTGCTGTCTTTCGCGACCAGATAACCTTCTTTGAACACGTTGTCAAACTGGCCGTGACCTGCAATAAAGATAAAGAACTGGTCCTTATCGGCGTACGGTTTCTGCGCGTATTCGCGGAGTTTGGCCATTATACCGGAAAGGTTCGGGTTTTCGATCCGTTCGACCTTGAAACCGTAATGTTCCGTCAGTTCTTTCTCCAACGCACGGCTGTCGTTGATCGGATTGACGAGATCGGGCCAGGAATCGTATTCGTCGGTCGCGATCACGAGCGCATAATCGGTTCGAGCGATCGACTTGACGACCGTCGCAGATTTCGTCTCCGTTTCCCGAAGGACCGTGAACGTTTCCTGCGCCGCATTGTCTTTCGTATCGACGGCACGGACGGTGATCAAATTGTCACCGATGGTCAATTTGACACTGGCGGCAAATTCGCCTTTTTCCGTAACACGAGCTTCGACCCCGTTGACCGTGACCTCCAGAATCCCGCTCTCATCGGTTGCCGTACCGCGCACGACGAGGTCTTTGGCCGGAATCGCCTGACGCATGCCGCGTTTGACCGCCGGCTCGATCACCGTGATGACGGGCGGTGTGTTGTCTGCTGAAATTTTTCCTCCGGTTAACAGGTTGTCGGGAATTTGCCATGTAACGATCTCGCCGCCTTCATCGGATGCGGCCAGGAAACGTCCGTCGGAAGAAAAAGCCACGCAGCGTATCTCATGGTTATTGCCGGAAAACGTTCGTAACATTTTTCCGTCAGTGGTCAACCAGAGTTTGACGGCCTTGTCGGCGCCGCCGCTGGCCAGCAGGCCGCCGTCATTGGAAAACGTCAGACAGTGGATTTCACCGCTGTGCCCCTTCATCTCGCGTACTTCCTGCAACGAATTCGCGTCCCAGAGCACCACACGATTGTCGTTGCCTCCGCTCGCCAGCCAGCGCCCGTCAGGACTGGCGGCGAGCGTGTTGACGTAATGTTTGTGGCCGGACTCGAACGAATGGCCCCGCAGCATCGTCGCCTCACCCGTCGTGATCGTCCAGCGTTTGATCTGGAGGCCGGTTACGCCGAATAAAAAACTTCCGTCCTTGCTGAACGCAACGGCGTAGATCGGGCGATCCGATCCTTCGAATGTTTTGAGCTTTTGACCCGTCCGACCGTCCCAGACAAGAATTTTTTTATACTGAGTCCCGGCGGCGACGTACCGTTTGTCCTGACTGACGGCAATGGAAAAAACCGAATATCCCTGATCCGACGCGAGAGTACGGATCGGCTGACCTGACGCCGCGTCCCAGATCCGAATCGTTTGATCGCCACCGCCGCTGAGAATCCACTTCCCGTCGTAGCTCGTCGTCAAATGCTGGATGGGCGCGGTATGGCCGGCCAAATTGCGTACGACCTGGCCCACGTCGATATTCCATATCCGTCCCGATTTGTCAAAACCGGCCGACGCGAGCAGATGTCCACCGGAAATGAAACCGATGCCGCGAACCTGATCCGTGTGGCCGGACAGGCGTTTCCAGACGTCGGTCTGGATTTCAACTTTTTCCGCTTTGACGATGGCCGCGGTGGAACCACCGACCAGCGACTCAAACGATGCCTCGGCGCTTGCCGATCGGCGCACGTCATAAGATGCTGGCACACCCAGCGACCATAAAATGAGCGACCCGTTCCGATCGGAAGCGGCAAACCATCTGCCGTCCGGCGAAAACGTGTGCTGGGACTCGTAGGCTTTCGGATAGTCGTTGATTTTGAACAGGGTGTCCGACGACGCCAGACTGAAAAGACTCAGGTAATGAAAACGTTTTGCCATAAAAAATTCTAGATCGGAACTGACGGACGCCGGGCGAAATTTTTTGGGGTCGGAAAAAACCTTCGGGGTCATGGGTTCACCGGTTTCGACCTTCCAGCAATCGACGCCGCTTCCCGGCTGCAGGCAATACATGATCTTGCCGTCACGTGTAAATCCTACGGACGACGGCCGGTCCCGTTTATTCGTCCACGTGGCAAGGTTTTCCCCGGTCGCCACGTCCCACAATGCCATCCCGCCGAATTCCTGTACGCTGAGTAATTTTTTTCCATCCGGGCTGAATTCGATCGCACGAACCGGGCGGTCATGGCCCGTTAACGTCTTGAGTAATTTTCCCGTCGTCGAAAAAATGCTGATGGTCTTTTCCTTGTTGGCACACGCGACGTACTGGCCGTCCGGACTGTATGCCACGTCGTTGATCTCACCGGAACCGACTTCGATTTTTCTGATCATCCCTCCCGTCTCGACGTTCCACAAAAACATCACGCCTTCACGTTCGGTAATCAGTTTCCGTCCTTTCGTCCCGGTTACAAGAAGCTTGCCGTCCGGTGAAAACGCCGCGGAGGAGACGTAGAATTGTTCTTCATGGTCGATAGTTTTGTGAAGGGTCTTTTTCTCGACGTCCCATATCCGCCCTTCGTGGTAATAGCCGACGCTCGCGAGATACTTGCCGTTCGGGCTGAAGGTCATGTCGGCGATCTGATGGGTATGCCCGCTCAGAATATTCCATTTCGTAATGACCGTCTGCGCGGCCATCGACGATGCGCACCACACAAGCATCACCAGGGTCTTCATCGATTCGTCCTCAATCGTTATTTTTTAATAAACAAAAAATCGCTGCCGGGTTCATTGACGCCGAATTCGCCCATGCGGGGCTGCGGAGAAACTTTTTCGATAAACCCCGCCAGTTCGCTCAACGTCAAAATCCCGTCGTCGCCACCGTTGCTGCGCAGGGCTTCGATCAGTCGAGCGGCAAACGGGGAATGTCGGCCCGGCGTTCCATCCGGAACGTATTCCTTGCCGCCTGACGTGACGTAACGGCGCGTTTTGTACCGCATTTTAAGGGCGATAAAATCCTGCCGGCTCATGCCGCCGTCGTCGCCCCGCGACGCGATCTTCGGATCGAACGTTCCGCCGAAACAGGCATCGATGGCGAGAAAGATATGGTTGTTCGGAATATTATTGATCACCGTGCGTAAGTTGGAGTGAGAGAGATAACTGGTTTTGACGTCGTCGTTGAGCTTCGAATCCTTCGCAACGAGGTACCCTTCGTTGAAGATGTCGTCAAATTGCCCGTGTCCCGCAAAAAGGATGAACAACTGATCGTCGGGACCGAACGTGCGTCCGGCATAATCCCGCAGCCGCGTCAAAATTTTCGGCAACGTCGGATTGACCACGACGTCCGTCTCGAATCCGTATCGCGAGCGCAATTCACCGGCAATCGCGTTCGCGTCCGGAACCGGATTGACCAACGCGGGCCATTCGGCGTACTCCCCGATGGCAAAAATCAGTGCGTAATCCTTGCCGCTTCGTCCCGCGGTCGTCGCTGTTTGCAACGATGCGGTTTGACGTCGAACGGTCAACGTCGTTTCAGAAACGTTACCGGACTTATCGACGGCACGGATCCGAAAGACATTATCGCCAAAAGCCAGATTTTCCTCCGCGGCAAAGTCGCCCGTTTTCGAAACGTCGACGTCGCGGCCGTTGACGGTCACTTCGTATACGCCGCCTTCGTCCGTGATACGCCCTTTGAGAATCGCCGTTTTTTGATTTTCCGGGACGACGGACTCGCGTGATTTTGGTTCAAACACCACGATGGATGGCGGCGTTTTGTCGGCCAGCGTAACACCGACTTTGACGTAACGGCCGTATTTTTTTGAAGGCGACAGACCCTGAATGGGCCAGACAAAAACGCCGGAACCGGAATGCGACGCCGCCGCGATCCATCGGCCGTCGGGCGAAACGGCGAGCACGGCAGCATTGAGTTTGTCCGTCGTCAATTCCAGAACCGTCTCACCGGTTGGTCCGATCAAAACAACGGCCCGTGGCTTTTTGGCGATGATAAATTTTTCATCCGGACTCAACAGCACTCCTGCCGACGGCACCCCGGGCCATGTGGAAATCTCTTCTCCGTTCGCCGTCGACCACCAGCGGGCCGACTTGTCTTCCGCCGAAGAAAAAATTCGTTCGCCGTCGGCCGACCATTGCGCGTTCTGAATCCGATTGAGATGACCGGAAAAAACCCGTTCTTCGGTTCCCGTTGCAACGTTCCATATCTTGATCGACAGATCGCCGCTGCAACTGACCAAACGCTGACCGTCCAGTGAAAACTCGACGGCCTCAACCGGTGACGAATGCCCTTTCAAAACCTTGATTTCCAATCCATCGGAAGCGTTGTACAAACGTATCGTCTGGTCGTAATTACCGGCCGCTACGACGGCCCCATCGGGTGAAAAAGCCAGCGCATTGTGCGCACCGACCTTTGTCCAGATCGAACGTAATATCCGGCCGTCGTTAAGACCCCAGATCTTAATGAGGCCATTGGCGCCGCCCGCAAGCCGGGTTCCATCCCAGCTGAATGCGAGACTGAAGACGGCCGACGACGAGACCATATCGAGCGTGTATAAAAGTTTTCGCGATTCGAGATCGAACACGTTGACGGCGCCGCTGACCGTGGACGCGAGAAAGCGTCCGTCGGGTGAAATGGCCAGCCGTTTAAGCCCGCTTTGCGATTCTGCGAGAAAAAATGCAGGCTGAGCGGACCAAGTCCCTGTACCAAATCCTGCCGTTGCATCCTGTGCCCGAAGAGGAGCCGTCGTCAGAACGATGAAGCACATAACGCCTTTCATCTCCGGCCTCCATAGGTTCGAACAAGGTCTTTAAACCGCGGGTGATCGCGAATGAAATCGAGATCGCTGTCCTGATCCATGTGTTCGACGTCCCGATAGCCGTTCTGAAAAGCGCG
>CAYZJB010000009.1:46452-55343 GCA_964478735.1 uncultured Bacteroidota bacterium | reverse complement strand
GCCCGAGGTAGTATCGCGCTTCCGCCATCTGAGGTTGTTTGGAGGCAACGGATTGGAAAACGCGTTCAGCGTTTTGCAAGTCTCCGGCCTGATAGTATCGCACCCCTTCGTCAAATTCTGCATCACCGGTCCCGGGCAGGTATTTTTTCATAAGATCGTAAAACCGCGGTTGATCGCGCAGATTGAGAAGGTCCGCGTCCGTGTCGATCACCTCACGATCATGAAAGCCGGCACGCAACGCCCGTTCAAGCCAGTCGAGCGCTGCCGTGATTTCATACTTGAGCGAATACAAACATGCAAAGTTGTACATCGCGGTGACATTATTCCGGTCGAGATCCAGCGTTTTCTGATAATGAAACGCTGCGTTGTCGAAACGGCGCATGTTGAGATACGCGTTGCCTGCCCCTATATGCGCGGTTGTGTCATTCGACCGTCGGGTCAGAACGGCCTGATAGAAAAACAGCGCCACGTCGAATTCCCGTTGGCCGTACGCCCCGTCCGCCAGCCAGAGCCAGTGGTCCGCATCGTTGTCGGTAGTCGTCGTGGTAACGGCACCGATGTCTTCGTCGTCAAGTCCCGACCGAACGGCGGGTGAGTTCCGTCCCAGACGGTAATCGCCGCTGGATACGTCGACAAAGCGCGGGTCCAACGCCAGATGATCTGTGACGACGGTTTCCGTTCCCATGTTGTCGAAATCGTACACCTGACCCGTCACGGATTCGTTGGAATACACGATGTTGTGCTGAAAATTCAGTTCGTAACACCCCTCAGTCGCATTTAGAACCGCTTTTTTATGGTCGGTGTGGTGATTGAATGCGATAATGTTGTTATAAAACTGGACGTCCCGGCTGTCGGTCATGACCAGCGGAATGCCGACGTTGCGAACGACCGTGTTATTTTTGAAAATCACTTTCGCCGATGAACCGATCGACAACGTCCGCCAGTCCCGATTTTCCGAAATGACGTTGCGAACGGCGGAAACGTACGTTGCTTTATCGATCGAAATGCCGACGGACGAACAATGGACGACGTCATTGTCCGCGAGAATCACGCCGGTCGAACCGGAAATATCGAATCCATAGATCCCGGATCCGTTGGCCATGCAGTCGTAGAATGCAACGCCGCGTGAGTCGAAGATTCCGAAAACATTGTTGTAACAGCCGCCTTCCGACGTGTGAATTCCATGGATTCCACGTACGATAATCCCCGAGCTGTTATTAACCGTTAAGATATCACTGTCGCCGTCGGCTTTAAGCCAGACGGTTCCCTGTCCTTCGATCGTCAAATCCCTTTTACCGTTGATGCGTACGCTTTCGAAGTAATCCCCCGCTTTAATCAGAATGGCATCGCCCGGGGCGCCGGCATCCACGGCTGCCTGAAGCGAGGTAAAACGTCCGCTGCCGTCTTTCGCGACGACAAGTTTTTGTTGTGCCGACAGCGGCACGACGGCTAACAGGCCGAGAATGAGAATGGCTCGCATGGCATCACTTCTGCGTTACTTTGAATCTCACCACTCGCCTTTAAAGGGGTGGTTGGATTGGTTACGGTCTCGGGAAATAGTTTTCAAACCACTCTTCGGCCGAACGCGCGGGGCCGTGGCCGATCGCCTTCGCGGCAATCTTTTTCTGCGCGTTTTCCAGAGCGTTGGAAACCATCTTGTGTTCGATCGCCTCGGATTCGCTCATCCCAAGGGCGCCTAGTAACGTTTTGATCCGCTCGACTCCGAAAACGCGGAACAGCGGTGAATCCAGCGATTCGAAATACGTCATGTAACCGTGAAACGGCTCAAGCCACTTCAAAAACCGCTCTTCAGCGATCCAGCTGGGGTGACGCTCGCAGACGGCGATGAGTAACTCCGGCATTTCCGTTTGCGGAGGTGAAACACTTATCGAGATCACGTTCGGTATCAACATGAGGCCGACCTTCGGGAAATCTCCCTGCATCCACCGAAAGATATCCATGGAAGAACGAACTTCCTTTGCATCGGACCCTTCCAATAATATTTGGATTCGCTCGAGGGATTCCGAAAAATGGGCGGCCACGACGATGCGCTCCTCCGATTTGACCATGTCGACGATGGCCTGCGTTTTCCGGTCGGACGTAGTCCAGACCCGGTCGGGATGCATTTCCATTTTCTTTTTTTTCGAAAACCAACCCACGAATTCAGCTCAGATGGTACGCGATTGAAACATGGAACAGGCTCATGGAGTCGGAACTCCGCTGAACGTCACGTGATGGGACTCGCTAAGTATAGCGCATCCCGGCGGGGCATTCAAGCCTGCGGTTCGGATTTAAAAATCGCCAGGAGGATCAATAGCCAGACCGCCGCATGCAGCACGCTTTGGATCACTCGTTGTATCCCAAAATACAGGGCGATTTGTTCGTGGGAGACGAAGGCGCTCCAAAAAAAAGTACCGGCGATTCCAAACAAGGCGCTCAGGAATGCAAGCGCGATCGCCGCGAGCGCAAAGCGGGCCTTTCGCGGATGACTTTGCCAGTGAGTGAAACAGAAGACCACCCCGATCCCCCAGACGACGATCGCAGGCAGATACGAAACGATTCCGAAAACGGTCGACATCATGCTTTCCACGTGCTCCTCCATAAGCTTAGGTAACGGTATAAAGTCGACAATGCGCATCGCCGGATCAAGAACGAACCTGCAGCCAGGGTCGTAGCGGATCGTCGCCCTTCTCTTTATCAAAAGAAAATGATAGTTTGTTTACGTATGACGCCGTACAGGCGGGAATCCCGCCCGATAATCTATCGGACAATCCGCGGCATCGGCCGTGCCGCGCTTTCGATTTTTTTCAGGGAGATCGAACTGCGCCACGGCGAACGCATCCCGCGAACGGGCCCGGTCGTGTTCGTCGCCAACCATCCCAATTCGATCATGGACGCCTTCGTCATCGGCGTCGCCATCCCCCGCAAAGTCAATTACATCGGTCATTCCGGGCTTTTTCGGAACGCCCTGGCCGACCGATTCCTGCGAAGCTGCGGCGTCATCCCCATCATCCGACAGGGAGAATTGTCTGATAAATTTCAGGACAACACCGCCTCCTTTGAGGCGTGTTTCCAAACGCTGGAAAAAGGAGAAACGATCGGGATTTTCCCCGAAGGCACGAGCGACATGCTTCGTATGGTCAAAAAGCTCAAAACCGGCGCCGCGCGTATCATCCTCGAAGCCGAACGGCGTAACGGCTATTCGCTCGGCGTCCACGTCATTCCGCTCGGACTGTATTTTTTCTCCCGAAGCCGGTTTCGTTCCCGTATCCTGATCAATGTCGGAGAGCCGATCGATATGGCTGCGTTTTTCAAACTCAATGAGACCGATAACCCGGCCGCCGTCCTGTCGCTCACGTCGAGAATTCAGGAAAATTTATCGCAGTTGACCATCCATTTGCAACATGTCGAACTCGACGACCTCGTTCGCGACGTGGAGGTCATTTACAAGGACGAATTGGTGCAGAATCTTCCCCGTCCCGCTCAACCCGTGTCGCCCAACGTGGAAAAATTTTTCGCCACCCAGAAGATCGCCGCCGCCGTCGAATACTTCAACGAACGCGCACCCGACCGCGTCAAGGCCTTCCGTGACCGCGTCGATGCGTATAACCGAAAACTGCGCGCCCTTCACATCCACGACGGCATGCTCCAGGAAAATTTACGGCTGACCGACGCATTCCGCCGCAGCCTCGGCCGCATGCTCCTCGCCTTACCGGGATTGCCGTTCGCGCTCTACGGTATGATCAATAATTTTATTCCTCATCAAATCGCCATTCACTGGGCTAAAAAGTTTTTACATGAGCGTACGAAAATCCTGACCGCGCTGCTGTTTGCCGGAGGGCCGGCATTTATCGGTTTCTACGGTATCCAAATGTATACGGTATATTATTTCTTCGGGCTGTGGCCGTCGATCGCCTATTTCGTCAGTCTGCCGGTCACGGGATTATTCGCACTGGCCTACATCAAAGAACTTCGCGCCGAAAGAGATCTGATCATGCTCGGCGTACTATTGCTGACGCACCGAAGCGTACTGCATCGCATGCGCCGGGAACGCCGGTTGCTGATCGAAGACATGAATCGTTACCGGGATGAATTTTTGAAATCCACGGCGCAGGCGTAACGATGGGCTGGGCGGAATATTTTGACGGCGGACGGTTACAATGGGCGCTGAGCGAACTCAGTTATCATTCATCCATCGAACACGTCGCGAGCCGCTGGATCAAACGGGTCATCTGGCGGGGTCCCGGACACGAACCCCGAATGGCCCTGACTTTCGACGACGGTCCGCATCCGGAATTTACTCCCCGGCTTCTGGAGATCCTGACAAAACTCGACGTCACGGCAACGTTTTTCGTGATCGGAAAGCATGTCGAGCGACATGTATCCATTGCAGAGGCGATTCGGGACCGGGGTCATGAACTGGCGAATCACACGTACACCCATCGCTTACTGCCCGTTCTATCCCGCACCAGCATTCGGGAGGAAATCGAAAAAACGCACGACGTGATCGGGAGCATTCAGGGCCGTCCGACGCGATGGATCCGTCCGCCGATGGGTCTGGCAACGCCACATGTTTTGAATGTGGTTGAGGAAATGCGGTATCGTGCGGTGGTAGGTGACGTGTATCCGAGGGACCCTCATCGACCCGGTCGTGACAAGATCGTACGGCGTATCTTGGATCGCTCCCGCAACGGGTCCATCGTCATTCTGCACGACAGCGGAACAACAGAACGGGTCGACCGCTCCCAGACGCTCGATGCCGTCGCGACCGTCGTTCCACGTTTGCGGGACCGGGGCTACCGGTTTTGCACGCTGAGTGAATTACTGACAATGGACAAAAAATAAAAGCAGACGTATAAGCCGAATTCTGTCGAGGGTAATCATTTATCTACGGCCTTCCGGCCATCCTTCATCTGGCGCGTCATGCAGGCATGACGAACCGACTCCGGTGCGATCTACCCGAAGACGCTCTTTCGAATCGGCCAGGCGAGCCTTTGCTTGCGCACGTCTTCTTATTTGATCTTGCTCCGGGCGGGGTTTGGCAGAACGGTTATCGCTAACGCGTTCCGTGCGCTCTTACCGCACGATTTCACCCTTACCCCGATTTGCATCGGGGCGGTTTATTTTCTGTTCCACTTTCCGTTGCAGCACCTCACGATGCCGCACCCGACATTGCGGGCCATGGGCCAACTCTGCCGGCGCCTTGCCTTGTGGAGTTCGGACTTTCCTCCCCGACAGGCGACCTGCCGGGACGATTACCTCGTCTGCTTTTCAAAGAACGGAACCGATCGCCTGCTCCAATCGTCCGGCGATCGTTTCAATTGAAAAATTATTCTGACCGTACTGCCGGCAATTATTGCTCAGTTCTTGCCACTCGTCCGGTCTCTCTATCCAACGCTGTAAATGACGAACCATTTCATCGATGTCTGCACATCGATATCCGAGTCGTCTTTCCATAATGACTCCGTCCGGATTTGCAAACAGACTGAGGATAACCGTTCCGGCCAACCACGCTTGAACGAAAGCGTTGGGTAAACCTTCGTATCCGTCCAGCGTCGTGTTGACCAACACGTGGGCACGTGCGATGAGATTCCCGCTTTCCTCGAATGCGACGGGGCCGAGAAACCTGAAGTTGGCCACCGATTTCCCAGTTCGTCGAATCTCCTCGGCGAGAGCGGCGTCCGCGTCCTGCCCGGCCATCCAGAATTCACATGCCGTCCCCTCGCATCTTCGTGCCAGGTCGACAAATAGACCTGGCTGTTTGACCTTTTTTAGACTTCCGATCCACAGCGCTTTTATCGGAAAGGCGCGATCTGCGTCTTTCGATAATTCGTGTCCGGATTGGATGATGATCGACTTCCGTCTGAATGTTTGCGCAAATCGGTTCTGCTGTGATGCGGTCTGAACGATCACGAGATGCGCTCGACTCATTCCATAGTGAACCAGCACATCATGGATGAACGCCTCCGGAAGCAGAAGCAGACGCACCCACCATGCACGGCGTTTTTTCATAAGCTGGCGGACATATTTCCATCGCTCCAGGCCCGTCTCACCGGCGCTCGCCCATATAAACCGCGATCCCGAAAATATACAGTACAATGCGACCATCCCGGTCCATATATCCCGGCCACGCTGATAATACGTCGCCGTGCCGGTCCGTGCGAGCAGTCGCCAAAGGAGAACGGCATTCCGGAGCGGAAGAAATCTCCTAAACGGGTACCAGTGCAACGTCATACCGTCGCGGCAGTCGGGATTTTTCGTCGGAACCGCCTGAGTCGAGGCCACGGCATGAACTTCCCATCCGTGCTTTGCCAGCGCTTTGCCAAGAAGATAGCTTTGGACCATGACGCCGGTGATGACGGCATTGGGATCTGCAAGGGAATAGTCTGAAACGAACGTGATCGATTCTGTTTTCACAGCCATCCCACGCTACGGAGACCGCTTCGTCAGATCTACGTATAGTGTGACCTCCTCCGCACCCCGTTTTACAATGACTTCCACCCGGTCGCCCGGCTTGAATTCTCCCAGCGCATAAGTATAATCGTAAATATTCCGGATCGGTTTACCGCCAAAACGAATGATCACATCGCCTTTTTGCATCCCCCCCTTCTCAGCAGGGCCTCCCGGATTGACGTCATCGACTTTCATTCCCTCTCCGTCGTACGCATAGTTGGGAACGATGTTGAGCGATACTTTGAACCCTCGCATGGGCTGAGACGATTCGTTTTTGACTTTCGTAAAAACGGGCCTCGCCGTGTCATCGGCCACGCGCTGAATGACCTGCATGGCCAGCTGCGCGATCTTTCGCTGTCCGTCGTAATTGATCTTATCGGCATCATCCGAGGGCCGATGATAGTCTTCGTGGAGGTTCGTAAAAAAAGCAATGACAGGAATGTCCTTTTTATAAAACTCCGCGTAGTCACTTGGTCCGTGTCCGTCGTCCTTCAGCGTAAGCTTTAACCCGATCGTGTCGTTGCCCGCCGTCATCAGGCCGCGAAACCGGGGCGATGTACCCATTCCGTAGACGATCAGGGCGCTGTCTCGCAAGCGGCCTACCATGTCGAAATTGAACATCGTAATCATTTTCGACAGCTCCACCGGAGGATGCTCGACAAAGTATTTGGAACCGAGAAGTCCCATCTCTTCAGCGGAAAAACCTACAAAAATAAGATTACGGCGCGTCGGGTAATGGCGAAAATATTGAGCAAGTTCGAGCATCGTTGCCGTTCCGGACGCATTGTCGTCCGCCCCATTGTGAATCGCCGGTTCGCCGCGATGCAGGGACCCGTTCTGTCCCCACCCAAGATGATCAAAATGAGCGCCGATAACGGCATACTCATCCAAGCCGTCGCGTCCCTTCAACAGACCAGCCACGTTACGCGTCTCCCGACGATCGTAGACGACGTCAGTTGCGATCGTGATCGGATCACGGCTCATCGCTCCTGCAATCGTCTCATGGCGATCGATGCGTTCCCGCCATTGATTCAGCGTCGCCTCGTCACATGCCAGCAGTTTCATCACCAGCGCCCGTTTGGCGGAAATGGCCGGAATCGGATAATGACCGCCCGCTTGGTCGTACTTCATTTCAATCAATGGATCGTCGTCGCTCGTCCGTCCGATGATGATGACGCCGGCGGTTTTTTTCTCCGCCGCAAGCCCGATCTTCCGGCGCAGTGTAGCATGGGTTGCGAATGCAGAGTGCGGGTTATTTCCATCGGGTGACCCGTTCATGATCACAACGATACGGCCGATCACATCGACCCCGGCATAATCGTCGTGCTTCAAATCCGGGGCGGAAATCCCGTAGCCGGCGAAAACGACCCGCGCCTCGGTACGGCCACTCGCGGAAATCGCCAGCGGCCGGAAATCATGATCCAGGCGGAACGTGTCGGCGTTGAAAACGACATTATTGTTAGAACCTGCCTTGACGCCGGCGATAATGTCAAATTTTTGAAAAAAAGACCCGCTATCGCCGAAGGGCATCAGCCCGTAACTTTGCAGTTCTTCCGCTAGATATCGTGCTGCTTCGTCATTGCCAGGCGATCCGGACGCTCGTCCCTGCAGGGAATCGGATGCCAGAAAGGAAACGTGATATCGTAATTCGTCAACGGTCACGAGTGGAGATACATAGGGATTGCGCGCCGCGTGACAGCCGAGACACACGATCCAGATCGCGGATGAAAAGAGTCTCATGATGTACCTTTATGTGATTATCGAATGGCCCAGACACCGGGCGTTACCAGTTCCACGAGATGCCGATCGGGGTCGCGAAAATACAAACTGACGCCGCCTCGTTCCCATTTCATTTCCGATTCGATGGAAATTCCGACGGATTCAAGTCGCTGCCGCCATGCCGGAACATCCGGAAGGTCGATCCCGAACGCCAGATGAAGTGTACCGTGACCGTCGTGACCGGGAATGGAGCCGGTCGGCCGATCGATTCTTTCGGCTGACGTTCCTTTCCGAAACAGCAGCAGCACCTGCCGATCCGCGACATTCAATGCAATGGCACGACGATCTTCAAAGAGCGTCGGAAAGTCAAAAAGGCGCCGGTAAAAAGCCGCGGAAACGTCCGGATCGTCAACGTACAAACTGGTCTCGATCACTCCATCCAACGTCAGCATGCGCTATTAGTATGAAAATATAAACTGGAAAGCAACGGCACAAGGCGTTCGAAGGATGAAACGTTCACAGCAAGCACGGCTCCTGTGAATACACGTTCGAAGAGCCACGGAAAATAAAATATACCCGGATTGTTTTCATACCGGGCATCGTCGTGGGCCCTCAGGGATTTTGAGCCAACGGCTCATGCGCCGAACGGCGCAGAACCCCGGAAATGAAACGTGCCCCGGATCGCATTCCGAGGCATCGCTGTGGGCCCTCAGGGATTT
>CAYZJB010000009.1:35667-46352 GCA_964478735.1 uncultured Bacteroidota bacterium | reverse complement strand
ATGAAACGTGCCCCGGATCGCATTCCGAGGCATCGCTGTGGGCCCTCAGGGATTTTGAGCCAACGGCTCATGCGCCGAACGGCGCAGAACCCCGGAAATGAAACGTGCCCCGGATCGCATTCCGAGGCATCGCTGTGGGCCCTCAGGGATTTGAACCCCGGACCAAAGGATTATGAGTCCTCTGCTCTAACCGCTGAGCTAAGAGCCCGTCATACGCGCGTAAGATAGATTTGACCGAATGCAAATTCAAGCTAAACGTGGAAAACAAAAAAAGCCTGCAATGCGCAGGCTTTTTTTCAAAAAATTCGGTCGCTTAGTTTTTCAGTTTAAAAATAATCGGTATACTGATCCGTACTTTTACGGCTTTGTCACGTTGTTTGGCGGGTTTCCATTTCGATTTCATCACCACGTCGACAGCCGCCTGACCGAAGCCCACGTTGCCGTCTTCTTTCAGCACATCGGCCGACAACACGTTGCCGTTTTCGTCGATGACCGCCTGAACCGTCACTCGCCCTTCAATTCCGGCCTGACGCGCCATGTCCGGATACTTGAGATTGCGGCGAATGAAATCGTAACCGCCGACCATCTCGGGAGGCGAATCGTAGGCGACGAAAATTTCCGCTTCTCCGGTATCTTCTTTTTTAGGCGGAGGCGGTGGAGGTGGAGGAATTTCCTCCAAGTCGATATCCGTGTCATCAATCGTCTCATCGCCGAGCAGGTTTTCTCGTTCAGACTGGATCGGCACCGATGGACGCTGCGGTGGAGGCGGACGCTTGACCTGTTGTGTTAGGTCGATTTTCTGGACCTCCAGTTTGAAGTCCAATTTGTCGATTTCGCTCTCTCCTTCTTCCCAGGAAAAAAAACGTAGAAAAATAGTGACAAAAAACAACGCTGCAATCAATGACGCTTCGAAAATCTTGCGATATTGAAGTTTGAGTTCATTTACTACCATGGTCTCTCCTTTGACTACATGCGTCCGCGGCAACGTCATCCATTGTCGCTGTCACATCCAAGTCAATGTGAATCAATAGTTTGCGCTGGGGCGTGTTTTCGTTCCATAATAGATTCTCAGACAGCCCGCTTTTCGCAATTCCTGCTGGACATCCGTCAGCAATCCCATCTCGCTTTCTTTATCTACACGCAGGAAGACAAGCAACTGAACATCCGCTTCGATTTTCAAACGTGCAATGGTGTATAATTCATCCATCGATGAAATTGGACGATCATCAAACATAACGTTCTTCGCACGGTCAATCCAGATGTAGGATGTATGTGTCTTCGATGCTAGTTTTTCGATTTTATACGCTTCCGGCTCCTGCACCTTCAGTCCTTCGAATTTCTTGATGACGGTTGCCACCATGAAAAAAAGGAGCAGCGTAAATACGATGTCCGACATCGATGCACTGGGAATGACGGGATCGCCGCCTTTTTTTCGTGCAAACTTCATAACTCTGCCACTCTCGTTTTATTTGTCCGGTTCGGCAATGGATATTTTCTTCGCATCCGCCTGTTTAAGTTGGTCCAGCACGGCGATGAAAACCCGATACGGCGTCAGCCGTGTCGTTTTGACCGATACGATCAATTTGTCGTTCTTTTGAATGCGCGTTTTTACGATATCCATGACCTGGTTCAACTGCCGCGGTTCTTCATCGATCAGAATGTCGCCGTTATCGTTGATTAGGATGTTCATGATATTCTGTTTGGGAATTTCTTTCACGTCGCCTTCCGGAGGCAACACGAGATCAATTCCCTTATCGCTACCGATGGTTGTTACGACAAGGAAAAAAATCAGTAGCAAGAATGCCATGTCCGCCAGCGATCCCGTCGGGATCTCCGCTGCACTCTTTTTTCTTTTTTCAACCAGCATTCTTGTTCACCCGTTTACGGTTTAACGTCGCTGTTCCAGTTCAACCAGAGACTCGACCAGCGCCGCGGAGCTCTCCTCCATGTCAACGACAAGACGATTGATCTTCGCCGTAAAGAAATTATGGAAAAATTGAAGAATCAATGCAACGATAAGACCGAACAGCGTCGTCAGAAGCGCTACGCCGATACCGTTGGCAACGACGGCCGGTGAGATATCGTTGACCTTGGCAATATCATTGAAGGCAACGATCATGCCCTGCACGGTACCGGTAAATCCGAGCATCGGGGCCGCGGCGATAAAGAAGCTGATCCAGATCATTCCACGCTCCAAAAACGCCATTTCAATGGCCCCGGCATTCACGATCGCTTTTTCCACTTGATCGATCCCCTTTTCCATCCGCATCAAACCGGCGTGGAAAATCGCAGCCACCGATCCTTTTTGATTCGCCGATACTTCGATAGCACGTTGAACTCCGCCTTCATCCAGGGCCTGTTTGATCTTCGTGAGGAATTTCCGCGTATTGACACCGGAACGGGATAACGTGATGAACCGTTCAATACACATGGCCAATCCGACCACGAGACAGAATAAAATCGGCCACATGAATTCACCGCCGTCGTTGAAGTAGTCTACCAGCGACTTTTCCATACAGAAATATCCTCCTTGTTAGACGAAGAAATGATGTTATCGAGTAAGCTTAAGTTTGACAGTAAGATGAGCGAAAAATGGCCCGTAAAATGTGCATGAAATAACTTAAAACACTCGCCAAAGTCAATACTATTTTTGGGTCAGTTCCATCCCTCTAGCGACGCAAACGGCTTTGCAGCGGCGTGTGACGGGCTTTCGGCTTTATAATGCATCCAGCCGGTCAGTCCGATCATGGCCGCATTGTCGGTACAGTACTGCGGCGACGGCACGGCAAGTTGAACGCCCATATCCCGACACGCCGTTTCAAACCGCTCCCGCAATCGGCGATTGGAGGCTACTCCACCGCAAACGACCAGCCGCCGGATCCCACGCTGCATACACGCATCCATCGACTTCCGGCATAAAACGTCCACCACGGCTTCCTGAAAACCGGCACAAACATCCGGCATTGTATCCTGACCCGTCTTCTCGCGAACGAGAAAATTTTGAACCGACGTTTTCAATCCTGAAAAGCTAAAATCGAACGTCCCGTCGCCCAGCATCGGTCGTGGAAAACGATAACGTGCCGCATCTCCGGTCCGGGCCATCCGGTCGATGATCGGCCCTCCCATCACCGTCCCGTCACCCGGCATAAGGCCGAGAATTCGTGCGACTTTATCGAAACATTCCCCCGCCGCATCGTCGACCGTGCGGCCTAAAATGCGATGATCTTTCAGCGACTGCGATTCGATCAGCAGGGTATGCCCGCCCGATACGACAAGCGCGATGAACGGCCACTCCCAACCCGCATGTTCCAAAAATGCCGCCAGCATATGCGACTCGATGTGGTTGACCCCTACGAACGGACGTTCCAGTGCAAAAGCAAACGACCTTGCGAAATGAAGGCCGACCAGAAGGCTTCCGATCAACCCGGGTCCCTGGGTCGCCGCGACGAGATCGATTTCGTTTTTTTTTACCTTCGCCTTGCCGAGTGCTGCCGTGACGACCGGAACAATATTGGCCTGATGGGAACGCGCCGCCAGCTCCGGTACGATGCCGGTAAACTTTCGATCGACAAGCTGTGAGGAAACAAGATTGATCAGGACCCGCTGATCGTCCAGAATGGCGACCGACGTATCGTCACAAGAAGTTTCAATGGCGAGCGTGATCATGGAACGGGCGTCAAATGTACGATTTTGAAACGCGACGGAATCAGTTGACTCCACTGTACGTCGACCGGAACCGTCACGGTCAGCAATGCCTCGACACGCTTCAACCGCTGCTCTTCGGCGTAATTAATAATGCCCTGAATGCTGTCACGAGTCACGGTCGCCAGAAGATCGACACCACCGCGTATTTTAACTGAAAACGTCGACGGCTGTACTACCGCCTGGACCGGATCGGGCACTTGGACGAGCCGAACCGGAATGTTATCCATTGTGCGCTCGGCGAGGGGTTGGATGTCCAGAGCCACGTCAATTAACCGGTCTTCATACGTCAGCTTTTTCGAATCGGGACGTAATATTTTTAAAGACAGGAACTGGTCTTCCGCGATGCCCTCGAAAGCACGGGATTCCGTCTTAAGAAAACGGATGCTTTCGACTAAAGATTTCGGGCCGACGACGGCAATGGAGTCCGGTGTCAACTGGATTCCCCCGACCAATACAAACCCCGGTTTGCAGCGCACCATCACGTCGGCCTGAACCGGAACGCGGCGGGTTACTTGTTGTTCAGAATAGATCCGCAAGGTATCGGTCGCAGGAAATGACGCGATCCGGGCCGACGATTTTTCAGGCCATTTGACGTTGCCTGGAAAGTCGGAGAGCACAATCGGTGTACCATCCCGATAATCCGCCAGATCCAAGACGTAGCGTACATCCCACAGGTACTGCAGCCCCAGCAGTGTCTTGCCGTCGGCTTCAAATTCGACCGGAATCGTACCGGGCAGATCCGAAACCAGAACATAACCGTGGGGCAGGTTCGTCACCGCCACGGGAACATCCACCACCATGCGGAAAGTGGCGGCCGACTTGACGTAGAACCAGAGAAAAAAGGCGATCGCAACCGCCAGGACAAGCGTACGATAATGGCGGAACATTAAAAATGCGGGACTTCGGGAATGTAGATCAATTTGTATTCCTGGATACAGTAACTGTCGCTCATCGCTGCAACGTAATCGGCAATGTGCCGCACATAAGTAGGGTCTTTTTGGAACTCAGCGATCTTTTCCGTCACGTTTTTCCGCGGAAGTTTACGAAGATCGAAATTCACGTCGTATTTCCGCATCGTGTACCGTTTGAGGAAACGGTCGTTCATCTGCAGCGGATTAATGTAATACGCCTTGAACAACTTACGAATGACCTTGCCGCACCGTTGATCCGCGCGATTGACGTAAAAATTATTACCCAGTTCGCGTAGAATAAACGTCTCAAGTTCGTTCTGTTTACGATTGACGTCCAGACTGAAAATCACAAGCCATTCGTCGAATCCCTCATGTCGCCCCTTGCGCGAGCAGAAATCCTGCACACGCCGCAGTGTATTGAGAATCACGTCGCTGACCAGTTTCCGAACCAGACCGGAGATCATCCAGTTGATATACTCGTCCGGGTTGGTCGTCGCCAGTTCAGTGATTCCATTTTCCTGCTCAACCTCCTGGATCAGTTTGACCTGCCGAACGTCCCGCAGCGCGATATAGTTGGCGCGCAGCGCGTCTTCCAGGTCGAACGTTCTCTGGGCGATTTCATCCGCAATGGCCGCCACCTGCCCCTCCAGCGTCAGCGACATGAGGTGATCAAAGTACAGATTGGTCAGGTTGAGATCGGGATAGTTATATCGTTCGCCCTGTGTGCTGGTATGTTTGAGAATGCCCTCGCGCGTCATGGACGTCAGGTTGAGCCCGTCATAGTGGTATTTTTTTTCTATCCAGTCGACGACGCGAATGCTCTGGTAATTGTGTTTGAAGCCGCCGTAATCCTGTCCCAGCATGACGCCGTCCAGCAGATCGTCGCCGTTGAGGATCTTGTCGAGCACGGATTCCCCGACGTGTGCAAACGGCGGATGACCGAGATCATGCCCCAGTGCAATCGCTTCCGTCAAATCGCTGTTAAGTCCCATGGCGCCGGCGATTGTTCGCGAGACCTGTACGACCTCCGCCGTGTGGGTCAGGCGACTGCGGTTGCGTTCGGAATTTCGTTCGACCAGGATTTGTCGTTTATCGGAAAGATTGCGAAAAGAATTGGAGTAAATGATGCGGTCGCGGTCTCGCTGGAACGCCGTCCGGTGCTCGTCCTCGATTTCCTCCACCAGACGGGTTTTATGCATGCCGCGGCTCTTGCAGGCATAGGGGGCCAGATGTGCCTCCTCCCACGCCTCCATATCTTCCCGCTTGCGTTCGAAGAAAACCTTGGTAGGATCCGTCATCATAAGAAAAAAAGGGCCGCTTTAGGCGACCCTCTTCGTGTTCTTTATCCGAGATAGGCCCGGAGCGACTTGCTGCGCGATTTGTGGCGCAGGCGGTTGATGGCTTTTTCTTTGATCTGCCGTACGCGTTCACGGGTCAGTTTGAACTCTTCGCCGATCTCTTCCAGGGTAAGGGACCGTTCGATGCCGAGTCCGAAATAGAGTTTGATAATCTTGGCTTCGCGTTCGCTCAGCGTCGAAAGCGTATTTTCGATGTCCCGTTTCAGAGACTCCGTCATCAGCGTGTCGTCCGGGAGCGGATTGACTTTATCGGGAACCGTGTCCATCAGAACGCTCTTTTCGTCTTCCTGCAGCGGCGCATCGAGGGACAAGTGGCGCTTCGAAATCCGCAACGCGTCGGAAACATCGTAGTCTTTGATTTCCAACTCGTGCGCGATCTCTTCCGTGCTCGGTTCGCGCTCGAACTCCTGCTCGAGTTCGTTGTACGCTTTGCCGATCTTGTTCAGCATGCCGACGCGATTGAGCGGCAAACGGACGATTCGCGAATGCTCCGCAATCGCCTGTAAAATCGACTGACGAATCCACCAGACGGCATAGGAGATAAACTTGAAACCCCGGGTCTCGTCAAACCGTTCCGCGGCTTTCATCAAACCGAGATTGCCTTCATTGATCAGATCGCTCAGCGGCAACCCTTGATTTTGATAGTCCTTGGCCACGGACACAACGAACCGCAAATTGGCTTCGACCAGACGCTTCAACGCATCTTTATCGTTCTTTTTGATCTTCTTGGCCAGGTCGATTTCGTCTTCCGGCTTCAGAAGGGGTACTTTGTTGATTTCCTCCAGATACCTCTCAATAGACTGGTCTTCCCGGCTATTGATGCGCATTTTGATACGTGCCACTAGATAATCACCTTTCTATGACTATTTAAGTTTAAAAATATCAATATGATCCGGTCATTATGCGAATATTAAACGCCCGCCACTCAATTTAAGTTCCAGTTTTCACAAAATTTCTGAAACTTTTTTATCGGTACATCGCCCTTAATTTAGACGCCGGAAATCCGAATTTGTAAAGAATTTGCATAACGAGATTTTTGGCGGAACGTATGAAAAATCCCTCCTGTTCATACCGTCGGGCTGACGTTATAACGGCCGCCGGAAGGGTGATGAATCCGGGACACCGATTCAACTTCCTCACGAATTCAATATCCTCCATCACAGGCAACGATTCATCAAAGCCACCCAACTTGTCAAACAGGGATTTTCGAACAAACATGGCCTGATCACCGAAGGGCAGTTTGAGCAGCCGGCAGCGCCATTTGACGTAAAACTCCAGGTAACGATATTTCCATTTAGGGTTTTCCATCCGTAATGAAAATGCTCCCCCTGGCGTCTCCGGATGGCGGGCAACATGAGCGTGAAAATATTCGATGGCCGCATCGGGCAGGATTGTATCCGCATGAAGGAAGATCAGCCATTCCCCGACTGCAACTCGCGCGCCGGCGTTCATCTGAACGGCACGGCCTTTCGACGACGTCAGCACGAAGAGTCCGGCGTTCCGGAGGCTGGAAACCGTATCGTCCGAGCTTCCGCCGTCGACGATGATCCACTGCGCCTGCACGCGTAGCGAATCGTCGATGATCCGTGAGGTATTGTGCGCTTCGTTGTACGTCGGAACGATGATCGAAAGGGTCATCGATTAATCGTTCAACCGCCAATCGTAATCGAGATACGTAATCTTAACCTGGGACGCCACGTCACGCAACGTACGCGCCTGGTCGTCGGGAAGATACTTGGCGATGTGTTCGATCAGGGCGGCATCGCTGCCGCCAAAGTCGGCCGCATACCACTTGAAAATACTCGACAGCATCAGTGACGATTTGGCGGGATCGAATACATTTCGCGCCCGGTCACGGATGAATGCCGTTGCCTGGTCGTCGAGCTGAGTGTTCAGCCGTTCCGCAGAATACGCCTCCGGGCGAAGCGGCGGACAGGAACGTGCCGCACACACCAGCGCATAGTGAATGCGCGGGTCGTTGTATTGCGGACGGATGATTTCGTGTTCGATCCGGTTGAGGGTCAGCGTCTTATCAGCCAATATCACCACCTCTTTGTCCCACGCCGTCGAACTGAAAAGATAGGCAAGAAACGACCCCGTGTTGAGGTCTTTGATGCTCTCGATCGGATAATGATCGCAGACGAGTTTGATCGTGAAGGCATTGTAGACGTTGATCCAGTACGCCAGCCGCGCTTGGGTATCGGCAATCTCGTCCGGTGAACTTTTCCGCAAGGATTCGATGTACATCCAGAAGCGGTCGTCGTTTTTGATGCCGCGATAATTGACCCGTCCCTGGATGACGTGATCACGCAGAACGGCCGTGTATAACGAATCGGCAGGACAGCCGGCGTGAAGAAACGGAGCGACGAGAACGATCAGAACAGCGGTCCGGATCAAACCATCTTCTCCGGACGGACAATGTCGTCAAATTTTTCAGCGGTGAGCAGCCCCAGTTTCACGGCCGCTTCTTTGAGCGTGATATTTTCTGAAAACGCCTTTTTCGCGACTTTGGCGGCATTGTCGTAACCGATGTGCGGATTAAGCGCCGTTACGAGCATCAGCGAATGGTCCAGATGTTTTTTAATATTCTCCGGAATCGCTTCAATTCCCACCGCACAGTGGTCGTTGAACGACTCGCAGGCATCGGCCAGGAGCCGTACAGAATTCAGCACGTTAAAAATGATCAGTGGTTTAAATACGTTCAACTCGAAATTGCCCGACATCCCGCCGACGTTGACGGCCACGTCGTTGCCCATGACCTGCGCACACACCATGGTCATCGCTTCCGACTGGGTCGGATTGACCTTTCCCGGCATGATCGAGCTTCCCGGCTCGTTATCCGGAATGGAAATTTCGCCGAGTCCGCAGCGCGGCCCGGAGGCCAGCCAGCGAACGTCATTGGCGATTTTCATCAGCGATGCCGCCAGCGTTTTCAATGCCCCGTGGGCGTACACCAGCGCGTCGTGTCCGGCCAGCGCCTCGAATTTATTCGGCGCGGATCGAAACGGCAGCCCCGTCAGTTGGGCGATGTTGGCGGCGGCCGTGACGGCAAACTTCGGATGCGTGTTGAGTCCCGTACCGACGGCCGTCCCGCCCAAAGCGAGATCCATCAGGCCGTCCATCACTTCATTCAACCGTTTGATCGAATTGTCCAGCTGCTGGACGTAACCGGAAAATTCCTGTCCGAGCGTAAGCGGAACGGCATCCATCAGATGCGTACGGCCGATTTTAATTATGCCCTCAAACGCTATCGACTTCGCTTTCAGGGTATCGCGAAGACGGGTCAGACGTGGAATCAAATACCCACGGATCTGTTCGGCTGCCGCAATGTGCATGGCCGTTGGAAACGCATCGTTCGACGACTGGGCTTTGTTGACGTCGTCGTTGGGATGGATGGGCTTTTTGCTGCCCATTTCCCCTCCGGCCATTTCGATCGCCCGGTTGGAAATGACCTCGTTCGCATTCATGTTCGTCTGCGTTCCACTTCCGGTTTGCCAGACCACCAGCGGGAAGTGGCCGTCCAGTTTTCCTTCGATCACTTCATCCGCCGCACGGATAATCAGATCGGCTTTTTCAGAAGGCAGCGTTCCCAGTTCCCGATTGGTCATGGCCGCTGCTTTCTTCAGTAATCCCAGCGCCCGGATCATTTCTCTTGGAAAATGATCGTGGCCGATTTTGAAGTTCTTCAATGAGCGTGCCGTCTGCGCACCATAGTACCGGTCCGCGGGCACCGACACTTCGCCCATGCTGTCCGTCTCAATTCGCTCTTTCATTGTTGTCTCGCTACTTGCAGGTCAACCGAATGAGGTAAAATTCCGTCTTGCAATTACCCTGCGAATCGCGCTCCCCATAATACATGTACACTTGATTGTCCAGACAAAGCTCATACCCGTTTTCGCATTGGGTCAGGATGTCACGACCTTTGTCCTTCTCCATTTGCCGGCGAACGATCTCGCGGAGCCGTTCTTTGGTTCCTTCGTCAGTGACCGTCTGAAGGATATTGACGAGTTGACCGTCCGCATACCGGAAATGATTTTCTTCCTTTCGGACCGATACGTAGTTGGCTCCCAGGCCCATCACGAAAAGATTTTCTTTGACCTTTTCAAGTTCGGCACGCCGTTCTTCCACTTCTTTCTTTTTCTTCTCATTTTCTCCCGCCAGAGCCGCCCGTTCCTTCTCTTTTGCTGCAATGTCGTCCTTCATCCGGTCGATCGATTCATCTTTGGCAGCCGACTCTTCTTTCCGGGTCTCCCGCGAATCGTCTTTGGCAGCTTGTCGCGAAGAACATCCGATTGTGAGAACCACGATACCGACGGCAATGAACCACCGCATAAGTGCCTCCGTTAATTTTTATCCGTCTCGTCGTCCAGTTTTTTTAATGCGTCTTCCCGGTTTTTTTTCTGGTCGTCCAGAATTTTCGACGTCTTCGTTTTATCTCCCTTGCCGTCAAACTCATCGAGCGCTTTGACGGTCGACTCCTTTTCACCGGCACACCCGGCCAGCAAACCGGTAATGAATAACAACCCGACTATTCGTTTCATCGTGAGACCTCCTGGTTACCGAAAAATACTTCGAATCGGACAATAACGCCAATTTTTTCTGACGGTTTACTAAAATCATCGATGACGATGTTCAGTGTATTTCGGGTGTATTTCGCGTGTCTTTCGTGGTGGGATGTAAGCGGAGAATTGCTTCGGGCATTCGATCTCGG
>CAYZJB010000009.1:0-35567 GCA_964478735.1 uncultured Bacteroidota bacterium | reverse complement strand
CAGGCTTAAAATGCTTTTTGGGCTAACCGAAAATCAGGTTTTTCTGAAAAGACTTTTGATCAATTGAATTTGACCCGTATGATACAGATCGTGCGAAGCGATCCCCGTGATCGTTTGAAGTACGGTCGAACCGGGTTGTAGTTTCGTATGAAGACGTTTCACATTCAGTCCTGCGATCGCACGACGCAGTTCGCCATGTTGATCGATGAGCAATTTCACCGCGTCCATCCATCCTTTTTCATCACATTCATCGGGTATTTCAAACCAGTTGGTTCCCCGATACGGAAAAGCTTTTCGAGGCCCGCCGACGAGTCTTCGACGTACGACATACTTCCAATAGGCCACGTGCAAAACGATTTCCCAGATATGATGCGCTCCGTGCTTTGGCCGCCACGTGGCCAGTTCAAGATCCACTCCTTTGAGCGATCCCCTGAGATGGGTTCCATGCCATGCCCGGTGATCGAACGATTGGTCAATAAGCGCTAAAAGATCGGAAATTTGCGTGTTCATTTTTATGCACCTTGACGACGGTTTACATACGGTATCGCAAGAGATGGGATAGTTTTACAAAAACGAGCTGTTCGTTACGTTTCCACCCGTTTTCATACCGGCCGTTGAACGGGCTATAACCGTTGTAATTCGAGCTGTTGTTATAGCCGACGTATATCGACGTTCCCGGGCCTGGCGTCCAACCCAACAGCAATTGTCCCCGGACGCGGGCGATCATCGTATCATAATCGCCGCGCAGCCGCACGAAAAGAAAACGGGTGAAATAATACTGCGCAAGCATCGAATAAAGATTTTGATCGAAGGCGACGCGTTTCGTGTCGTTACGTACGAGCCGGCTTTTGGTATAATCCAGCGTGAAGCGCAGGGCATCTGCGGGTTGGAAGGCGATCGACTGTGTCACGGTGAGCCAACGTCCAGGGCCGGGGTCGAGCGGAGCGTTGGCGTCAGCGAGCGCAGCGGGACTTACACGGGGAAATTTCGGCGGCGCACCCAGATCGTAATCCATGGCATTCCACGTATAATCGAAACTGCCGCGAATCGATAACGTCTTGGTCGGCGCCGTACCCGCTTGGACCGTGATTCCCCTGTAAACCGTGTGCCGCGTGTCTTTTCCGACGAAGGCGCCCGGTCGCTCCGCCGTTCGCACCGGACCGAATTCGTGCTCAAACACTCGCAGAAAGTCGCGGTAAAAATAGACATTCAAAAAACTCCGATTTTTGAAATTCAGTAAGATCCGCGGATAATGGTACGAATACTGCCGGCGGCCGTCCCAATTGTATTGCACGAGAAAGGTGTACAAGAAGCTCCAGGAGATAAAAAACGAATTCGGCCGCGGTTCCGAATTGTATCGGCCGAAAACCGACCATCGATGGAAATCCGTACGCTGGGTGTAACCCACGTCGGCCCGGTAGTCCGGCGTATACCCTTCACCGGCCAGGACCAGATTGAAATACCGCCAGTTCTGGCCGAGATCGGTCTTGAATCCGATACCGTTACCGCGGCGATAAATCTGGCGGTCTTCTTTGGGATCGTAAAACAATCGTTTGGTCGTGGTACCGATTGCATGGACGGTCAACAGCGTCCGGCGCGATACATTAATTCTTGCGTCAATACCGGCCGATTGATTGTGGCGATTCGGAAAATCATAATGCGTCAGCATAAAACCCAGATTGGACTGATTGCCGATATATCGCAGGATCCGTACGGCGGCAATTTCGGCATTTTCACCGATCAGAGGAGCGAGCGTCGAATCCGACCGCTCTTCCTTTGTGAAGTTGCCCGGCGCATTGTCGCTCGCCAGTAATACGCCGAAATGGGTCCGGCCGCTTTTGCCGGAAAATTTGACCGCGGCATCGGGGTCGATAACGGCACGAGTGTGAACGGTCTGGACGGGCGCACGAAAAATGTCGATTCCTTCGAGGAAAAACGGACGCTTTTCATCGAAAAAAAGCGGATACCGCTGGTTGCCGGTGATTTGCAGTTGATCTGCTTCGATCTCGCCGAAATCCGGATTGACCGTTACATCCAAACTACTGCCGGACGTCAGTTTGAGTTTGGTGGTAAGCCCGGCGTCCGGTCGAATCGCACGATTTTCCCATCGTTCGGCAGTCACCGTCGGACTTCGCCTACCGGTTTGAGAAAGACCCAGCGTACCGATCGTTTCCAGCACCCGTTCGGTTTCGATATCCTGAAGTCCGGTCAATCGCCCGGCCTGCATCAAAAAATGGGCGCGTAATTCGTTGCCGCTGGCTTTGTCACTTTGGATTTTCTCGCGGCGCAGCGGCATCCAGGAATCTTCTTCATCGCGGAGTTTGCGGAGCACATGGAGGCCCCAGGGCTTATTTTTATTATATCGAAGCGAGCGGAACGGGATCGCGAGTTCTACCATGTACCCGTCGTCCGTCAGGCGGCCGCGTGACGTCATCACGATATCGATGCTGTAATCGGGTTCTTTTCCCTCAAGATAAATTCCATCCTGTTGTATACCGAGCGGATTGAGCATCACGAGGTACGCCGATTGACGGTCGTCAAATGTGTCGAGGTAGATGGCTATGTAATCGTCGCTGAGTACGTCGTCCCGCTTTGCGACGGTTGCACGGACCTGCCGGCGATCGTCCATCGCGTGTATCCCCAGGTACAGCTGATGCTTGTCGTATCCAACGAAAACACGGGTCGGATAAGACGGCAACGTATTGTCACCCGGCTGGATTTGATAAAATCCGTCGAGCACCGTCGCCGTCTTCCACACCTCCTCGTGGAGATAACCATCGATCGTCGGGACCGTTGTAAAACGCACGACGTCGATTTTTTTCTTTTCCGGAGCGCGGGCGTCATCGCCGCTCGAAAGCAACGTCTGGCCCGTCAGTTGAGCCGTCAAACCGGACATCCATAACAGCAATCCCCTTCGGATACCGATTAACTTCATACGCTTTTCTTTCTTGATTTTTACGGGTCGTAACTATTTAATTTAGTATAGACGGTTACATTATAATATTCGGGAATGTAACCTGTCAAGTACATTTTGATAGTTACTCTAAAATTTGAGGATTCTTATGACTTTTACTGACAGGGCGGCAGGAATAACCAAGCTGGTCGGCGGCCGACTGTTTCTCGACTTTGTCAACCTGGTCGGCGGAAGAAACGGAGAAGTAATTCGCGATGATAAGCTGAATGACTACGTCGATTTACTGGCCTGGAGCGTACGGACGGGTATTTTATCGAGATCGGACGCGGAAAAACTTTTCAGAACGAGTGAACAAAAAAGGTCCGAAGCCGCTTCTGTTTTTAATAGGGCCCTCCGCCTACGCGAAGCGCTTTTTCACATCTGTAAGGCAATTCTTCATAAAAAAATCCCGCCTCCTGCCGATCTAAACCGGCTTAATGACGAACTTGTTCTTGCTTGCACTCATGCCCGGCTCAAGAATGGCAAAGAAAATTTGACATGGGAATGGGAAAATGCGACATCGTCACTGGACGGATTGCTCTGGCCCATTGCCGATTCCGCGGCGGAATTTCTGACGAGCGGTGACCTGACGCGCTTGCGAGAATGCGCCGGAGACGATTGCGGCTGGCTGTTTGAAGACACCAGTAAAAACCGCAGCCGTCAATGGTGCGACATGCGCGACTGTGGAAATCTGGCGAAAGTGCGGAGATTCAGAGAGAGGGCCGTTAGGAAGAATTGATCAAAAACATGCGATGATTCGTTACTCCGACTTCAAAAACAGAAACACCGCTCCCCCAAAACTGATTTGCATCCCGACGAACCCGGCCGTGGCGTACCGGTCGTACCGTTTTGTCTTTTTACGCAGGCTCGCTTCAACGGCAAAATCGTTCCGGCGATGGGCCAACTTGGCTTTTTCGAACAAATCGTCGGCTTTGATCTTATAATAAGCCGCTATCCCTCCCGTCACTACGGCCGCCACCCCGGACAGGATCAACCAGCCACGATGACGCCCGACGCCACGATTCTTCCACGTGTCGGACAGAAACTCGTTGTCGGGTTCGCGGTAACCGCCCGTCGGCGTGAGGCGCACCGATAGATAATGATTCAGAGCGGCCGAATCCGTGGCAATGACGCGCGCATCCTCATAACCCGGCTTTCTCAACAGCAATGCCCGTTCGCTGAGCCTGTCGAACGGCAACCAGAGCGGCGTACTACCGGCCAGTGAATCTTCGATCCACACCGACGCTCCATAGGGGATTGACTGAACCATGCCCAATCGTCCCGAAACGTCAAACACCCGGTGCTCACCCGATGCGATGTTAAGCGATTCCGAATAATCCGTCGCCGGGTAATCAACGCGCTTTTGACCGTAGATGTGAATGTCATACGATCCGGCCGGAACGGAAATCATGAGAGGTAATTTGTGGGGAATATATAACGAATCATTGAGACGAACCGCCCGAACGCCTGGTCCGCGAACCTCGATCACCGCATTTTCCTGCGCCAAAAGAGATGCCGCTAAAACGGTAAGGCTAAAAATCCAGCGCATAGACCTTATTATTCTCCGATGCAATCACGACCGTATGATCGTACAGCGCCGGGTGAGTGCGAATCCGTCCATCCGTTTTGAATTTCCAGGTCTCCTCTCCGGTCTTGACGTCGATCGCGTAAAAATACGTGTCCTGCGATCCGACCAGTACGTGCGTTGCCGTAACGATCGGCGTCGTGCTGACAGTCGCACCCGTCATGAATACCCAGCGGAGTCGCCCCGTCGTACGCTCAAAAGCGTATACACCGCCGTTGGTGGAACCGACGGCAACAATCTCCGGACCCAACGCGGCCCCGCTAAAGACATTTCCCGGGGTCGGCTGCGTAATCTGCGTTTTCCATCGGACGGATCCGTCCGCACGTGACAACGCGAAAAAGGCGCCCTGCGTCGTACCGACGAATACGAGTTCTCCGTCGCTCACCGGGGTTGCATGAATCGTCTCGCCGGTCCGTACGATCCAGTTCATCCGCCCGTTAAACCGATTCAGATTGTATACGTTACCTGAGTCGCAGGCAAAAAAAACATCATTGACCATCACGGCGGCCGATGCGTGAATGGGTTTTGCCGCTTTGAATTTCCAGTGCAGCGTACCGTCGGCGATGTTGACGCAGTAAAACCATCCGTTGAGTGAACCAACGTAGACAAAATCTTCGTACGCAATGGGGTTCGTTTCGATTTGCCCAAGTTCCTCGGCGTACCGGTGGTTGCTGTTCATCAAATCATAATGAATGAACGTTCGCTTGCCGTTGGACAGGCCGTAAAACGCAGAAGCGCCGTGAATCGCAAGTCCCGCCAGCGACGGATGGACGTATCGGATCCGTCCGACCATCTCCCCGGACGTCAGGCGTACACAGTACACGCGACCGTCTTTCGTGGTGAAATACACCAGATTGTCCGCAATCGCGAGCCCTCCTGCAACCGCCGACGTTGCAGATATTTTCCAACGCAGTTTGAGCGGCGTCTGCACGCGCACATCACGGTAGCCGGATCGGTCCCAGCCACCGCCTACGGCGGTCCATGGAATTTGTGATGACGGTGATCTTTTGTGCGTAATATTGATACCGCCGGTCGTCCCGCAAGCGGCCCAGATGACGACAAAACAGAAAATCGAAAACCGCATGTTGATCGGATTGTTCACGCTTGTGCAGTCTACCAAATAATCATGCCAGACACAATGCCCCCTACGGGGTAGTTACCCGATACAGCAAGGCGCGTCCCCACTGCGAATCGTTTTCTTCGTGTACGAACTCCAGTCCGTCATGGTCCCGTTCGTCCAGAAGTGCGACGACTCCCGGATTTTTCGTTCGGGTGTAAAAGTCGTCGACCACCAAATAGTCCACCCCTCGTCGTCGAAGCTCAGCCACAAGCGACGTCACATCAGAGACGGCATGATAACGAAAATAACGGCCCTTGACGTCGAACGTGACGTAAGGCTTTCGATCCGCGATCAGCTTGCCACGAACATCCAAATTTTCGCGCATCCATCGTCCGAGTCTGGCATGATTACCGATTACGGCATTGGTCGGCGAGTGATTAGCGATAGGTGTAAACGACTGAAGTAAAACGAGAATCAACAGAACCCGGCGCAGTCGGTCACCGGCCGATGATTTCCAGGGCGCACCGACGGTCAGAAACGCCGTCGTCAAACCGAGAAAAAAAGGGACAAACGGAATGAACAACCGATCGGTCGGCGCATACCAGAAAAAGATCGCGAGAACAGGCAGCGCATACCATGCCAGAATACCCATTTCCTTCGTGAACGATTGGCGGACAACGGCAACGATAAGAAAGAGGACATTCAACAACCCAATGATCGTAACAAACGATACGACGTAACGTCGGATGTGCTGCGGAAGTTTGTCCAGATAGGATTGGGTCTCACGGTCCGAATACGGCTGTCGAATAATGTAAGCAGTATAATTGGATTCCACGTGTGGATCGGTGGCGCGTTGCCCGGGCTGAAGTGACACAAGCGGTTCGATGGCGCCGCGAAAGAAAAATCGGTTGTACGTCGTCAGTTGCCATTTTCCAGTCGTCTCGTGAATATAGATGACCTGGGGCAAAATCGTTACGGTAAACGCCAGTACCGTCAAAAGAATTTTTTGTTTTTCACGAAACTTTGCGGTCAGTATCAATGCTCCTATCCCCGAAAGGATAAACAATCCTGCCTCCGGTTTGGTCAGATACGCAAGACCCGTCATCAATCCCGTCATCGCAAAATATCGTGCCGGCGCTTTTTCGCCCTCCCGGATTTTTTTATGAATCACAGAAACAAAATACCACGCCGTGATCACGAAACACACGACCACCATTTCCGGGAGCATACGGGCGCTCAGGCGAATCATAAATCCGTTAAGTACAAACAGCATGCCCCCGATTCGTGCGGTCCCATCACCGAAAAAATTCCGCAATCCATAGTACCACGGAAATACCGATGCAGCAAACGCCGCCGTTAACACGATGTGCATACAGATTTGCAGGTTGTCGACCACAAGGCTCAACAGGCCGACCAGAATGGACAGCATCGGCCATGTAAACGTATTCGGCACGTCGCTGTAGGTAAACTGTCCGCCGTGGAACAGATGGTATCCGCTCAGGGCGTAAAACGCCCCGTCGGTCCCGATCCCGCGATCATAAGCGACGGTAATGATCAGCACGATGGAGAGCGCAGCAGCAATACCAAACAATATCCCGACGAATACGCGGTCACTCACGACACGGACTCGGTTGAGTAAAAGCATAAGCGAATTTGACAATTCGATACGGCGACTTCCGGCGAAAGATCAGGATCCAAATGACTTACGCCGAAGCGTGCTCCGGACTTCCTCGATCGGCATCTCCTGACCGATCCAGATACGAAACGACTCTGCCGCTTGACGAATAAGCATGTCGAGACCATCCAGGGTCCTGCACCCGCGCCCGGCCGCTTCGGCAATTAAGGGCGTCACCGTATGGTAAATAAGGTCCATGATCACCGGACGTTGACTCCAAACGGTGGATGGAATGTCGATCTTTTCTCCGTGCAGGCCTTGCGTGGTACAGTTGACCAGAAGCCGAACGCGAAAATCGATATCGGACCACGTTGCCGTTCGCAGGCGGCGATTGTGAAAACGATTGGCTATTTCCTCCGCACGGCGACGCGTCCGATTGATCACAACAACAGGTTCGTACTGAAATTCATTCAACAGGGCAAACGCGACCGCCCGAGCGCTTCCGCCCGCTCCCAGGACGACAGCGCCGCCGCCTTCCCGGTCAGACGCCACACTTCGCAGGGAGTCCGAAAAGCCTTTGACGTCCGTATTGAACCCCGTCCAGCGATGATCGGCCAGGCGAACCGTATTGACGGCCCCGACGGCTCGGACGACGGCGTCCATTTCCTGCAACAACGGTATCACGCTTTCCTTATGTGGTACGGTAACGTTGAATCCGTGGATTTCGTATTGAGCAACGATGTTCGGCAGTCGGGAAATATCACCGGCAGGAATGGTAAGCGCATCGTAACGGGCATCAATTCCAAGCAAACGAAACGCCGTATTGTGAATCAGCGGAGAAAGAGACTGCGCGACGGGATCGCCGATCAACGCATATCGACGATCGGATTTTGCCGTCATTGAGGCAAGGGGGTATCGAATGACAAAAAAAGTTCGTCCGACAACGAGTCGAATATTTGAATGTTTTCCGTTCGAATCACCGTCTGTTGGTCCCGTGAGGTTTTGACTTCGGACAAACGCAATCCACCAACGTCCTTCCAGCCCGACCAGTCAAAATCCCCTTCCTCACCGTCTTCGAGTTTGAATTTCCATCCGAATAATTGTCCGTCGGCGGAATCAGCGACGACCCAATAGGTATCCCCGGGCGTCAATCCGACACGGTCGAACGTCATTTTGATGATACACCTGCCCGACTTCGTCGAATGGTCGAGCCGAACCCCGGGATCGTTTAACTTCCACGGCATCGCCAACCAGTACGTGTCGTTGATAAAACGCGCATAGCCATAATCCAAAAATTTCGTCAATGAGTCGGACGATATTTCACGTCCATCGATCCGGACGCGTCCTTTTTTCTGGTTTACATTATCGAACGCCATTTGATAATTCCGACCTTGTCGATTTTTTCCTTCGACCCGGTAACGCCCCGTCCATTTGTCCCACAGATGCCGGTGTCGTGAGACCTCGACACCGCCACGCTCGACGGAGAAATCAAAACAAATGTAGCGGAGCCCGTTCCATCTTTCCTGCGTCCCCAAAACGTCCGTCACCCGCTTGACACAAAACGCCGCATCGTGTCCCTCTTGTAAGAACAAAACCAATATCCAGATCGCTATCATGAGCGGATCTTCGATTTTTGTTGTGCAAGATAGGCGCTGTTGACGACCGTCCAGCGTACGGCATACCCTTCGATGGTATTTGTCGCGACGTCATAAAGCAGCAGGAACCGGTCGCCTCCCAGCTGGAAAATCTGGACCTGCAGGATTTTTTCCCCTTCGGCGATCTTGATATCGTCAAAAAGATTGAAGGAATTCAACTCCAGCGGCGTGATGGCGTCGCCGACTTCGATGTCCAACGTGTAACGAAGCGGATCGCGATTCATCACGTATGCTTCGTCGCGGGTAAAATTATTGCTCACGACCAGACCGGCGGCGGTTCCGCCCAGAATCGAAAGCAGTGAAAACGGGTGCGCAATCACCTTGGCGCCGCTTTCATCGCTGGCCGCATTGCCAAGAACAAAGCCTAGGCCCGCTCCCAGTACAAAACCGGCACCCCCTCCAATCCATCGCGATTTCGATTTGTTTCCCTGATAGGGAACGAGAACGCGCGTGATCGCGTCCGCGGGAATCGTCTCGCGTTTACCGTCGCGTTCGATGGTCAATTCGTCGCGGCCCGCGTCGACCAGTCGGCACGGAATATCGACTTCGCTTACGTACAGCGTAACCGGCGTTGTCCGGCTCCGGTCGATCACCATGTTCCATTTGCCGTCCGGGATCGTTCGAGGGCCGCTGGCGCATCCCGTCAGCAGGGCGAGCGCTGCAACCGCGTACCATTTTTTCATGTTGGTTCTCCGTTATTGATGGACCAGAAATCGCTCCGCATCGATCGCGGCCATACAACCGCTTCCCGCCGCCGTCACCGCCTGTCGATAATAATGATCCTGCGCATCGCCGCAGGCGAAAACGCCGGGAATGTTGGTCGTTGTCGATTTGTCTTTCGTGATCAAATAGCCGTTCTCGTCCATGTCGAGAACGCCTTTGAAGATATCCGTATTGGGGCGATGGCCGATGGCGATGAACAGCCCTTCCGTCGGCATCTCGGTCACTTCCCCCGTGCGCGTGTGTTTGATTTTGACGCCTTTGACCCGCGACGCCGGATCGCCGATCACGTCGACGATTTCGGAATTCCACAAAAATTTGATCTTCTCGTTTCTAAAAGCACGTTCCTGCATGATCTTCGACGCCCTCAATTCCTCGCGGCGATGCACGATCGTGACTTCCGTTGCAAACCGCGTCAGAAAATTGGCCTCCTCCATCGCCGTATCGCCGCCGCCGACCACCATGATTTTTTTTCCTTTGAAGAAAAATCCGTCGCACGTCGCGCAGGCCGACACGCCGTACCCCATCAATTCTTTTTCCTTGGGCAATCCGAGAAGCCGCGCCGATGCGCCCGTGGCAATGATGACCGTTTCCGAAAGGTACTCAGCCCCTTCTTCATCCGTGAGTTTGAACGGCCGTTTGCTGAAATCGACTTTCGCGATCGATTTGTAAATCGATTTGGCGCCGAAACGGTGCGCCTGTTCTCTGAACAATTCCATCATTTCAGGGCCCATGATGCCTTTGGGAAATCCGGGATAATTTTCTACGTCCGTTGTAATGGTCAGTTGTCCGCCGGGTTGTTGCCCTTCAAAAATCACAGGCTCCAGATTGGCCCGCGATGCATACAGGGCGGCGGTAAATCCGGCCGGGCCTGAACCGATGATGATGACTTTGTAAACCTGACTCAAGGTTATACTCCCTTTGTCATAAATGGGTTAAATAAATTTTTCGCAGGCGGTTAAACTCGCTCCACCAGATCGGAACGTGAAGAACGACCGCCGCGAGCCCGGACAACGCCGCGGCATATCCTGCCGACGATACGACGGGCCGCTGAAAGAACAACCAGGCTACGCTGCCAAAAATTCCCCCGGCGATCGTGACGCCGGCCATGCGTTCGACATAAGCCCTCAGTCCAAACGCCCTTTCACAGGCCGACGCCCGGAAGTGCAGCCACAACCGTTGCACCGTCCAGCCGGTCATGGAAATGATCAAACTGAAAATCAGCACATATAACCACAGCATCAGCCGAATTTCACCTACCGCAATCGTGACCGTCAGCCAGACGATCAGGGCGGCGACATTCGCACCGGTCGCGTGTTGAAAAAAGCTTTCTTTCAACGCTTCGTTTCGCGCACCGTCCAGCAATTTTCGATCGTCATCCGCCGTCATGTGCGACCATGATAACGATCTCATAATGTAAAATCAATCGACGACTGATTCCACACATGCCGGGTGTGCCGGTTCCAGATCGTGAGTCTTCTCGTAACAATGAAAACGTTCAGTATTTAACCCGAATGCCTATTACAATACTCCGGCCCGGCGCATTGAATCCGCTAAGGTGTTCCCGGTAATTCCGATCGAAGACGTTCATCAATCCTCCACTAATCTCCACGTGTTTTCCCGGATCATAACCCGCTCGTACATTCAATGTCCACCACCCGGGGGTACCGCCCGGAGGAATGCGGGATTCGTCGTCGATTTCTTCCTGTGACAGGCGCGACTGTTCAGTTGCAAAACGAAGGAATCCGTCCACGAACCACGGTTTGATTTTTGCCCGTACACCGACGAGGCCGTTGAAGGGCGGAATCCCGCCGATGGGTTCGTTCTGCGATGGGTTCTGACCGTACGTATACGCACATGACGCATAGGCTTCCGCACGCGCCGCCAGTTGCACGTGAACGTCGGCTTCAAACCCCACCGTATACGCTCTGCCTGCATTTGCTTTATGATAGACCGTCAACGTATCGCCCTGGACAACGATCACCGAAGATCCCCTAAACGTCGCCGGTCGGCTCAGCAAGAGGTCCGTGATCCGGTTATAAAACCCGATCACGCTACCGCGCAGACGTGAACCGAAAAATTTCAACCCGCCGTCGATGCTGAGCGTTTTTTCCGAGCCGACGTCCGGATTGGGAACATCGAAAACCGCGCCCTGCCCCGCACCAAACTTACCGACGTCATCGAGATTAGGTGCGCGAAATCCCTGAGCAACGTTGGCGACGGCGTGAACAGATTCCGTCATTCGATAAACGGTTCCGGCGCTTACCGTGAACGCTTTGGGCGTTTGTTTCACCGTACCAAAGTTTATGACCGCCGACGTATCCGTCGGAAATGGTGCACGCAGTCGAAAATAACTTCCACGCGCGCCGATCAGCCACTTCCATTGCGACGTCGTCTCCCATTCCGCCTGTGCGTACGCTCCGGACGTCAGATAGGTCGAGCCGTTGGGATACATTGGATCGGACGATTGCCGATCGTTCGTGGCCGTATTGCGCGTAAATGAAGATGAGAATACGTCGTCGTGATAAACTTCGACACCGTACACGAGGCGCCACGCCGGGGAGATGGACTTATTGAATTGCAGCTGAAATCCGAGCGTGTTGACACCGTACTCGTCGTGGTTTTGCACGTCACGGCCGAAGCGTTGACGGAGGCGCGCTTCAAACTGGCGCTGCCACGAAACCGTCACATGCGTCACGTCGAAAAACGACAGCCCATCGATCAGGCTGTACGAAAGATACACGAGATCGCGCTCCTGCGGGTCCGTATCGCGAATGGAGTCCTGCTGAATCTCGTACGTATCGTACCGTGGCACGTCGAACTGACGATCGGACTGCGCGTTGAACGCCAGCCGCTGATGGTCGTTGATCTTCCACAGCACACCGGCGTTCCATCCGACGGCGTCGTAGCCCAGCGGTGATTGCGTTTTCGACAGCGTTCGATTGAATCTCGGATCGTTGGCCAGCCGTTTCATTAGCGTCTTGCCGCCCGTCGTCCCTCGCCGGATATCGCCGAACGATCGTATGGAAAACCCTGCAAAAGCGCCGATACGGTCATTCGCTGCCGATACGGCCGCGGTCGCCAGCTTTGTATGGTCAGCCGTCGAATATTGTCCTCCCGCGGACGAGCCAAATTCCCACTGCCCGTCAACGCCCAAAACGGGTCGGCGCGTGACGACATTGACGGCGCCGCCGAGCGCATCGCTTCCGTAGAGAACGGACACGGGTCCCCGGGCGATCTCGATCCGGTCGATACTGAACGGATCGACGGAATTGAGGTACTGGAAGTTACCGCCGCGATACGTTGAATTATTGAGCCGTATGCCGTCGATCAGCAGCAGCAACTTATTTGCTTTGAGACCGCGGATGATCGGGGAACCTCCGCCCTGGTTGGTCTTCTGGACGAATACGCCGGTCGCTTCTCGCAGCGCCTCCGGGGTCTGGGTCGTGTTTTTCTCCGCCATCTCACGATGGGTCACCACGGAAACGGACTGTGCTAGATCGCGCGCAAGATCGACGGAGCGATTGACGGAGATTAAAACGGCATCAAATTCAATCAAACCCGGCTGAAGACTGATTTCAAGATCATGGTCTTCGCCCGCTTTTAACGAAACCTCGGACTGAAACGCCGCGTAACCTTGCAGCGTAGCCAGAACAACATAGGTTCCGGGTGATAATTTTTCGATGCGAAATTTTCCGTTGCGGTCCGACACGGTCCCGCGCGTCGAGCCTTTGAGGTAAACTTGCGCGTGGGGCAGAGGCTCGCGGGTCTCTCCGCTCCTGACGATCCCCGACAGGGCCGCCGTTTCCTGTGCCGCCAGCGTTCCTCCTAATAGGATCAGTATGCTGCATCGTAGCCAGGAAATGAACATTTTGATATTTCTCCATTTCACGGAAACGTACACCGGCATAGCCGTACATACGCCTCTCGTAGAATGTATCTGACTGATTAGTGGATTAAGAGAGAATGTAACGCATCGCGGCGTTGGGAGGCCTCTCCAGGATCGGGCAATATCCAGGAGCCCCGGCGGCCCCGTCATTCGGCCAACGAAATAACGTATTGGCCAGTACGGTTACGGATGGCTGGGAAACAAAAAAATCAAACTTAATTTTAAAGAGGACTTTTTCTTTTCGCCCGTGGTCGCCGCGGCTTTCTTCCTTGTACGTGTAACACACGCCGTGATCGCATCCTGATGCACAGGTCCTGACAAAGACGTCTTCATCGAGATCGGGAATGTCGAGGTAAAGGGAAACCTGCAAATCCGTCAGCAGCAGAGTAAAATAGGTCGGGGGATTGGAGACAAAAAAGACCAGTAACGCGAGGAGGATATTCGCGATTCGGCGACCGACAATATTGTACAAAGGCCATTTCATGCGTGCGTAAGCTAATGTGTTCAGTTCTCACTGTAAAGCGCAAACCTTCGCTACCGTCATGGCGCAAAGCGCGTTCGTTCAAAACGATATTCATGCCAAACCAAACCAATAAATTTCTTGCAATTGCATACCTCGAAAATTATATTCACGCCCCGTGGACGCCGGAATAACAAAGACCGGTAAGCGATATAAGAAATGGAATGAAATAATTAAGATACAGGAGATAGATATGAAACAAGGTATTCACCCGGGATACAAAATGTCGACCGTGACGTGTTCTTGCGGCAATACGTTCCAGACCCGCTCCACCATCGGCGACATTCGCGTCGAAATCTGCTCGAACTGCCACCCGTTTTACACCGGTACCCAGAAACTGATCGACACCGCCGGCCGCGTGGAGAAGTTCACGAAGAAATTCGGCAAGTACAAAGAATCGATGACCAAAGCGTAATTTCACGCACGCTTTTGAAGGGAATACGTGTATTCCCTTTTTTTTTGACCATGCTCGACCAACTCGAAAAATCCGAAGCCCGATTCAGCGAAATCGACCATCTGCTGGCCAATCCGGCGACGCTTGCCGATCAGGCGCTTTTCCGGTCACTATCCAAAGAACGTGTCGTGCTCGGACCGATCGTCGAAAAAGCGGCCGACTATCGAAAAGTCATCAAAGACATCGAAGGCAATAAGGATATCCTGATCCATTCCAACGACGCCGACCTGAAGGACATGGCGAAGTCCGAGCTGACGGAACTCGAGGCCCGAAAAGAACAGCTCGAGACGGAGTTGAAGTATCTCCTCATTCCCCGCGATCCTCACGATGCCGGAGATTGCATTATGGAAATCCGAGCAGGAACGGGTGGTGATGAAGCCGGCATCTTTGCCGGCGACCTGTTCGGCATGTACCGTTATTTCATCGAGCAAAAAGGCTGGAGGATCGAATTGATCGATCTGAGCGAGGCCAACCAGGGCGGGTTCAAAGAAATCATTTTCGAAGTTCAGGGTAACGGCGCCTACGGCACGTTGAAATTCGAGTCCGGCATTCACCGGGTCCAGCGCGTTCCCAAAACCGAAGCGCAGGGACGCGTTCACACGTCCGCCGCGTCTGTCGCCGTTTTGCCGATTATCGAAGAGGTCGACAAAGAAATCGAAATCAATCCGAATGACCTGCGCGTCGATATTTACCGCTCCGGCGGCAAGGGCGGACAAAACGTCAACAAAGTCGAAACCGCCGTTCGCCTCACCCACCTCCCGACCGGGATCGTCGTCCAGTGTCAGGACGAACGTTCCCAGCTCAAAAACCGAGAAAAAGCGATGAAGGTGTTGAAATCGCGATTGTATGAAATGCGCAAACGCGAGCAGGAATTGCAGATCGCTTCGAAACGCAAATCCATGGTCGGTTCAGGCGACCGCAGTGAAAAAATCCGCACGTACAATTTTCCCCAAAACCGCGTCACCGATCACCGCATCGGACTGACGATCTACAACCTCGACGGCGTCATGAAGGGCGACATCGAGGAACTCATCGAAAAGCTCCAACTTGCCGAAAACGAAAGCGCCTTCGAAACAGCGTAAGGCATTACTGTAACCGTCATTCCGGGCAAATGCCTTTACCTATCGATTAGCGAATATTTTTTGTTTACGGTATTTCACCCAGGAAGCGTAATCTTTGGGAATCTGCAGGACTTTCAGACGATGCCACGTACGAATGGCCGCTGCCCTCGTCGGATTTTTTTCACCGGCCATGAAATCGGCAATAAAGTTAATATAACGCCCAACCGCGATTCTGGGAAATGGACCTTGAGCCCGGTTCAATTCGACAAATTTACATACCAGATCACCGTAAGTAATCTTTTTCCGTTTTCGGATCTGGTCTTCCCGCCAGCGGTTAAGCCGGTACATCGAGCCGGATTTCCATTTTAACCCCGGATCGATTCGACGCGCTTCTTTTTTGAGAAACTCTTTTGTCTTCCGATTGTCGACATACCGGACGATCTGACGGCGTACATGCAGCCCTTTTTCAAAATCCGGTATGCCGTCGATTTTTCCGATGTCTAAAACCGGCACGACGCCCGTGCGCAGATAACGCCGAATGGCCGTTTCCAGCTGATCCTTACGAAGTTTCACTGCTCCGTGAATACCGAGATCGCGGGCAAATGCTTTAACTTCCAGCGCGTACCAGTATCCTCGGTCAAATTCATCGACCGTCATGGTACGGCGAAGCGTCGAAGGCTTCTTCACGGCCATGGGCTACTTCCCAACCGCTTCCGAAGGACGGCCCCGCATGGCGCTCCACGTCTCATCGATGGCAATTTGCGTCACAGGCCGTAGACCCGCCAATTTCATCGCCTTCCAAACCGTATCGCGTTTGATATCACTTTTGATTTTTCCAGTTCCCTTTGTGTCGTTGCAAAGACCTGAATGAAATCATACTGAATTTTACTGTTTCGTTTTGTTTCACACATCCCCGAAAATAAGTTGCTGTATTCCATGGATGCATTGAGGACAAGTGCTTTTTTGGAAGTGTCAAATCGCAGTTTTTTGGACAAATCGGTCGATTTCATTGGTACTGGTTCCTGCGCTGAGGAAGTGAAGCATCTAACTATCGTTTGCTTTCTTGTAAAGCTAAACGTCACTTGAAAAAAAGCAATTGATCTTTCCAACAGCATTTTTTTCAAAAAACACGTGCCCAATCCAAATTTTCCCTTGACAACCGGGGGTATCCGCGTTTATCTTGATTTCACATTATGACGAATTACACGACAAATATCTCGATGCGAATGCCCATGATGATGTGTATGTGCACTTCACGAAGGGCTCGCGCGATATGACGTCATGATGTAAAAAACGAAATATCACAGCCAAAAGCCCTTCCGCCGAGAAGGGCTTTTTTGTTGGTTAACAATGAAGTAAAACGAAACCATATAGCCCTTATCGAGAAAGGCGGAGGGTTCAGGCCCTGTGAAGCCTTGGCAACCGTCCCGACGTGTCGGGAGTCCGGTGCCAATTCCTGCCCCGATGAAACGGGGAAAGATGAGAAAGCTTATAAGCCTCCTCGGATTTCCCGTGGAGGCTTTTTTGTTGCTCATCCGTCGATTACGTCGGGGGTGAGTAGAAAAGGAGTAACCGTGGAAAACGTTTTTCGAAACTGGTATGAGCGGATCATGAACGATCCGCAACGAGTCGATGAAACGCGGCGCGCACAAGGGGTTCTCAAATCTGTTCGGTCAGTCGCCATCGTCGGGATTTCCAAAGACGTCCACAAGGACAGTCATTATGTCGGACGGTACCTGCAACACGCAGGATATCGGATATTTCCTGTAAATCCCTCCGCGTTGTCGATACTTGGCCGGCCGGCGTACGCGGCCCTGTCCGATATTCCCGAGCGAGTCGATGCCGTATCGGTGTTTCGGAAAACGTCCGATCTCCCGGAGGTCGTCCGTCAAGCGATTCCGCTTCAGCCACAGGCGATCTGGATTCAACTCGGCATTGAACCGCACGACGACGCCGTCGAACTCGCACGGAATGCCGGGATCGCCGTCTTCACGCATCGTTGCATCAAAGTCGATCATCAGTTTTTAATCCGAACCCCTTATTCACAAACCAGGAGGACCACCGTATGAGCCATGCAGAAAACCCCGGCTACCGATTCGAAACGCTCCAGCTTCACGCGGGGCAACGGCCGGATCCGGCCACCAACGCCCGCGCCGTGCCGATTTACCAGACCACCTCGTACGTGTTCAACGACACGGAGCACGCCGCGACGCTGTTTGCGCTGAAGGAATTCGGCAATATCTACACGCGGATCATGAACCCGACGACGGCGGTATTCGAGGAACGTATCGCCGCGCTCGAAGGCGGTGTCGCCGCCCTGGCCACGGCCTCGGGACAGGCGGCCCAGTTTCTCGCCCTCTCGACGATCGCGCAGGCCGGCGACAACATCGTTTCGACGAGCCTGCTCTACGGCGGAACGTACAACCAGTTCAAAGTCACGCTGCCCCGCCTCGGCATCGGTGTCACATTCGTCGAGGGCGACGATCCGGCGGATTTTGAAAAAGCGATCGACGAAAAAACGAAGGCCATCTACATCGAAACCATCGGCAATCCGCGGCTCAACGTTCCCGACATCCAGGCCATCGCCGATATCGCACATCGGCATCACATCCCGTTGATCGTCGACAATACTTTTGGCGCCGGCGGATACATCGCCCGCCCGATCGACCACGGAGCCGACATCGTCGTCCACTCCGCGACGAAATGGATCGGCGGCCATGGCACGTCCATTGGCGGTGTGATCGTCGACGCCGGCCGATTCAACTGGGCAAACGGCAAATTTCCGGTCTTTACGGAACCGAGTCCCGGTTACCACGGCCTGCGATTCTGGGAAGTGTTCGGCGACGGCGGTCCCTTCGGTAACATCGCCTTCATCATTCGCGCCCGGGTGGAGCAGCTTCGCGATCTCGGAGCCTCCCTGAGTCCGTTCAACAGCTTTTTGTTTTTGCAGGGCCTCGAAACGCTTTCGCTTCGCGTCGAGCGCCATTGCCAGAATGCGCTGCAGTTTGCCCGATGGCTCAAGACGCATCCTCAGGTCGAATGGGTCACCTATCCGGGGCTGGAGGAACATCCGTATCACGACACCGCAAAAAAATATTTCCGGCCCGGGTATTTTGGCGGGATTGTCGTCTTCGGCGTCAAGGGTGGACGGGAGGCCGGCCGGCGTTTGATCGATGAACTGAAACTCGCTTCCCTTCTTGCCAACGTCGGCGACGCAAAAACGCTTGTCATCCATCCGGCTTCGACGACGCATGAGCAATTGACGGAAGAGGAACAGCTGGCGTCCGGCGTTACACCCGATCTGGTGCGCGTGTCCGTCGGGATCGAGCACATTCTCGACATCATCGAAGATTTTGACCGCGCCCTGCAAAAAACAGCCAAGTTGACAAAAGCCGCATGACTGCCGATTTGAAAAACCATGTGGACGCCGTTCGCAAGGGTTACAACCGGGCCGCCGCGAAGTACACCGCACGGTTCTTTCACGAGTTCGATCATAAACCATTTGATCGCGACCTGCTGTCACGGTTTGCCCGACTTGTGAAACCGGCTGGAAAAGTCTTCGATATCGGCTGTGGTCCCGGTCATGCGGCCCGTGAGCTGGCTTCCCTAGGTCTCGACGTCACCGGTATCGATATTTCCGACGCCATGATCACCCAGGCCCGAGCGCTGAGCCCGGATATTGAATTTCGCGTCGGCGACATGTTTTCTCTCGACGTCCCCGACCGAACGGCAGCGGGAATCACGGCGCTTTATGCCATTGTGAATTTCCCGACCGATCAGGCCGTGCGAATCTTCGAACAATTCGCTCGCGTGCTGAAACCGGATGGTATCGCTCTGATCGCCTTTCACGTCGGTGAAGGAAAAAGAACGGTCGATCATTTCATGGATGAAGACGTAACGCTCGATTTTTTCTTTCATAATGTCGACCGCGTGTTGACGGCGTTGAGCGAGGCCGGACTGAAGTCGTTCGAAACGATCATCCGATTATCCGTATGACGTGGAGTATCCGACTCAACGCGCGTACTTATGGGTTCACCCTGAACCGCGCAAGAGTACAATATGATCGATCTTCAAAATCAAAACAGCACCGAACCGTTGCGCCGGTACCGCATTCACGGCGAATTCCCGCTTGAACTCGGCGGCCGTTTGATCGGCGTCGACGTCGCGTATGAAACCTATGGACGGCTGAACGCGGCCGGAGATAACGCCGTGATCCTGTGCCACGCGCTGACCGGCAGCGCCGGGGCGGGATCGAATGACGGCGAACGAACTTTTGATCGTGGTTGGTGGGCGCCGCTCATCGGCCCCGGCCGTGCGCTCGACACGGATCGATATTTTATCGTTTGCTCCAACGTTCTCGGAAGCTGTTACGGTACGACCGGTCCCGCAAGTATCGATCCTGCAACCGGTTTTGACTACGGCCGTTCCTTTCCTCAGGTCACGGTACGCGACATGGTCCGCGTTCAACGGGTACTGGCGCGGCACCTGGAAATGACGCAGGCCGTTGTCATCGGCGGATCGCTTGGCGGGATGCAGGCTTTGGAATGGGCCGTCATGTTTCCGGAGTTCGTTCGCGCCGTCGTTCCCATCGCAGCGTCGGCGCAACACTCGGCCTGGGCGATCGCATGGAATTACGCCGCACGTCAGGCGATTTATTCAGATCCGGAATGGCTTTCGTCCGGAGGGCAACACGCACCGCACGGCCTGGCACTCGCCCGAACGATTTCGATGATCAGTTTTCGCGCGTGGCCGTCCTTTGAACGGCGGTTTTCGAGAAACGTTCGACTCGGACGGTTCGAGGTGGAAAATTACCTCGACCATCAGGGAAATCAACTGGTCCGGCGATTTGATCCGCGATCGTATATCGTACTGACGCGAGCGATGGACGGCCACGACGTGGCGGCAGGCCGCGGTTCCGTCGAATCGGTACTCGGAGGGATTTCAGTTCCCGTGCTTTGCATCGGTATCGATTCCGACGTTCTGTATCCGGACCATGAGCAGCAGACGCTGGCCCGGCTAATCCCGGATGCGCATTACGCTGAAATCACATCGCCGCACGGACATGACGCGTTTCTGATCGAGTTTGAACAACTGGGCAATATGTTGACTTCTTTTTTAGGAGAACTCTCATGATTTCACTCAAGGACAAAATCGCCGTCATTACAGGCGGCTCGAGGGGCATCGGTGCGGCAACAGCCAGGCTCTTCGCGAAAGCCGGTGCCGACGTGGTCATCAATTTTGTTGCCCACGAAGCCGACGCCAAACGGACGGCATCCGAAATTGAAAAAGCCGGCCGACGGGCCGTGCTGCATCAGGGCAATCTCGCCCTTCGCGCCGCAGCGGACGACTTGATCCGAACGGCAGTCCGTGCATTCGACCGCATCGACATTCTCGTCAATAATGCGGGCATCTGGACGTTCGGTTCGATCGGCGAACTCGCACAGAACGTCTGGGACGAAACAATCGACGTGAACCTGAAAAGCGCGGTCAACGTCGCCAACGCGGCCGTTCCGTATCTGAAAAAGACGCACGGACGGATCGTTAACGTCACGTCGACGGCCGCCCAGCGCGGGGAAGCCCATCATTCGCATTATGCCGCCTCCAAAGCCGGGTTGACGGCGCTGACGAAGTCGTGGGCCGTCGAACTTGCACCGGACATTCTTGTCAATGCCGTCGCTCCCGGCTGGGTGGACACGGAAATGAACAAAGACGTTTTTTCTGATGCCAATTTTCGGCGCCAGGTCACGGATGCCATTCCGCTCCGAAAAATCGCGACCCCGGAGGATATTGCCGGTCCCATTCTTTTTCTGGCGTCCGACCTCGCGGGACACGTGACGGGATCTACCGTCAGCGTCAATGGCGGCGCGGTTCTGGTGTAGGGGCGACCATGATCGTGATGAAATTCGGCGGAACGTCGGTTGAAAATGCCGGCGCCATACGTAACGTTGTACAACTGATCCATCGCCACAAGGAACGCCGGCCGGTGATTGTCGTATCGGCCTGCGCGGGGACCACCGACGCGCTGGTTCGTATGGCGGACCATGCGGAAAAAGGACAACTCGACGCGGCACGGCATCTGCTCCTCCAGCAACGGCAACGGCATCTAAAAATCTGCAACGAAATACTCACCGACGGCCACCGCGAGTCCGCGGGCATCGAATTGCAGAGGCGATTTTCGGATCTTGCACGGCGTTTACACGGTATATCGATTTTACGCGAACTGACGCCGAGCGTGCGGGACTCGATCCTGTCGGATGGCGAATCGTGGAGTTCACTCCTGCTGACGCACGCGCTTCAGCAAGACGGACGTGACGCGATATGGATTCCGGCGGAAAGGCTGATCGTCACCGATGACCGGCACGGTGAAGCCTCACCGAAACGGGATGCTACGGCGTCACATCTCTTGGATGCCGTGATCCCTCACCTCATCCACGGAAAGATTGTTGTAACCCAGGGTTTTGTCGGTGCCACGCCGGACGGCCGGATCACGACCCTCGGACGAGGCGGATCGGATTTCACGGCGGGAATTTTAGGTGAACTCCTTGATGCAGAGGAAATACAGATCTGGACCGACGTCAACGGATTGCGGTCCGCCGATCCGCGAGTCGTACCGCAAACCCGCTTGCATCCCCTTCTCAGTTACCGCGATGCCGAGCGTCTTGCGACACTCGGCGCCAAAGTGCTTCACCCCAGGACCGTCGCACCGGCAGCCCGGCGCAGAATTCCAATCCGGATTCTGAATACGAGTCAGCCCGACGAGAACGGGACGTTAATCGGAGTGAATCAAAACGCACCCGTATTCTGCATCACATACAAAACCGGATTGAGTCTGATCTCTGTAAACGGTAATCAATCTTCATGGGTATCCGAGGCATTGTCCGATGCAGAAGCCGTCCAAGCCGATCCGTCCGGCGTACAGTTGCTGATCCGGTCGGACCGCATCAAAATTCCCGTACGCAGTTGTAAGAATCGTGTGGCGATGTGCTGGGTTACGCAACCCGAGTGGAATACCGCATCCTTTGCCCGTGCTCTACTCCTACTGAATGACGCCCGGATCGCGGTCCATTCTATTTTTCACCGCGATACGTCGATGGGTTTTGCCGTAGATGACTCAGACCTGGTCGAAACGATTCGACGATTACACGAACTGGACGGCGATCCATCGCAAGCGAGCATTGCCAAAAGCGCATGAGGTCCTTTACGAAAGGGCTTAGGGACGGGGCTGCTTTCAAAAGGAGGCGGCCCTTTTTTATGCCAAAATTCGATACGGCCGGCGCACGTTAACGGAGCCGCCTGTTCGGGCCGTATCGACGACGGAATGGGATAGACAAAACCCTGATGAGGCCGGACGCGCCATCGAATTGATCGACGCGCGTTTTTCGTTACCTCCCGTACAGAGATGCGGCCTCGCTTTTGGAATAAGGAATCGACGTGTAACGCGGTGGCAGGTTCAACTCTGAGCCTTGCGCTTGAGCGTCTCGTAAATGGCCTCCTGCGCCTTCGATCCTTTCGACGACTCACCGTCGGACCGCTTGCCGATCAGCCTCGATTTGACGTCCTGCCAGTGCGTCTCGAGGAACGACCGTATCTCCTCACGCACGGTTTCGTCATAAATCGCCACACCCACCTCCACCCGGCTGTCGAGGTTCCGCGGCATCCAGTCGGCGGAAGACAGATATACGCGCTCCGCCCCCCCGTGACAGAAGATCATCACGCGCGCGTGCTCGAGGTACCGATCGATCGTCGCTTTGACCTGTAAATTCGTACCGAACTCCTTCTGATCGGGATGCAGACACAACATACCACGAACCATCAGCCTAACTTTGACTCCCGCCAACGCGGCTTCGTAAAGCTTTTTGATGATCTTCGGATCCGTGACGTGATTGACCTTGGCGAGGATGTACGCCTCTTTCCCCTTTTGAGCGTTTTTGATTTCCGCACGAATCAGCTTGCCAAGTACCGACCGCGTATTGAACGGAGACACCATGAGGTGCTTGTATTTTCCGACGGAAAAATTGGTTTCCAGAGCGTCGAACACTTTACGAACTTCGCCCGTGATCTTCGGATTGCAGGTAAAGAGGCTGAGGTCGCTGTAAACGCGCGCCGTACTTTCGTTAAAATTCCCCGTCGCAATATTGGCGTACCAGACGTCTTTCTGCTTGATCTTGCGACGGATCAGGATGAGTTTGGCGTGTACTTTGACGTCGCGCGTCGAGTGAATCACACGGATCCCCTCTTCCTGCAATTTGGCCGACCACTGGATGTTGGCCTCTTCGTCAAAACGCGCCTGTAATTCCATCACCACCGTCACGGATTTGCCGTTGCGGGCCGCGTTGAGGAGTGCATTGATGACATTGGATTGCTGGGCCACACGGTACAGCGTCATTTTGATCGACGCCACGCCTGGGTCGATCGCCGCCTCTCTCAAAAAATCGATCACGACATCGAACGTTTGATACGGATAGTGAAGCAAGACGTCCTTTTTTAAGAGCGTGTTCAAAATGCTCGAACTGTTTTTGAGTTCCCAGTGAGGAATCGGCGGCGCCGCTTTATACGTCAGGTGGCGGGGACCGAGGTTCGGGAAATGGATGAAGTCCCGAAAATTATGATATCGTCCGCCGGGAATGGGCTTGTCCATAAAATGCTTCTGGTCACGCAACCGGCTTACAATAAATTTCAACAGATCGTCCGGAATCCGGTAATCGTACAAAAACCGGACAGGAATCCCCATTTTTCGTTTCGCCAGGCTCTTGGCGACCTTTCGAACAAGACTTTCCGCAATATCATTGTCCAACTCGAGTTCCGCGTCTCGCGTCAATTTAATCGTATATGCTTCGAACTGGTCGTACTCGAACAGCGAAAACACGCCGCCAAGGCAGAAGCGAATCACGTCGTCGAGGAGAATGATGTATTTTTTCCGGTCGACCTCCGGTAACACGACAAAACGCGGCAGCACGTCGGTCGGTATCTCGATCAGAGCAAACTTATATTTTTTCGGGTTCTTCCGGATGCGCATCCGGATCGCGAGGTAGATGGAGTTGTCTTTCAGATTTGGAAATTCATCGATCTGATCGATCATGAGCGGGATTAACCACGTTCGTACTTTTTGCTGGAAATAGTCGCGCACATAGGCAGCGTGTTCGGGCATCAACTCCCGCTCGTTGACCATAAAAATATTTTCGGTCTCGAGCTGCTTTAGAATATCGCGGTAAATCGAATCGAAATCGGCCTGTTGGGAAATGACGATTTCGTGAATCCGTTTGAGGATGTCCGCCGGATTGTCCCCGATCAGTTTTACCGCTTTTTTGCCGATGGCGTCGAGACGACGCAGTGTAGCCACGCGAACGCGAAAAAATTCATCTAGGTTGGACGAAAAGATGCCCAGAAATCGCACCCGTTCGATCAACGGGACCGTAGGATCGGCCGCTTCCTGGAGTACTCTCGCATTGAAGGAAAGCCAGCTAATTTCCTTATTGATGAGCCGGATTTTCATATCCGGACCAATCTACTGCTTTTCCGATGTCCTGCCAATGACCGATAGGGGCATCGGCTTGTTTTTTAATACACTTCCGGTATGAACGTACGATCCGAGATCGGCGGACGGACGTAACCCTGGCGTCGCCGTTGCCGTGGAGCCAGTTTGATCGGCTTCGGTGTCAGATCTTTGTACGGAATCAGACTGAGCAGATGATGGATACAATTGAGCCGTGCGCGTTTTTTGTCGTCCGCGTTGACGTCGTACCACGGGGCCTGTTTGATGTCCGTATAGTAAAACATCTCGTCCTTGGCCTTCGAGTACTCGACCCATTTCTCGCGCGATTCCAGGTCCATGGGACTCAATTTCCATCGACGCACGGGATCTTCCATGCGTTTCTGGAAACGCTTTTCTTGAACATCGTCGCTGACCGAGAACCAGTATTTGATCAAAATGATGCCCGAACGGACTAGCATTCTTTCGAATTCCGGACACGACCGCAGAAATTCGCGGTATTCTTCATCCGTGCAAAAACCCATGACGCGTTCGACACCGGCACGGTTGTACCAACTGCGATCAAAGAGCACCATCTCCCCCGCCGCCGGCAGATGCGCGACGTAACGCTGAAAGTACCACTGGGTTTTTTCTTTTTCCGTCGGTGTACCCAGTGCGACCACACGGCACACCCGGGGATTCAGACGCATCGTGATGCGTTTAATGACGCCGCCTTTACCCGCCGCGTCACGGCCCTCGAAAATCACGACCACTTTCAAACCCTTGTGTTTGATCCATTCCTGCAGTTTGACGAGTTCGATCTGTAGACGGGCGAGTTCTTTTTCGTACGTCTTTTTTTTCAGCTTCTTTTTTTCTTTCTCGGCCGATTTGCCTTTTTTACCGTTGTGGTGTTTCCCGTTGCCCTGCTTTTCCGCGTCGACCTTTTCCGGGAGAATCGGGTCTTTTCCATGGTCTCCCGTTGGATGTGAGCGTATTTTTTTCGTGTGTTTGTTATTTATTTTCCTGGCCATAAGACCTCCTCCACGACGTGAATGTAGGCTGCTTCGACCGGCCGCACAATCGCCCGGCGGGCACAGATTTTTCTCCACCTATTTAAGGTCAGCCTGTCATGACGCGTCTGCCATGACCGGCGTCAATTTGTCGAACGTCAGATGGAAGGGTTTTACAAAAAATCACGATCGAGGACAACTTTATCTGGAATCCAGGGAATTCAGTTTTTCAAAAAGAAACGTTTTTTCAATTTCGGACGGTGTAAGCTCGATAGCTTTCTTGAGATGCGATTGAGCCTCAGTCTGACGCCCCACCGAGGCTAGCAGGTGGCCGCGAATGGCATGATAGAGATAATATTGCTGTATACGACCCATTCCGCCGGTCGCGTCCAGTTCCCTCAACGCCGCTTCCGCCCCGTGCAATTGCTCGACGGCGATGGCCCGATTGAGAGCCACCAGCGGCGACGGATTCAATCGATAGAGCGTATCGTACAAGCGGAGGATCTCGTCCCAACGCGTCGATGCATAAGATTCTGCCGTCGTATGCCAGTAGGCAATCGCGGCCTCGAGATGATAAACCGAAAGTTCGTCGCCGTACGCCGACTGATCCATATATTCATTGCCGCGTTCGATCAGCGATCGGTCCCACCTGGACCGGTCCTGGTCGGCCAGTAAACGAAGATGTCCCCGATCGTCCGTCCGGCTCGGAAAGCGAGCGGCATGAAAACATAACAGGGCCATCAGCGCCAAAACACGCGGACACCGTGTTTGCGGATGTTCGCATACCAGCGCCGTCAGCCGCATGGCTTCGCGCGCAAGGTCTTCCCGCACGAGCGTGTCGGCGTGCGACGCCAGGTATCCTTCGTTGAACAGCAAATACAGGGCCGCTAGGACATTGTCCAGACGCTGTTCGAGTTCCGTTCCCGACGGAATTTCGAACTTTATCTGCGCCAGGGACTGGCGGGCCCGGTAGATCCGTTTTTGGATCGTTTCCTCATTGGTCAAAAACGCTTTGGCGATTTCCGCCGTTCCAAAACCGCAGAGTGTTTTGAGGGTCAGTGCAATTTGAGCTTCGGACGGCAGCGATGGATGGCAGCACGTAAAGATCATGCGCAACTGATCGTCGGGAATTTCCGTTTCCAGAAAACAGTCCTCGACCGTCGCTACAACGGAATATTCCGAAGCAAGCAGCGGCGCAATATCCTCGGCAAAACGGGTCGTGTGCCGCTCCCGACGCAAAACATCGAGCGCCCGGTTTTTGGCGACTTGATACAACCAGGCGGCGGGATTTTTCGGAATACCGTGATAGGGCCATTGTTGAAGCGCCTTGAGGAGCGTATCCTGTACGACGTCTTCGACCAGTTCCAGATTGTGGACGCCGAAGACGCGTGTCAGCATCGCATGAAGTTTACCGGCCTCCTGGCGAAACAGACGGTCCAGAAGCCGTTCCGTCTCCTGCACGTCTACTCTCGCACGTTCTTGAAATGCCGGATGCCCATGGAAAACGGCATAACCTCCATTCGCTGAATACCTGCCGCAACCGCCGGATCACGCTGCATCAATAATTCCGCATCTCGAAGCGTTGGAGCGTAAAATACGGCGATTCCAAAAAGCTGGGGGTTTCCGGGGGGACGGAGCGTACGGCCGGCGAAAATTACAATGCCCGCCCGGCCGAGACTATCGAGAAAATCCGCATGGATTTGAATCGTCCGCCATGCGTCCTCTGTCCAGTTTTCCGACTTCTGATAATGCTCCGACAGCGTCAGCCGGTATAAAAAAAGCGAATCGGCCCTGACGTTTTGGGCGACCGTGCCGGAACCGGAGAATATGGCGATCCAAACGAGACATCCCGTGATACGAGTCATGTCAATGGTCCTTTCCATCGATCCGCGCTATCCTGCGTACTTCAATGATGCCGCCGTAGTCCCAGTCCGGCGAATCGTCGCAGAGCCGTACCGCGTCGTCCAGGTCTCCGGCTCGAATGAGAAAATATCCACCGACGATTTCCTTTCCTTCCGGGTAAGGCCCGTCCGTTATCGTTTGGCCTCTTTGAGAGACGACCTTTCCGGTCGGATCAAGCGGCTGTCCTGCTATGAAACGGCCCTCCCCGGTCAATTTTTCAATCCAATTCATCCATCGGGCCATTTCCTTTTTTCGAAACTCCGCATCGTTCCGGAGTTCGTCCGGATAGTAGCCGCCGCGAAAAATGATCAAAAATTGATCCACGTTTTTCCAGCTCACATGTTCATTTGCATGACCGGTCGAACTTCGACGACCGTACCATCGAATTCAAAACTCGGGCAATCTTTGGCCATTTCGGACGCTTCATCGATGTCCCTGGCTTTGATCACGAAATAGCCGCCGACCACTTCCTTGCCTTCCGTATACGGTCCGTCGATGATCTGCCGGCCGCGGTTGCGAACCACTTTGCCGCCCGGTTCGAGGGGTTCACCGGAAACATAGACGCCCTTTTTCTGGAGTTTCTCGATCCATGCAAACCATTTTTGCATGTGAGCCTGCATGGCATCGGGAGATTCCTGAGCCATGGCTTCATCGCCACCGCGGAAGAGGAACATGTAGTCTTTCATGGTTTTCCCTTTCTAAATGAATTCGTTTGTTGCTTCTAACGGTCCGGCATACGAGGCCAGACAATGGACTTCGCTTCTTTCGACGTCACATGTCGATCTGCATGATCGGTCGCATTTCGACCGTTGCATTGTCGAATGCAAAGCCGGGACACTCTTTCGCCATTTCCGATGCCTCGTCGATGTTTCTGGCTTTGATTAAGAAGTAACCGCCGACCACTTCTTTACCTTCGGCAAACGGTTCGTCGATGATCCGGCGTCCATGATCGCGTACCACTCTACCGCTCTATTCGAGCGGTTCGCCGGAAACATATACGCCCTTTTTCTGAAGCTTCTCGATCCAGGCAAACCATTTTTGCATGTGGGCCTGTTGACGTCGGCGGATTCTTCACCCGTGACCGAGTGACAGTCGCGAAAAAAGAACATGTAGTCTTTCATTTGCATTTCCCGTTAAGTTTGATGAATGTGTTGTTTCCAATACGACGATCCAGGGACCGAACAACGGACAAAGGTTTCAATCCTTTTCCAGATATTTACGCAGAGGTTTCCAATAGGTCTTTTCCCATCCCGGAGCAAGCCAGCTTATGCAATTTTTAGGTACTCCATATTGTGTAAACTCCAATACGATCCCTCGACCCCTCCGTTTCAACCGAATATCGAGGATTGTAAAGTGTCCTTTCGGCAAGTCCTTTTGTGCCCACGCCTGAACGATGCGCTTTCCCGGTTCAAGAAAAAGCGTCCATCCCCAATTAAACGTACCACATGTTAAAAATTTCCCGCCCGCTTTCGGTTGAATACGGGCGCCGAGGCCTGTGAACGCCGCATGATGCCGGCCGGACATAAAAACCTCGTAAACATGTTTCGGCGGCACAGGAAGCGTCACTCGCTGACGAATAGTTGCCGTTGTCATCCGGGTAGCCTTTACTTTAATATCGAACGAACGGGACTGGATAAACCGGACACTGTCAGAGAAATAATTTTTCTGCCTCCGGCAAGTATTTGAGCGGTGATCCCGTGTTGAATACAATCGCACGCATGCCGGACGTAAGGATGCCTTGATCGGCCAGCGTTTCCAGAGCCGCCAGACAGGCGCCGCCTTCCGGTCCGACCCACCAGCGTTTATTCACCCACACGTCACGGCAGGCCTGAATCATGTCCGCTTCGGATACTGCAACCGCCAGACCACCGCTCTTCCGTATGATTTCCAGTACGTGAAAATGTCCGACGCCGCCGGGAACGTTGAGTCCATACGCCAGCGTTCGGCCGGCCGTTTGCGGTTGCGTATCGCTGGCGCCAACATCGAAGGCTTTGACTACGGGAGCCGTTTGTTCCATCTGAACGCAGACCATTTTAGGACGCTCCCCACCGATCAGACCGAGCTGTTCCAACTCATCGAACGCTTTCCACATTCCCAAAATGCCGGTTCCGCCGCCCGTCGGGTAAACGATGACGTCGGGTAATTGCCATCGCCCGTCCCGCTCCCGGGGTTCGGCGATTTCTAGGCCAAGCGTTTTTTTGCCTTCGATCCGCCAGCCGGGTTCCTGAAACGTTGCGACGTTGAAATAACCTTGTGGTAAATATTTTTCCTTCATCCGTTGCGCGGCTTCGCGGATTGTACCTTTCACAACGTCCAGGTGAACGTTAGGATACATCTTTTCCATCGCGGCAACACGTCCCAGGATGGCCATCGGCGTATCGTCAGGCATTACGATGGCGACGTCGAAACCGAATTGCAGGCCGTAGGTAGCCAGCGAGTCACCTGCATTTCCTTGCGTAGGTACGACGCATTTGGCCACGCCCATTTTTCGTGCCATGGAGACGGTCATCGTCATGCCGCGATCTTTGAAACTACGGGTTGGATTGGCTCCGTAGCCCGGATGCGGCTGACCTTCATCTTTGATTGCAAGATGGAAACCGTGCTGGCGAGCCAGAGGATAGTTGTCGTACGACAAAAGCGGAGTATAACCTTCTCCCATCGTGTGGATGAATGAGCGGTCCTCCGGATCATCGATATGGAGAGGCAATAACGGTCCGAATCGCCACATGCTGCGCCGGCTGCGGGTCAGCCACGAATCACCCGGAAATTCTTTTTTGATGGTAGAGAGGTCGAGAACGATTGTGACGGGCCGCTGATCGACCGGACACAGATTCATCAACGCGTCTGGCGGATATTCGGCACCGCAACCGAGACAATGAAGGCTTTGGATGTAGCCCACAGTGGGAATTTTTTTTATCAATATGCTGATTCTCAATCAGGCTATCAATAGATAGATAGCCTCTGGAAAAAAACTCTTGACTCTATACCATAGTACAGACCTTAACTTGGATTGGAAGTCAACCAACGGTAGTTAAAACTGAAAGGCGTTCAATGTTCAGGCATCTGTATTTCATGACTTTAGCGATATCCATACTTCTGATCGGCTGTTCAAAGGTCTCCTGTAACGTCCAGCAAAGCGAGCGAAAAGACATCCCGGTGGGAAAAGGACCCGACGCCCTGTTTTTGACGCCCGACGAAGAGTATCTGTACGTCGCCAATGTGGAAGACACGCTCGTTTCAGTCATTTCAACGCGTGAAGACCGGACGGTTCGGACGATCGGATCCATGAAATATCCGTGGGGCTTTGCCGCCCTGGAACATTCGAATGAAGTCGCCATCAGTACATACGGCGGAGAAATCGTCATCGTCGATTATCAAACCCATCACGTCACACGGAGGACGAACTTGAATCAGCCTCTGGGAGGCATTACCTCATTTGACGGCTCCATGTATGTCGTCTTGACGGATTCCAACAGGGTGACACGAATCGATGCCGCGTCCCTTGAACGAATCGAAACCTATCCGACGGATTTGGGACCGGACGGAATTGCCATCTCACCGGACGGCTTCCGACTTTATGTTGCCAATACGCTTTCCGGGACCATCTCCGTCATTGATACGCGCAGTCATGTCACCAGGCCCCTCGTGGTGGGTGGAAAGCCGGAACTTGTGCACCTCAGCGACGATGGAAGATTCGTTTTTGTCAGCAACTTCACGCTTAACAAACTTCACATCCTTTCGGCATCGGCCGACACCGTTCTGCACGAAATCAAGGGTTTGAACGGACCGGAAGAAGCCCGAATGGAATACGATCGTATATTATATGTTGTAAACTATGAAGACTCCAAGATCCTGACTTTTGATTCCACCTGGACACAGACCCCCGGAACCTATCATTCAGGCAAGAATCCGATCGGCGTCGTGATTTCAAAATTGCACAGGAAAATGTATGTTACGAACTACGGATCACACGACGTTTCCGTATTTCGGATTCACAAACTGGAGAAAAAATAATGCCGGACGTTCTATTACAGTCTACGGTGCGCTGTCCCCATTGTGGCCATGAGAAAGTGGAGACCATGCCCACGGATGCATGTCAGTTTTTTTACCGTTGTGAGAATTGCCTCACGACATTAAAACCTTTACCGGGGGACTGTTGTGTTTTTTGCTCCTACGGTTCCGCTCCCTGTCCACCCGTACAGCAGGAAAGGCACTGTTGTGAATAACGAGACGATGACGGTCGGACGTCTTGCGAAGTCCGTGGGCGTCAATGTCCAAACGATCCGCTACTACGAGCGGCAGAAACTGCTTCCCAGGCCGCGGCGACGAGAGGCCGGTTATCGTCAGTACGGACCTCCTGACGTCCAGCGATTGCGTTTTATCCTGCGCGCCAAGGCCGTTGGCTTCACGCTCAAGGAAATCTCCGCTCTGCTTGCGTTGCGTGTCGATCCTCAAACCGGGTGCCGTGACGTGCAGTCCATAGCGCAGGAGGCCCTTCGTCATATCGAGACCCGGCTTCGCGAGCTCGAGCGTTTTCAAACGGCGTTGATCGAATTGATCCGGCTCTGCGGCGGCAAGGGTCCCGCCTCGGAATGCCCCATCCTCGAACTCCTGGAAAAAAATTCATGAAAGTCGAAGTATGAAATCCACGTCATTTTCCCTGGCCGCCATTTTCTCAAGTCTGATTGCGTCGTTGTGTTGCATCGGCCCGATCGCCGCCGCTTTTCTGGGTATCGGCTCGTTCGGGTTTCTCACGATGTTGGAAACCTTTCGTCCTTATCTCACGGTCCTGAGCATCGCTCTGATCGGAGCGGCGTTCTATCTCTCCTATCGAATACGTAAGACATGCGCCGACGGCTCCTGCGAGAGGGACCATCGACCGAGTGTTCGTAGTGTATGGATCGGCAGCATTCTCGTTGTCGGCCTGCTTGCCTTCCCCTACTTGTCTTTTTCACAGGATCCCGTGGTCATTCCGAAAGCCGCGGTTATTTCCGTGAAGGGAATGACGTGCTCCGGATGCGAAAAAGTGGTCGAATCGGTCGTGGGCAAACTCGACGGGGTCACCGCCGTGCACGCGAGTGCGGCCGGAAACAACGCGAGTATTACATTTGATTCGGCGAAGGTGAGTTTGTCGATGATCGTCGAGGCGATCGGCATGGAAACGCCCTACGAAGCGGCAATTCGTACAGATTAGTTATTCTCACATAACAAGAAAGGACGCATTATGAAGCACCTCATCCTTCTCTCGGTCGCCATCATCATATTGTTGTCGATGGCGTTTGCCGCATCGCCGGCCGCAAACTGTCCGTTAAAAGGCACGCCTGCCTGTCCTGAGTATCCGGTCTGTTGCGCGTTAAGTAACACGGCCCCTTAAATGCAGTACGGCAACCGTTTAGTTTTCCAGAAAGGATCACGATGCATCGATGGATGTTTCCCCTGGTCATGGTGTTGGCCGTCTCGTGTTCATCGCCCGAGCAATTGTTTGTGTTCAAAGTTCCTTTGGAATGCGGTGTCTCCAGCGGCCTGGGGTGTGGAACCAAAGCCCGCCCGATTCTCGATACCTTGCGAACGGTAGAAGAAATCCGCTGGGCCGCGTTAAACCGGGCGGGCACACGACTCGCCGTTCGGGCGCCCAAAAATGCGGAAGATCGGATTCTATCAGCGCTTGCCGCAAAGGGTATTTCCGTTACAAAAATCGCCGATGAAAACGACGTCAAGTCCCTTGCCGCCACCATCACGGATTCGACAGAGTGGTATTCCGCCGATCATGTGAATCAGCTCAGCCGAATCGAGGCCGAAATGATCGCCGATCAACTGGTCACTCCACTGGTTACCATGAATCTGGTTGACCAGAGCAATCGGGCGAATCTGGAAGCAGATTTAGTTTCTCCTGCAAATCCTGAAGAAATCCGAGGTGCAAAGGAATGGCTGAGCTCAAAGATGTACAATCCACACGGTTATATTGAGACCCAACATCAGCTATCGCTTACGAATGTCTTTGATATGAATATGGCCCGCCAAAAATCACCGTCATTCGATAAATGCTTCCGTGATATAAGTCGGATCCTTCAGAAACTTCGTACCCCTACTTAGCCTTGCGCTTCTCCCGGCGCTTCCCTTTCCACCCATCCGTCGAGAAGGTGAATCACGCGGGTGCCATAGTTGGCAAATTTTTCGTTATGTGTCACCTGGATGATCGTCACGCCGTCTTTGTGAAGTTTTTTGAACAGATCCATGATCTCCTCGCCCTGCTGGGAGTTCAAGTTTCCGGTCGGTTCGTCGGCGAGAATGACGTTGGGTTTGCCGATCAACGCGCGCGCGATGCCGACCAGTTGTTGTTGACCGCCGGACAGTTGATTCGGAAAAAGATCCTTTTTTGCAACGATGTTGAACCGGTCCAAGATGTCGGCTACCATGCTCTTTCGTTCGGAGGTGGGGACTTTTTTGTACAGCAGCGGCGTCTCGATGTTTTCATACACCGTCAATTCGTCGATGAGATGATAACTCTGAAAGACAAACCCGATGTGCAGCTTGTGGAACTCCGTTTTCTGACGCTCAGACAGTTTGTGGACCGGCTGATCCATAAAATAGTATTCCCCGGACGTCGGCTCATCGAGCATGCCCAGGATATGCAGCAACGTCGATTTTCCGGAACCCGACGGGCCCATGATGGAGACGAATTCACCTTCCTTGATCTGGAAGGAAATTCCCCGCAGTACGTAATTTTTGACGAACCCGCTCGAATAATATTTTTCGATCTTGTCCAGTCGAATCATGAGTTTGTTGTCCTCTCGTTAAGTGTCTGTTCAGACGAACCCGTAGGCTCGCGGTCGCGGTATGAGAAATGGCGGCACTTCCTTACTCGCCCTTCGGTTTGAGTTCCCATAACACGTTGACGATTTTCCATTCGCCGTTCCATCGCGCCAGATGCAGATAATCGATCCAATCGGACATGACGAGCTTGACGTTGCCGTATTTCCGAACATGTCGAGAATAAAGACGTCTTTGAATTGTTTTTCGCGGGGCATGTTTTTTCCAAAACCGGCTTTCACAGCGCGGCTCTGACCGACAGGTTCCGGGAAACGGTTCACGCGCGGTTTTCCCCGCTTTCCCGGAAAAGGACCTGGACACTTTTATCGGTCGCCTGCCCGATTTGCTGCAATTGCCAGCCTTTGTCGTAGCTGCCAATCATGTCGCGCAGACAGTCCGCACGGGCCGTGTATTTTTCTTCACAATCTTCCCACGCAAATACTTCCACCCGGTAATGGTACACAACGCGCTCCCCGTTGATCCGGGCCTCGACTTCGATGCGATCATGCGGTTTGACGTTTGGAATGTTGATCACGATCTCGGCCATGGTAAATTCCTTTCGCTAAGGTCCATGTTCGTTACATCATTTTCGGTACGTCAACGGCTGCACGGGATCGAACTGCGACCATGCGGATTCCACGCATGTCGCGGGGATCGGCCCCTACCGTTTTTCGAAGTCCGACTTCTTTCAATCGCATACCGATCGGCGCCGTCGTCAGGTTGACGAAATTAAACGTCGCGATGGTCAGCATCAATATGCCGATCATTCCGAAAATGACGACCTGAACGATATCGCCATTGGCCTCGATCTCGAAGTCCAGATGCGAATACAGATGAATGTCGGTCAACGGCTGCAGCCAAAGC
>CAYZJB010000008.1:48332-69426 GCA_964478735.1 uncultured Bacteroidota bacterium | reverse complement strand
GAAACCGTGAACTGCGTGCACAGATCATTTCCATCGGGATACCGATCCTCCTGCCCGACGGCAAATCGTTATTGCGGGGTCCGGAGATCAAGATTCCGCCGTTTCACGGAGAGAACCGTCTGAAACTGACGCGATCTCATATCGATGCGTGGGCGCGTGACGGCTGGGTCGATTTGCGTGCGGCCAACATGCGCGTGTGGAAACACCGCTGTGCAACACTGGTTCGCGAGATCGCCGCCATCCCGAAAGACGAGACGGGCTCCCGCTTCATGCGGACACCCGACTACTGGACGCGATTTCCGGAAATCGATCCGGGCAAAATGGTCGGCTGGATTTTTAGCGTCGAAGAACACGGTCAGCGGATGAAATCGTGATGCCGGCGCTGAAGAAAATCGATCATCTCGGCATTGCCGTCGTCGATCTGGAAAAAAGCATCGAGCTCTACAAATCCATGGGATTCGAACTGGAAGGCCGCGAAACCGTCGACGATCAAAAAGTCGAGACCGCTTTTTTTCGAATCGGAGAGTCCCATATCGAACTGCTGGCGGCGACCGATCCGTCCAGCCCGATCGCAAGATTCATCGAAAAAAACGGCGGCAAAGGCGGCATTGCCCACGTGGCGATCCGTGTGACCGGAATCGAGGAACATCTGGACCGGCTCAAAAAAGCGGGATTTCAACTGATCGACGAGATTCCGAAAACGGGCGCTCACGGCGCAAAAATCGCATTCGTCCATCCTAGGTCGACCGGCGGCGTTCTGCTCGAGCTATGCGAAAAAACGGACGATTGATCCACATCGTCGTCGCGATGCCGTCGGAGGCCCGGCCCATCGTCCGGCATCTCTCTCTCCAGCGTTTGTCGTCGGCTGAACCGTTCGATGCCTATTACGGAAAGGACGTTTACCTGATCGTCTCCGGCATCGGTAAGATGCGGTCGGCCATTGCAACAACCGTGCTCGCGAGTCGTTTCCCGTCCAGCGATCCCGTGTTTGTGAACGTCGGGTTAGGCGGTGCGGTCGGACTGCAGACGGAAATCGGCGCGTTATGGATGGCCAATCAGGTGATCGACGCCGCGACGCGTCGGGAGTATTACCCCGATCGCCTGACGCGGACCGACGTCCGGGAATCTACCGTCGTGACGCACGATCGGGCAGTGACCGAAATCCCCGCATTTCCAGATTGGGCACACATGGTGGAAATGGAAGCGTCGGGATTTATGGAAGCGGCATCGCGTTTCACCACCGCCCACTCCGTCGCGGTTTTGAAAATCGTGTCGGATTTTCTCGACACGGAGAACATCACTCGCGAACGGGTGGAGACGCTCATCGACTCCCGCGTCCATGACATCGCAGCCGTGATTCACACACTGCGGGATGTTCCGATGCTCCATGCGGATCGTTTTAACGATGTTCACGCCGCTCTTGTCGACGACCTAGCGCACCGGCTTCGATTGACGCAATCGCAGCGTGATCAACTCCAACGGCTGGCGAGATCGTACGTCGCCCGCATCGGACACCTTGAGATTTTGTCCGGTCTCGATCTATCTTCGCCGAAAGACAAGGATCAGCGGAACCGGCGATTGAAGGAAATCTGTGAACTCCTCGTACGAGAATAGGTTTTCTCATATCTACGTCGAATCGGCGGCCCGGGATTACCCACTGGCTCAGACGGTACTGAGTCGTTTTCCAAAAGCTAAAACCGTTACGATCGGCCGGTACAAATCCGTTTTCAATCGATCCAATCAAAGTTTTCGAGCACAAAAATTGTCCCCGAAACTGATTTTAGCCGTCAAGCCGGATTCGTTTTTATACGAACGGCCGGCGTTCAGCCAGGATTTCGGCCAATCGCGGTTTTATTACAACACGTTGCTTTTGAACTGCATCTACGATTGCGAATACTGTTATCTTCAGGGCATGTTCCCTGGCGCCCACATGGTGGCGTTTGTCAACACGGAAGATTTTTTTACCGCGACCGACGCCGCATTGAACGCAGGACCGATGCAACTCGCGATTTCCTACGATACGGACCTGCTGGCGTTCGAAAACGTCATTCCGTATTGCCGCTCGTGGATCGCGTTTGCCTCGACGCGGCCGTCGTTGACGCTGGAGATTCGAACGAAAAGTTCCAATCTCGGCGCCCTCGACGGGACGATCGTTTCGCCGAATGTCATTCTCGCCTGGACGATATCGCCGGAGACCGTCGTACGGGCGCATGAAAATGGCACGACACCGCTCGCGCAGCGCATCGATTCGGCACGGAGGGCCATCGACCGCGGCTGGAGGGTACGGTTATGTTTCGATCCCGTTTTGCGGGTGCCCGGATGGGAGCGGCTATACGAACAGCTCATCCATGACGTATTCCGATCGATCGATCCCGTGCGCGTGCACGACGTCAGCGTCGGCGTGTTCCGTTTGAATCGCGATCATCTCAAAATCATGCAGCGTCAGAACGGCGGATCGTCGCTGCTGCATCATCCGTTTGTGATCGACGGCGACGGTGCGACGTACGCCCGGCATCAGGCGATGACGGAGTGGATGGTCGGCCACTTGATCCGTTACCTGCCGAAGGAGAAAATTCACACATGAAAAGAGCCGTTGTTACCGGAGCGTCGTCGGGCATCGGTCTGGCGGTCGTCAAACGATTGATCGCGGACGATTACACGGTGTCCGGGCTGGCGCGGAATTTTTCGAAGGCCAACTACCAGCACGTTCATTTTGAACGCCTCGTCTGCGACCTGACGCACTTCAAACAGATAGAAAACTGCGTCGAAGAAATTCTTGAAAAAGGGGAGATCGACGTTCTGATCAATAACGCCGGCGTCGGGATCTTTGCACCGCATGAAGAGTTATCGGTCGAGCAGATCGATACGATGGTCCGGACCAATCTGATGGCCCCGCTGATCATTACCAAAATGCTCCTGCGGTCTCTCAAAAAAACATCGGGGTATGTGATCAACATCAACTCGATCGAAGCGTTCAAGGCAAGCCCGACGGGAGGCGTTTACGGCGCCACGAAAGCCGGTCTAAGGCATTTTGGACTGGCCTTATTCGAGGAAGTACGCAAAAGCGGCGTCAAGGTCGTCAACGTGAATCCAGACATCACGCAAACTCCCTTTTACGATAAACTGCATTTTCAGCCCGCGATCGGGAAGGACACGTATTTGACGCCGGAGTCCGTCGCGGAGGCCGTCGATTTCGTGCTCCATCAACCCCACGGCGTCATTCTGTCCGAAGTAACCGTACGTCCTCAGCGATTCCAGATCGAGAAGAAAAAAAAAGGGACGGGCAAAGCTTGAAGTACTCGATCACCGGCATACCGTAAAAAACGGCTATTTTGTCTGGTCCAGAAGTCGTTTTAATTCCAACTCCGTAAAGTCGAAATCGGGATTTGGAATGTCGACGACCATTTCCTCCACTTCGCCGGCCGCATTCAAATGAAAATGGACAAAACCCGTCGGTAGCGTCGGATCGCGAAGTTCGATCTCCCACGTGTCGTAATGCCAGTGGGTCAGATCGCCGACGAACGACGCCGTCGGAAGGAAACGCACCACGAGTCGGTCACCTTCCTTTTCTACCTTCACGTTGCCGTACATCGGACCGCCGTACAGACCGACGTATTTGTCAATGGGCAGCGAGGGGCGGGTGTTTTTTACACGACTTTCTTCGAGCTTTTTGCGTTCCGCCTTTTCGTTTTCTTCGGACCGGCGCTTCAATTCCAGGTTCTCCCGGCTCCAGTCCCGTGCTTCGCCGCCCAGATAGGCGTCGAGAATACGGTACATCAGCGTCGTGGAAAGGCCGCTGATGCTGTTGGTCAGAAGGATCATGCCGAGGCGTTCTTCCGGTACGAGGCATATTTTCGAAATCATACCGTCCATACCGCCGCCGTGGTCGAGAATCTTCCGGCCTTTGTAATCCCATGTGAACCATCCCAGTGCCGTGGCGCGGAAATGGGTCGACGGATAACGTTTCATGGCCGCAGGCGTGATCGGGAGGAACTGGTGCGGCGACCAGATGTCATGACGGGTCGATGGCTTGACGAGGGTAAACAACGAATCGGGCTTCAGCCAGGCCTTGATCCAAAGCGCCATGTCATGCACGCACGAATTGATCGCCGCATCGCCGCCGATATTGTCGACGTTACGGTAAGGGATGGTGATCAATTTACCTTTGTGCTCGGTGTGCGGAGTGGCGACATTGGGACGGCCTTCCAGGAGCCGTACCGATGTATGGGTCGACTTCATTCCCAGCGGGTCGAAGATGCGTTCTTTGACCACGTCGTCCCACGTTTTACCGGTAATGACTGGAAAAATCTCACCTGCAGCGACGAACATGATATTTTGATATCCGTAGGCCGACCGGAAACTGTACGTCGGCTTCAGATAACGGACACGCTCGACGACCTCCTTGCGCGAATAATTGGTTCCGTACCAGATCAAGTCTCCACCAAATGTTTTCGACCCGCTCCGGTGACACAGCAGATCGCGGACTTTCATTTCCCGCGTGACCCACGGATCGTACAGCTGGAAATAAGGGACGTAGTGGGTCACCGGATCATCCCAATTCAATTTGCCTTCGTCGACCAGCATGCCGAGGCAGGCAACGGTGAATGCCTTGGTCAGCGATGCAATGGCGAACAGGGTGTGCTCGTTGACCGGTTCTTGTTTTCCGATCGTACGCGTTCCGAATCCCTTGGAGAATACGACGGAATCGTCCTTGACGATCGCGATGGCGAGGCCGGGAACGCCCCAGTCCTGTCGCGCTTTTTCGAAATAGGTATCGAGCGATTTGAGATCGGCTTTTTTGTCCTGCGCGTTCAGACCGGCGAGGGGAAGGAGCAGAAACAGGAACAATCGTTTCATCTTCGGACCTATTTTTTAAGTGCTTGTTGAATCATCATAAATTCACCGATGTTGTCCGTCGTGAGCAGGCCGATCAAAGAGCCATTGTGCAGGACGGGCATGGTATGGCAAGCGCAAGCCTGCAGTCGGGTGAACGCTACGTCGAGCAGTTCGAACGGTTCCACCGTCTGGAAATCCGTCGTCATGAAGTTTTGCACAAAACTGGTCTTACCGCCTTTTTCCAGACCGTGCATCAGGTTATTGCGCGTCAGCACGCCGACGACTTTGCCCTCATCGACGACCGGAAAGTCGTGCTGACTGCCCGCGAGGATCATCTCGACGGCCGTGCCGAGATTGTCGTAGCCGGAGAGCGTGGTGAAATTGGTCAACATGGCGTCGCGGACGGGAATTCCGCGCAGCGCATACTTGATTTGGACAATGGACGACTCCTGCGTGGCGCCGATCCATACAAACAACGCGATGATGATGAGGAACGGATTGTTGAAAATTCCCCATACACCGAAGATCATCGCCATGGCTTGACCGACGTACGAGGCGATCTGCGTGGCGCGCTCGAACGGGAGTTTCATCGCCAGCAGCGCGCGAAGGACACGCCCGCCATCCATCGGAAAGGCAGGGATGAGATTGAACAGGACAAGAAAAATATTGATGACCATGAGCCGTTCCGCCATGTTGCCTTCCCGGATCCCGACGCCGTCGATGGGCATCACGCTGGCCGAGAGATAGAGCCAGCCGAACAGCAGCGCGGCGATCCCGACGTTGACCAGGGGACCGGCGATCGCGACCCATAGTTCTTGCAGCGGCCTTTCAGGCATCCTTTCCAGTCGCGCCACGCCGCCGATCGGATACAACGTGATGTCGCGTGTATGGATGCCGAACCGGCGTGCCGCGAGTGCATGGCCGAATTCGTGGAGCAGCACGCATGCAAAGAGCGCGAGAATGAAAATCACGGCGTTCACGATGTCGAGCCACGTGCTCTCGGCCGTCCATGTGACCGAGACGATCCAGAGAATAATCAAAAGAAAGGTCGCGTGGATATTGACGGCAATTCCCGCAAACTCTCCCAGTTTCCAACTCCACTTCATAAAAACTCCCAAATGATGGTGGTGCAGCCGTCCTGCGATTGCGCCGACTCAGGTATTCAATACCGTATTATACTGAAACGCATGGTCCCACACACGGTCGATGAGTTGTTTCGCATCGTGGACCGAAAGGGCATGATAGCGCTCATCCGAGGTCGTATAAACGAGTTGCCGGCCGTCCATCGACAAATCTCGCGCGTGGGCGAGCGCTTTATCAATGTCAAAATCGATTCGTGTACCGAACTTTTCTTCGAGCCACCGTTCGATCCGGTCGTCGATTTCACCGCGCGTCAGTCCGGGGTGACGCAATATGAAATAATAGGCGAGCAGGATTTCTTTAGTCTCTTCTTCTTCGGCGGCGTCGAGCACGGTACTCAGAACGCCCATGTTGCAATCGATGTTTTTAAAAAAAAGCGTGTCCGTGACGTTTTTTAAAAACTTCAGCCGTTTGTTTTTGTAATTGAGATACTGGCGAACGGCAAAGCCGCCCAGGACGAAGCCGAGCGACAGCACCGCCGTCATCAACGGCAGGAAGTTATGGACGACGCGTTCGTCGGCGCCCCAGGATGAAGCGATCTCCGGACCGACAGTAAAAAAAAGGATCACTCCGATGATCAAGAGGAGATTCGGCAGCGTTTTGACGATAACCGGAATGAAACCGCCAAAGGCGGGGACGAAAAATTTTAGTTTGTCCTTCCAGTTCATGCTCACGTCGACGTTTGGAAAAAGAATATCGAGGTCGTGCTTGGGAACTTTTTTGTAGAGGTACAAATACATTTTCCCGGGAATGAAATTGGAGCGGTCGAGTTTCTTTTTCTTTTTGAAATGGCCCTCCGGTTTGAATTTGATCAACAGCACGATTCGTTCGAACACGTCGATCATTTTGTATTTTTTGCGCGGCCATTCCCGGAGTTCGATGGTTTCCTGATGCAATCCGCGGTAATACATCACGACGCGGCCGGGTTCGTAGTCATGGAAATCGACGAACGTGTTCAGCGGGATGAGCGATTCCGTTTCCAGGGCGGTGTGGAGATCCCGTTCGCTCAGTTCACGGTAGTTGGCCCGGCGTAGTACGTCTCGGAATTCGGCGAGCATTTTTTCTTCACGCAATAGTTGTTCGGCGGGTGACCAGAGCTGGCGAGGAACCGTATCCTGATCGGGGTTGACCGGAGCGAACGCATCTTTGAGCGTTTCGAACGTCGCGTGAAATCGGAAATGCAGGTGCGCCGCCAGAATGTCGTAAAACTGGCGGAACGACGAGGCGTCCGTGTCGTTCCATCCCGAATCCCGGATGCAGAATTCCACAATATCGGAGCGTCGATACGGGATGAAGGATTCCCTATCGAAATATTCAGCCATGTTCAATCGACGTTAGGTTCACTGGCTCCAGACGTCTTCGACCACACGGCGGCTGCGCACGAGGTCGACGGCTCTGGAAATGTCCAGATGCGTTTCCCGGTCCTTTTCGAGCGGCGGTACGGATTTCCGCAACAGCCGGTACGCGCGTCCGGTCAGCGTGGCCAGTTCGAGCGGTTTGCGGAAGTCCGCGGCCTGTGCGGCGCACAGGTACTCGATCGCCAGGATCGTTTCGACGTTTTCGATGATCTGCAGGCATTTGCGCGCGGCGATCGTTCCCATGCTGACGTGATCTTCTTTGTTGGCCGAGGTCGGGATGCTGTCGACGGACGCCGGATGGGCGAGCGATTTGTTTTCGGAAACCAGCGCAGCGGCCGTGTACTGAGCGATCATGTAGCCGGAATTCAAACCGCCGTCGTTGGCAAGGAATGCGGGAAGTCCGTCGCTGAGATGGGCGTCCATCATCCATGCGATCCGCCGTTCCGACATATTACCGATCTCGGCCATCGCCACGGCGAGATAGTCCATTACGAGCGCCACCGGCTGTCCGTGGAAATTGCCGCCCGACACGACGTCGCCCTTGTCGATGAAGATCAGGGGATTGTCGGACGCGGCGTTCATTTCCCGCTCGACCACGCGGCGGGCGTGCGTGATGGCATCGCGGCTGGCGCCGTGGACCTGCGGCATGCAGCGAACGCTGTAGGCGTCCTGTACCTTGGCGCACGCCTTGTGCGATTGAACCATCGGAGAGTGGTGCAGCAGCGTTCTCAGATTTTCCGCCGATACGATCTGGCCTTCCTGGTTGCGCGCCTTGTGAACGCGCTCATCGAAGGCGGCATCCGTACAGAGTAGGACTTCCGTTGACATCGCGCCAAAAATGTCCGCGCACTCGATGAGGTTATTGGCCCGCATCAGGCCAATGCAGCCGACGGCGGTCATGGCCTGCGTTCCGTTGAGGATGGCCAGGCCTTCTTTGGACATCAACCGGATCGGTTCCAGTCCCGCCCCGGCGAGCGCCCGTGCGGCGGAGAGGCGCTGCCCTTCGTAAAAACATTCGCCTTCGCCGATCATACACAGGGCAAGGTGCGCCAGCGGCGCAAGATCGCCGCTGGAACCGACGGAACCCTTTTGAGGGATGACCGGCAGGACGCCGTGATTGTACATGCCGATGAGCAGATCGATGACGTCCATCCGGACGCCGGAATAACCTTTGGCGAGGCCGTTGATTTTGAGGAGGAGCATCGCGCGAACGATCGTATCGGCAAACGGTTCGCCCACCCCGGCGGCATGGCTTCGGACGAGATTGGTTTGCAACTGCTCGATCCGGTCGTCGGAAATCCGTACGTCGCTGAATTGTCCGAAACCCGTATTGACGCCGTACACGACCGTACCCGTCATCGTGATGTGTTCGATGATTTCACGTGATTGTTGCACCAGGGCGGCGGCGTGGCCGGAAATTTTCACCTGCAGGCCGTCCGTCAGGATCTGCTCGAGCGTATCGAGCGTCAGGTCGTTGCCGTTGAGTTCGACGGAGCGGGTCATGTTCGTTTCTCCATTTCCCTCAGGACCAGTAACGTGCCTCCCGTGACACAGACAGGGATGATGAAAAGATTGACCAGCGGAATGAGACCGAGAGCGAAACACATGCCGCCAAATCCGAGCGATAGTCCTTTATGCCGCAAAAGGATTCCCCATTTCTGCCGAAAACTCAGAAGTTTTCTCTCCAGGACGTAGTCGGTAAACGTGAACGTCAGTGCGAATGCCGTGTAGAGAAAAATCAGAATGGAATACAGGACGGAGCCGAAAACGGGAATAAAGTTGACGATGAAAATCGGTACGAAAAAGACCAGAAATAAAAAGATTTTTTTGATTTCAGTCAGGACGGCCCGGCGGGAGTCCCGCAGGATGGTTTTCAGACTCAGCGGCAGATTTAACGGATTGGATCGTTCCAGTTCCTCGACTTTTTCGGACAGGACGCCGTTGAACGGGGCGGCGATGATGTTACCGACGATGGTAAACAGATAAAACGCGACAAGGAGATAGCTGACGACGATAACGGCGACGGCAAGGTAATACAGGATGCCGAAGTACCACGCGTCGCTTTTGGGAATGATCGCCAGGAAATCCTGCATCTTGACGTAGAAAAAATAAAAACCGCCCGCAAAAACAACCAAGTTGATCAAAAAAGGGAAGAAAATGAACTTGACAATTCGCGGGTGATGGAAAACGAAGTCCAGTGCGTTCCAGGGGTAGCGTAGCCCCGTCCAAAAGCCGCTCATGCGATCCGGGCGAGTTCGTCGTAAAAGCGCGCCGTCGTCTGGATCCCGCGGTGAAAATTGGCAAGCTTGAATTTTTCGTTGGGCGAATGAATGGCGTCCGAATCGAGGCCGAACCCCATCAGAATCGACTGGAGGCCGAGGATACGCTCAAACGCCGCCACGATCGGGATGGAACCTCCTTCGCGGGTGAAGAGCGGTTCTTTTTTGAATACGGCCTTCATCGCCTGACGTGCCGCGATCATTTCCTTCGACGTGATATCGGCCATCGCCGGATCGCCGCCGTGCAGTTCGGTCACTTTGATCTGCATCGTCTTGGGGCACAGTTTTTTCACGTATTTTTCGAACCGTACGGCGATTTCCTTTGGCGATTGGTTGGGTACGAGCCGCATGCTGATTTTGGCGCCGGCTTTAGATGGCAAGACGGTTTTGGCGCCTTCGCCCTGGTAGCCGCCCCAGATGCCGTTGCAGTCCAGCGTCGGCCGTCCGCTGACCTGTTCGAGGATGGAGTATCCTTTTTCCCCGAACGTGTCTTTGATTCCGAGTTCGTTCAGATATTCCTTTTTGTTGAACGGCAGTTTTTTGTATTCGGCGCGTTCTTTTTTCGACAGCGGTTTGACCTTTTTGTAAAAACCCGGGATCGTGATACGGCCGTTTTTGTCGCGTAATTTGGATATTAGGATGGCCAACTCGTTGACGGGATTGCCGACGGCCCCGCCGTAAACGCCGGAGTGCAGATCGCGGTTGGGTCCGGTCATCTCCACCTGCATGTAGCAGAGGCCGCGCAGACCGTAGGCGATGCTCGGGACTTCATCGGCAAAAAAGGACGTGTCGGAAATCAAGATAACGTCGGCTTTGAGTTTTTGTTTGTTCGCTGTCAAAAAAGGTTCCAGATGCGGACTGCCGATCTCCTCTTCGCCCTCGATGATCATTTTCACATTGCACGGCAGTTTGCCGTTCGTTTTCAGATGGGCTTCGATGCTTTTGAGGTTTAGAAAAACCTGGCCTTTGTCGTCGCTGGAGCCGCGGGCGTAGATATAGCCGTCCTTGATGACGGGATCGAAGGGATCCTGGTGCCACAGGTCGATCGGATCGACGGGCTGTACGTCGTAGTGGCCGTAGAGCAGTACGGTCGGCTTGCCCGGTGCATCCAACCATTCCGCATAGACGATCGGGTGGCCGTCAGTCGGGTGGATTTCCGATTTCAAACCGATCTGCTCGAGATGGTCGGCGATATAGCGGGCGCAGCGCTGGACGTCGCTTTTTTTCTCCGGATCGGTGGAGATGCTTGGAATACGCAGCAGGGCGGTTAATTCTTCGACGTAACGGTTTTTATTGGATTCGATGTAGGCGAGGACATTTTCCATGATGACTCCATTCGCAAAAGGTGAGCAAGAAGATGACCGTATATAGGCGTTTTTGGATATTTTTTCAAGGCAGGACTCAGCTGTATTCCATTACACTTCATCTCAAAATATCTCGCCAAGATCGCAAAGGTTTTACGATCTTGACGAGATTATCCGCGGAATGGCTTTGCCAAATACCTGTTGCGCCCCAGGTCGGTTTTCTTTATCATGGGGCAGTTCCACAAAACAGGATGACGAGGTTTGTATGAAGCGCCAGCATCTGTGCCTTACCTTCTTTGTTCTTCCCTTTTATCTGTTGACAACCTTTCCCGTGTCGGCGCAGTATTCGGTTACGATCGAGCCGGACACGATCCTTGCCGGCGAAGCCGAAGCACGCATCATCGTCCAGACCAGCCGTACGGACCTGGGATTGAACGCCGTGGCGAGAAAAGGCGGCGGGAATTTCACCGATTTCAAAACCCATCAATCGGAATCCGGTACGGTCCAGCAGGCGTCTTTCACCAGCCCCTATGCCGGTGAAGCGCTCATCGAAGTACTGGACGGCAAATTCAACAAGCTCGGGTCCGGTATCGTGTACGTCATGGCTCCCATCGTGGAGATCATGGAGGAAGAATCCCTCAACCAGTTTAACGGCCGTGCGAAATCCATGCCGCTGATGGTACGTGTCATCGATCATCGCGATGAACTTGTCAAAAATGCCAAGCTGATTTGCCGCCTCAGCGAAAAACAGGGCAATAAGTTCGGCCCTACGACGACGAAGGTCTCTGCTTTTGAATTTAAAGGCACCCACTACGAGGCGCAGATCACGGGTTTGCGCGATGCGTCCTATAAAGTAGAAGTCGTCGATCTGGCGCACTGGGAGGCCCACGACAAAGCGGATAATCCGGACGACCCGCACCCGATCGCCGTGATCGAAGGATTGAATATTACCATTGAATAATCGTTCGCTCGTTTCCACGCCCCGTTTTCCATCATGGATAAAACGGGGTTTTTTTATGTACCTGCCGCTGGTCACGGCCGCGTGCGCCAGTCAGGCCCCGCCGGGCGGAGGACCGGAAGACAAAACTCCGCCGGAAGTCGTGTCGACGGTTCCCTCGGCCGATTCCACACGGGTCGGGCGCGTTGTCACGGCGGAAATCGTTTTCAGTGAAGCGATGGATGAGGCGTCGACGGAAAATGCAATATTCATATCGCCCCAACCGCGGCGGGATCCCCGTTTATCCTGGCGCGGGACGAGCCTTCGAATCGCCCTGCGCGACAGTCTGCCCGATAACGTCACCTGTGTGATTACCGTCGGTACGGCGGCAAAAGATCTTCGTAACAATCCGCTCAAGCGGGCCGTGACGTTTGCCTTTGCAACGGGCGACAGTATCGACCGTGGCAAAATCAGCGGTCGCATGATCACGGATCAAACGGCGGGTGTCGCCGTCTGGGCCTACCGGAGTGGAGAAGAGCCGGACAGTACGCTGCTCAAACGTCGGGCCGATTACATCACACAGCTTGATCGGGAGGGACGGTACGAACTGGCCTATCTTGCGCCGGGAAGTTACCGCGTTTTCGGCATTGCCGACGTCGACGAAAACCGGCGCTTTACGCCGGGAGTGGATTACATCGGGCTGCCGTCGTTCGAACCGGTTATCGAAAATCGCCGCGACGAGGTCACGTCGGTCAACGGGCTGATGTCGCTCCACGACACGACGGCGTTCCGGGTGGTCGACGCGGAGTTCGGTGGACGCGAAGTGCGGGTCCATTTTTCAAAAGCGCTTGCCGTGCTTCGGTATGTCGAGGATGGATTTTTTGTCGATAGTTTGAAAGAACGCGTGAAGATTTCTTCCCGGGAGTCGTTGCTCACGATCCGGGACATGCTCATCGATCCCAAGTCGGAATCGACGGTCCATGTTCTTCTGGAAACGCTCCCGTCCGATTCGCTGCAGGCCGTAGTTTCAGGGTTCATCTCGCACAGCGGGGACACATTGCAGCCGGCAACGCTACCGGTGAAATTTTCAGAATTTGATACCGTGACCACAGTTGAGGTCGTCCAACCTGCTGCCCGGTCGACCGTCGGACCCGATATGCAGGTGGAACTTCGCTTTTCACGAGGTATTGACCGGTCGACCGTCACGACCCGTATATTTTTACTCGATACGTCACAACAGCGAATCGACGGCGTCATTCGGTGGAAAAATTCTTCTCATCTGATATGGACGGGATCGCGGTTGCTCAATGGTCCGGCAGCGTACCGGCTGATGGTTTCGCTCGATTCCATCGCCGACTGGCTGGGAAGAAGAATAGCCGATACGACGTTGGTCTGGGAAATCCAGACGTATAAACCGGATACGCTGGGTACGGTGCGCGGCCGGATCGACGAAGACGGCGACCATCTGGTGCAGATCACCCGGATCGGCCAGCCGTCTTTTTCAAGACGGCAGTTGCTTCGTGGAGCGGTAGAGTTTACCTTTGATCATTTGTTACCGGGACGGTACAACCTGACCGCATTTCGCGACGACGACGGCAGCGGACGCTATTCCTACGGCCGATTGACGCCATGGAAACCGTCGGAAGTTTTCGTCAGTTACCCGGACACGGTGTCCGTTCGGTCCCACTGGGAGACGTCGAACGTAAACGTGCAATTCAAAAAACCATAGGAGATCGATATGGGACGCATCTATTATCTTCACCGGCATGATACCGGGCGAAATTTTCGCATCGAAGAAGGCCAGGTCGTGACGCTGGGCCGGGCGTTCGACAACTCGGTGCTGGTCGACGATGCCTCCGTTTCGCGCCACCATGCCGCGATCCGGTGGAAGGACGGCGGTATATTCGTCATCGATCTCAATAGTACAAACGGCACCTTCGTCAACGGTGAAAAACTGGAAGAAAACTACTTTTACCGCCTGGATTATGCGGACGAGGTGAAAATCGGTAACATCGCTTTCAAAATCATTGATGAGAAAAGCGCCCAGGACAAAAACTTTCTCGTCAGTCCGGTCTCGCCGCCGACGATGGTGATCGATACGAAAGCCGACATAAAAAAAGGAATCCGGAAGGACGATTTTGACAAGTCGACCTCGTAAAACAAAGGAAAACTTGATGGTCTGTCGCGGTCTTGTTCTACGGATCGTCGTTTCTCTGGTGGCCTGCCAATCGCCCAGGCAAACTGTCGTACAACCCGTTCGGACCGATACGCTGAAGGTCGATACAACCACGACAGTCGCGGTCGTGCCGGACAGTCACCGCGTCGTTGGACCCATCGCAGTTATAGAAGAGTCCGCAGAGGGACTCGTCAATCTGGATTCACTGGAGAAGATCGGGACCCGCCTGTACGTGGGCGACAGTTTGGAAGCCGCATTTCCGATATGGGCGGACGTTCTGAAACATGCGGACGGGCGTAATGATTTGATCGCCAAGGCCCACTATGTGATCAGTAACGTTTACTTTAGCCGGGCGGAATACGGCAAGGCGGAAGGCGAATTGCGTCAGGTACTGAAAGCGGATTCGAATTTCGTCGATGCCTATCAGGACCTCGGACTGCTGCAGTTCATCAAAGGCCAGTACGATCAGGCGGAAAAATATTTCTACACCGTACTCGAGTTCATTCCCAACGACTCCGAGGCGACCTACTGGGTCAATTATACGAAAGGCACCCGGGCGTACGAAGACGGATTGAAACAGTTCAATCTCGAACGATACGACGAGGCGATCCGCGGATTCCGCGACGCGTTGACGTATCTCGGCGCTGATACGACGGTCAACTACAAAATCTACTTCATCCTCGGTAAGACCTATATCGAAAAACTCGAGTATGACCTCGCATTGGAAAATCTCCATCGGTGTTTGGAGATTCGCCCGACGTCGGCCGAGGCGTACACGGAGATGGCGAGCGTACATTTCGCCCGCATGGACGTCGACCGGGCCGTCGCCCTTTGTGAAAAAGCAATCGCGTTGGATCCCGAGTTTGCCAAGGCGTATAACAACCTCGGATACATGATTTTTACACAGGCCAATAAGCTGGCCTTGAATCAACAGGAAGCCAAGGCGCAGTCGGCCTATCAACGGGCGCTGATTCTTTTTGAAAAGGCGCTGACTTTGGACCCGACGATGTCCGGGGCGAGGGTCAATCTGCAGCACGTCCGTAAGATTCTAAGCGGGGAGCGTAAGGTGCTGGCGTACACCATGCTGCAACAGGCGGTCAAGGGAAATGACAACCGCCAAAAAATCCGCGAGTATCAAAAGATCATTGCCGCGGATTCGACGTACGACGATGCGCATAACAATCTGGCGGTCGCCTACTTTTTTGAAGGTCGGATCGATTCCGCCGTCGCGGCGCTCGAACACGCGCTGCGGATCAATCCGTACAACGTACAGGCGCACAACAACCTCGGATATATGCTGGGAACGCAGCGGCGTTACGACGAAGGATTGAAGCATCTTTTCGTTGCCATTGAAATCAAGCGTGACTATCTTGACGCGTATTACAATCTCGGTTACCTGTACATGTGGCAGGAAGACTTCGCGAACGCACGTAAAGTGTGGATGCATTTGCTCAAACTCGATCCGACAAACAAATTGGCCCGTAAGGGGTACGAGGAACTTCAATTACGCGAAAAGATGGTCCAAGCGGGCGAAAGCACTCTTTCCATCATTTTTGAAAGCGATTCCACGGCCGTCAGCGGAGGGCAGTAGTGCTTCATGCCGTGATCATGGCGGGCGGCGTCGGGTCCCGCTTCTGGCCGCTCAGCCGGGCCAAATCTCCCAAACAGCTTCTTCGGTTTTTCGACGAACAGTCGATGATCCAGAAAACGGTGGCGCGGTTGGAACCGTTGATCCCTTCAGAACGCGTCGTCGTCGTGACGAATGCCGTGCAGGCCGACGAGATCCGCCGGCAGTTGCCGCGCGTATCGCCGGAGAATATTCTCGTCGAGCCCGTCGGCCGGAATACGGCTCCATGCATCGGACTGGCGGCGGTCCATATCCTGCGACGCGATCCTGAAGCTGTGATGGCCGTACTGGCGGCCGACCATTTGATCGAGCCTGCGGACGAGTTTTGCCGCGCGATCGACTTTGGCGCCCGGCTGGCGCTTGAATCGAACGTGCTGGTGACGATGGGCATTCCGCCGACGCGTCCGGAAACGGGATACGGATACATCCAGTTCATCACCGAAGCGCCGATGCGCGAAGGCGCCCTGGAGGCGTACCGCGTCAAAACGTTTGCGGAAAAACCCAACCCGGCGACGGCGTTGCGCTTTCTGCAAAGCGGCGATTTTTTATGGAACAGCGGAATGTTTGTCTGGCGGGCGGCCACCATCCTGTCGCTGATGGACGAGTTTTTGCCGGAGATGCATCAGGGCTTGAAAGAAATTGCGGACTCCGTCGGGACGCGCGCGTATGAGTCGGAGTTGGACCGGGTCTACCGTACGTTCAAAAGCGTGTCGATCGATTACGGCGTCATGGAACATGCCAGAGACGTCATCGTCATTCGAGCCCCGTTTACCTGGAATGACGTCGGAAGCTGGGAAGAGGTGTATCAGCTCACGGAAAAAGACGGCCACGCCAATGGCGTTCGCGGTGAAACCATTCTGCACGACGTCGAACGATCGTTAATCTTTTCACCGAAAAAACTCGTTGCGGCCGTCGGGTTAAGCGACGTGATCGTCGTCGAGACGGAGGATGCCCTGCTCGTGTGCCGCCGGGACCGGGCGCAGGACGTCAAAAAGATCGTCGATGAACTGACGTCCCGGGGACATAGCGAATTGTTGTAAACCGCGATAAGCGCATGAAAAAAGAAAAAATATTCGATCATTTAATGGATCTGGCCGGAAAACTCGACATCAAAGTCCGCATCGAAAAAGGCGACTTTGCCGGCGGATATTGTACGAAAGAAGAAGAGCGGGTCATCGTTCTCAACAAGCGCCACCTGATCGATAAGCGCATCAATGTTCTGGCCCGCGAGATAGCCGCGTTCGACCTTCAGGGCGTGGACGTGCCGCCCCCGGTGCTGGTCATCATCGAGAGTGAACGCAAACGGGCCACGGAAGTCGAACTGGAATTATCCGATTCCGATGAGGAATAGCATGGACTGCCATGAACCTCAGCGAAACGATCGTCCGCAAACTCGATAACCTGCCCAAAACCCCCGGCTGTTACCTCTTCAAAGACTTCGACTCCAACGTACTGTACGTCGGCAAGGCGAAGAACCTTCGCAACCGCGTCCGGTCGTACTTTCACGAATCCCGCCGGGACGATCCAAAATTGCAGCGGCTTGTCTCCCGCATCGCCGACGTCGAGGTGATCCAGACGGACTCCGAAACGGAAGCCCTGATCCTCGAATCCAATCTCGTCAAACAGCATCGTCCCCGATACAATATCGAACTCAAGGACGACAAGAGTTATCCGTACATCAAAATCACGGACGAACTGTTTCCGCGTATCTACGTGACGCGGGAAAAAGAAAAAGCCGGAGGAGACTTTTTCGGCCCGTATACCGACGTCAAAAATTTACGGCAGACCCTGAAAACGCTGCATCGGATTTTTCCCATCCGGAGTTGTACACACCGGTTTACCGATGAACTCATCGCCAGCCGAAAGGTCAAGCTTTGCTTGGATTATCACATCCGGAAATGCGAAGGTCCGTGCCAGGGTCTCGTGGCGGCGGCGGTGTACGCGGAAATGATCTCACAGGTTCGCCGTTTTCTATCCGGTAAAACCACCGGACTGATCAAGTCGTTGCGAGAATCGATGTTCCGTCTCGCCGATGAAATGAAATTTGAAGACGCCGCCGTATTGCGCGACCGGATCGAGCGGATCGAGTCGTACACGGCGTCCCAAAAAATCGTTTTTCAGGACCTGTCGGATCGTGACGTGGCGGTCGTGGCGACGGAAGACGATGAAGCCTGCGGCGTCGTTTTCCGCATTCGCGACGGCAAAATGATCGGCCGTCAGCATTTTTATTTTTCCAGGGTTCGGGACAAAGAACCGGCCGACGTGATGGAGACCGTTCTCAAGACGTATTATCTGCAGGCAGACTTCATTCCGGAAGAAATTTACCTCTCGGCACAACCCGCGGAGGAGGAGGCATTGATCGAATGGCTGGGGGAGCGCAGGGCAGGCGGCGTTCAACTGACCGTTCCCAAAATCGGCGATAAGCATAAACTCGTGCAGATGTGCGTTCGCAACGCCGAATTGCTGCTGGGCGAGTTGAAATTACAGCGGCTCAAGGCCCGTGAACAGTTTGTTCCCCACGTGCTGGAGAGCCTGAAACGGGATTTGAACCTTCATAAAATTCCGCGTCATATCGAGTGTTTTGACAATTCCAACATCCAGGGCAGCGATCCCGTCTCTTCGATGGTTGTTTTTGCCGACGGCAAACCCAAAAAAAGCGAGTACCGAAAATATCACGTCCGAACGGTCCAGGGTCCCGACGATTTTGCCACGATGCACGAAGTGGTGACGCGGCGGTACCTGCGCGTACTCGAAGAAGGCATCGATTTTCCCGACCTGATCGTGATCGACGGCGGGAAGGGTCAGTTGCATGCCGCCGTCGAAGCGCTGGAATCGATCGGCATTCAGGTCTCGAAATCGGGTTTGGAGGGGCAGGCGGTGATCGGTCTGGCCAAACGCCTCGAGGAAATTTTCATACCGGGCGTACACGACGCGATCATGATTCCCAAAACGTCGTCCGCGCTAAAGCTGTTGCAGCACGTCCGCGACGAAGCGCATCGGTTTGCCGTAACCTTCCACCGCCAGACGCGGGAAAAACGTACCCTGACGTCGGAACTCGACGCGATTGAGGGGATCGGGGACAAACGAAAACAGGCACTGCTGACCCATTTCGGATCGGTCCGGAATATTGCCGTTGCCACACGCGACCAACTGGCCGCCGTGGAAGGTATTTCCCCGCAACTGGCCGATCGCATCGTGGAATATTTTGAAAACTCAACGCCGCCCGTTGCGGAGTAAAATTTATTGAAAAAAATGCTGCGAATGAAATTTCCAACAGCCCGAGAGAGAGTTTGGGGGAGGCCTTTTTAATTTGATTCATCCGGATTTAGAGTGGGCGACCGCCGACAGAAATGAAACAGTCCATACATATGACGAAAAAACAGCCGATCGAATTTACAGCCGATTGAAAGGTTATCTTACTTTTTTTTATGAACTTCGCGATCCCATCGTCCAAAAGGATAGTGCTGATTTCAAATAATTAATCCGAGATTCGTGACTTTCTCATTGGCCCGTGACTTATGCGTGGAGAAAAAAAAGAAATGATCCGGAACATTTTTCTTGACAAGCGAACAAATATTTTTTTTGTACGGCGCCGTTCCGACTGCGGTGATGGCCCTGATGGCGCAGGGCCTGCTGGGTCTGTTGGAAAAGGCAGTGGTCCGGCGGCGCATTAAGGCGTGACCTGAACGCCGTTCCAGAAGGCGACGTAACCTTCGATGCTCCTGGCCGCATCCGAGGTCTTCGGGTAATACCAGGCCGCATTGACGTTGGTTTTGCCGTCGACAACCACGTGATAATAACTGGCCTCACCTTTCCACGGGCAGACGGTGTGATGCGGACTCTCTTTGAAAAATTCCTTCCGGATGGACGACGGCGGGAAGTAATGGTTGCCCTCGACCACGACGGTGGCGTGACTTTCAGCCAGAACCTGGCTGTTCCAGACAGCTTTCACGTTGACCTCTTTCATCGTTTTGAATACTGCAAAGCCCGGCGCTTTCGCACATGTCGGCAAAGCGGGTGTTTTTTAAACGGATCGGCGGAGCGATAAATTCCCTTGACATTACGGAAGGCCGGTATTACCCTTTAGTGATACCAAAGTCAGGAGCCTGTGATGTCCAAAAATATCTCCGTCAAGCTGGATGACACAATCTACCGCAAATCCGAAAAAATGACCAAAAAACTGGACAAGTCCCGCAACGCTTACATCAACGAGGCCGTGGATTTCTACACGCGCATGATGGAACGCAAGCTCATCAAGGATCAACTTGTTCGCGAATCCGAAGCCGTCTATGAATCCTCTTTGGAAGCCCTCAATGATTTCGAGCGCATCGAGGATGAACTGCCCGAATGAAGCCTAAAAAGTTCTTTGTCTACACGGCCGACCTGAACCCTCGTTTAGGGACGGAACCCGGCAAGGTCCGTCCGGTTGTGGTTGTCCAGACCGACCTTTTGAACGCCGTTCATCCGAGTACGATCGTCTGCCCGATCACGTCTCAGGTGAAACCGGAAGCGGAAATCCTGCGCGTACATCTTGCGCGAGGTGAAGCGGGGATGGTAAAGCCGTCTGACGTCATGGTAGACCAGGTCCGAGCCATCGACAATCGGAGGTTTCTTAAAGAAATAGGGGAATTGAGCCGGGCAAACAAACAACGGCTGTTGGCCAATCTCCGGCTTCTTGTCCTTGAATAGCACCGTCACGGCAGGAACCGTGCTTGACATGGAATAAAAAAGTCATAAATTCATTGTTTAGTAATAGCCACCATTACGGATAGATAAAATAAGGAGATTATAGATGGCAGAAGTAACCGAGGTTGTTCCGGAGATCACCGTAACACCGAAAGCGATAGCCGAGATCAAGAATATCATCAAGGATCAGAGCATTCCCGAAAACTACGTCCTGCGGATCGGCGTCCAGGGAGGCGGGTGCTCCGGGTTTCAGTACTCGCTTGCGTTCGATGAAAATGTGTCGGAAAGCGACTCGACCTATACGTACGACAACGTAACAGTTGCGGTCGATTACAAGAGCATGTTGTATCTCAAAGGTGTGGTGCTCGACTTCCAGGACGGCCTGTCCGGGCGAGGCTTCGTGTTCAATAACCCGAACGCGACGCGTACCTGCGGCTGCGGAAGTTCGTTTTCGGCTTGAATTTTCCCCACTCCAGAAGCCCCGGATTCGGGGCTTTTTAGTTTTCCGCTACGGTGCGGTCATCCGTCTGATAATGGGTCCAAGGCCGGCGACAAAGAATTCGATGGCGATGACCATAATGATCAATCCCATCAGCCGCGTCATGATCTTGATTCCCGTATCGCCGAGGAGTTTGGTGAATTTCCCGGCGCCCATCAGCGCAATCATCGTCACGACACAGATGGCCGCCATGACCAGAAACAGTACCACTTTCAGTTCGATGGACTGCGCGTCCTGCATCAGAACGATCGA
>CAYZJB010000008.1:0-48232 GCA_964478735.1 uncultured Bacteroidota bacterium | reverse complement strand
GGCATGACGCCGAGCGGGTTGATCACCGAAAAAAATGAAGTAAAACAGAGCAGGGCAAACGTCAATGCGTCGTTCATCGCCGCCATCCGTCAGACCGTGAGTTCATGTCCGCATCCGGAACATTTGCGCTCGGTTTTTTTCAGCTTCTGGACGTATCGGCTCGAATAGACACGCCGGCACTGTTTGCAAATGACGCGGTGTTCAAAACATACGGGACTGCGGGTGGCGGCACACACGAATACGTGATCGGAACATAGTTCCGTTCCGCACACGTCGCACCGGGACAGGCAGTCGGTGCACGTCATCTCATTTCCGACCGAACAGGCAAACGCGTGGTCGGCGCACGTTTTTCGCCGGCAACTCTGGCATTCCAGCAGGCAATCCGTACAGGTCGGTTTTTCGCACATGGCGCACCGTGACTCGCGATGGACGTCGGCAAAAATGTTTCCACAACCCGTGCACGTCACGACACACTGCGGACAGCCGATCTGCCCGTCCGCCGTCAACACGATCTTGTCCATCGTCGTGCCGCACAACGAGCATTCGCCGTAGTCGACGGTTCCACTGTAGTGGTCAAACTGGACGACCATCGACGATTCGGTATGCTTCCGGTCCGGTTTCAGCCGCAGCGTGATCAGCGATTCTCCACGCTCGACCAGGTGAAAATTCAGAAGCTTGATCACAATACGGATCCGGTGATTGTTGATTTCCTCCTGGAGTTTGTGCTGTTGTTCCCGTTCGATCGCGAGCCGCTTTTCTTCGTACGAGGGCTGATTGCGGTGCAGTTCCTGGACCTGGGCCGTATAGTATCCTTTGATCCGGACGACGTTGCGGTGAAGACGCTTCAGTACTTCTTTTTGCAGCGCGACAGCCTCCTCGCGGGCCCGTTCCGATGCAGCCTTCAGGCATTCCCGAAAGTGTTTTTCGACGTCTTTTCGGCTCAGGTCGACGTCGCCTTTTTGAGCTAGGGGAATGGCGTCTTTTTCCATGACGTCGGGACTGTAGTACGTATTGGCATCAAAGATCGAACCGTGCCGGTCGATACCGATGGCATAGAGCGTTTCGGACTTTTCATCGGAAAGGAACGTGATTTTGAAATGGAAGATCAGATCGGCCGTGCGCTCTTTCTTGATCCGGAGCTCATGGATTGTCCCGTTTTCGATCCGGACGAGATCCGCCGCGGAATTTTTATTGAGCGTATGACGGTCGGGGAGACGGCTGGCCAGTTTGAGTCCTTTGTCCTGCAGGTAGGAATGGATGACGGACAGGACGTACCCGCCGTGCGTGACCAACTCCGACGTTTCGTCGACGTCTTTGGCGTCAAACACGAGGTTGAGCGATTCCTGCTCGAACCGTTCATGCAAGTCGTCCGGCAAGTCGACCTTGAGGCCGTCGCCGTGTTCATGAACGTTCGCGCCGTACGTGCGGAAGAACGTTTTGACGAAATGTTTCATCTGTTAAAGAATAAAAAAAGAGAATGCCGGTGCATTCTCTTTTAAACAACCCGTTGGTACTGAAGCGTTATTTTTTCTTGCAGCAATCCGGCAGTTTTTCGAATGCCGCCGCGTCGGCTGGTTTGTCATTGGCGCTGTAGCCGGACATCACAATGGCGTTTTCGATATCGCCGAGCTTGGCGACGGCCGGAACGAACTCGATGGTCGCCGTTTTTTCATCCGTATTGACGGCCACGGTCTTGACGCCATGGACTTTTTTAACGGCGCTGGTGATGGTGCTTGCACATTCTCCGCAAATTGCCGATGAGATTTTGACGACGGCCGTTTCCGTCGGTTCAGCTTTTCCGCAGGCAAACCCGGCGACGATAAGGCCGGTGATCAAGAGATGTTTCATAACGGTCCTTTATGCGTTAGTCGATGGAGAGTTTTCTTTTTTTCGATACATAATGGAAATCGGGATAAGTACGAGGTAACCCAGACCGAGTAAGATCGGTGCGACCGTCAGCGAGATTGTGCCGTAGACGGGAGGCGTACTGAGGCAAATATAACCGATCAAGATTGTGGCCAGCCCGATAAAAAAGATGACATAATTCTCACGCGTGAACGGTAGCGAAGACTTCTTCGCAGCTTTTTTACGCGGCATCCCGATTTTCATTTCATTCATATACGTCCTTCAAAAAGCGCGGTGCAATATAGAGAATTGAATAGGATTTGTCAACGGTGCAACCCCGAAAAAATGTAAGTCGCTTTTAAGTTGAAACCTCATGGCATGGGCACGGGCGACGATTGTGAAGGGGGGCCGGCGTGCTTGCCTTACAACCATTTCTGACGGCGGAAAAAAGCCAGCATCCCGAGCAGGATCGTACCCATCAATCCGAGGACGGCGAAGTAACCGAACGGCCAACCCAGTTCGGGCATGTGCTCGAAATTCATCCCGTAGATGCCCGCAATGAACGACAACGGCATAAAAATTGTGGTGATGATGGTGAGCCGTTGCATCACGAAATTGATCCGGTTCGAATTTTCATTCATTTGGGCGGAGAGCAATGCATAGTGTGCTTCCAGAACGTTATGCATGGCGTCCCGGTGTCCGTCCATGATTTCATATGCACGAATGACGTGATCGTACACGTCCTGGAAATAAAAACGAGAGTGCTTGGAGATCGCGGGATTGTCCGAATGAATGAGTTTCGACAAAACGTCTCGCTGCGGCGAAATCAATCGGCGAATAGTGCCCAGTTCACGCTTCATGCGGATCAGTTCGCCGACCGTGGGCCGTTCGCCGTCGAGCGTGATGATCCGGTCTTCCATTTGCGTAATGCGTTCTTCCCAGCGGTCGAGAAGTGGAAAATATTCCTCCACAATGGCGTCGAGGACGGCCTGTAAGATAAAATCGGAATTCCGAAACAACCTCAGGCTCGAGGCGTGGGCTGATACTCGCGTCGAGGATGAATCGGCTTCCGCCAGACATCGGGAACGAACGGTATCCACCGCTCGGCTGGGGTGGTAATGAAATGACACGAGATAATTTTTACCCAGAAAAAAATCGATCTCCGGTCTTTCCTGAATGGCGGCATTGGGATTCTGAACGGCCTCATGCGTGACGAGAAACAGGTAATCGTCAAATTCGTCGAGTTTGGGCGCATTCGAGTACGACATGCAGTCTTCAATGCACAGATGATGAAATGAAAAGACCTGCTGCAATCGATTGATTTCCTCATCCGTGGGCGTGTCCATGTCGATCCAACATGTGCAGCCGGGATCGGAAAGCCGCACGGCAACGTCGTTTAACGTTCCATCGGTGGAAAACCCGTCTTTGGTCTGAGTGTAAACGTGGATCACCGGCGAATATCCTCTTCGATTGGCCGGCAAAACACGTCGGAGCGAGGGGCGCCTGTCTCGGTCAGCAAACGTACAACGGCCTGCTCTCCGTCGGGGCCGAGATCGATGCTGAACCGGTTGACGTACAGATCGATATGCTGCCGGATGACGGTATCGTCGAGTTCCTGTGCATGCCGGCGTATATAAGGCATGGCTTCGTCGGGATGGATCATCGCGTGCATCACGCTTCGGCGTACGAGGAGATGGATCTGGTGGGCGACGGCGGGATCGATCCGGCGGTGTACGGCGATTGCACCCAGGGGGATCGGACACCGTGTCTTTTTTTCCCAGAAGTCACCGAGGTCGGCGACGCAGTGGAGGCCTTTTTGCGCGTACGTAAACCGGTTTTCATGGATAATGACGCCCGCGGGAAAATCGCCGCGCGATACGGAACCTTCGATTTCCGAGAACCGCATCGGATGGACTTGAACATCGTGACCCATGGCGTGATGCAAAAGAAAATTGGCCGTCGTGTATTTTCCCGGGACCGCGATCGTTGCGTCTTTAAGTTCCTCGATCGTACGCGGGGTTTTGGCAATTAAAAGCGGTCCGCACCCGAAGCCCAGCGCACTTCCGGATGGCAGTACCACGTAACGATCGGCGACGAACGCGAAGGCGTAATAACTCAATTTGGTGACGTCCAGTTTCGATTCCATCGCCATCCGGTTCAATTCCTCAACGTCCGCCAGGATGACGTCGAACTCCAATCCGTCCGTATCGATACGGCCGTTGACAAGCGCGTCGAACATGAAGGTGTCGTTGGGGCAGGGAGAAAAGCCGAGCGTAATTTTCATAATCGTGTTTCGAGGAGATACCGTACGGCGTCGGCAAGGTTCTGGCAAGCGTCGTCGATCTTCCACGATTGCCGGTTGCGCGGTTCGACGTAATTGGAAATGGCACGGATCTCGTAGTATGAGATGTTCCTTCGTAAACAGACGTACGCGAAGGCGCCGCCTTCCATGGACTCGACGTCGGGTTTGAATGTCGTCTTGCGATCGGCGATCTGCCGCGATTCACCAGCCGTCGTATTGACCGTCAGGCCGCGTACGCTGTGCCATCCGGTGGCGTCCAGCCACATCGGACGCTGAGGATTACGCAAACGATTGCCGAATTCGTTACCTCCGCTGACGAACAGCGGGAATCCCATGGTGGACAGGTCGATGAAGTGGCCGTCCGTATCGCTCGCGCCAAGGTCGCCCAGAATTTCCTCATGGATGTAGACGACTTCACCGAGGGACAACTCGCGGTTGTACGACCCGCAAATGCCGATATTGATCGCCAGATCGCACGAGCGTTTAGCCAGCCACGATGTCATGGCGTACACGGTGTTGATGGCCCCGATGCCGGTCGTGATGAGCGTGACGTCGTGACCGCCCAGGGAACCCATATATTCATCGGTAGAGGACGGACGGAGGGCGTTGAGCAGGGTCCCGCATTCCCTCGGCGTTGAGCTGACGAGAAGGATATTCATGAGGCGGTTGCCTCGATGTTAATTCAGCACCGGCAAACGAACCGGCGACGGGGGAACGTTTTCATGGGTCCGGACGACGTTATACAGGGCATCGCGTTCAATGGGCTGACGGCCGGCGTCGCGGATGAGTTTGACGAGTTCGGTCTCCGTCATGCCGTGGGCGCTGTCCGTTCCCGCCATGCTCATGATGCGCTCTTCCAAGATCGTTCCCTCGATTTCGTTTGCTCCGTACGACAGGGCCATCTGTGCCAGCCGCTTGCCGATCACGACCCAGTAGGCCTTGACGTTTGGAAAATTGTCCAGCATCAGGCGCGGGACGGCGACCATTTTGAGGTCTTCGTAGGCGCCGACATCGGGTAATTTTTTAAGACGGTTATTTTCATGCTGATACTTCAGCGGGATGAACGTGCTGAACGAACCCGGTTTTTTGGCTTCGAGGGACCGGTCCTGTAAATCGCGAAGCCGGATCAGATGATCGACGCGTTCGTCATAACGCTCGATGTGGCCGTAGAGCAAGGTCGCGTTGGTCATGAGACCGAGTTCGTGCGCGACAGCATGGACGGCCAGCCATCCTTCCGCGGTGGACTTTTCGTCGCATATTTTTTTGCGAACGCGGTCGGCGAAAATTTCCGCGCCGCCTCCGGGCATGGCTTCGAGTCCGGCGTTGATCAGCGATTGCAGTACCTGGCGGATCGTCATGCCGTAGTGGTGGGCATAATATTCGATTTCGACCGCCGTAAATCCCTTGATGTGAAGATCGGGGGCAACCGACTTGATCGTCTTGAGCATGTCGGTATAGTAACTGAAGGGTAGATTGGGATGCAGTCCGGACGTGATGTGAATTTCCTGAATACCGTGGCGCAGACCGTCCCGGACCCGTTGCGCGATTTCTTCCATCGTCATCGTATAGCCGCCGGCTTCTCCTTCGCGGCGGTAAAACGAGCAGAACATGCAGGAATATTCGCAAATGTTCGTCGGATTGAGTTGACGGTTGCGCACGAAAAACGACTGGTCGCCGTGCAAACGTTCGCGGACGAGGTTGGCCAGGTATCCGACGGACGTGAGGTCCGGCGTTTCAAACAACCGTACGCCGTCTTCATACGACAGACGCTCGTGGTCCATGACTTTCTGGTAGATATCATCAAGGCCGGAAAGGCGCAACGATGACTTGATCAGGGAATGGCTCATTATATCGGCAATAAAGTTTCAGAAATATTTGAAAGTTCGCCTACGAAAATACTGTCGTGGGTTCACTAATACAATGGAAATGTTCGGCTAAGCGCGGCTCAGGCAACACCCGAACAAATGCGGTTTTAGAGTGAAGGCCGCATGTCATGAGTTCTTTGATTCGATCATTTAATTGAACGCATTCGGTCGAGGGCGCTTGGTCATTAGGGTATCAGTTTACTGTGAAAGAACATGAAACGGGATATAATGTCTCGGGTCGCTCCGAAAGTGGGTTGGCCTAGATTGTTCCATCGCATAATCGGCAGTCACCCGATGGTTCAGGATGAACGGATGGCCACCCGCTACGATGATCGATTATTCGGAACGACGCTGAACTATGCTCGTTATCCTGGAATATGAATGCAATGAAGTGGATGTCGGGAAAAGCGCGATGTCAAGACGTTGCATGCCACGTGCCGACGCGTTTCTTTTATTGAGGTTGTACCGCGTACGGGAATCGAACCCGTATTACAGCCTTGAGAGGGCTGCGTCCTGACCGTTAGACGAACGCGGCGCGTACATCGATCGCGGGCAATATAGACGATTGACCCAGGATTGTCAAGCTGCAGTCCGGTCGAGCGGTTCGCCGCGGCCTAATTTTTTCAATGCCCGCAAATGCGATCCTATTGCCGACCGGAACGTGCGGAATTCCACGTACGGGATGCTGAACTCTTCCGCCGTTTTTTTCACGATCCGCGACAGCGCCGGATAATGCACGTGGCAAATACCGTAGAATAAGTGATGCTCGATCTGATAATTGAGCCCTCCGATGTACCAGGAGAGGACCCGATTTCGAGGGGCAAAATTTGCCGTTGTGCGCAACTGATGCACCACCCAGGCGGATTCCATATTGCCCTCCGGATTCGGCGCCGGCTGCGACACGCCTTCGACGACGTGCGCGAGTTGAAAAATGAGCGACAGGATAAAACCCGTGGTACATAACATGATCAAAAATCCGATCACGACCTGCCACCAGGCGAGATCGAGCACGACCAGCGGCACCACCAGCGCATAAGCGAAAAATAACGCCTTGGTCACGACCAGGATCACGAATTCCCACCCGTACGCTGCGCGGCGATGCGGCTGCAATCCCTTTTTCATGTATTGAAAAAATTGAACGAAATCCTTCGATAACGCCCAGTTGACCGTCAGCAGGCTGTAGAGCCCGAACGCATACCAGTGCTGATACCGCTGCGTCTTCAGCAACGGCGCCTGTTCCGAAAAACGAAGCAACACGTTGCCGTCGATGTCTTCATCCATCGTATGAATATTCGTGTACGTATGATGCAAAAGATTATGCTGAAGTTTCCAGGTAAACGCATTTCCGCCGACCAGATTGATCGTGTATCCGACGAGCGTGTTGACGATCGGATGCCGCGAATATGCGCCGTGATTGGCGTCGTGCATGACGTTCATCCCGATGCCGGCCATGCCCACGCCCATCACGACCGTGCCGACCGCCATCATCCAGACGGGGACGGATTCGGACACGATTAATGCGTACGGCACGTAAAAGATCGCCAGCATGGCCAGCGTCTTGGTAACCATGGCCGTATTGGCATAGCGGCTGACGCCGTTGGATGTAAAGTAGTGATCCACGCGATGGCGGAGTTCGGAGAGGAAAGCGGAATGGGAGGGGTTCAGGAATTTCATATCGTCCTTGAGAGAAAGTGGAAGGTGAATGGAGAAAACAGCCTATCCTACGCAGAAAAGGCCTAAAGGTTCAAGGAGAATATTCGAAGGATCGAATTTCACTTGAGGGCGAGCAGGATCGTGTACGGGGACTCGTTTTCAATGTACGGCTTTCCGGCGTACGACCCGAGGAGGCCCCATTTGGTAAAACCGCCTTCCTTGACAAAAAGATCGATCTCGTTGGGCTGAAACGGGCGAACGGGCAATCCGCTGCTCCGCAAATACCACTCGTGACGGTTTCGCTCCAGGCGGATCAGATGACGGACAAGCAACTCCTGATGGAAGTCGTTCATATAAAAGAAAAAATGGCCTCCGGTTTTTTTGCTCCTGTCCATCACGGGCTGGAAGCGTTCTTTTCGTTTCCAGATTTTGCCGTAATTCAGCATTTCGGCGACGAAAATGCCCTTTTCGGAGAGTATCGAACGCGTGTTTTTGAAAAATTCGAACAACCCTTCGTCGTCGAGCAGTACGGGCAGGCTGTCCTTGGTGCACAGTACGAGATCGAACGTCTGGCCGCGAAGGGAACCCGGCGCATCACGAAGGAACTGACGATCGAGCGTGGCCGACCGGCCCAATTTTTTCTTTGCCCGCTTCAGATGTTCCTCGCTGGAATCCATGCCGGTCAATTTTTTGATTCCGAGTTTTTTCAGCAGCGCCAGCGTTTGGCCCGTGCGGCAGGCGAGGTCGCAGGCGGACTTCACGTTGTATTTTTGTATGAGCATCTTGAGAAACGGGCCGTGGATTTTTTCGACGACGTGCGCCGGATACATTTCATCGAAAAAGGCGGCCAGTTCGTCGCCGTACGAATCCTCGTCGAGCAGATTTTCCGGCTGAGGAACGTTGATCGAGGGGGGAACGGTTTTTTTGGGTGGACGTTTTTTCTTCATGATTTGCTCCGGAGGGTCGTAACGCTTGATTTCAACTTGGGATTGGCTTATGTTAGCCAAATTCTCCGCTGAAAACAATAACGAAGAATGGCACCAAGGAGCAGATGATGAAGTGCACGGGAAAATTATTGTTTTTTTCAATCTTCATCGCGGCCTGTGGGACAAAAATGCCTCCGGTCAAGACCGTCGCGCCGCCGCGGACCTTCGACATCGGCATGGGTGAGATCGTCAACAGCGTCGGATGGTCGCCGGACGGTAAGACGATCATTGCCGGCGGGCAAAACAAAATCATCTCGTTGATCGACGCCGAGACCGGGAAAGTCGTGTGGCAATCTCCGCCGCAGCCCGACGCCGTGCTGGCCGTTGCCATCTCGCCGGACGGCCGGTATTTCGCCGCCACGTGCAGCGACAATACGCAGCAGACCGCCCAGGTTGCCGTTTTCAGCATGCAGGACAAAAATGAAATTTGGGGGAAAAAAAACCTGACGAACGACGTACAGGCAATACGATTTTCGCCCGACGGCAAAACGCTGCTGGCGGCCAATTTTTTCAGCATCTTCGTGTTTGAAGCCGCGACCGGAAAACAACTGAATTTCTTATCCGGGCACGCTGCGGACGTCGTGGCGCCGTACGGGCACGTCGGCGCCGTCACGTCGATGACGTTTACCAAAAATCCGAACCGCTTCGTATCGGTGGGATGGGACCGTAACGTCAAAGTATGGGATTTTGCGGAAGGGCATGAAATCAAAACGTACCCGGAGAGCGATCCCATCAATGCATGTTTCCTGATGGACGACGACAACCGGATCGTGACGGCGGGGAGCGGAGCCATTCACGTCTGGAACCGTGAAACGAACCTGCCCGATACGATCGTTGCGTACAACGGTGAAATCCAATCCATGGTTCGTGTTCCCGGCAAACAACAGTTTATCACCGGGGACGACACCGGGAATCTTGTCGTGTGGGACATGACCCATTTTGGCCGGGTCAATCAAGTGACCAAAGCGCATGACCGCGGTGTGTGGTCGATGGACATCACTTCGGACGGGTCGACGATCGTGACCAGCGGCGGCGGAGGAAAAGTTACCGTCTGGTCGCTGGAGTACCTGCTGGCCGGTCCATCGGCGGCGGACAGCGCGGCATCGTAAGACGATCCTACCACCCTACGGCAGAGGCGCATCATGGAACGACTCACGGGTATTCTCGGCATCGGGCTCATCATCGGACTGGCTTACGTCGTGTCGAACAACCGGCGAAAGATCAACTGGCGTATGGTGGGAACGGGATTCCTGATCCAGCTCGTTTTCGGATTTTTGGTTCTGAAAGGACGCGACTTCGGCCCGCCGTTCAATTTTCTGGCCTTGCTGTTCGAGGCGCTTGGAAAGGGGATTGTCAACCTGCTCGAATTTACCGTCGACGGCGCCCGGTTTGTGTTCGGCAACCTCGCGTTGAGTCCGGGCAATGACGGCTCTCTTGGGTTTTTCTTTTTCTTTCAGGTGCTTCCGACCATCATCTTTTTTTCATCCCTCATGAGCGTCCTGTACTATCTCGGTGTCATGCAAAAGATCGTGCAGGGCATGGCTTGGGTCATGGCGAAATTGATGGGAACGAGCGGCGCCGAGTCGCTGAGCAACACGGCCAATATTTTTGTCGGACAGACGGAAGCGCCGCTGATGATACGTCCTTTCATCAAGGACATGACGCGGTCGGAACTGCTGACGATCATGGTCGGAGGGATGGCGACGATCGCTGGCGGAGTGATGGCGGCTTATATTCAGATGTTGTCCGACTCGTTTGCTCAGGCGCGTCATTTGCCACTGCTTGATGCCCAGGTCAAATTTGCCACGCAGTTGCTCGGCGCCTCGATCATGGCGGCGCCCGCGGGGTTGGCGATTTCCAAAATTCTATTTCCCGAGACGGAAACGCCCGTGACCAAGGGCACCGTCAAGGTGTCCGTGGAAAAAAACGCGTCCAACGTCATCGAGGCGGCCGCGATCGGAGCCGCCGACGGGCTCAAACTGGCGCTCAACGTGGCCGCCATGCTGCTCGCGTTTATCGCCCTGATCGCGATGTTCAATTCGTTTCTGCAATGGTGTGGAGGATTCGCCGGTTATCCGGAACTGACGCTGCAAAAAGTCCTGGGATGGGTCCTCGCGCCGCTGGCCTTCGCGACTGGCGTACCGTGGGAAGAAGCGACGACGGTCGGTTCCCTGATCGGGACCAAGGTCGTGCTGAATGAGTTTGTTGCCTATCTGGAAATGGCCGACGCGATCAAGACCGGCGCTTTGCTGTCGGACCGGGCCATTACGATATCGACATTTGCCCTCTGCGGTTTTGCAAATTTTTCGTCGATTGCCATCCAGATCGGGGGAATTTCGCCGCTGGCGCCGGAACGCCAGAAGGACATCGCGTCGCTGGGACTGAAGGCCGTTCTGGGCGGAGTTCTGGCGACCCTGCTGACGGGTACGCTGGCCGGCATGATTTTGTAACGTGAATCGATAGTGAACCTGACATCCATACCGAGGCGGTGGAAAATATCAAGCGCCGCCGTTCTGACGCTTGCCGTTCTGTTTCTGATCATTCCGCCCATTGTTCATTTCATCGTACTCGATCAGATTGAAACTCGGTTGCAGGGCCTCCAGAAGCGGATCGGTTATCCGATCACGTACCGGAGCATTGATTTTACCGACCGAACGACGCTGCGTATGGAGGGATTGACCGTTCACTCGCTTCCGGATTCATCACCCGAGCTTGCCTGGCGGCCGAACGCATCGCGCGAGCTGCGTGCGCACGCCGATACCTTATGGGCGCAGAGCCAGGCGATGCCGCTGTTCTATCTCGGTAGGTGCACGGTTCAATTTTATCCGTTCGGCGCGATCACGGGCCGTTGGATCCGGACCGTCGTGATCGACACGCTGGCCCTTCATCTGACGCGTAATCAGAACGGCCGGTATAATTTTCAAAACGCACTCGACTGGTGGAAGCAGAGAAAAGCGGATACGATAACCGTCGCTGAACCGGAACCGCCCGGTGATAAAAACCAGATCGCGGAATGGGTCGAACAATATCTCGAACGGAAACCGCCGACAGTATCGATTCAGGATCTGGCCGTTGCCTATGAGGATTATACGCCGACGCTTCCGAAAACGCGATGGGTCTGGCCTCAGCCGCCCAACGTTTTTTCGCTCGACCGGGCGGCGGTAACCCTTCAGGAAAACGTACTCGGCAACGCAGAGCTCCGCATCAAGGGTACGTTTACCGACGGCGATCAGTCGCATCGCGTGGCCGTGGAGGGCCAGCTCGATAACCAGCGGCATGAGATGCAGGTCGAGGGTACTTTCGACGCCAGTTTCAAAGTTCCCTTTTCCCGCGACGTGACGAACGCCGACATTTATCTTCAAGGGTTCGACGTTCGCGTTATGAGTCTCGAACAGGATAGCGACGTCGACAACCTGAAGGCCCGACTCAATATTACAAATCTCGAGGTGGTCTCGGACGCGATCTCCGATCAGAAACTGAAGAACATGAACATCGGTTTCGAGCTCGACCTCGATCTTTCGCCCGACTCCATCCGGATCCGTCCCTCCACACGCGTGTATCTCAACCAGATCAATATGGCGATCGACGGCTCCATTGCGCGTTTGACGGAAAAACCGAAATACGATTTTCGCCTGTCGCTGGCGAAAATGTCCGTCAACGATTTTTTCTATTCCATTCCGTCGGCGCTCATGAAAAAATTAACGGGGATCCGCGTCGAAGGCGACATGAGCTGGCAGGCGCACATTCTGATCGACATGGCGCAGTTGGACAGCCTGACCGTGGATCCGGACGTCGAGTTGTCGGACAATTTCCGCGTCGTGTCACTGGGCGATTCGATCTTCATTCGCCGCCTGCAAAAGCCGTTCGAGCACACGGTCGTCCTGGAAGACGATCGGGATTGTACGTTCGTCGTGGGGCCGGACAATCCGTATTTCACGCCGCTCGACAGTGTCGCGCCAATCCTCGTCGCATCCGTCATGATGTGCGAAGACGCATCGTTCATGAAGAACAACGGTTTTAACGTCCTGCAGATCGAACGCTCGCTGGCCGAAGACATCCGGAAAAAGCGTTTTGTGCGCGGCGCATCGACGATTTCGATGCAATTTGTCAAAAATATTTTCCTGAACCGCGAGAAGACCCTGGCGAGGAAATTCCAGGAAATGGTCCTGACGTGGCTGATCAATCACGAAAAATTACTGGATCCGTACCGCCGCAAGGAGGAACACAAAAAGCGGCTTTTGGAAATTTACCTCAATATCATCGAATGGGGGCCGGACGTCTACGGCGTCGGCCGGGCATCTGAGTTTTATTTCAAGAAAAAACCGGCCCAGTTGACGATTTCCGAAGCCGTCTTTCTTGCCGGCATTATTCCGAACCCTAAAAAATACGAGCGGTATTTTGAGAACGGCAAACCCCGCAAAAAACACATCGACTACATGAGCGTCATCGTCCGCATTCTCCACGAAAAAGACTTTCTTACCAAAGAGGAAATGGAGGCCAATACGCCGATCCAGTTTTCCATTACCGGAGACGCGGCCCGCCTGATCGAAGGTTACGAAGGCTCCGACGACTTGGAGGACGACGACAATTATAAGATCCTGCTCGGCGGGGCGGAAAAGAATTGACGACGGCGGGATTATTCTTCCGGACAACGCGTTAGTCTCATAACCGTTGCAGGTTAAAAAGACCGGGAGGCATGCAATGTCCATACGTCCAATCAAACGCATCGTTGAGTCCAGGCCGACGCTGGAGGGAGCGGGCGTACGTCTACGCCGCGCGTTCGGTTTCGGTGAGACCGACGATTTCGATCCGTTTCTGCTTTTCGATGATTTTCGTAACGAAAACCCCGATGATTATCTGGCCGGATTTCCCTGGCATCCGCATCGCGGGATCGAGACGATCACGTACGTTCTGGCGGGTGAGGTCAGTCACGGGGACAGCCTGGGAAACCAGGGGACGCTGGGAGCGGGCGACGTGCAGTGGATGACGGCGGGCAGCGGCATTCTGCATCAGGAGATGCCCAAAGGAGACGCGCACGGACGCATGCACGGATTTCAATTATGGTCCAATTTACCTTCCTCGCTTAAAATGACACGTCCGCGGTATCAGGACGTTGTCTCCGGGGACATTCCGGAAGTGACGGACGACGACGGTACGAAAGTCCGCATCGTCTGCGGAAATTTCTGGGGGCAAAACGGCCCCGTGGATGGGGTCGCCGCCGATCCGCGCTATCTGGACGTTTGGGTTCCGCCCGGACGCCGCAAATCGATTCCGGTCGAGAGAACGCATCACGCGTTTGCTTATGTTTTTGAAGGATCGGGGACGTTCCGCGACGCGTCGTCACCCAGGCCGGTGCAGACCGAAGACGTGACGGGCGGATTTCGGTACGAAATGTCGGCCAACCGGTCTCTCGTTTTGTTCGACACGGGCGACGAGATCACCGTGCAGGCGGGCGATCAAGGCATTCGATTCCTTCTTGTTTCCGGGCGTCCGCTCGAGGAACCCGTGGCCTGGCATGGCCCGATCGTGATGAACACGCAGGAGGAACTCCGCCAGGCGGTCACGGAATTGCGTAACGGGACGTTTATCAAGGAACGGTAGAAGCGGTTTAAAGTTCATACCGGAAAAAGAAAAATTCCCTCCTCCGAGGGAATTTTTCTTTTGTAGCGGGTGACGGGCTTGAACCGCCGACACGCGGATTATGATTCCGCTGCTCTACCAACTGAGCTAACCCGCCTTAAAAAGAACATAGACCTTATGATTCACAAGGTCTATATTTATAGTAGCGGGGGCTGGATTTGAACCAACGACCTTCGGGTTATGAGCCCGACGAGCTACCAGGCTGCTCCACCCCGCGATCAAGTGGGGCACATAATAAACGGAATGACTTATAAAGTCAAGCGAAATAATGGTGAATTGACCGTGTCGATGGGATTTTTGCAACGTAAGAATACCCTGCCGGACTGCTTCGTCGCTGACGCTCCTTGCAGTGACATGTTGACAGGTGCGCAACGGTTCAGTCTGCGGACTTTGATCATCCCGCTGCTTGTGCTTTTTGTTTCCTGCGGAGGTGGCGCCGAAACCGTACGTGTCGAAAGTACCCAGCCGCATCTGACCAGGGACAAAGACGAACTCAACCGGCTGCTCGGACTGGGCCAGAAACGCGACTCGATCGTTGTGCGGCAAACGAAAACCGTGGAGGACACGGACAAAGAATTGACGGTAACGGAGAGAGATTCCCTGATCCGTCTCATTAACTCATTACTCGACGATCTACTGGCGGCGAAGCGTATCGTGGAACAGCAGGCCATCCTTATCGATTCGCTGTCGGGCGAACTGGCGGCCGTTTCGTCTAAAACGGTCAAAGTCATTTCGAAATCGGAGGAGCCGCGGAAGGAAGACGGTTTACCGAAAAAAACCGTTGCCCAAGCCTCCAAAACAACGGTCGATCCGGTCAAAAAAAAATACGACGACGCGCTCGTCGTGATGAAAAAGAAAAAGTACAAGACGGCATCGACGGCGTTTGAAAAAATTCTGGCCGACCATCCCGATCACGACCTTGCCGCTGCGGCCCAGTATCAACTCGCCGAGTGTTACTTTCTCATGCTCGATTTTTCGCAGGCGCTTGTGGATTTTCAAAAAGCGCTGACGTTTTCCGGCGCCGCGGCCGACGCCATTCAGCTCAAGATCGGGCTGTGTTATTACCGCATGCAAAACGCTTCCCGGGCGCGGGAAGCGTTCGAAAAGCTGGTGGCCCAGTTTCCCAAAAGCGCGCACACGAAAACCGCCAAAGAATATCTTGCCAAACTTTAAGTCCTTTTTCGATTTCCTGATTTTTCTCGTCATCCGCGCCTGGTTTTCAACCCTGCGCATTCGACTGCACGATGGGTCACTTTCCGGCTCCGTCATTTATACGTTCTGGCACGAACATATTTTCGCTGTCGTCTGTGCGTTGCATCGGAATATTTCCATGCCGCGTCCGGTTGCGCTGGTGAGCGGCAGCCGCGACGGCCGGCGGCTGCAGGACGTGTTGCGCAGGCTGGGTTTCGGCATTGCGGTCGGGTCGAGTTCACGTGACGGTGCGGGCGGATTTCTCGCGCTACGGTCGGCACTGGACGCGGGACGTGCCGCCATGATCACGCCGGACGGGCCGCGAGGGCCGGCAGGATCAATCAAAAACGGCGTGGTGAAATTGTCGGGACACACGACGCATCCCGTCGTTCCCGTTACGGTCGGATATCGGTCGGCCTGGCGGCTGCGGTCATGGGATCGGGCGTGGCTGCCGAAGCCGTTTTCGTCGATCGACGTCGTCTTTCATTCACCTCAACGTTTTACCGACACAGAAGAAGATCGGGCACGGCTCGAGAACGTACTGCATGATCGTTAAACCCGTTGTCGAATGGCGAAACCGGACCGCGCGATGGCTGGGGTATTCGGTGTTATGGCCGTTGAGCATGCTTTTCGCCGTCATTTTGCTCGTTCGCGACGGGATCCGATCGTTCAGCAAAAAGAAACCGAAGACCGGACCGCCGTTTATCCTGGTCGTCGGCAGCGTGGCGGTAGGCGGTTCCGGAAAAACGCCGGTTGTGGAATTTATCGCTGCTGCCCTGCATACGGCCGGACATCGCGTGTGTATTTTGAACCACGGATACAAAAAAACGAGGCCGGGCCGGGTCGTTGTCTTCGACGGCAGCGTTATCCGTTCGACGTCTGCGGAGGCCGGCGACGAGGGCCGGATGCTGGCGGAACGTATGCAGCGGAGTCGGCTGCCGATACCCGTCATTTCGGCGGACGGCCGCGGTCCCGCGCTTCGATACATCGCCGAGACTTATCGACCCGACGTGATCGTACTCGATGACGGTTTACAAGATCCGACGATTCAACCCGACGTTACCGTCGGCGTGCTGGATGCGGACGAACTGCAGTACCCGCAATGGCTTCTTCCGCTCGGCCGTCTGCGGGACAGAAAAAAAACGTGGAAACAATGTGACGTGCGCGTCGTGTCGAAATGCACCGATGCCGCTGCGTCAGCGGCCGATGCACTACCGCTTGTATGGCAAGCCACCCGCTTAATCCTCCTCAGCGACGGTTCGGTACACGATCCGAACATCCTGCGAGGTCTCAGGCTTTGCGCATTTGCGGGGATCGGCCATCACCGGCCGTTTCGCCGCATGGTTATGGAAACGGCCGTACAATACGGAGCGAGGAGTGTTCGTTACATCGAATTTCCCGACCATCATCGCTATGGCGGGCGCGATGTGCGGAAATTTTTAACGCAAGAAGAAGTCGACTTGTTTGTAACCACACACAAAGATGCCGTGAAGGTTCGGGAGCTTGTTCTTCCCGAGTCATTGAGGAATCGACTGTGTTATCTCGACGTTGAAATCGCCGGTGGGGCAGATTTGGTCAAGGCGGTTTCAGACGCAATGGCCACAGGATCGAATGGGTCCGTTTCGAGTGAATGATTTGGTAACGGCGGATGAGACCATCTCCATGCGCGATTCCGGTCGCTTCGATAAACTCAGCGACCGAGCTCCGCGCGCTCCACGATCTCCACGTTGCAAACGATTCTGTCTGCACGGGACCTCGATATTGTTTTGCTTGTCGTTTGCATTGCTCTTCATTCTAAATCGACATAGATTAGCCCATGGAAAACGGAAGCGATCGTAAAACCGTTCTCGTCGTCGACGACGACAAAAACATCCTCAAGCTTATTCAAGTCTACCTGGCCAAGGATGAATACGTCATTTACAACGCGACCGACGGCAACGAGTGCTTTCAGGCGATCGAGGAGCACCATCCCGACGTGATTCTGCTCGATCTGCGAATTCCGGGCATGGACGGTATCGAAGTGATGGACCGCATCCGGAAATTTTACCCGCAGATTCCCATCGTGATGATGAGCGCACACGGCACGATCGAGACGGCCGTCGAATCGATGAAAAGCGGAGCGTACGATTTCGTCACCAAGCCCTTTGACTCCAATCGCCTGAAAGTATCGATCCGCAACGCACTCCTGATTCGGTCGCTTTCGCAAGAACTGGAGCGGCTGCGCGGCGAGTTGCAGCAGGTCAAGGATTTTGGCAGCATTATCGGTACGAGCGAAAAGATGCAGGAAATTTACCGCCTCGTCGACAAAATCGGCAAGAGCGCCGGTGTGACGGTACTCATCATGGGCGAAAGCGGGACGGGAAAGGAACTGGTCGCGAAGGAGATCCACAATCGTACGGCCACGCGGGCCCACAAACCGTTCGTGGCGGTCAATTGCGCCGCGCTTCCGGAGAGCCTTCTGGAAAGCGAACTTTTCGGACACGAACGGGGGGCCTTTACCGGTGCGACGGAACGGCGTATCGGAAAATTCGAACAGGCCGACGGCGGTACGATTTTTCTGGATGAAATCGGCGAGATGTCGCCGCCGACGCAGGCCAAGGTTCTGCGGGTTCTGCAGGAACGCGAGTTTACCCGCATCGGCGGTACGAGTACCATCCAGGTGGACGTCCGTGTCATCTCCGCGACGAACCGCAACCTCGAGGAATCGGTAAAAGCCGGACAATTCCGTGAAGACCTCTATTACCGCCTCAGCGTATTTCCGATCGTGATGCCGTCGTTGCGCGACCGTCGGGAGGACGTCCCGCTGCTGGCCGCTCATTTCCTCGAAAAATTCAAAAAACGAGAGAAAAAAGGATTCCCGGAGTCGATATCCCGCGGTGCGCTTCAGGCCCTGATCGATTACAACTGGACGGGCAACGTTCGGGAGCTGGAAAACACGATTGAACGGGCGGTCGTGCTGGCCTCGGGACGGGAAATCGAACTGGACGATTTGCCGAACGCCATTCGTACGCTCGGAGCGACAAAACCCGCCGTTTCTTCGGAATCGTACATCGACATGTCCGGTACGCTGGATGAAATTCTCGAGCGCGTCGAAGAAAAAATCATCAAACGCGTGTACAACGAAGTCAACGGCAACATCAGCGAGCTGGCGCGGCGTCTGAACATGGGCCGCGCGACCATTTATCGCAAGGCTGAAAAGTATCAACTTCCCATCCGGGAGTGAGTATGAAATCCGCGGCGGACATATTTAAACCACGGCCGCCCGCCGTCGCCGGTCTTTTTTATCCCGCCCAGTCCAACGCCCTTCGTTCGATCGTCCGGAATTTACTCGACGACGCCGTGGCGGAGCCCTCGTTGCCGAACATACACGGCCTGATCGCTCCGCACGCGGGATACGTGTATTCCGGTTCCGTGGCCGCCCATGCTTTTTCACAGGTCGCAGGTACGTCATGGGACCTTGTCGTCGTACTCAGTCCGAGCCATCGTGAAATGTTTCGCGGTGCGAGTGTCTATCCGGGAGACTTCGACACTCCGCTGGGACGTGTAACGGTGAATCGTGAGATCGCGGTCCAACTGGCGGAAGCAAGTCCCCTCATCCAGGCCGGCATCGTCGGGCATCGCCAGGAGCACGGCATCGAGGTCGAATTACCGTTTTTGCAGACGGTTGTCGACGAGTTCGAACTTTTGCCGATCGTCATGGGAACGCAGGACTGGGAGACGTGCGAGACGGTTGCGGCACAGCTGTGGCCCTTGATCAGGGACAAACGCGTACTCGTCGTTGCCAGCAGCGATCTGTCCCATTTTTACCCGCAGGCGCGGGCCAACGAGCTGGATCGCGTGGTCGTCGATGACGTGGAAGCGTACGAACCGGAACGGTTTTATCGCGACATTCGTACAGGTCGATGCGAAGCGTGCGGATTCGGTCCGATCCTCGTGACGATGCTCCTGACGCAAAAGCGGGGCGCGACCAAGGCCAACGTACTGACGTATCGCACTTCCGGTGACGTCAATCACGATTATACGGAAGTGGTCGGTTACCTGGCCGGAGCAATGCACGGCGGGTGATGATCAGCGATATTACCACGGGCAACGGTTCTTAACTCTTAACAGGGTGCTGAAAAAGTCTGTTGAGTATCACGGCCGTCACCCCGAACGCGTTTCGGGGTCTCGATAATCTGTTCATTTGAATATAAATTTTGAGACCCTGAAACAAGTCCAGGGTGACTATTTCAGCAACTTGACAAAAATGGAGAATGTCGTATGCGATTCTTGAGTCTTGTTTTACTCTCCGTCGTTCAATTGACGGCGCAGGAAAAAGTTCTGACTACCAAAATCGAAGCCGTTACCGTGTATCTCGACCGGGCGGAGATCACACGAAGCGCGGAGACGTATCTCGCCGTCGGTGAACACGAATTGAAAATCACGGACCTGCCGACCGCGCTGCAGGATCAATCGCTCCGTATCAACGGAGGCGGATCGGCGGCGGCGAAAATCACGGATATCAAAATCGAGCTGGAGCATCTCGATACCATTCCGAAGGACCGGCTGACGAATCTCAAGGAGAAGCTCGAAGAACTTCAGGCGGAGGAACGGGTGTATACCGACCGATTGACGTTACTGGGGCGCGAAAAAGAATTACTGGATCAAATCAAATCGGCCGTCGTCAATCAGACGCAGAACAAGGACGTGGTTCGACCGACGATGGACGACTGGACGAAATTGTTCGCATTTTACGATGCCAATGCCGGTAAGATCAATGAAGAGATCCGCACACTGGAAAAAAAGCGAAGCGACGTCAGCCAGAAGCGCGTCGTTGTCCAACAGCAGATCAATCAACTATCCGGTTACAGTAAACCCAGCCGTAAAAACGTGACCGTCACCGTGACCGTCACGAAGGCCGGCAATCTGACGCTCACGCCGTCATACGTGTTGACGGGAGCGCGCTGGTATCCGGTATACGACCTGCGGGTTAATCCCGAAGATCAGTCGGTCGAACTTGTGTATTACGCGATGGTGGCGCAAAAGACCGGTGAAGACTGGAAAAACGTTCAATTGTCGATCTCGACGGCACGTCCCAATATTTCAGCAACGATGCCCGCACTGGCGTCATGGTATTTGAATGTACGTCAAAACGATCTTTATGATGGCGGTCTGAGTGGATTGGGTGCGATGGGAGGAAAACCTTCGCGCGCCGCGGGTGCCGGTTACCGTTCGTACGAAAAGAGTGCGAAAAAAGAAGACAGCGGAGAGGGAGCCGAAGAAGCGATCGATGAGACTTCTCTGGAAATGGAAACGGCCGTCGTGGAAACAAGGTCCACGTCCGTCGTTTTTACGATTCCGAAGGCGACCAGTATTCCGGCTGACAATTTTGATCACAAGGTTGCCATCTCCACGCAGAAACTGACGGCGGAACTGGAATATTCGGCCGTTCCTAAACTGTCGACGCTGGCATACCTGAAAGGCCGCATTGAAAATACGACGGACGTTCCGTTTTTGTCGGGCAATGTGAATATCTTTTTTGGCAATAATTTCGTCGGTACCTCCTCGATTGGAACGGTTATACCGACCGAAAAATTCGATGCTTTCCTGGGCGTCGACGATGCGATCAAGATCAAACGCGAACAGGTCCGGGATTACCAGTCTGAAAAAGGCCTGTTTTCCAAAACGACGAAAAAAACGTTTGAATATAAAATGACCATCGAGAGTTTCCGCCGTTCGACGGACAGTATAACCGTCTACGACCAGTTTCCCGTGTCGAGTGACGAGCGGATCAAGGTGACGCCGGTCCTGCCGGAATTCGAAAAAGACCAGACGATTGCAAAACATGCCTATGGGGTCGTCGAACGTAAGAGTAACGGGATGGTCGAATGGCGGCTGCGCGTCAAGCCCAAAGAAAAAGTCGAACTTCGGATCAAATACATCGTTGAATATCCCCGGGAGATCAACGTCGACGGTCTGTAGCAGCAAACATTGAAGAATTTTCAATGAAGGGCCGACGTTAAAACGCCGGCCCTTTTTATTTCAGATCAGAGGTTTCATGCCACGCGCAAAAAAGCCGTCCGTCAAAGGACCATTTTTCGAGTGTGGTCGGCGAGCGTTTCATTGATTTTAGGAACCTGAATTGGTATTATAGCGACCGTGATTCGCACCAACGGCCAATTTTACTGGTCCGACGCGCTCTACCTTGCACGTGGGCGAGACGACATCTTCCCGCTTGAAGAAAAGCAGGATCAAACGCTTTTCCAATGCCGGACGTGCCGTGCGTTCGTCCTGTTCGACGCCGCGGGCGGCGGATTGTGGAAAAGGCTTCGCCCGTTCGAACATCATCGCTTTGAAAAAAAATATCCGTCGTCGGCGCCGCCGGATGCGGAGCGGCTTTTGGTTCTTACCCGACAGCCGCGGACGCTTTGCCGCTGCAAGGTCTGCGCGTCCCACTGGTGGCATGAGGGTGAAGACTGGGTGAAAGCGGACGACGCCATGATTGACCGACATAACGTTTAAGAAAGACAACGCATGCACATTCTCAACGACGAAACCCCGCGACCGGCCAAACGAATCCGCACCCAGCCGAACATGGACGATGCCGCCGCCGTCAAAGCGCTGAACGACACTAGAGCCGACCTGGAAAAGGAAATCGCAAAAGTTATTATCGGCCAGAAAGCGATCATCGAAGAAGTGCTGATCGCGCTTTTTGCGCGCGGCCATTGCCTGCTGGTCGGCATTCCCGGCCTGGCCAAAACGCTTCTGGTCAATACGATCGCTCGCGTCCTCGATCTGGAATTCAAGCGCATCCAATTTACTCCCGACCTGATGCCGAGCGACATCGTGGGAACGGAAATCATCGAAGAAAACGTCTCCACAGGGCAAAAGCAATTTCGTTTCGTCAAAGGACCGGTGTTTGCCAACATTTTGCTCGCGGACGAGATCAACCGGACGCCGCCGAAAACGCAGGCCGCGCTGCTCGAGGCGATGCAGGAGCACAAAGTGACGGCGGCGGGGACGACATACCTACTGCAGGAACCGTTCTTCGTTCTGGCGACCCAAAATCCGATCGAGCAGGAAGGTACGTACCCGCTTCCCGAGGCCCAGCTCGACCGTTTCATGTTCAATATCTGGATCGATTACCCTGCGTTGAACGAAGAGGTGGCCATTGTCAAATCGACGACCAGCGCATACCAGGCGCAGTTGTCGGAAATTCTCGGTACGGAGGACATCCTGTACTTTCAGGAATTGATCCGGCGGGTACCGGTCGCGGATAATGTCGTCGAATACGCCGTACGGCTGGTCAACCGGTCACGTCCCCGAGTCGACGGTTCGCCGGATTACGTGAACCAGTGGTTGAATTGGGGAGCGGGGCCGCGTGCGTCGCAGTATCTGATCCTGGGGGCCAAAACGCGGGCCGTTCTGCACGGCCGATTCACCCCCGATATCGACGACGTGCGGGCCGTCGCCAAACCGGTTTTACGCCACCGGCTGATTACCAATTTTACCGCTGAAGCAGAAGGTATTTCAACGCTCAACGTCATCGAAAAACTGCTGGGTGACGGGGCCTGATGGATTGGCAGGCGTATTTCACGTCGTTTTTTGAATCCGAACTGCAATGGGATCGACCACGGGCGGCGGTCCTGGCTGCGAAAGTGGCCGATATATTTGAACGGTTGGAACGGCGCGAAGATCCCGACTCGATTGTAGCCGCGATCGACGCATTCATCGGAGAGTTCCACGACGATTTTGACCGGCTTGCGCGTGACCGAGTAAAGAAACAATCCAAAGGGCGCCGGCGCCAGAAAAAGAAATCGCAGATCGATTTGTTCAAGTCCAAAAAGTCCTGATGGCGACGGTCGAGATTCAGAGGCTGTCCAAAATCTATCACTCCGGAAAGGAGCACGTCCGGGCTCTCGATGACGTAAGTTTTACCGCGGACGACGGCCGGATCACGGCGCTCGTGGGTCCGTCGGGATGCGGCAAGACGACGCTTCTGCGCGTCATCGCGGGATTGGAAACGCCCGATGACGGCGAAATCCGGATCGATCGGGCGGCGGTCAACCATGTGCAGCCCAGGGACCGCGACGTCGCGATGGTGTTTCAGAATTACGCGCTTTATCCGCACATGACGGTGTACGACAACATGGCGTTCGGTTTGAAAGTCCGCCGGCTCGAAAAAACGGAAATCCAGCGACGGGTCGGCGAAACGGCCGCCATGCTGAAAATCGACAATGTGCTGACGAGAAAGCCGCGGGAATTGAGCGGAGGTCAGCGCCAGCGTGTGGCCATCGGCCGCGCCCTTGTCCGCCGGCCCAAAGTATTTCTGATGGATGAACCGCTGAGCAACCTCGACGCACAATTGAGAAACGAGATGCGGATCGAGCTGTACCGGTTGGCCAGGGACCTTCGATGGACCATGATTTACGTCACCCATGATCAGCTGGAGGCGATGACGCTCGCCGACTCGATGGTGATTCTGAAAGACGGAACGATCCGGCAGGCCGGTTCTCCCGACACGCTTTTCCACCGGCCGGCCGACACGTTTGTCGCCTCGTTCATCGGGCTGCCCGCGATGAATCTGCTGAGAGGGAAAAGCGACGGAACATGCTGGCGCTCCGACGACGGATTGCCGTTTACACCGGCAAACGGAATTCCGCCGCAAACCGCCGTTATCGGCATTCGTCCCGACCGGCTGACGATCGTGCCCGCACCCGACGACCGTACGATTACCGTTCAACTGCGCTGGGTAGAAAAAACCGGAAGCGACGAACTGGTGCACTTTCAATGGGGCACCCAAACGCTGACCGTTCGCCGTCCGACGTCGGAAGCGCCGCCGCCTCAAACGGGATTTGTTCGATTGGCTGCGGACCACTTGCATTATTTCGATGCGGCGGGATTGCGGCTATGACGCACGAATGGATTCAACATACGATACGCGAAATCGGAGAACTGGCCGATCGGATGGGCCTTGAGACCTACGTCGTTGGGGGATATGTGCGTGACAGTTTACTGAAGCGGCCGCTTTCGGATTTTGACGTCATGACGGTAGGGGATGCCATCGCTCTGGCGGAAGCGTTTGCCGCACAAAAAGGGATTTCAACCGTCGTCGTCTACCAGAATTTCGGAACGGCGATGGTGCCTCTTCCTTTTGAAGGATCGAACGCCAAAATTGAATTCGCGTCCGCCCGGCGCGAGAGTTACGACCGGGATTCGCGCAAGCCGCACGTCATACCGGCCGATTTACAGTCGGATCTGGCGCGCCGTGATTTCACGATTAATACGCTGGCCATGCACATCAATGCGGCCACCTTCGGCCAAATCGAGGATCCGTTTGACGGTCGTGGCGACATAAACCGCCAAATTCTTCGTACTCCACTGGATCCCGATCAGACGTTTTCCGACGATCCGCTCCGCATGATGCGCGCCGTCCGATTCGCGGCACAGTTGCAATTTACCGTCGACCCGGCCACCCTGGACGGCATTCGGCGGAACGCCGCGCGGCTGGAGATCGTGTCGCAGGAACGCATCACGGAAGAACTGCTCAAGATGCTGGGCAGCCCCAAACCGTCCGTGGGTTTTTACCTGATGCAGGACACCGGCTTGCTGGACGTGGTTCTGCCCGAGTTGAGTGCGCTGGCTGGCGTGGAGCAGCAGCAGGGTTTTCTGCACAAAGACGTGTTCAAGCATACGCTCAAGGTGATGGACAACATCTGCGAAATGACGACCGACGTTCGGCTCCGGTTTGCCGCGCTCATGCATGACATCGGGAAGCCGCGCACCAAGCGGTTTATCGAGGGCACGGGATGGACTTTCCACGGTCATGAAGACGTCGGCCATCGAATGGTCAAGGGGATTGGAAAAAAAATGAAACTGCCGACGGATTTCATCGATTACGCTTCGAAGATGGTGCGTCTGCACATGCGGCCGATTCAACTGGTCGACGAGGAGGTTACGGACAGCGCGATCCGTCGGCTGATCTTCGATTCCGGCCAGGAGGTGGACGACCTTCTGACGCTGTGCCGCGCCGACATTACGTCGGGTAACAAGGAGCGGGCGCGACGGCACCTGAAAAACTTCGATCACGTCCTGCAGCGTGTTCGTGAAGTCGAGGAAAAGGACCGGCTTCGCGCATTTCAACCGCCGATCAAAGGCGAGGAAATCATGCGCCTCTTCGGCATTCCACCGGGTAAAAAGGTCGGGCAATTGAAAAAACTCATCGAGAATGCCATCCTTGACGGCGTGATTCCCAATGAATACCAGGCCGCTTACGACTATCTTATGCGGCACAAGGACGAGATATTGAAGGAAAACGCTTAGGCCATTCTTCTTGTAAATCCGCATGACTTGGTTTAGATTTTTCATACTGGCGATTGTGTTCGCGGGTTCTTGCGACCGGAAAGCGGACGAGCCCGTCTCACCGTTTGAATTTCATCACGGGTTTAAAGGAATGCACTGGGGAAGTTCGAGGACAAGTCTGGATTCCTTGATTGGACGCAACGGCGGGTTGAAGATCGTGTCGGATCTCGACGAGACACCCGGTCAGCGGATTACCGTCGTTCGCGACAGCCTGACGGATTATTACCTGGAGTGGTCGCCCGAAGGCCGGTTCAACGGATTGAGCACGATTCGCGAATCGACGGATCGCACGGGATCCGATTCCCTCTTGGCGCGGCTGGAAAGGGCATACGGTCCGCCCGAACTGACGGCACGGCACGCCGCGTATGTACAGCGACGGTGGCAGACGGAAAAACTGTCCATTGAAGTCATTACCACGGAACGATTTTATTCACTCAAGGTTCACCATCCCTGATGTCCTCCCTGCTACCCGAACATGCGCGATGGCAGCGCAATGAAACGACGGTCAACGTCGATGAAGAAACGCGCCAGATCCTGATCGTCCAGCTCAGCGGATCGCTGTACGCCGTCGAGGGACGATGGGTGAAGGAAATTCTCGGCATTCTTCCGATTACCTTTGTTCCGGGCCTTGCCGATTATTTTCGAGGCATTGTCAACGTGCGCGGTGACCTGGAGAGCGTCGTCGATCTGTCCCGGTTTCTCGGACTGGGCAGCGTCGGGGATCATTCGCTCAATCGAATCCTGCTGGTTCGCCGCGGCCAGTGGACGATCGGTTTTTTAGCCGACTACGTGGTCGATATGGCGGATATTTCCGTTTCGAAGATTCAGAAAGAAGTCAAAATGATCGGGGCGCTAAAACGCGAATTCGTCGCCGGCGAATTCGTCCACAAAGATGAGACGGTCATCCTTTTGGACATCGGAGCGATTGCCGATGCCGTGGTCGGCGAGAAGGAGGCATAAGCGTGGAAGTGCTCTTCTTTCGAATCGGTTCCGTTCTGTGCGGTCTGCCAACCGACCAGGTCGTGTCGTTGGAAAAGTCCGAACAGGGCGAAGACCTGGGAAAACTGTTGGGCCATACGGCGTCCGTCTCCCATGGCCACGGTCGATGCGTACGGCTGCGCGGAGACGGGAACAAACGTTTCCGCATCGACGATGTGGTTGGCATACAGACGGTGCAAACCGAAACCGTTTCGCCGCTTCCTTCTCTGCTTCGGAAAAAACTTAAGACGTCAGTGATCACCGGGGTTGTCTGGCACCGTGAAGAGGGCGCTTTGCTTTTGGATCTGACACATGCCACGCCGTAACGGTCGCCCCAGACGGCTGGGACTGTTTCCGCGGCTCGCTCTTGCGGTTTTGACGCTCGTGGCCGCATTGTCGGCCGGTACGTGGATCATACTGGCATTTGTGGACGGTCCGGCCGCCCGGGCCGCCGGGGTGATGCTGGTGGCGCTCGTGCTCAGTGGATCGGTGATCCTGTGGATTTTCAGAAACCTTCGGCCGCTGGATCAGCTTCTGGCCGAATTGAATCGCGATGGGTTGCCGGACCGTATTACCCTGAATCGATCGCGCGTCGTTCCGGAATTCGGTGAACTGGCCCGTCATCTGGATCATCACATCCAGTCCATTCACGCGTTTCGCGACGAAATTCACGGCCAGTTGAACCGACTCAAAAAAGCCATGATCGAAGTGCGGACGACGTTTCGAAAGCAATTGACGACGCTGCCGCGACAGGCGGCGTCGGTTCATGAGACCGTCGTCACGATCGAACAGTTGAGTCAATCGGCCGCGTCGATTGCCGACAGTACGCAGCGCGTTTCATCGACGGCGCGGCGGGCCAAGGACGAGCATACACAAGGCATCGGCCAGATTCGTGACATCGTGCGGGCCGTGCAGTCGGTCCGCGCAAGCTACGACGCGCGGTGGAAGGCGATTGCACAGGTGTTGAGAAAATTTGAAGATATCCGCGACATCATCCGTTACGTTCACGGGATGAACGACCAAACGCGCTTGATCGCCTTCAATGCGGCGATCGAAGCGGCCTCGGCAGGTGAATTGAGTAAGCGGTTCAATATTGTTGCGTCGGACATTCGTCGGCTGGCGACGGACATCGACCGATCCGGAGATTTGATTTTTACATCGCTCGATGAAATGGACGCCTCGATTCGTGATTTGACCGAAGCGGCGGAAGTTGAAAAAAGCTATCTCGACCGGGCCATGCAGTTGATGAACCGGATGATGGCGATGCTGGAACGCAGCGCAAAGGATTCCGTGGCGACGGCCGACGCGGCGAAACAGATCGCCCAGACGACCCAGCAGCAACAGTCGGCGAGCCAGCAGGTGGCGGGAGCCGCCCGCAACATTTCGCTGAGCATCGACGAATTTTTCGTATCGGCGCAGTCGACGGCCAAAGTCATTGATGAAATCGAACGATTGGTGGAGAGCCTTAAAGATAAAATAGCGAGTTGACGTATGCGGTTTGGACTCAAGATGTTTTTCATTTTGATCGGATTTTCGATCGTACTGTGCGTGATGCTGGTCGCATCGCTATACTGGTTTGTCATTATCCGGGCGGAAAAGGACATCCAGATGCACCTCAAGATGTACGCGCTGAGCGTTTCCAAAACGATGGCGTCCTTGATCGACGGCGACCGCCATCAGACGATCCATACGCGCGCCGACGAATCGTCCGACGCCTATCGGGAAATCAAAGCGACGCTCAAACGATTCCGCGACAACAACCGGACAGACGATTTGCTGTACGTCAAATACGCGTACACGAAGGTCCGTACGTCGAGCCCCGACACCATGATCCATATTGTCGACGCGGAAGAGGACGACGGCAGCTGGGTCCAAATCGACTCCGCGAGCGGGGACACGGTTTATAATTTCATTCCCGTCGGCCAGAGAGAACCGCTGAAATGGCAGAAGGAATTTCAAACGTCGACGGTCAGCGACATTTACGATGACGACTGGGGAAAATGGATTACCGGAGGCAGTCCGATCCTCAATTCCCAGGGCGACATCGTGGGATACGCGTATGTCGACCTTGACGGCCATCGCCTCGTCAACAAACTGGATACGCTGAAACGGAGGATCGTGATCGTCAGCGTACTGACGATCATCGTGTTGTTTGTGATCTCGATGGTCCTGAGTTTTGTCCTGTCCAGTTATGTCAACCGCCCGATCCGGATTCTTCACGAAGGCATCCGGCAGGTGCAGGAAGGCCATTTCGGTCAAAAAATCGATATTCCGACGCACGATGAATTCCAGGACCTGAGTGAGGCGTTCAACTCGATGACGGACCGTATGCGCGCGATGGCCCGCCAGTTGTCCGACAGTTCACATAAAATCGCGGAAAGTTCGAGCATCGTCCTCAGCATTTCCAAAGAACAGGCGGCAACGTCGAGCCAGCAGTCGGTATCGGTGACGGAAACGACGGCGACGATGGAAGAACTGACGTCCACGTCGCGATACATCGCGGAAAATTCCGAATCGGTCGTAACGATTGCCAACCAAACGCACGACATCAGCAAGACGGCGGCGGACCTGTCGCGAACGGCGCGGGAGAAAATGGACGAGATTCGCCAGAAATCGGACGAAGACATTGCCGAGATCAGCGAGTTGAACAAAAAAATGCAGAAGATCAACGACGTGATGGGGATCATCAACAACATCACGGAGCAAACCAAATTAATTTCGTTCAATGCCGCCCTGGAGGCGACCAGTGCGGGAGAGGCGGGACGTCGTTTCGCCATTGTGGCGTCGGAGATTCGCCGGCTTGCCGAAACCGTCGCGGAATCGACGGAGGAAATCAAAACAACCGTTTCTGAAGTCCGATCGGCGATGGACAACATCGTGAAAAACACGAAAGAAGGCGGCCAGCTCATCCGTGAAGGCGTCGACCAGGTCGAAAAGATCAACGACGTGCTGGAGAACATTCTGAAAGCCGCCCAAAACACGGCCGATTCCGCCAAGCAGATTTCGATGTCGACCCAGCAACAATTGACCGCGAGCGAGCAAGTGGTCACCACGTTGCGGGAAATATCCGAGGGCTCCAAACAACTGGTCAAATCGGGCAATCAGGCATCGTCGCTATCGGCGGACCTGACGACGCTGTCGGAGGAATTGAAAAAGAGCCTCGAACAGTTCAACATGGACGGGCTGATGGACGCCTCATGAAAAAACTCGTTTTGTTTGACATCGACGGTACGCTGATGACGACCGGGCATATTGCCCGACAGGCCATCACGGAAGCGATGACGGAAGTTTTCGGTACCGCGGGTAACGTAGCCAAGACGTCGTTTTCCGGAAAAACCGATCCACAGATCGTGGTCGAGATCATGACGGAACAGGGAGTTCCGGACGGAGACATTCAAGCTCGCCTGCGGGAGTCCCTCGACCGTTACGTCATGAAACTTTCGCAACGCCTTCGACCATCCGACGTCAGCATCCTGGCGGGTGTGCGCGAACTGCTTGAACGTCTCACCGGAATGCCGGATGAATTCATCGTCGGTCTCTTGACGGGAAACGTGGTCGAGGGTGCGAGGATCAAATTGAACCGGGCCGGGTTATTAAAATATTTCGATCCGCCGTGGATCGGCGCCTTTGGCAGCGATGCGATGGCGCGCGACCGGCTTCCGGCCATCGCCCTGCAACGCGTGCACGAGCAGTTTCAACGAACCTTTTTACAAAAAGACATCGTCATCATCGGCGACAGTCCTCACGACGTGACGTGCGGTAAACATCTGAATGTCCGATCCATTGCCGTCGCGACCGGATGGCATACGGTGGCAGACCTGCTGTCCTACGGACCGGACCATATGTTTACCGATCTGTCAGACGTTCACGCCGTCCTTGCCGCCATTGCCGCCTGAGTGTATGATCGCACGGGATTTCCTGATCCGTCAATTTGAAGACCTGGCCCGCGTCATTGCGGAAATTATGGGACTGTCGGCGCAGCGCCATTTTGTGCAGGCCGTCGAATCGATCGATCGGCATGGAAAAGCGGCCGTTGGAGCCGTCTGGGAGATGCTGGAATTGATCGATGATGTACGCCTGATCGATGCCCTGCGGCAGGCGGACAACGCTGAACACTGGGCAGTCACGGCGCACCTGCTCAAGGCGAAAGCCGAAGTACTACGACAGACTGGAGAAATGTCCCGGGCGCAGTTGTTGTCGAGAAGGGCGGTGATGATTGCCGCGTTTCTGAAAGACGAAAACCGCGTCGATGAAAAGTTTATTCATCCTTTGATCAATCCGGAAGAAGTTCATGCCGAAGAACCGAAGAAAAAAACCTGAAGCATTCGCCGCCAAACCGGATTTCAAATTTACGTTCGACGACGTCCGGGCGATTCGGCCGGAGCTTTTGGAGACGTTCGCCTACGAGTATCCCGGGAAGCGCACCGAGATAGCGATTGAAACGGACGAGTTTACCGCCGTCTGCCCGTGGTCGGGCCTTCCCGATTTTGCAAAAATTACGGTTCGGTACGTCCCGCGAGCCGATATCATCGAACTCCGGTCGTTCAAATATTATTTGTATACCTACCGCAATGTCGGTATCTTCCAGGAGCACCTGACCCAACGGCTTCTCACGGATCTGGTGCGCTGCTGCGACCCGCTGGAAATGACGGTCGTCACCGACTACAATATCCGCGGGGGTATCCATACGGTGGCTGAGGCGAGATATAAGAAGAAATAAGGTGTGACATGGCTGTCGATAATTCCCAGACGCCGTCGGCTGCTTCTACGGGCGGTTTGGGTGCGCGAATTCTGGTTGCCGACGACAGCGATGAGATGGTTTCGCTGTTGACGGAATTTCTGGAAGATGCGGGGTACCGGGTCATCACTGCCGCCGATGGAAAAGAAGCCCTGCGGATGGTAGAAACCGAAGCGCCCGATCTGATTCTCCTCGATGCCATGATGCCTCGTGTGACCGGTTTTGAAGTGGTCAGTCATTTGAAATCCAATCCGTCGACGCGGTTGACTCCCGTGATCATGTTGACGGGTTTGACCGATTTGAACGACAAACTCCGCGGGATCGAACTCGGCGTCGACGATTTTATCACCAAGCCGTTCAACCGGTTGGAACTGCTCACGCGCGTTCGTTCACTGCTGCGCGTCAAAGTTTACACCGATGAACTGGAAAATGCGGAAACGGTCATATTTAGTCTGGCCCTGGCCGTGGAATCAAAGGATTCTTACACCGAAAGTCATTGCTATCGTCTTTCGTATTACGGCGAAAAACTCGCACAGAAAATGGGTTTATCGGAAGAAGTTTGTAAAGCGGTCCGGCGCGGAGGCATTCTTCATGACATCGGTAAAATTGCCATTGCCGATTCGATTTTGCACAAAAGAGGCAAACTGACGCCGGATGAATTTGAGGTCATGAAACAGCACACGGTCCTGGGGGAGCGGATCTGCAAGCCGCTCAAAAGCCTTGCCAACGTACTGCCGATTATCCGCAGTCATCAGGAGCGGTGGAACGGTTCCGGCTACCCCGACGGGTTGAAAGGAGAGGACATCCCCATCACCGCCCGCGTCATCATGACGGTCGACCTGTACGATGCCCTGACCACGGACCGGCCGTATCGTGACGCATTGACGGAGGCTCAGGCCTTTGACATCATGCGCGATGAAACGGCGATGGGACTGTGGGACGCGACGCTGATGAACGCTTTCATCGGCATGCTGGAAGATGCGGAAATTGAACGATTTTCTGAAAAAAACATACCACACACATTGATCTGGGACGATTCGCTTGCGCAAACGAAGTATTCATCGCAACGGCTTCCACCTCGCGCTTGACGATCTCGCCGAGTCGCTCGACAAATCCTATCGCAAAGAAGAACCCTGGAGGATGTTCCGAATTCTATCGGAATTCATCGATGGGGTAGAGCAAATGGAGAAGATCGGACCCGCCGTCAGTATTTTCGGCTCGGCCCGAACGGCGGCGGACTCGCCAAATTACACGCTGGCGGAGGAACTCGGTCGGCTGCTTGTCAAAGCGGGATTTGCCGTCATCACCGGCGGCGGACCGGGCATTATGGAAGCCAGTAATAAAGGGGCGCTGAAGGCACGTGGAAAATCGGTCGGCTTGTCGATCGAACTGCCGTTTGAAGCCAAGAGCAACGATTATTTGACGCATGAAATATGGTTCAATTATTTTTTCGTCCGTAAAGTCATGTTTGTCAAATACGCGAAGGGCTTCATTGTTTTGCCGGGAGGATTCGGTACCCTGGACGAGTTTTTTGAAGCCGTGACATTGATTCAGACCGGCAAAATCCGAAAATTTCCCATCGTCCTGATCGGAAAGGAATACTGGAGCGGGATGTTGGAGTGGGTCCAAAAGCGCGTACTGGGGGAAAAGCACATATCTCCAAAGGATCTCGATCTCTTTTATGTGACCGATCATGCGAAAGACGCCGTGAACCATATTCTGCGTTTTTACAAAAAAAAGCGTCCGTGATGAAGTCCGCCTCGCTCGGAATCGTCTTCCTCACGGCCCTCATCGACATGATCGGTTTCGGGATCGTCATTCCGATTCTACCTTATTTTGCCGAACACCTTGGCGCTTCACCGTTTGAAATTGGCCTGTTGACCGGATCGTATCTTTTGATGCAGCTGATCACTTCACCGCTCTGGGGCCGATGGTCAGACCGGATCGGACGCCGGCCGGTTCTGATCATGTGTCTTACCGGGAGTGCGGGAGCGTATCTGCTCTTTGCATTTGCCGATTCCCTCGGCCTTATTCTGGTTGCGAGAATACTCGGAGGAGCGCTGGCGGGAAAATTTTCCACGCTACAGGCCATCATCGCCGATGTCACGGATCATGAAACTCGCGCTAAAGGCATGGGATATTTCGGCGCGGCGTTTGGATTGGGTTTCATCATCGGTCCCGTCATTGGAGGATGGCTGGGACAGTCCGGATATCAGCTTCCGCTTTTCGGTGCCGCGATACTGGCCGCTTTCAGCGCGCTTGCGGCGGTGCTGTGGTTGGGAGAATCTCTTCCCGCCGAGCGCCGTGGACACATGCGTTCCGACAAGGCTTTCCGGGACTGGCTCATGGAATTCAGCGAGTCGGTCGGACTCATGCGAGGGTTCACGCTCGGGTTTCTGTTCAACTTTGCTTTTTCGATCTTGTACGTCACGTTTGCGCTTTTTGTAGAAAGACGCCTGGATTTTCATACGCGCGAAACGGGATATCTGTTCGGTTTTATGGGCATCGTCAGCGCGATCCTTCAGGGGGGCATGATGGGAAAACTGAGCCGACGGTATTCGGATCAACGTCTGATCCTGGCCGGTCTGCTGACAACCGGTGTCGGTTTTATCCTGTTGGGCATCGTCACGGAACTGATCCTGCTGTTGGCGACGACGACGGCGATTGCCGTCGGGAGTGCCTTGCTTACTCCGACGTTGTCGGCGTATGTCAGTAAACAGGCAAGCGCGGATGAACAGGGAAAGGTCATGGGATATTTTCAGTCGACGAGCACTCTCGCCCGCATGCTGGGCATGATCGCGGGAGGCGCCATTTTCATCGAGCCGTACATTTTCCTTCCTTTTATGGTCGGTGCGATCATTCTTTTGGTTGCGAGTTTTTATGTGCCTGATGGAACGTCGGCCGGCATCGTCAATCAATGGGACCCTCATGCCAAACGAACGCAAAACGAAATTTGAAACGGATTCGGGGATCGAGATCCCTGAATACTTGACCACCCTTCGGCAAACGCCGGACCTCGGCGTTCCCGGCCGGTTTCCCTATACCCGCGGCGTGCAGCCGAACATGTATCGCGGCCGCCTCTGGACGATGCGCCAGTATGCGGGTTTCGGAAATGCAGAAGAATCCAACCGCCGCTATAAGTCGCTGCTGGAAAAAGGAACGATGGGGCTGTCCGTGGCTTTCGATCTGCCGACGCAGATCGGTTACGATTGCGATCACCCGCTCGCGGAAGGGGAAGTTGGAAAAGTCGGCGTATCGATCTCGTCGCTGGAAGACATGGAAACCCTGTTCGATGGCATTCCGCTCGAAAAAGTCAGTACGTCTATGACCATAAATGCGACCGCGGCCATCTTGCTCTGCCTTTACGTGGCGGTGGCAAAAAAGCAGGGCGCGGACCTGCGCGGACTCGCGGGTACGATTCAGAACGACGTCTTGAAGGAATACGTCGCTCGCGGAACCTATATCTATCCGCCGCAGCACTCCATGCGGATCATCACGGATATCTTCAAATATTGCACGGCAGAGCTTCCGAAATGGAACATGATTTCGATCAGCGGCTACCACATCCGAGAAGCCGGGGCGACGGCCGTGCAGGAACTCGCGTTTACTTTTGCCAATGGGATAGCATACGTGGACGCCGCTTTGCGGGCGGGGTTAAACATTGACGATTTTGCGTCCCGTCTGAGCTTCTTTTTCAATTGTCATAATAATTTTTTTGAAGAAATCGCCAAATTTCGCGCCGCCCGGCGAATCTGGGCACGCATCATGAAAGACCGTTTCTGTGCCCGATCCGACAAAAGCATGATGCTCCGTTTTCACACACAAACCGGAGGAAGTACTCTCACCGCCCAGCAGCCATACAACAACATCTCGCGCGTGACGCTTCAGGCCCTGGCCGCCGTTTTGGGCGGTACGCAGAGTCTGCACACGAATTCGTTTGACGAGGCGTTGGCCTTGCCGACGGAGCAATCGGCGGAGATTGCCCTTCGTACTCAACAGATCATTGCCCATGAAAGCGGCGTGGCCGATACCGTCGATCCGATGGCGGGCAGCTTTTTTATTGAATCGCTGACGGACGAGATCGAAACCCGCGTGATGGACTATCTGAAACGGATCGACGACATGGGCGGAGCGATCCACGCGATCGAAGCGGGTTACTTCCAGAACGAAATCGCAAGTTCGGCGTACCGGTACCAGCGATCCGTGGAAGCGAAAGAAAAAATCATCGTCGGGGTCAACGAATTTACGTCTCCGGAAAACGTCCGGCCCGACATTCTTGTCATCGGGGCCGAACTCGAGAAAAAGCAAATCGAAAAGATCCGTACTCTACGCCACCGGCGAGATAACGCTCGCGTGCGGACGGTACTGGGAGAGCTGGAGCAAGCCTCGCGGTCATCCGAAAATGTCGTACCGTGTATTCTTGCCGCCGTCGAAGCCTATGCGACGCTTGGTGAAATTGCCGATACGCTTCGCAAAGTTTTCGGAGAGTATCGATCGGCTTAAAGCCTTGATGCGGGCGCGGGCAGGCACCTATTCGATCATCAGTACACTATTGAGGCCATTGAATCCGTCGGGTTCTGAAAACGGATTGCGAGGATCGTCCACCCACCTGGAATGATCAACCAGAAATTTGTAAGCATATTTACCTCGCGGAAAGATCGGCAGCGTCACGGTCCATCGACCCGATCCTTCAAGGTGGAGCAGCCACTCGTCGGTACGCCAGCCGTTGAAACTGCCGCAGAGGACGACACGTTGCGCCGCATGATCGTGGTAGTAAAACCGAATGATGCCGAGCGCGGGATTGATCTCCGGTGAATGATAACGGCGGTCCGGATGATGACGTTTTTCCTCTTTCGTACGCTCCACGGCCGCACGCGGCATGAGGACGCCATGACCTTGCCGTTCGATGGGAAGGCTGGGAAGACGCCGGGTCGTTGTTACAAGGATTTCCCTGATGGCTGCCGGCGTCAGGTGCGGAGCCGCTTCGAGCAATTGCGCGGCGACGGAACAAACGATCGGCGCGGCGAACGACGTTCCGTCGGAATGCTGATAGTTGGGTGTGATATAACGTGCCTGAACGATACGGTCGCGAATGGCTTTCCGCATGTCAGAGATCGATGCGGATAGAATTTCTTTCGGCAGTTTCGTGAGTCCGATGTTTTGTTTCAATGCGACGACCAGAGCGTGGTCGTGGCGTTGCCATACGTCGAAGAGAAATCGCGCTTCCAGATGATTCGGCGTGTCCGGAAGAATCGGTGCGGCGATCCAGATGGCAGGAGCGATCAGGTCCGGTTTCAGAAAACCGTCGACCGTTGTTCCAAAGGTACTGTCGTAAAGGGAATCGTCGACCCGTGACAGCGTATTGTGATCGTTGACGCCTCCGATAGCGAGCACATGGGGGGAGTTTGCCGGAGGCCGAATCGGCGCCGACGGGTTATTACCCACCGCGGCAACGACCACGAGGCCGGCCTCGACCGCTTCTTCTGCGGCCCGGTCGACGGCGCTGGATTTATACGATACCGGCCAGTCGTCCGTGACCGATAGATTCACGATCCGAATTCCATATCGCTCCTTGTGTGCGATCACCCATCGGAGCGCCTTCTCGATCGATTCGCCCGTTATGCGGTTTCCGTCGTGGACTTTGACGAGAACGAGATTTGCATCCGGAGCAATGCTGCGGTAATAGCCGCCCGACAGATGGCCGTTGCCCGCACAGACGACGCTGGTCATGGTCCCGTGCCAGCTCTCCTCGACGGGCTGTGAAAAATCTTGAAGGGTCCCCTCCGCGCGTGTAACGTCGATCGTTGCCAGGATCCGGTTGCCGGGTCGGATGAGATCCGGGTGGGGATAAAAACCGCTGTCGATCAGGGCAATCGTGATCCCTTTTCCGGTCAAATCGGAAACTGCGTCGACACGGCGAGGGGTCGGGGGAATCGACAGGCCGTGAATGAGGCGCCAGTTGTCGATGTCGCTCGGGACGTCGACAAGCGAGGACGAATCGTGGATGGCAAGGTAAGCAAGATCGACACATCGCGGACAGGCGCCGTCCTTTTCGTTCCACGAGCGGTGCATTTTTCGAATATGCCGGATGAGGTTGGGATCTCCGATGGCGCCAATGAGGTGCGGCGTGACCCGGCCGCAAACGGGACAGCGTACGCTCACGTGTAAACGGGTCTCTGGTCGTACGGCAACGGATCGTCGAGGCCGGCCTGATGGAAACCGCGCAAACGCAGGGCGCAGCTATCGCAAACTCCACAGGCGACGTCTTCGTTTTGATAACACGACCATGTCAGATGAAAGGGCGCGTTCAGGTCGCGGCCCCGTCGGACGATTTCCGCTTTTTTCATTCCGATGATCGGCGTCTCGATCCGGATTTGTGAATCGGGTCTGGTGCCGAGTTCGATCACGCGATTGAATGCGTCAAAAAAAGCGGCTCGACAATCGGGATAGCCGGACGAATCTTCTTCCACTGCACCGATGAAGATCGAGCGGGCTCGCAACACTTCTCCCCAGCTGACGGCAACAGACAGGATGTGCGCATTTCGAAAAGGAACGTAGGACGTCGGGATCGACGTAGCGTCGAGGTCCGCGGACGAAACCTGAATCCTCTCATCCGTAAGGCTGGATCCTCCGATGGCCTTGAGATGGCCGATCGTACTGATCATTCTCCGGTGGAGCGGCACTTCGTAATAATCGGCTATTTCCGAAAATGCCTTTTCTTCACGGCGCTCCGTCCGCTGTCCGTAGTTCAAATGAAGAAGCGCGAGGTCGAATCGTTGATGGGCAATGGCGGCCGTCACGCAACTGTCCATCCCGCCGCTCAGCAGGACGACGGCGATGTCGCGGTCGGTCAGATTCACGGGTGGTTCAGTTCGCAACGTACTTCGGCAAATGACGACGGCGTTTCATAAACGCGAATACGCAGTTCTTCGAGATTGGCAAACGCCGACAGACGCGTGCGAAGTTGCTCCCGAAAGTGGAGCGCGATGTTTTCCGCCGTCGTGTAAAAATTGACGTAGACGATCTTGAAGTCCGTGCCCCGTAATAAATCGATCATCAAACGGTCTTCGGTGGAACACATAAAACTGTGATCGACGTCTTTGACGAGCGGCTGAACAATGGATTTCAAGTCGGCGAAGTCCATGATCATCCCGTTTTCCATCGTATGGCCAGCCACCTCGACGATCATGCGGTACGAGTGGCCGTGCAGATTCTCACAACCGCCTTTGTGGTACGGCAGGCGGTGCGCCATTTCCCATCGAAACTCTTTGGCAATGCGGACGACAAGGGAGTTCACATCATACCCCGCGGGTTTCGGGCGTCCAGATAAATTTATGTAACTGCAGCTGAAAGCGAAGATTCGGAAATTCCGCGACAAGCCGGTCGTCCAGTATCCATTGCACGATATGTTGCGGCTCGATCGCATCGAATACGGGCGAAAAAAGTACCGTGCCCACGTGGCCGGCCGCTCCGGTCCGTCGCAGCAAGTCGACGGACCAGGTATAGTCGTCGTGCGTACCGATGACGAACTTCAGTTCGTCGCGTTTCGTCAGGTGAGATAGATTATCGTAAAGGTTTTTAGGTTCCATGCCGCTCGAGGGACATTTCATGTCGACGATACGGTGAACGCGTGCATCCACTCCCGAAATATCCAGGCTGCCTCCGGTTTCGAGAAGCACGCGGTATCCGGCATCACAGCATCGCGTCATCAGTTCGTGTACCGGTTTCTGCAGCAACGGCTCGCCGCCCGTGATTTCGACCGTGCGGCAGCCGTACGATGCAATCTGCGACATGATCTCGTCGATACTCCTGTCCGTGCCTTCATAAAAGGCGTATTCCGTATCGCAGTACGTGCACCGCAAATTGCAATATGTGAGGCGCACAAACACGCAGGGCTGTCCGGCAAACGATGATTCGCCCTGAATGGAATAGAATATTTCGTTGATGCGCAGGTGGTGATCCGGAATCATGGTCGAATATACCATTTCACGCATCGAGCCGCAAGATGTGGATTGCTTCCCGAAGTTCGGATCGTTATGTTCATGTCATGAATCGCCGAAAATTCCTCTCTCTTATGGGAGCGGGCAGCCTCGGGGTCAAACTGAACGTCTGGGTTGGATCGGTAATGGAAAACGACGAACTGATTTACGTCAATAACGAGGAACTCAAAATCGTTCGGCCGGGTTATCGCGGCGCTCCGTACCGCGGTGGACGTTTTTTGAACGAAAATTTGAAAAACTCCAATAAGTCGTTTGGTGAGGTTTTCAAGTGGATGCTGTCACGCAATCCGCAGGCGGAAGAAAAAAAACAAGATAACTTTGCCGTTCCCATACGTCGCTTGGAAAGTTTCAACGACGTTCCGGATAACTCCATCGTCTGGCTCGGTCATGCGTGTTTTCTCATTCGCATTCATGATCGTCTGATCCTTACCGATCCGTGTCTGACGCATCCTCCGTTTTCCGATCGACGGGTTGAGCTGCCCGTTGACCTTCAAGCGTGTTCGCGGGCCGATTACGTACTGGTGTCCCACGGCCATTACGATCATCTGGACAGCACGTCGTTCGGCGCCTTTGGCCCGTCAACGACGGCTCTCGTACCGCTGCGTATGAACTCGCTGATCGAGGGCATCAATAAGTTTGTACGTATCCAGGAAGCGTCGTGGTATCAGGAATTCGCCCTCGATGAAAGTTTTCGAATCGTATTTCTGCCGGCGCAGCACTGGTATTTGCGAGTGCCATGGGATCGGAACAAAATTTTATGGGGCAGTTTTCTGATCGAAACGCCGGACGTGCGAATCTATTTTGCAGGTGATACCTGTTACGCCGGACATTTCAACGACATCTACGATACGTTTGGCGAGATCGATTATTGTCTGCTGCCCATCGGCGCATACCGGCCGGCTTATATCATGAAGGAAAATCACATGAACCCGGAGGAAGCCGTACAGGCCTTCCACGATCTGCGCGGTCGCGTGTTGATTCCGATGCATTACGGGACGTTCGATCTGGCGGATGAACCGATCGGCGAGCCTGTCCGTTGGCTGCAACGGCTTGACGCAGAAGACAAAATTGACGGAACTCTGACCGTACCTGCAGCCGGTGAGATCATTCATCTCCGGGAGCGCAGGGAACACGAGAGGAACGTCGGATGAAACTGCTGGAGCCGTCGGATGTCGAACGCATTCGCGCCGCGATCCGCGCATGGGGAAAACCCGCCGTCGTTGCATCGCGATATGACGAGCGAACGCTCATGAGCCAGATCGACATCTGGCGTCGGGTCACGGAGATGAACTGGGACGCGAGAGAAAAGCCGAAGTACGAACAGGACATCGTTATACGTTACTGGATTCAAGTCGTCCTCGAAGCCGTAAACCTGACCACTCGCGAACGGTTGCAGCGGCTTGTTATCCCTATCGATGCCCGTTTTCAGGAGAAAATGAGGCCACAGGCACCGACGTCGTACGGCAAACGTCCCACGCTTCAGGAAAGGAGTTATTTTTGGGAAACGCACACGTTGCTGCCGGAGTAATTTCCGAGACGGAAGCGATGCTCCGTCAGCGTTTTGAAGCCGAAGGTACCGGACACGATTGGTGGCACATCGCCCGCGTACGCGACATGGCCGTTCGGATCGCCCTTGAAGAAAACGCCGACGTTGTCGTGGTCGAACTGGCGGCCCTGCTGCATGACATTGCCGATCACAAATTTCACAACGGCGATGACTCGATCGGACCCCAGATGGCACGCGAATGGCTCACGTCGAAGGGCGTTTCCACGGCGGTGGTCGATCACGTCACGGAGATTGTCGCGTCCGTTTCGTTCAAAGGCGCGGGCGTTCCGGATCAAGCAGCGACGCTCGAAGCGAAAATCGTTCAGGACGCCGACCGCCTCGATGCCCTGGGGGCCGTTGGAATCGCACGCGCATTTGCGTACGGCGGTTCAAAACACAGGCAGTTATATAATCCCGAACAACCGCCGCAACGACACGCGGACTTCGAAAGCTACAAAAGCAACCAGAGTCCGACGATCAATCATTTTTACGAAAAACTTCTATTGCTCAAAGAACGTTTGCACACGAGGACCGCACGCCGAATGGCCGAAGACCGGCATGCGTTCATGGAAGTTTTTTTAAAACAATTTTACGCGGAGTGGAAGGGTGAAAAGTAATCAGTCTCGTAGCGTTTTGATCATGACCAGATGGGTCGTCACGGCGATTCCGATAATCAGAAGCAGAATAACGACTCCGACTGGTAAGTCCATGACATGGAAGGTATAACTCAATCCGGCCCAGAGGATAACGATCGAGGAAATCTTAACGGAAAGGGGTGTGCCCTTTTTCTCTTTATAATTCTTCAGATACGGGCCGAAAAACCGATTATGAAAAAGCCAGTGATGAAAGGCCGGACTGCTTCGCGCGTAGCAAGCAGCCGCCAGTAATAAAAAGATCGTCGTCGGCAGCAACGGCAGCATTGCGCCCAGAACGCCGAGTCCGACAAACGTATGACCGGCAAAAATCAAAGCCGTTCGTTTGATTCGTCCCGGTTCTTCCATCAACGCTTTCCCTGGATAAATTCGCAGGCCAGTTCCACATCTTTTTTACTGCCGATGATCAGCGGGGTACGCTGATGGAGGTCGGTGGGCTCGATGTCCATGATCCGGCGGTAACCGTCGCTTGCCGCGCCGCCGGCATGCTCGACGATATACGCAAGGGGGTTGGCCTCGTACAGGAGTCGAAGTTTACCATGCGGATTGCTGCGATCGGCCGGATACAGAAAAATTCCGCCGTACAAAAGATTCCTGTGAAAATCTGCAACCAGGCTTCCGATGTAGCGTGATGAATAAGGCCGTCCGTCGGCTTTGTTGTCTTCTTTGATGTATTTGAAATATCGCTGTAGATTCGAATCCCATTTGCTGAAATTGCCTTCGTTGGCCGAGTAAATTTTTCCACGGTCCGGCGTTCGAATGTTTTCGTGGCTCAGGATGAATTCTCCCAGGCCCGCATCGAACGTAAATCCATGCACACCCTGTCCCGTGCTATAAACGAAAACGGTGCTGGATCCGTAAATGATGTAACCCGCCGCCTGTTGCAGCGTACCCTTCTGGCTGCAGGCCCGTTCGTCGTCGACGTGATGATTGCGCCTCAGGATCGAGAAAATCGTGCCGACACTGACGTTGGCGTCGATGTTGGACGAACCGTCAAGCGGGTCGAAATTGACGATATACTTGCCGGACGGATGTTTATCCTGCAAACTGATCGGGTGTTCGAGCTCTTCCGAGCCGAGCATGTAAATTTCGTCGCGGCCTCCGGAAATGATGTTGACCAGCGTGTCGTGGGAATAGACGTCGAGTTTTTTGACGGCTTCGCCGTGGACGTTGGTGGAACCGGCAAAACCGAGCAGGCTGACGAGTCCGGCGCGATTGACTTCACGGGAGATAATTTTTCCGGCCAGTGCGATGTCATTGAGCAACGTGGTCAGTTCACCCGTCGCTTCCGGGTGCTTTTTTTCCATCTCGTAAATGTGGCGTTCGATCGTCGTGATGGCCATGGCAATACCTAATAAGCAGATACGGCAGCGGAGTTTCCGCTTACAATTTTGACGCTAGCGCTGGCGCCGATGCGGGTCGCGCCGGACGAGACCATCTGGACGGCGTCTTCGTACGTGCGTACGCCGCCCGAGGCCTTGACGCCCATCGATTCTCCGACCACGTGACGCATCAGGGCCACGTCGGCAGCGGTGGCGCCGCCTTTCGAAAATCCGGTCGACGTCTTGACGTACGCCGCACCGGCTTCCTTGGCGAGAACACAAGCTTTGATCTTTTCCTCGTCGGTCAGCAAACAGGTTTCCAGGATGACCTTGACCGGAGCACGACGCCCGGCGTTTCGTACCACTTCCTGAATGTCTTTTTTGACCAGATCGTATAAACCGGATTTCAGCCAGCCGATATTGATCACCATGTCGATTTCACGGGCACCCTGAGCAACGGCGGCGGCTGTCTCCTGGCCTTTGGCCAGCGTACTGGTCGCGCCCAGTGGAAATCCTACGACCGTGCACACCATGACGCCGGAATTTTTGAGCGCGTCGGCGCAATGCCTTACCCAGCAGGGATTCACACACACGGAAGCAAAACAGTACGTTTTGGCTTCCCGGCACAGTTGATCGATTTCCGTCAGGGTGGCCTCCGGTTTGAGCAGGGTATGGTCGATCATGCGTGCGACTTTTTCCCTGGCGGGTGAAATACCGAGTGACGAAGAAATCCGGCACGCTCCGCATTCGATAACATTGTCGACCTCGTCGGGCATGTGTAGCAGGGGACGCAGACAGTAAGCCGATCCTTTACATTCCGGGTGCCCGCAAGGCGCAGCCTGGCAGGCGCAGGAACTCTGGCCGGCGGCACATCCGCACGAGACGGCGGATGCATCAAGATTTTTCAGGATGCTGTCGATTCGGTCTTCGAGGGTCATGCGGGCCCGAACGTTTTTTTGAAAATGGTAATGGCTCGTGAGATGTCGTCGTCGTCGAGATCGAGGTGAGTGACGAGTCGCACGCGCCGCGGCCCGAACGGTATGGACAACACCCCTTGCGCCGCAAGTTTTTGCACCACGACGTCGCTCGATTCCACGATCGTGTCGAAAATGACGATGTTGGTCTGGACCGACGGCATGTCGACGTGAAACGCGTGGATTTTCGAAATGGCTTCGGCAAGCTGATGTGCGCGGCGGTGGTCGTCCTTGAGTTTAACGACGTTGTTGTCGAGTGCGAACTGCGCCGCGGCGGCTAAAATTCCGGCCTGACGCATTCCGCCGCCAAGGGCTTTACGGAAATACCGCGCCCGGGCGATCGATTCGGCCGAACCGATGACGGCGGATCCGACCGGCGCGCCAAGGCCTTTTGAGAAGCAAATGGAAATGGTATCGAAATACGGACTGTAATCCGAAGGTTTCAGATCGGCGGCGACGCACGCGTTGAACAGTCGTGCTCCGTCCAGATGCATCGGGATGCGGTCGCGCTTCGCCACGTCTGAAATTTTTTTGATTTCGTCGAGCGGGTAAACCGTACCGCCGGCACGGTTGTGTGTGTTTTCAAGCGCGATCAATGCCGTCGGGCTGGTGTGAATGTCGTTTTTAGAATTAACGGCCCGTTCGATCTGGTCGGCCGTCATGACGCCTTTGTCGCCGGTGACGAGATGCGTCTGTACTCCGGAAAGAAGCCCGGCGCCGCCGGCCTCGTATTTGAAAATATGGCAATCCGCTTCACAGATGATCTCGTTACCGGGGAGCGAGTGCAGTTTCACACAAATCTGGTTGCCCATCGTGCCGCTTGGGACGAACATGGCGGCGTCTTTTTTAAACATTCGGGCGAGATGGTCCTGCAGACGATTGACCGTCGGGTCTTCGCCGAACACGTCGTCGCCGACGTCCGCGGACATCATGGCCTCGCGCATCGCGGGCGAGGGCTTGGTGACGGTATCGCTGCGCAAGTCGATAATTTTCACGCCCGAAAAGTAGGCTTTTCCCAACATTTATTCAACGGGTTTCACATTTCTGCTTTGCAATGCCGGATGGAATTTTCAAGATTAGGACATGAATTCTCGAGTAATCGGACTTACGGGTGGAATTGGAACGGGTAAGTCGACCGTGGCGAAGATGCTGGCCCGAATGGGTGCGATCATCCTCGACGCCGACGCCATTGGCAAGAGTGTCGTCGAAGAAGACCCGGAGGTACTGCATGAACTGCAACAAGAGTTTGGCCAGGACATCGTCGACGACTCCGGCCGTTTGAAAAGACAGGAACTGGGTCATCGGATTTTCGGCGATCTGCAAAAGGTCGAGCGGTTGAACCGTATCGTGCACCCGCATCTTATCGCCCGGCTCAAACAGGAAGAAGAAAAGGCACTGCGTTGCGGCGCACCGCTCGTCGTGGTCGATGCGGCGTTGATTTACGAGGCCGATCTAGAGGAACATTTCAGTCACATTGTCGTCGTCACGGCCTCGTTGCCGCAGCGTCTGGAGCGCGTTCGCAAACGGGATGGATTTACCGATGAACAGATCATGCAGCGTATCCAGTCGCAGATTCCGATCGAAGAAAAAGAAAAACACGCCGATACGATCATTCGTAATGACGGAAGTGTGGAGGAATTAGAAATACTCGTCGAGCAACTTTTCAATCAATTCACCGCCTCATAGAAGGCAGTATGTCGATCAGATTTTATTGAGGTTAAGGCACATTACCCAACCTTGTACCGCGATGGCTTTCTTCCGAAACCCCATGTTCCTAAAAGCCAATTATATATAAATAGCGATTTGTGCTGAGATCCTCCTCAAGGCGCTTTTAAAGCCTGAAATACGGCAGTTAAAACTAGCAAAAAAGTTATTCACATCAGGGGAACAAAATTTACTCGGTCGAACGCGGGTTCCTTTTTTTCGGCATCATGGCCTGATTACGCGGAAACGATGAAAAGCCGATTGTAGTATAAGACGGTGTTCAGAATCGAATAAATCACTTGCAAAAAACTAGCAGATCTTATAATGCTTGCCGGTTTTTTAAATGAATTCGAGGGCGTAGCCAAGGGATGCGTAACAGAACTCCTTGGTGTTCCAGTAATAACTCAGAGAAGTGAATATGCGAAACTTTAGCACAATGCTGTGGCTTTCCATGAATGTGGGTATGATCCTAGCACAGGATCTTCCGATAGAGTGGGAGGTCAAACTGGGCCAATCTGCTTCTAAGCACAAGCATCATTCAATAGACGATTCGCTGTACATAGCGTCCGGATCATCTCAGATTGCCGCATATCGAACGTCCGACGGTACGTTGCAGTGGAACTACAAATTCAAAGACAAGTTTGGGGTCAATTCATTCGAGTGGCAAGAATGGAATCGTGAAAACGGCGTCATTCTGTTAGGTAATTCAAAAGACCCATCGGACAAAATATTTATTGATGAAAAGACCGGTGACGAGTTATGGCGTACCGACAAAGCATCGGAAATAAAAAAATACAAATTAAATGAGTCTTTTAACTACTGCTTTGTCGATAGTCTTAGCGCTTTTCCAATCATCAGCGGTTCGGCACTACAACTGGTTAACGTTCGAGACGGAAAGGTTATCTGGGAGAATCGAGAAGTTCTGACTGACAATGAAAAGGAACTTAGCTTGAGTTTTGATGGTCGTAAATTGATGGTCCGACATCGCTCCGGATCGGATAGACCGCAAGTCGATTACATCGATGCATTGACCGGGAAAAAAGTGGACGGGATTTTGATGGAAAAACCCTCGACCAAAGCATATCGCTTCCGTGTGTTGAATACGCCGGTATCTGTTGATGGAAAAAACGCTAGGATCGAGGTACGGTACCCAGATCAAGATAACTCAACAGGTGGCGACAATCGTGACATGTCGATTCGAGCGGTTGGTGCGGATGATCACCAAATCTTCTGGGGTACGGACTACCGATCAACCATCGTTGGGGCTCTCATTGGAACAGAAGATTTCATCGATTTCAAGATTCAGGACGATGTCGTTCTTGTTTTGACTAAAGATGTGACGGCTTTTGATATCTCGACGGGTCAAAAACTATGGCAACAGTCGATGCCCAGTTCGGATAAACGGTCTTGGCCGAAACAGGCGTTGTATTGGGATCTTTCTTCGATGTACACCGAGTCCGGGGTCGTCTATCTTGCCGAAATCGCGACCCCGAGTGTGGCCAAACTCGATTTGCGTTCGGGTAAGGAAATCTGGCGCCACAAGTTCAAAGCAACACTGAATAAGACGTTTTCGGACCTGCTACTGTACGCTGACCTGCTAATTGTTCCCAGCGGGGGACGATTTCCATACCAGAGTGAGGTAAAATCCTCGATTCCTTTAGCCAGGCTTCCTATTGCCGGTGTTGCCGGACTCGTGTTAAGCGTCGGCCTCAGTATTGATAGAACTTCTGTCGCAAAAAAACGCGAATTCCAAGGCGATGACAATGCGATTCACGCATTTGATCGGAATTCGGGAGAGATGAAATGGTCGGTTGCATTTGATCGATTGACTAACGTCGTCCTATACGATGACAAGCTGTTCATAGGCGACAAGAAAAAAGTTGTTTGTATAGAATCCGAAAGTGGACGAGAGCTGTTTAGCGCCGATTTTCAGAAGTCAGAAATCGGTAATATATACGAAATAGCAATCGACTCCCTAAATCGAAGGATTCTCGTATGGGGCAACGACGGCATTGCTGCCATCGATTCCAAAGACGGGCAAATTATCTATGCAACGAATACCAGTGACAACTACGCTTGTATGAAGCAAGGCGGTCGTTGGTTCGTTGTTACCAACGCCGATGACGAAATGAATATCAAGGAAATTGCGCCTTTCGATGTTACATCCGGAACGCTTGGTACGAAGAAAAAGGTCAAAACACCGAGCCCAGATCTGACGGATTTTATTTCATTGGACGGTCAGTTCATGTTCGAATACGAGCTCTCAAAGATCAGAAAGTATCGTATTCCTTAAAACGTTTGTCTCTCAACGGATACATCCCGACGTTCAACCGATTTGGCGGGGCTTAGAACGCAAACAAACAGCAATCGGCAATTTGAACACATTCGCAAGGTCAGTTTGCAAATCCTGAATTTTTCTTTTACCGACGATTAAGGCTCGCATGTAGCGTTAGAAGTTCAAATCAAATTATAGAAAGACATAAAAAAGACAAAA
>CAYZJB010000007.1:36877-72855 GCA_964478735.1 uncultured Bacteroidota bacterium | reverse complement strand
GTTGAATAGTCTTGACAAGTACTTTGAGTTTACCTATATTGATTTCCCACAAAAAGGTGGGTTCATCTAAGTAGATCGTTCTTTGTAAGTTTATATAATTATTGATTTTACAAGCGAGAGTAGCTCAGTTGGTAGAGTGCAACCTTGCCAAGGTTGATGTCGCGAGTTCGAATCTCGTCTCTCGCTCTTTGCCGTGTAATCCAGATGGATCTACTGATTAAGTAGACAAGAATGACCAGTATCCGATGGGTACTGGTCATTTCTATTATCCGGGTTGCAATATACGGGACGAGCGGCTCGGATGGCGGAATTGGTAGACGCACAGGACTTAAAATCCTGAGGATCCCAAAGATCCGTGCCGGTTCGATTCCGGCTCCGAGCACGATCAAAATGGACTCGTAGCTCAGCTTGGTTAGAGCGCTACGTTGACATCGTAGAGGTCACTGGTTCGATCCCAGTCGAGTCCACCATCGGCGACGTAGCCAAGTGGTAAGGCAGGGCTCTGCAAAAGCCCCATTCGACAGTTCGACTCTGTCCGTCGCCTCAAGGCCAGCGTGAGCTGGCGTTTTCGTTTTCGGTAACATAAGAGGACAGAAAAAACTTGCATTTAGGGGTCAAGCCGTCTACATTCCCGAACATTTTTGGGGACATAGCTCAGTTGGGAGAGCGCAAGGCTGGCAGTCTTGAGGTCAGGGGTTCGACCCCCCTTGTCTCCACAGGTCGGAAGACCAAAACAAATGCCAAAAGGCATACCTAACTTACCTGCGGAAACTACTAGGCCGCAGGTTGACAAATACTTAGGTGGTTTATATTGTCTGACATTCGAGTAACGTTTCCCGACAAGTCTACCAAAATATTTTCCTCCGGCGTCACGCCGCTCCAGATCGCCGCTTCCATCAGCAGAAATCTGGCCGAAAAGTGTACCGTTGCAGAAGTGAACGGCACAATGATCGACCTCACGACGCCGTTGCAATCGGACGTGACACTGAAACTGTACACAACGGATACGGCAGAAGGAATGGAGGTTTTCTGGCATACCTCGACCCACGTTATGGCCCAGGCCGTGAAACGTTTGTGGCCGGAAGCCAAATTGGAAGACGGTCCACCAACGGAAGCGGGATTCTTTTACGATATTCTGTTTCCACATCCGATCAGTCAGGACGATTTTGCCAAAATCGAAGCGGAAGTCACGAAAATTCTGAAAGAAGATTACACGACCCAACGGATGGAAATGTCACGCGAAGAGGCCCGTACGCTGTTTCAGAAAAAAGGTGAAGAGTTCAAATTACCGATCATCGACAGCGTACCGGAAGGCGACGTCATCAGCACGTATTCGCAGGGAGAGTTTGTCGATCTCTGCCGGGGCCCACATCTGCCGCGAATCGGTATGATCAGGGCATTCAAGATCATGTCGGTTGCCGGGGCCTTTTATAAAGGTGATGAAAATAGCGTGCAGCTTCAACGGCTTCGGGGAATCAGTTTTCCCAGCAAGAAGCAGTTGGACGAATATCTGCACATGCTCGAGGAGGCAAAGAAACGAGACCATCGACGGCTCGGGCAGGAACTCGAGTTGTTTTATCTGACGCCCAAAGTTGGGGGAGGCTTACCGCTGTGGTTGCCCAACGGCACCATTCTGCGGGAGACGCTTGTTGAATTTTTGCGCGATGAACAGGTCAAGCAGGGATATTTCCCCGTCGTCACGCCCCACATCGGCAATATCGATTTATACAAAACGTCAGGGCACTATCCATATTACAAAGAAAGCCAGTTCGCACCAATTACAATGGAGGACGGCGAGCAATTTTTACTCAAACCGATGAATTGCCCGCATCATATCCAGATTTATGCGTCCCGGCCGCGCAGTTATCGAGAGTTGCCGTTGCGGCTGGCTGAATTCGGTACCGTGTACCGGTATGAACAATCTGGCGAGTTGACCGGTCTGACGCGGGTACGGAGTTTTACCGTCGACGATTCTCATTTATTCGTACGAGACGACCAGGTGGTGGAGGAAATGTGCCGTGTGATCGGTCTGATTCAGCATGTGTTCAATACCCTGGGCTTCAAAGACTTTCGTACGCGACTTTCATTCCGCGACGACAAAACTGAAAAATACGGCGGCGATCTGCAACTCTGGGAGAGGGCCCAAAAGGATCTGCAGGAAACCGCGGATAAAATGAATCTGAATTATTTTATCGGAATCGGTGAGGCTGCATTTTACGGACCAAAAATCGATTTTATGATCAAAGACGTGCTGGGACGGACGTGGCAGCTGGGTACGGTGCAACTGGATTATGTACTGCCGGAACGGTTCAAACTCGAGTACACCGGTACAGACGGCCAGAAACACAGGCCGATCATGATCCACCGGGCGCCGTTCGGTTCGTTGGAGCGTTTTATAGGAATTTTGATCGAACACTTCGCCGGTAATTTTCCGGTCTGGTTGTCTCCCGTCCAGGTATCCCTGCTAACGATCGGCGAAGGACACCAGCCGTACGCGCAGCGGTTGGCCGAGCGTCTTCGCCAAAACGGCGTTCGTGTCCATGTCGATGACCGAAATGAAAAAATAAGCTATAAGATCCGGGAAGCGGAAGTCAAAAAAGTTCCTTACATCCTTGTCATTGGTGACAAAGAAGTGGAAATGCAAACCGTTTCCGTGCGGCGCCACGGCCGAGGGGATCAGGGCAGCATGGCCCTGGACACTTTTATCGAAACCGTTCTCGATAAAATTATTTCCAAATCACTCGACTAACCCACACAGGAGGCTACCATCGCTAAAGAATTACAAATCCGGATTAACGAGCAAATCCGCGTTCCAAAGGTTCGCCTGATCAGTTCCAAAGGGGAACAGGTCGGCATCGTCGAAACGTTTTCCGCGCTCCGGATGGCACGCGAAGAAAACCTGGATTTGCTGGAAATCGTTCCGAATGCGGAACCGCCGGTATGCAAAATCCTGGATTATGGGAAATACCGGTACGAGTTGCAGAAAAAAGAAAAAGATGCGCGCAAAAAACACACGCACGTGGGCGAAGTCAAGGAACTGCGCTTCCGTCCTCGTACCGATGATCACGACTATCAGTTCAAACTCAAGCACGCGATCCGCTTTATAGAAGAAGGTTACAAAGTGAAAGTGCTGATCGTGTACAAGGGCCGCGAAATAGCTAATAAGGAATTCGGCATCGAACTCGCTGAACGCCTGGTTCTAGATCTTCACGAACACGCGAAACTGGACAGCGAAATGAAATTCGAAGGCCGTAACATGGTGATGATTTTTGTTAAAAAATAAGAAAGGAGTATTTCTATGCCCAAAATGAAAACCAACAGTGGGGCGAAAAAACGCTTCCACGTGACGGGAAAAGGCAAGCTGCTCAGAAAGAAGTCTACCGCCCGTCACCTGCTCTCCAGCAAGTCGAACAAACGCAAGCGTCATCTCTCCGGTTTGAAACATGTCGATGACAGCGATTCCAACCGTATGAAGACTCTGCTGGGCCTTCGGTAATTCAAACTTGAAAACGAAACTAAAGGAGACGTCCCATGCCGCGCGCAACCAATAACCCGGCATCCAAAGCCCGGCGCAAAAAGGTCATGAAGCTGGCCAAGGGGAATTTTGGAAATCGAAAAAACGTACTTCGCAACGCGATCGAGACGGTGGAAAAAGGCATGGCCTACGCGACCGTTCATCGCAAGCATAACAAACGTAACTTCCGTTCGCTCTGGATTGTCCGGATCAACGCGGCCGTTCGTGAACACGGGTTGAGCTATTCCCGCTTCATTGCCGGACTCAAAAAGCAGCAGGTCAGTATCAATCGCAAGGCTTTGTCCGAGCTTGCGATTCACGACAAACCCGCGTTCGATAAATTGATCGAAATTGCCAAGCAGGCGCAATGAGTACGGGTTCGCCGAGTATTGACACGAGCCGAAGGAAACGCTTACTTTCTTCTCGGCTCGTTCGTTTTTAATATTGCATGGAATTGCAGACCATTAAAGAATCATTCCTGGCCGATGTCGATGCCGAACCGATGGATCGTCAGCGCTGGGAAAAGCTTCACGCCCGCTATCTTGGACGGCACGGCCTCATTACCGAAGCGACGGCTAAACTGAAAGATTTGCCAAAGGAGCAAAAACCACAGTTCGGCAAATCACTGAATGAGATCAAACGCCTGATCGAGGATCGCCTTGACGAAACCAAACATCTCGTTCTTGCAACGGCAAGGGCCGATTTGTCGATCCGGGACTGTACGTTGCCGGCACGAATGCGCTTCATCGGTCACCGCCATCCGTTGACTCGTACAATGGATGAAATCAAATCCATTTTTTTAAGTATGGGTTTCTCCATCGCCGACGGCCCTGAAGTGGAACTGGATTATTATAATTTCGAAGCCGTCAATATTCCCAAAGATCACCCGGCGCGAGATATGCAGGATACGTTTTTCATCGACGATAACGTCGTCTTGCGGACGCACACGTCACCGGTGCAGGCACGGATGATGGAAAAGCAGAAACCGCCCATCCGGATGATCTGTCCCGGCAGGGTCTACCGCAAAGACACTCCGGATGCGACTCACATGCCTTTTTTTCATCAGGTCGAGGGCCTCGTGGTGGATGAAAACGTGACGTTTGCGGATCTCAAAGGGACCATCGGGGCATTCGTACACAGGATGTTCGGCAGCGACATCAAAACGCGGTTTCGTCCTTCGTTCTTTTCATTCACCGAACCCAGCGCCGAAGTCGACATGAATTGCTTTTTCTGCAAAGGCCGCGGGTGCCGCGTGTGTAAGCAGACCGGCTGGATCGAAATCATGGGATCGGGGATGGTTCATCCGAACCTCTTTCGTCATGCTGGATATGAAGACGGCAAATATACCGGATATGCATTCGGCATGGGCGTGGATCGAATCGCCATGCTTCGGTACGACGTGAACGATCTGAGGACATTTTTTGAAAACGACATTCGTTTTCTAAATCAATTTTCATAAACGAGTACGATGATTTTTCGGTATTTCCTTATCACCCTGCTGGCGTTCATCGCGATCAGCGTGTTGCGGCGTTATTTTTTTGGCGGTGGGCGTAGAACCGGTCCGACGTCGAGAGACGGTTCCAAAGAAGTCAAAAATGCTTCTTTCAGGCAGGAGGACATTCAGGACGCTCAATTCAAGGATATGTAAAGTCGAATCGGCGCCGTCGCCGGTGACATCCCGTATCAAGGAGTGAAATTCATGGAACGCAAAATTGTCAATATTCCTCTTGCGCCGGCGCCCATCGGTCCATACAACCAGGCCATTGTAGCGTCCGGCAAGTTTTTGTTCACGTCCGGTCAGATCGCCATCGATCCGGCCACGGGTAACATCGTTCCGGGTGGAATAGCGGAGCAGACGCATCGTGTCATGCAGAATCTTCAAGCGATTCTTGCGGCCGCCGACGCGACGTTTGACCACGTTGTGAAGACCACCGTTTATCTTAAAAACATGAGTGACTTTCCGGCGATGAACGCGGTTTATGCCGAATACGTCGGACATCAGGCCCCCGCGCGTTCAACGGTCGAAGTGGCTCGTCTCCCCAAAGATGTATTGGTGGAGATCGACTGCATCGCGCTCGTCTAAAGGCACGCCACATTCATGGCGTCCCACCTGCTGATTATTAATCCTGCGTCTAACCGCGGTCGAACGGAACGTCATATTCCGGCCGTTGTACAACGGCTTCGGTCGGCCGGAATCGACGTCGACGTGGTTCAGACCATGAAACCGGGCGACGCGACGTCGATCGTGCTGGAGAGGGGCGACCATTATCCCACGCTGATTGCCGCCGGCGGCGATGGGACGATCCACGAGACGATCAACGGATTGATGCAGCTTCCGCAGTCGCAGCGACCGGCTCTGGGCATCCTACCGATGGGTACCGGAAATGATTTTATCAAGGCGGCCGGTATTCCCCACGACTTCGAAAAAGCCATGGCGATCGTTCAGCGTAACTCATGGAAAGCGATCGACGTTGCCCGGATCGTTGTGGACCACAAGCATTCCCGATTTTTCGATAATAACGTCGGCATCGGATTCGATGCCTTCGTCAATCTCGAGAGCCTGAAGATTCGGTATTTATGGGGAATGGCCATCTATATGGTGGCGGCGCTCAAATCGATCTTCAAGTACCGTCATCCGTTTGTGGCATACCGATTTGACGAGACTGAACGCTCGACCAGGCTGCTGATGTTGACCGTGGGAAACGGCGTGTGCGCCGGAGGCGGGTTTCGTCTTACTCCGATGGCCAGGATCGATGACGGCGCCCTGGACGTATGTTGCATCGATTCGCGAGGTCGGGCTCGAATGCTTATGGACATGGTGCGGACGATGAACGGATCGCACATCGGTCGAAGCGGGGTCCATTATTTCAGGACCCGAAAGATCGTCGTCGAATCGGACGACGGCCTGCCCATCCATGCCGACGGAGAAGTCCTCGCAATAGCGGCCCGACATATTGAAATTGAAATTCTGCCGTCAAGTATCCGGCTCATCACCGATTGATCGCCTGGTAAAATTGATCTTTATGACAGAATCTTGTATAACTGTATATGGCTCGTGATGTGGAATCCGAACAGTCGTCCGGTGCGACTGTAACCGCCTCCCTCCTTCAAAACGTTCGAATCCTTTACGTCGAAGACAATGACATGAATCGGCTTCTCGTGCGGCGCGTTCTGCAACCGTTCGGATGTGAACTGTCAGAAGCCAAAGACGGCCTCGAAGGCGTGCGTATGGCCGAACAACTGCAGCCGGACATCATCCTGATGGATATCAACCTTCCGCTGCTGGATGGACACGCCTGTGCCACCCGCATCAAGTCGATTCCCTCGTGTCGCCATATTCCCATCGTCGCGATCACCGCACATCTGGGTGAGGGAGCCCGTGAGCGTTCCCTGGTTGCCGGGTGCGACGGGTATATCAGTAAACCGATCAACGTATCGAGATTCCCCGAGCAAATTTTACATTATCTTCATGGGTATCGTGATACGATCGATACCACGGACGAACCGCAGCATTTCCGGCAATACAGCGAGCGACTGGTCCATCAGCTTCAACAGCACGTTGAAGAACTGGAGATGAAGAACCGGCTTCTCGAAAAGCAAACTCATGCCATGCAAGACGCCTACATGAGTATCATCGCTTCATTTCTGAGAGCGGTCGAAGAAAAGCACACGTATACGGCAGGCCATTCGGCTCGTGTGAAACGCTACAGTCTGGCGATTGGGAAACGGATGGGACTGACCGCGGTACAAATGGAATCGCTCGCACAGGGCGCCTTGCTCCACGATATCGGAAAGCTCGTGATGGAAATTTCGAGCCTCAAACGTGTGGACCAGTTGAGCGACTCGGAGTGGAGAGAAATGCGACGCCATCCGGAAATCGGGTATAAAATACTGAAGCCGATCAAATTCCTGGGATCGGTCGTGGACATTGTTCACCAACACCATGAACGATGGGACGGGAGCGGTTATCCGCAAGGGCTCAAGGGAGATGCCATCAACCTGCTTGCCTGCATCGTTGCGGTGGCCGACAGTTATGATGCCATGACGACGGCCCGAGGGTATAACCGGACTTATACGATCGACGAGGCGCAAGGCGAATTTCGGAAATGTTCCGGAACGCACTTTCATCCGCACGTCGTTTCCGCTTTTCTTGACGTCCTTGACCAATGGAAACAGGAGGCTACGAGAAACTGACTGTTTGCTTTGGCGGACGTTTTAGGTTAGATTGGGTCGTATTTCAGACCATTCATTGACACGATAACGGTGGATGATGAGACTGCTTCCGTGGCTAATCGCCATCCTGATGGTGGCGTGCGAGGTTCCGAAAGAGCCGGATTTTACGACGCGAATTACAGTTCCGCTTGCAAACAACCTTTTCGGGATTTCGGACCTTCAGGAAGAACTTGTCAAGGACAACGATTCGCTGGCCCTTGAGATCGTTCAGGACTCCGTCATTCTCGCTATTTCCGACTTTGAGAAGTTCAACGTCGACGAAGATCTGGCAGAAGACCCGATTGTCGATTCGACAACGGCGGTTTTTAATAACAATATTCGCCTTCGAGATTCCAGCACAGCCACATTTCAGCTGGGTAGCCTGGCTCCGACCGCCGTCGATACATTACACGGTAAAAACGCCGTTATTCCTTCCTTCAATATACCCACCACGCAACGGAGCATCTCGTTTTCAAATTTTAATTCGATGACGGTCGATTCCGGTTCCATGCGAATTGTGGTGACCAATAATACACAAACCCGTGATTCACTGCACGTAACCGTTTATCGTTTCAACAATGTTCGTCTTGATAGCTTCTATACGGGGCCGTTGACGACGGGACAAGCGGTTACTCGTATGATTTCAGCACCATTCAGCGGAGGGGCAACCATTACGACTCCGGTGCTTGTCCGAGTCAGAGGCGGTTCGACGGGATCGAATGGTGTGATCGTAAGTACTATCGATACGAACCGTGCGGTTACGGTCAAAGTTGTTTTTGACGTAAAAAATTCGAGCGTTACGGGCACGTTTCCGTCGCAAACGCTTGATAAAGTCGACTCCGTTCGCTCATCCTCCAATAGTGTAATCGATACCGGATATATTGCAGAGGGACGAATGTTTATGACATTCAGCAATATCAACTTGCCGGTGGCATCCGTCGTAACGTTTGTGTCGCCGGATTTCATCGATCCATCCGGAAACCCTCTGACACGGGTGGTCAATGTTCCGGCCGGAAGCAATAGCGTCGCCCGCGATACTGTGATCTTAGACGGCTGGCAGGTGAGACCGAAACCGAGCGCGATTGGCAATCAACATTTCGGCTACAGCTATTCACTCGTCAGTCAAACGTCGGCGAGTCCGTCGAATACGATCAGCAACGGTGCCGGCGTGAAGGCTAACGTGACACTCGATACTCTCTTTTTCAACCGGCTCAGTGGATTGATCACTCAGGAAGAATTGACGCTGGACGAACGATCGGAGACCCTCGACATAGGTAAAATCGATACCATCAATCTCTCACAGGCGTATTTTGAGGTCTACGCGGAACACCGCATTCCATTCCCGACGGTCCTGGATATTTTGATTACCGGCAAAAAGAAATCCGGAGCCAGCCGGAGCACGACGTTGACCGGAAATCTGAGACCGTATACCGGCGGAACGGTTCAACGGGATACCATACGAACACCCATTTCACAATATGCCGACGTAGCGGCCGTGGTGAGCCTGCTGCCCGATTCAATCAAACTGAGCGGTACCGCAACGGTGGGAGATAATGTGACGCGCGGCGCCATTGTTAAAGAAGACTCGCTGTCCTTCAGAGTTTTCCTGAGGGCACCATTGGTATTTAGCCTACCGAATGCACCGACACGTAACATTATCCGATCCAAGCCGAATGAACTGGATCTCAGCCAGGATATCGAGGATCTCTTCCGCGATAACATCAAACAGTTTAGGATCCGCGGTACGGTAACGAACGCGTTTCCGGTTCCCATTGCGGTCCGATTCTTAGTGAATAACATCGCCAACGAAGATTCGTTCTATACGGTCCTCAAACCGGACACGACGTTTTTGTTTCCGGATTCTTCGGCGATTATTATCGACAAGGGCCAGACCAATGTCTCCGGGGTCGTCATCCAACCCAATGTGGTCGATCTGGACTATGTGTTACCGGATAGCTCATTTAATAAACTCTTTAAAACGGAAACCTTCCGGAAGAAATATCGGGGATTGCAGGTACAACTGCTGACAACGAATGGCGTCGTGCGCGTGACGTCGAATGATTTTGCACGGATCGTAAGCCATATTGAGTTGGAACTTCTAGTCGATGAAGCGTTGAGGGACTGATATGCGTACGGTGATTGTTCTTCTGGTGAGTCTTTTATGTGCCTTCAAAGGGATTGCCGGAGGCGAGGAGGATGCCCGCGCGGTCGGAATGGCTCGTGCGCAGGTAGCTGTCGCGGAGAATACGGAAGCGGGTCTTTGGAATCCCGCAGCGCTCGGAATTGCATCTCGTAATCCCGGTAAATGGGTGATTAATTTTGCTTCTTTCGGGTTTCGCGTCGGTAATAATATTTTCAGTATTCCTCAGTATAACAAGTACAATGGCGGTGTCTGGGATGAAGAGGATAAAAAGGACATCCTGAAGCTTTTTAAGGGTGAGGATCGGTTTGCCGCGACCGGCGATGCAGCGGCTAGGGCTCTGAGCGTTCAATTTAAGCAGATGAGTGTCGACTTTACGTTTTCGAGCACCGGCAACTCGGAAATTCCGAGAGAAATGGTTGACGTTCTGCTCAACGATTTTGTAGTGGGAGAGAAAACGGTCACGCCGAACGGAAATGTACAAGGCGACGTACTTTTTTCGACCGGTCTCAGTGCGGGGCAGTCACTTAAAAAATGGATACCGCTGGCCTGGCACGATCTATCCATCGGCGGCACGCTGCGTTACTATAGCGGCCTTACGCATGTTCACTCGAGACGCCTTGATGCACGAATCCAGCAATCCGACAGTCTCATTTCATCCGGTGCCTACGACATTCTGGAATCGCAGGGAGGCGGTGGTGCAAGTTTCGATGTCGGGCTCCTTGCGGAAATCGATGAAAAGTGGAGTGCGGGGCTCACGCTTCACAATCTTTTCAGCGGCATTTCATGGACGAAAAAGACAAAACGTTCTCAGGGCAGTTATACGGTCGCAACAGACGGGATCATCAATCTCGAAGACGACCTTGAAACCGAAGACACGGTGACAAAGGGAAAATCATTTACCCGATCGTTACCATCGATTGTTCGTGCGGGAGTGGGATATCGTGCCGGTGCGGAACTGTTGCTTGCGGGGGACATCGAGTATTTTATTAACGATGTGAAAGGGGAGAGCACACCCCGCGCGGCCATCGGTATGGAATACCGGCCCCAGTACCGAATTGCCTGGCGCTCCGGTTTCTCAATCGGCGGGGACAACCGCGGTTTTAACTGGTCCGGCGGAGTTGGATTCTACTGGACGCATATCCGCTTTGACGTGGCAACCAATAACCTCGAGGGATTGCTGACTCTCAAACGTTTTTCGCTGTCGATGGGCCTGAAGGGCTATTTCTGAGCCGGGCGAAAAGCTTTTACTCTCTCCTCATTACACTCCAGATACGGACCGCCAATCAGGTCGATACAATAAGGCACAGCCGGAAAAACGGCATCGAGGCATTGCCGGATCGACTTCGGTTTACCCGGTAGATTGATGATCAAGGATTTCCCACGGATACCGGCCGTTTGCCTTGATAAAATGGCGGTAGGCACAAACTGGAGTGAGACGCTTCGCATCCGTTCACCGAAACCGTGAAGCATTTTTTCGCACACCGCTTCCGTTGCTTCCGGCGTTACGTCGCGGATCGCCGGTCCCGTCCCGCCCGTCGTGACGATCAGGCAACAGTTTTCAACGTCAGCCATACGGCGCAACTCGTCTTCAATCACATTTTGATCGTCGGGAATGATGCGGTACACGGCTTCCCACGGTGAGGAAAGGTATTCCGTGAGCGCGGAACGAATCGCTTCTCCGGAAATGTCGTCATAAAGTCCCGCACTGGCCCGGTCACTGACCGTTAGAATTCCAATCCGAATCGTCATGCGAGTTTTCTTTTTAACAGATCGACGTTCGCCTTGGCGGAGCCGATGAAGATATTATTGCCGTAGACGAAGATTGGGCGCTTGAGAAAAGTGTATTCTCTGAGAATAAGGTCATGCTTATCTTTTTCAGATAGCTTTTTGGACGCCAGATTCCATTCCCGATATTTCATTGAACGTTTTGAAAACAAAGCGTCGTACGATCCCGCGAGTTGGTGGAGTTCGGCAAGCTCTTTTTCTGTCACCCGATTCGTTTTGATATCCCGGATTTGCCAGGTATGGTCGAGGGACAGTTCCTGCAGGATTTTCCGGCAAGTTTTGCAGCTTGGTAAGATGTAAGCTTTTTTCATTTTCAATCGCGGATAATCAATTCCGCCGACAATATATTCGACGCCGTCATTTTTTACCAGAATCTTTTCGGAAATTGGGTTTACATCCTGGACACGCTATGCCAAATCCGCTTGTTAAATTCTACGCTCGTTACATTGACATCATCTCCTGTTTTTCATATTATCGCATCGGATTTTTAGGAGCGACCATGAAAAAGATCTATCTCGACCATAGCGCGACAACCCCACTGGATTCGAGGGTTCTGGATGCCATGATGCCGTTTCTAACACAGGAATTCGGAAACCCCTCCAGTCTACATGGATTCGGACGTCCGGCTAAAGTAGCACTGGAAGCTGCCCGAGAAACAATTGCCAAAACATTGGGCTGCTCGCCCGGTGAAATTTACTTTACCAGCGGGGGGTCGGAAGCCGATAACCTTGCGATCCGGGGAATTGCCGAAGCTTTATCAGACAAAGGGAAGCATATCATCACCAATCATCTGGAGCACCATGCGGTGCTCCATACGATGGACTACCTGGCGCAGCAGGGATTCGAGATTTCCTATGCCAAAAGCGATTCGTTCGGTATGATCCATCCGGAGGTGATTCGTGAGTTAATCCGTCCCGATACGATTCTCATCTCCGTCATGCATGTTAATAACGAAGTCGGGACGGTGAACCCGATCGCAGAAATAGGTCGGATGGCCAGGGAACGTCACATTCTTTTCCACACGGACGCTGTGCAGAGTTACGGTAAATTGCCCATTCACGTCGGTGAGTTTAACATCGATCTGGTGTCCATGTCGGCACACAAACTGTACGGACCCAAGGGCGCCGGTGCCCTGTATATCCGCCGCGGGATCAAACCGATACCGATTTTGTACGGCGGTTCCCAGGAAAGGGGACAACGCGCGGGAACGGAAAACCTCGCCGGAATCGTCGGTTTTGCAAAAGCAGCGGAACTGTGTCACGAGGTCATGGAAACCGAGTCACAGCGTTTGACTCAACTGCGGCAGCGTCTCTGGGAAGAGATATCATCAACCATTTCCGGATGCCATTTGAATGGCCATCCTGACAAACGGCTTCCCGGTCACCTCAACGTATCGATCGAAGGGGTGATGGGGGATGAAATGCTGATCCACCTTGATCTTGCCGGAATCGCCGTTTCCACGGGCTCCGCTTGTACGTCGGGAAGCGTTTCGACTTCTCATGTGCTCAATGCGATGGGGATCGATGCGACGATTGCACGCGGAGCAGTACGAATGACCATGGGACGATCGACTCTGAGCGACGACATTCCGCTGATCGTCGAGGCGGTGCGTTCCAGTGTCGAAAAAGTGCGTGCGGCCAAATGAAAGTTTATTTCACCAGCAGGAGCTTCCGGCTGATGGCGCTGCCATTAAGTGTGATGCGGTACATATAAAGTCCGGATGCGACCGGTCTTCCGTTATCGTTCGTACCATTCCAAACGACGGTCACTTCTTCATTACGTGAAACGCCTTGACCGCTGCGTAACGTAGTGACTTTTTCTCCCAGGGCATTATAAATCGATATCGAGTATGTGCCGGCTTCAAGAGCGCGAAAACGAATGTTGACCGTCGTGTTTGCGGGATTGGGAAAACTTGTCACGCCGACGACAGGCGACGCCGAGGGCAAGTCCGGGTCGTAAAAAATCGCTTTCAATGCATTGGGAACGCCGCGGCCGATCGTGGGGTCCGGATGATCGGCACGGTGCCCGCTTTGCCGAATGGCATCGTAAAGTCGTCGGACCGGCCAACCGGGGTTAGCCTCCAGTGCGAGGGCCGCAATGCCGGCAACCATCGGAGTAGACAACGAGGTTCCGCCAAGGTTTTGATAACTATCAAAACTGGAAGCGACACGAACTTGGACACCCAGCGCCGCGATGTCCGGCTTTGTGCGTCCGTCCTGCGTCGGTCCGCGAGAACTGAAGTCCGCTGCCGTACTGTCTCCATACACGGCTCCGACGGCTATCATTTTTTTTCCATCCGACGGTGTGCCAAGGTAACCGCTGCCCCGTTCACCAAGATTGCCGGACGAGTTGAACACAAGTACGCCTTTGTCGAACGCAATATTGGTCGCGATGGTGGTCAAAGCTGTTTTTCCGTCCAGATCGTTCAACGTGTAATCATCGTTGGTACCGGAAAACTCATCGAAAAAGCTGATGCTGCTGGTGACAATGTCAGCGCCGGACCGTTCCAGCCATTCCAGAGCCGCGATCCAGTTGTCTTCTTCAGCCGTTTCGCCGATTCCGTCGTCGCTTTCCGTGCGGGCCAGTAAATAGTCGGCCCCGTAAGCGCTTCCGACGATATTCCCTTCAAGATAGCTTCCGATGACGGATAGAACGGCTGTTCCGTGGCTGAAACAACCCTTATCGCCGACCGGGCATTCCGACACATTGCCGTCGTTGTCGACAAAATCGCTGTCCGCTACCACGCTCAGGTTCTGTAATGCCGGATGAGCCAGTTCAAATCCCGTATCGATTACGCCGATGCGAACCCCCTTCCCGGAATATCCCAGGGCATGGACGGCCGGTGTATTGACCATGCTGTGTTGTCGAAGCGATGGTCCGTAATCGATGGAAAAAGTCTCGTTTTGTAATTCGTTCTTTTCCGATACAAAGGTTCGATCGTGTCGGCCTTTATTTACAGGCCGAACAGAGAAAACAAAAGGCAGCGAGCGAATGCGGTTCATTTCGGCCTGCGACAGCGTGGCCGTGACCGCATTCAGCCACCGTGATTCATTGTGAATGGAGATCCCCATTTCCAGCAAACGTCTAACGTAGGCGGAATGAACCGGCTGGTCGAGACTGTCCGTCAAGTGAGCCGGGTTCTGACGCCGTCTTCGTTCGTACGAACGTTCGGAAATATCCCGCGCTTTGGACAACGAAACAGGCTTGTCTATGAAAAAGATCCAGCTTCGTACGTCCTCCTGCGCCTGTGCCGTTAAGGCCAGTAAAAAAATAGCGGCAAAGAAGCTGGATTTCATCAATTGCAGAGTGAGAGAATTTCCTCGTCGGTCAAAACCGTCGTTGATTCTTTGGCCTTTCGAAAAATTTTCTTCACCAGGGCGTCCTGAGGCGGGATGTTGTGACGGGTCAGCCAGTAAATGACGTTGGATTCGCCGCTCATCGGTCCCACCTCAACGAGCTGCTCGAGGCCAAACATCTGCGCCGGAACGGACGAATAGACGCGGTCGACAAGTTCCATATCCCCTTTGTTCAACGACTTCAAAATGGCCGCGGCATGTACACCCGTACCAGTGCGGAACGCATCGTGTCCGAACACCGGATAATTGGCAGGTACCGGCACGCTCGTATAGGTCGAGACTTTATTGCAATAGTCGCGAAGCAGCCGGAGGTCTTGCGAGATCCATCCTTTCAGCTTCAGGTTGACCATGAGAATGTCCATCGGCACATTCCCCACGCGTTCGCCGACACCGATGGCCGTGCCGTGAATTCGATGGGCGCCGGCTACGAGTGCGGACAGGGCATTGGCAACGCCGAGCCCGCGATCATTGTGGCCATGCCAATCGATCTTCACGTCTTCACCCGTTTCAGCGATCACCGTTTTGATGTATCGCACGAGATTGGCGGCGCCTTCCGGTGTGGCATGTCCGACGGTATCGGATAAACAAACGCGGCGGGCTCCCGAGCGGATGGCCGTTTGATAAAGCCGCCGGATGTCCTCCGGATGCGCGCGTGTGGTATCCTCGGTGACGAACATGACGTCGAGGCTGTTTTTAACGGCGTACGACACCGCCTCTTCGGTAAACCGCAGAAGCGTATCGATCGTCCATCCCTCCGCGTACTGGCGTATCGGACTCGAACCGATAAAAGTACAGGCTTGGATGGGAATCCCGGCGCGTTGTGAGGCTTCGATGATCGGATTGATATCGGCCCGAACCGTTCGCGCGGCACAATTGGGTTTGACACGCATGTTGTGTTTGGCGATTTCCGTGGCCAGACGCACGACATCGTCCAGGACATGCGGTCCGGCGCCGGGCAACCCGATGTCGGCGGCCTGAATACCCAACCCATCGATCAGATGCAGGATTTCGACTTTCTGTTCGATCGTAGGGGTATGCACGGACGGCGACTGCAAACCGTCACGCAGCGTTTCGTCGTTCAGTTCAAACTCGTGCGCCGGGCGTGCCTCGACGCGAGTTTCTTCATTCCAATCGTGTATTAAATGATCGAGTGACATGACGTTTCCTTCATGAAACGGGTGATTCGTATACGATCTCGTAAATCTCAACCGGTTTGGTCTTTCCTTTGACCGTGATCGGTTCAAGCCGGTTGGTGTTGACGTGTTTTTTGACTTTGTCGTACGTTGCTTTGGAAATCAAAATTTGCCAGCCTCGCGCAATTCCCTGTAATCGTGACGCCAGATTGACGTCGTCGCCAATGGCGCTGTACTCCATACGTTGATCGGAACCGATATTTCCGACGACCACCGGACCGGTATTGATCCCGATGCCGACCGTGATCTGCGGTTTTCCCAGCGCCGCCTGTTCTTCGTTAAACTGTCTGGCCGTATTTTGCATCTCGACGGCCGCCTGGACGGCATGAATGGCGTCCTGACCCGTCGACTCCGGCGCGCCAAAAAGGGCCATGATACTGTCGCCCATAAACTTGTCCAGTGTGCCGCCATACCGGAAGATCACATCGATCATTTTTGTAAAATACCGGTTGAGGATTTCGACCATGTCTTCCGGCGATAGTCTCTCCGCCAGAGTCGTAAAACCGCGGATATCCGAAAATACCACGGTCACTTCGCGTTTTTCCGGGACAAAACGGATGTTACCCGTCGCGTCATTCGAAATGATCCGCTCGGCGATTTGTTTGGAGACGTACCGCTCCAGGGCGCTTTTCAAATGTTCTCGTCGGCGCCGCTCCTCGTAAAGTTTTGCATTTTCAATGGAAATGGCGGCATGGTTGGCAAACGCTTCCAAAAGCTCGACGTCATTGCTCGAAAAAATGTTTGTCAGCACGTTGGACCCGACATACAGAACCCCGATCGTCTTTTGGTCTTTGTTCCGGAGCGGAGCGCAGATAACGGAACGGATGTGGTGGGAAATGATGCTGGCCCCGGTCTGGAAACGCTCGTCGCTTTGCGCGTCGGAGGTCAAAATGCTTTTCCCGGAACTAGCCACCTGATTGGCAATCGTCGTACTAAACGTCGACGTCGCCGAACTGAATTCATCCGCCTCCATTTTCCGTGCAATGCGCGGAACCAGGTTTTGTTCATCGTCGTAGAGCATGATGAACCCGCAATCGGCCTTCATCACTTTCAGTGCCAGATCGATGATGGTCTGCAACAGTTCGTCTTCTTCGAGTAGTAGATTAATAATTTTCCCGACTTCGTAGAGGGTGTGCAACCGCTGCTGGAAGCGTTCGGTTTCCTTGAGCTGATCGCCAAGAAGGTGAAACATCCGTTCCAATTCCGTGAACCGCAGGACGAGGGCCGCCTTGTCCGTCGATTCATTCAGTATCATGGTTCGCACGCTCTGAAAGTACTCCAACAATTGATCCGTCGTGACTTTTTTAGTGATTACGGAAGCGTCTTTCTTCAGTTGAAACGCCGGTGTTTCCGGGGATGTCGGCGGACGGTCGGGAACCTTGACGGTTGCATCGTCGTCGACAAGAAAAATAAACTCGACGCCGCCCAGGCTGATCTGATCGTAGTGAGACAGTTCCACGCAATCCGAGATGCGCTTTCCATTGACGAAGGTCCCGTTCGTGCTGTTGAGGTCCTTGATCGTAAACATTGTCCCGGATTGGATGAGATGCGCATGATGGCCTGAAATCATTATGTTTGAAATCGGAATGTCGTTGTCAGGACGCCGGCCGATTCGGGTCTCCGTTTTCTGGAGTGGAAATCGTTGCGCCGGTTTATTCCGGTCGAGCTGGACAAGGCAGGGCATAAGTTATTTTTTCAAATTTTTTTGAACTTCATCAAACAACGGTGTCCACAACGGGTTGCCATATTCCCCTTTGTCGAGCGAGAAACGAGAATCGGTGTCGAATGCTCGGCGGAAAGCCTGGCGGGCTTCGTTCGGTCGATGATGAAGGGCATGGATGAATGCCGTGTATTTGTAGCATGCCAGTTTATCCCGGCTGGTGATGTTTTTGCCGTTCAGCGCCGCGGTAAATTGTTCGAGGGCCGTCGTATAGTCCCGCTTGAGATACGCGTTAATGGCACGGGCGGTCAATTCGGCGGGCGGTAGGTACAACAACTCGGCCTGACGACGGGCCGCTTCGAAAGGCGGAGTCCAGAAAGGATTACCGATCTCTGCCTTGTCGAGGGCAAAGTCATGATTCAAGGCAAAGGCCTTCAGAAACTCTTCACGGGCGGCATCCTCCCGCTGCTGTAATGCGTAGATAAACGCACGCAGTTTGAGGGCCTCGATGCGCTTTTCGGTTTTCGTTCCCCGGTATTCAATCACGCGGGACAACAATAACAGCGCCTGATCATAGTTACGTGCTTTGTACTGTTCGACGGCGCCATCCAGGTCGGGTGACTCAAGTCGAGCGGTCGTTGATCCGCTGCACGACAGGAACGCCGGAAGCAACGATAACAGGATGAACATTCCCGCAAGCGAACGTTTATTTAAAATCATGCTGCACCGTAACCGTTGCACCGGCCTTGACGGAGATTTTCTTCGTGACCGGACTGAAGGCCGGGTTTTCGATTTTGACGGAATATTCACCCGGTTTGAGCTCGATATTGTCCAATGGAGGAGTAACACCTAATTTTTTACCGTTCACGTAAACGTTCGCCCACGGATTGATAAGCAGCCTCACGATGCCGAGCGACGCCTGTAAATTGGCGTGCGTCGACGTTTCTTTGTTTTCATCGACCGTTACGCGTTTGATGGAATAGAGGTTTCCCTTCTGGATGCGGATGTCGTGATTTCCCACTGGAAATGTGGAGTCGAGCAACGGCGTTTGTCCGATCTTTTTTCCGTTCAACATCACGTCGGCGCCGGCAGGGTCTGAAGTTACTCGAATCGATCCGAAAACGGGTTCCAACTGTACGTCCAGCGATGCCGTGTCCTTTTCGGTAACGGCAATTTCTTTCTCGACGGTCCGGAATCCGTTTTTCCGGACCACGACGGATTGTTTCCCGACCGGTAAGTAGACGAGTTTACCGCCGCGGTCGACGGGATAGGCAACCTCATTGATCAGGATTTGCGCATCGGGAGGCGACAGAGCGGTCACAGATACGGGACCTTTACGGTAATCAAGAACCGGACGCAAGCGAATTTCACGGGACTTCTTCAAGTCGGCATCGATTACCTGGTTCACGTAATTCTGGCGGCTGAACACAAGGGAATGTTTGCCAGCCGGATACGGGATACGGTTCAGCGGGGTATACCCGATCAATCGTCCCGTCGTCGTCATCACTTTGACCACGTCCGGTTCGGACGTAATGCTCAGGTAAGCGGTATCGACGCCCTCGGGAATGACAAGAGGGGACAACTGCAGGTCAATGGAAAACGATTTCGTTTCGTTCTCCGCAAAGAGCAGTTTGGTTCGGTAGGGCAGATACCCGTCGTGCGTCACCAAAAGATCGTGTTCCGCGGCGCTTATCTCGGGAATACGGATTCGGGAATTGACGACGGCAAAAGATACCGAGTCAAGGTACACAACGCCCTCCAGCGTATTTAGCGTCAGGTCCAGCGAAGCCGTACCCTTGGCTAGGCGCGGCTCTGCACGGGAAAATGGATGTAGTACGAAGTAGAGAATTGTCAGAACGGTGATGAGGCTGAAGCCGCCGATCCATAACCACCGACGATTTTTTGGAGCCACGACCGCGGGTTTTGATAGGACCGCCGTCGCGCCGGCGCTATCCGAAGGCATGACCATCGTGGCTTGCAGATCGGGAACGCTCATGACCTGTGTCGCTCCCATTTGCTGAGTCGCCAGCGTCTTATGCCCCTGGATATCACGTGCCATGTCGCTCGCCGTGGCATAACGGTCGGCCGGATTTTTGGCCATGGCTTTTTGAACAATCATGCCGAATTGCGCCGGTACCGCCATGTTGATCACGGAGATCGGCGTGGGATTTTCATGGACGACCCGATACATGACCGTCGTGACGTTGTCCCCGGGAAATGCCTTTTCGCAGGTCAGCAGTTCATAAAAAACGGCGCCGAGCGAAAAGATATCCGAACGGTGATCGATTGCTTTTCCGGTGATTTGTTCGGGTGACATATAGCTCGGCGTACCAACGACCATGCCGGTCTGTGTGGCCGTACTCGATGCGAATTTCGCAATCCCGAAATCCATGATTTTCGCGGTACCGTCATTCGCAATGATAATATTGGCCGGTTTAATGTCGCGATGAATGACCTGCTGACGATGGGCATAGGCAAGTCCTTCGCATATCTGCACCATGATCTGCACGATGTCGTCCACGGAAAACGCGTGCTTTTGGGCGATGAGGTCATCCAATGCATGTCCCTCGACCAGTTCCATCGCGATGAACGACATGTCGCCTTCTTCGCCGACGTCGTAGATCGTTACGACATTGGGGTGAGCGAGACGGCCGGCCGATTGAGCTTCCTGTGCAAATCGTCGTTTAAATTCCGTGAATTGCGCATCCGTGAAATTGGAACTGCTGCGAAGCGTTTTGAGGGCGACCGTGCGGCCGATTTTGGGGTCGATGCCTTTGTAGACGATGCCCATGGCGCCCTGGCCCAGAACCCCTGTAACTTCGTACCGGCCGAGATTTTGTGGTGTCATGGTTATGTGAATCGAAAGTCCGTTGCGGATCAGAAAAAAAGATAGTCCGTGAGCGATCCAATATCAAGAATTGAAATTTTAGTTTAATTTTACTCAACTCCGCTTAGCGGGCGGAGTCGGCATAAACCCGGATATTCTGTCGAATGACGGTAAGGTTGGCGGCGCTCACATCGGCCATCTCTCGAAACGGTTTGCCAAACAGAGCTTCTGTTCGCCACACTCCGTCGGATTCAAGACGATAGAGAATGGTATCTTGACCGAGCGTGTGTACCCGCGCCTCGCCGCTCGATATGCGATCGACCGTCATCACGGATAAACCGAGCGAACGCAGCGGGGTCATTCGCAGGTCCGCATCGTGTAAAATGCCACGGCAAAAAATGCTGAACAGACTGTCGACAGGAATGTCGCCCTCTACATCTTCGAGGCGTAACGCAAATTGCGGAAGGGGAAGCGTCAGGCTTTGCAGTCCGGAATACTTCATGCCGTCGGGATACGATTGCCGGATCAAATCGGCCGCCCGGCGAGTCGAGTCAATGTAGTTTTGAAAATCATTTTTTACACCCTCCGCCAGCATGCCGTACAACGTTCGATAATCGTTTGCAGAAAGGAGTTGATGAACGCGGGCGTGAGCCCCTTCCGGTGTTCGCGGGTCGGCAACCGACGCACATCCGATGAGAGCGAGGAAAATAAGCCATCGACGCATGGGTCATACTAACGAAGTTTTAAAAAAGTTGAAACAGAAAGATGGGTACGGTAAGTTATCCGCCCATGACGGAACTGAAAACGAATTTGATGGGCATGAGTCTTCCGGAACTGGAAGATTTTTTTGTTCGCCTGGGAGAAAAAAAGTTTCGCGGGCGACAGGTTTTTCGGTGGCTCTACCAGCGCGGAGCGGCTTCGTTCGACGTGATGACGGATCTGTCCGTCGAGTTGAGGGACCGTCTTGCGTCCGCCGCCATCATTCAAAAAAATACGGTCCGGAAGATTCAAAAATCGCACGAATCCGAAACGGAGGCCACACAAAAACTTTTATTCGAACTTTCTGACGGACAGAAAGTCGAAGCCGTCCTTATTCCGGATGACGACCGCCGCACGGTGTGTCTGTCGTCGCAGGTCGGATGTGCCGTCGATTGCGAATTCTGTGCGACCGGTTGGATGGGTTTTCGCCGGCACATGAGCGCGGGAGAAATCGTCGATCAACTGATCGCCATGCGACGATTGGATGACGGGATTTCCAATATCGTCTTTATGGGAATGGGAGAACCGTTTTTGAATTACGATAACGTACTGCGCGCCGCCGAGATCATCGCCCATCCCGACGGACTCGGCGTAAGTCCGAAGCACATCACGATTTCGACCTCCGGGATCATTCCGCGCATTGTCGAATATGCCGATGGCGGGCATCCGTACAATCTTGCGATCAGCCTCAACGCAACGACGGACGACGTTCGCCGCAAGGTCATGCCGATCACAAAAAAATATCCGCTGGAGGATCTGTTGAGCGCCGTCGGACATTATATCCAAACGTCGGGCCGGTCCGTGACGCTGGAATACGTACTCATGAAGGACGTTAACGACACCGAAGACGATGCAAGGCGTCTGGTCAAACTGTCGGCGCGGCTTCATGGTGCCAAGATCAACGTGATTCCGTACAATCCGATCGAAGGGCCGAAACTGGAACGGCCTTCGGATGAACACATCGCGTGGTTCATGAAACGCGTGTCGGCGGTCGACGGGCCATTGACGTTGCGGCGTTCCCGCGGACGGGACATCGCCGCGGCATGCGGACAACTGGCTGTCAAAAGCGATTCGGTTTACTCCAAACGAGGAGGGCAATATGCGCAGCCGTGAAAAGCGGGGAGAACCCTCGAAGGCTCACCCCGATATGTCGAATGCCGAGTGGCTCAAACGCCACTCGCGGGACATTGTCCGTCGTTATCCCAATCAGTGGGTCGCCGTGTACCACCAATCCGTCGTGGCTCACGGTCCTCATGCCGAACTCGTCCGGCAAAACGCATCGGCCATCGTCGGACATAGTCGGTTTTTGATGAAATATGTGGAGAAAGGATTGGTTATTCTATGAGTAACCTGTGGAAAAACATTCCGTAGAAGGTAACTGCAAAATAATTTTAGTTTTCAGACTCATGATCAAAACGGTTATTATTTTTTTCATCGCGTGGACTGCGCTGGCCGGACAAAACCCCAAAAAAGACATCGTCACGTTGAAGGCGGACCATCGCGTTGTGTCGTCCAACCGTATCATGCTCGTCGTCGACGCAACGATTGAAGCTCCGTACCATATTTACGGCATCGAACCCGTCGAAGGACCGATCTCGACGGAACTGTCGGTCGAACTTCCGCAGGAGCTCCAATTCGATGGAGCCTTGAAGGCCCCGGCAGGCACGAAACACTACGACCAGGGCTTTGAGACCGACGTTATATGGCACAGCGGCGTGGTTCGATTTGAACAACCGCTGAAGATCGATGGCGCCGCGGGAAACGCCGATATCAAAATTTCGCTGCGCTATCAGGCCTGTACGGAAACGTACTGCCTTCCTCCGAAAACGGTTTCAATCGACTATCGACTCCCATTGCCCGGCGGTCAAGGTTCTTCAGTCAGAGAGCGATCTGATATATCCGGTGAAGGGAAACTCACGGCCAATCATGCAGACTCGAAAGACTCCGCGGCAGCGGGGTCCGTTCTGGAACGCACACGTTCGTACGAACGACTGGCCAGCGAAACGCTCGGTTCTTTCATCGGCCTGGCGTTTCTGACCGGTTTGATCGCGCTGTTGACGCCGTGCGTATTTCCGATGATCCCGATCACGGTTTCCTTTTTTACCAAACATGCCGCGCCGACGCGGCCGCAGGCGGTCAAAAAAGCCGTCGTGTACGTGGCGGGTATTATCCTCTCGTTCACACTCTTCGGCTGGCTGATGTCGGTGATTCTCGGAGCCAGCGGGGCGCAAAATTTCGCGGCCAATCCATGGGTCAACCTCTTCATCGGCGCCTTGTTCATCGTCTTCGCGCTCAGCCTGTTCGGCGTGTTTGAAATTCGCGTACCGAACTTTTTGATCAATCTGACCCAAAAACGATCCGACGGCGGGGGAAACCTCGGTACGTTATTCGCCGGGATCACGTTTACTCTGGTTTCGTTTACCTGCACCGTGCAGTTCGTCGGATTGCTGATGGTCGCATCGGCCAACGGCGACTGGTTCCTCCCGATCGTCGGGATGTTGTGTTTTGCGGCGGCCTTTTCCGCACCGTTTTTCATTCTCGCGATTTTTCCGCAGTACATGGCGTCCTTGCCCAAAAGCGGCGGCTGGCTGCACGAGACAAAAATAGTCATGGCGTTTGTCGAGGTCGCGGCGGCGTTTAAATTTTTCAGCAACGTCGACCTGGTGTGGGACCTTGAACTTCTGACGCGGCCGGCGTTACTGGCCATCTGGATCGTGCTGCTAGGAATGTGCGGAATTTATTTACTCGGCAAGATCCGGTTCAAAGACGACGTCGAAATCGAACGCGTGGGAATCGGCCGCACGGCGCTGTCTTTTTACTTTCTTAGCCTGAGTATTTATTTACTCTCGGGCCTCTTCGGTAATCCGCTCCAAGCCGACCTCGACGCCTATCTGCCGCCCGCCGACTACGGCGTCGTTAGAGCAAAAGTTCAGAACCACAGCGAAGAGGCGTGGATCGAAGATTACGAAACAGCCGTTAACGAATCACAAAAAACCGGGCGGCCGATGTTCATCGACTTTACCGGGAAGACGTGTACCAATTGCCGCCTGATGGAAAAAACGATGTTCGTACGAAACGACGTGCAGGAATTATTTTCCAAAATGATCCTGGTCCGGCTCTGGACGGACTTCGGTGATCGGCAGGAGGAATATCAGGATCTCCAGCAGCGACTGGTCGGTAGCGTGGCGCTGCCGTTTTACGCGATCGTGGATGGGAATGAAAACGTGATTGCGTCGTTTGGAGGATTGGAAAGGGATCCCGAAGTATTCAAAAATTTTCTCAAACAAGGGCTCACGAATCATATGGCACAACGATAGGAGTTTCATGCGTACGGGGTTGTTTTTATTGTCGATTTTATTCGTAAGCTGCGGGGCCAAAAAAACACCGAGTGAACATTCGATGTCCACGGGCGCCGTCAACGACGGTGGAATTAATTTTACGATCAAAGACCTCGACGGCAACGACGTTCAACTGGCTTCATACCGCGGCAAAACCGTTTTGCTCAATATATGGGCAACGTGGTGCGGACCGTGCAAAAAAGAAATACCGGACCTTAACACGATTCACCGCGATTACTCCGGTAAAGACGTCGTCGTTATAGGCGTTTTGCTCGAGTCGGGAACGATGGAGGAGGCCAAAAAGGCCGTCATGGAGGATTTCAAAATCGACTATCCGACATGGTACGGCGACATGCAGTTTGCACGCCAGTTCGAAGTCATCGGATTTCCATTGACGGTTATTATCGACAAAGAGGGGAAGATCCGCAACAAGTTGCTCGGACAACAGACGAGAGAAATTTTCGTGAATGCGCTGAGAAAAGCAGGCGTATAAAAATCTCCATACATACCTGCCGGCAGCCGTCTCGAGCGTGAACGTCGTACGGCCGGATCGACCAATTCTCCATTCACATGACAATTGGGACGAACGCCCTGCGGGCATTCATTGTCGGCTGTGAAATCACATTCTAGTACAACCCCATCGCGTAAGCCGCTTTGAAGTGCTGGCCATGACTCAAGGGCGGGACACGCCCGATGGCCTATAGGACTTGCTTATACTTCGCACACCCCGGTTACTGATGGCGAGCAAATTTTCTCCAGATTTCACGATTTTTTGAGAAAGGCTTTAGTAACTAACGCAGCACATCCTCCAATGCCGTTGCCGCATCGGTTTTTTCATCCCGATATTTGATGATGATGGGCGTATAGATCGACAGGTGACGCTCGCGGGCCATGACATTGGATGAGAGCGGACGTGAGCCAGCAACGACGACGGCGCCTTCCGGAATGGTTAAAGGCCTGTCCTTCGTCTTGCGATAGACGTCATTGCGTACGATATCGAATACGGGTGTGCTTCCGGTTAATATGACACCCGCACCGATTACCGCTCTTCGTTTAACAATCGTGCCTTCATAAATTCCACAATTTCCACCGATCATCACGTCGTCCTCGATGATCACCGGCATGGCCCCGACCGGTTCGAGTACGCCGCCGATTTGCGCCGCGGCGCTGAGGTGAATATTTTTTCCGAGTTGTGCGCACGAACCGACAAGCGCGTGCGAGTCGATGAGCGTGCCGGAATCCACATACGCACCGACATTGATGTACGCGGGCGGCATGATGATCGTCTGCGGTGACACGTAACAGCCGTCCCGTATGCTCGTTCCACCCGGTACCACTCGTACGTTGTCTTTTTCGATCAGCGCCTTGAGTGGAAAGGTGTCCTTATCAAAAAAACGGAACCGCCCGTCGATCGACATGTCGGACAATTGTCCGAGTTTGAACCCGATTAGGATGCCTTTTTTGACCCACTCGTTGACCCGCCAGGTCTCGCCGTCTTTTTGCGCGGCGCGCGCCTGTCCGTTGTTGAGCAGTCGTTTCAAATGATAAAAAATTTCCAACCCGCCCTGCTCGCGTATGGCTTCCGTGGGCAGGGGAAACAGGCCCTCAATTGCTAGGATGAGCTGATCGGCGTTCATTTTTTCTCCTTTTTGAAACAGGCCATATTAGAATGGATTCTCGTTTGAAAAAAGAGGAAAGTGGAATTCCGTGTAATTCATCAAATCAATGTACCGGTAACGTCGGGACAAAACTGGCAGAACACAGCCGAACCATCTTGACAAAAACAATGGTTGATTTTTTTGTTTGTCTGCTGGCTGGTGTTTTTTTGTATCGCTTGGTAAGATTTGTCACGACGCCATGGCTGCGCAAGATCGGAGTGTATCGATATTATCGACCTTTCTTCTTTGTCTTTCAATTCGGGCGCAAATGCTACGAAATCCACCTAGGAACGTCATGGGATTTTCTGCAGGCAACCGATGTCACGCCGCGTCGAATTTTACTGGACGTCTTGGACGGATTGCTGGACATCTGCGCAGACATTGATCGTGGAAGGTTCACGCCGGACACTATTTTTCGCGGCTACACGTATTATTTCAAACCACAAACGCTTCATCGATTCGGTTTCACACCGCGAACGCTCAATCTTGTCGAGACGCTCGTTTTCGGTCTTGGCTTGACGGAAATGGCTATTTTGAATTGTATCAGCCATCGACGCTGGATTCCGTTACCACTTCATCGTGTCCACATTGTACAGTTTTCGGCGGAACACCTGCTATCGCAACGAAACGGTTTAGCAGAACTGCGAAAAGTCTTGAAAGGAGACGACCTGCTACAGCGAGCAGCGTGAGCCTCTAACAAGGTTGTTGAAGAAGTCCGTATTGGAGTCGAACGGTGAATAAATTCAGCTTTATCATGGCTTCCCGACTCGCCATGGGTTCGTTTTGAAGACTTTTTCAACAACCTGTTAATGGGGAAAGGTCACGAGTGCCTTGTAATGCATGAAACTTCCACAGAGCACAAACGCATGCCACCAGGCATGATAGTGGGGAATTCGACGCTCCCTCATAACGCCCAGGCCGACAATGTAGCTTACTAAACCGAGTGCGATCCATTGGATTGTCGGTTGGGGTATCATGGGAAATAGGTCCCAGAAAAGCGCCATGCACGTCCAAGTAAAGAGGAGATAGAGGTGAATCGAAATATTCTCTGTTTCATAGAAGAAGAACAGCTTTTGCACGACCGCACCGATGAGAAGGATTCCAATCAGTACAAACGAGCCAGTGGTTTGCCGGTTGGAGACAAGGAGAAGAATCGACAGCGATGTTCCGCCGATAGCCAGGTAGATGGAAATGTGATCAAGGACCCGGAAAATCGCTTTGACCTGCCCGTCGGATACTCCATGATACAGAACCGATGACAGATATACCAGCGCGACTACGGACAAGAAAATTTTAACGGATGTCGACTCAACGGCGTTTTGGAGCGCCCCAATTAACGCGGCAACGCTCATGATCAGGCCCAAGAGGTGCGTGGCTGCATTGAAACGCTCTTCCGTTGAAGTGTATAGTGAAGTCATTTCATTTTTTTGTTATTGTTATTTTTTTTATTTCAATTTAATGTGCAGCCATTAGGCTAAGATTTCATACAAGTTACCATGTTGAAAACGGTGAAAATGGGCATCCTGGCGTGCCTCGCCTTGGGTGGCAGCGAAACGACCGAGGCACAACAATTTTCAGTTGAGGCGAAAAACGGTGTCGTTGTTTCCGTGGATCGGCTCGCCTCGCAAACAGGCTTGAACATTCTGAAAAAGGGCGGCCACGCGGTCGATGCGGCGGTCGCTGCCGCGTTCATGCTCGCGGTCACAACGCCTCAGGCGGGAAATATCGGGGGTGGGGGATTCATGGTCGTTCATCTCGCCAGTGGGGAAACGGCGACTCTGGATTTTCGTGAAAAAGCGCCGGCTTCGGCTCATGCGCGAATGTTTTATCGTTCCGACGGCCAACTCGATTCCTTTGCCGCCGATTACGGATACCTTGTCGCGGGTATTCCCGGAACGATTCGCGGACTCGAAGCCGCATGGAAAAAATACGGGCGATTGAAATGGAGGGAGTTGATCGAACCCGCGTACACTGCCGCGCGTAAGGGACACAGCGTCACAATGTTGACGGCACAGAGCTTGTCCCAGGAAGCGTCGATCCTGCGTCAGTTTCCAGCCGTTCGACAAATATTTTTCCATAACGATTCACCCGTTCGTGCCGGCAACTGGCTCCGTCAGGACGATCTCGCGGCGGTTCTTGGACAGGTCGCCGACAGCGGCTCGGCGATTTTTTACGAAGGCAGTCTTGGCGAACGAATGACGGACAAGATGCAGGAAATGGGAGGCTTGTGGACACGCGAGGACCTGAAGAATTATCAGGCTGTGTGGCGTCCGGCCGTTCACGGGACGTACCGAGGTTATGAAATCGTGGGTATGGGTCTACCGTCTTCGGGCGGAATCACTTTGATTCAGATGCTGAACATTCTCGAAAACGGGCCGGCTGACCGTAATTCCGGCGACGTGCTTCATCGCATCGTCGAAACGATGCGGCTTGCGCATCTTGACCGTCAACGTTATCTGGCGGATGGAGATTTTGTCGACGTTCCCACGGAACGGCTTTTGTCCAAAACGTATGCCCGGGAACAGTATCGGAAAACGCTAACGCGTCGTGCTTCGTCGTTTGACTCGGCGGCAGTTATCATTCGCGAGAGTGTCGAAACGACGCACGTGTCCATTATCGACAAGGACGGGAATGCCGTTGCCATGACCGTGACAATCGAGGATAATTTCGGTTCTCACGCCATCCTGCCGGGATTTGGCTTTTTTCTAAACAGCGAAATGCACGATTTTAATATTCGTCCTGACGTGCCGAATCATCAGGGCGGATTCGGCGGCAATCCCAACGGAGTCGAGCCGGGGAAGCGGATGCTCAGCAGCATGGCGCCGACGATTGTGCTAAAAGATGGAAAACCGTTTCTCATCTCCGGATCGCCCGGTGGGCGCACGATCATCAATACGGTACTGCAAGTGATTATTGGGGTCGTCGACGATAAATTGACCTTGCGTGACGCCATCGACTATCCGCGCCTGAGCCACACCTGGTTACCCGATGAAGTGAGGATGGAAACAAAATGGACGATCGGAAGGGTCGACTGTCTGCTCGTTCGTCATCACCGGATCAAACCCGTCGATTTTATAGGCGACGCCCATTCCATCTGGATCGATCCGGATAGCGGGACGTACTACGGGGAGGCGGATCGGCGGCGTCAGGGATTTGCAGCCGGGTATTAGTTACCGGCGAAACAGCCAGAATAAAAGCGAGAGAATAATGCTGATCAGAATGCTGGTTGTGAGTGGGAAATAAACAGAAAATCCATCCTTTTTGATATGAAAATCGCCCGGCAGACGGCCGAGCCAGGGAATTCTGTCGCTAAACAGCAGGACGACGCCGATCAGGATCATGAGCGCGCCGAGCCCGATCAACAGGCGTCCGAGTGGCGCGAATTCACCCATTACAATTTCTCGATTACCCGTTTCATAATGCGCGTCATCTTCGGTTCGGCTTCACCGGCCGTACGGATGATTTTTTGAATGTCGACCGGTTCCAGCGCGTCGGGGAAGCACTCGTCCGTGATGATCGATATGCCCAGAACGGGCAAGCTCATGTGATTCGCGACGATAACCTCAGGCACCGTCGACATACCGACGACGTCCGCACCGATGAGGCGGAGAAACCGGTATTCCGCACGTGTCTCGAGATTGGGACCCATCACGGCCACGTACACGCCTTTTTGAACTTTGATTTTCTCTTCGAGCGCGATCGACTCTGCCAGTGCGATCAGTTTTTTGGAGTACGGCTCGCTCATGTCGGGAAATCGCGGACCTAAACTATCTTCATTTTTTCCACGCAGAGGATTGTCGCCGAGCAGGTTGATATGGTCGTCCATGATCATGATGTCACCGGCGCGAAACTGCGGGTTCATCCCCCCGCAGGCATTGGACACGAGCAACGCCTTGACGCCGAGACTTTTCATCACGCGAACGGGAAACGTGATCTGCTGCATCGTGTAACCCTCGTAGAAATGAAATCGGCCCTGCATGGCTACGACGCGTTTTCCACCAAGCGTGCCGAAAATCATTTTGCCGGCATGAGACTCCACGGTCGACACGGAAAAATAGGGGATGTCAGGATAGGGAATTTCCGCCTGTATATCGATTTCCAGCGCAAGCCCGCCAAGACCGGTACCCAAGATGATGCCGACTTCCGGTTGGACGTTCGTCTTTTTTCGTATCGCCCGGACGGCCTCGTCCATCTCGCGCAACAGTTCACCCATGCGTTCTTCCTATTTGCTGAATTTTTTTTTGATTTCCGAAAAGATGCGGTGAATCAACGCATCCGATTTTTCATCGGCATCTTCACCGAGCATTTTTTCAAAATCGGATTTTTTGAATACGCTGGTTGGAAATTTGGACAGATTGTCCAGGTCTTCTTTGGCTTTTTTCTTCTTTTCGTCTTCGGATTCGCTCATGGCGACCTCCTTACTCAGACTGTTTCTTATGGATATCGGAAAAAATTTTATCGATCAGTTCGTCCGAACGTTTTTCTGCGTCGTCGCCGAGCATTTTGTGGAAATCCGCCTTGCGGAACATCGCCGTTTTCTGGGTGACCAGACTATTGAGATCCTCGATGACCTGCTGCTTTCGATCTTCTTTTTGTGGATCGACGGTTTTTTCGACCGTGACCGGACCCGATTCCGCTCCGACCTCACCTTCCGGCAGGGCGGCGAGCTGGCTTTCCAGATAGGCGCGGAACAACTCCATCATTTTCGCGCGTTTTTTCGACAAGAGTTCGATCTCGGTCTCCAACTCCTGGAGCCGCGTGCGCGCGTTTTTTAGAATATGCTCGGCTTCATTTCGGGCCGTTTCGATCGTCATTGCCGCCTGCATCTTGACGTCGACGGCTTCGGTGGCGGCGACCAGCTTATGTTTCAGTTCGTCGATGGCCTGGTCTTTGGCGCGCAGGGCACTCTGAAGCCGTTCCGTTTCATCCTTACTTGCCGCCAGCCGCCGTTCGGCCTCGGCCAGATTTTCATTCAACGAATCAACGACATCGGCGGCGATCTCCAAAAACGCCCGCACTTCCGTTTTATTGAATCCCCGCAATTGTCCTGGAAACTCCTGCTGGCGAATGTCGGCCGAGGAAAGTTTCATTTCGGTTCCTCCGGCTTTGGAGTGAGTTTGAATGCCTTTCGCTGCCGTTTGCCAAAAATCGCAGTACCGATGCGCAACAGCGTCGCACCTTCTTCGATTGCCGTTTCAAAGTCGTGGGTCATCCCCATGGACAAGACATCCATGTCGACGTTGGGAATGGCCGCGTCGATGATCATCTGTTGTAGATCGCGCAATCGCTTGAAGTAACCTCGGACTTTTTCAGGATCCTGCGCCATGCTGGCCGTCAATGCCCCGATGGTCATCAATCCTTTGATCCGGACATTTTTGAGTTCGGCCGCCTGTTTGACCAGCGTCAACGTGTCGTCCGGTTCGATTCCGTATTTGCTTTTTTCGCGCGACGTATTGACCTGGATCAGGATCGGCATGACGCGGTCCGTCGTATAACACCGCTTGTCAATTTCCTGCGCCAATCGCAGGGAGTCGACCGAATGAATGAGATCGAAGAGTTCGACGCTCTGCCGGACTTTATTGGTCTGGAGATGTCCGATGAGATGGCGCCGGTAGGTGATATCGGGCGGGAGGATGGAGAACTTGTCCTTGGCCTCCTGAACCTTATTTTCACCGATGTCCGAAAGTCCGGCTCGAACCGCCGCCACAACAAATTCCGGCGGATGTGTTTTTGTAACGGCAATGATTCGGATGTCTTTCGGATTGCGTCCGGCTTTTTGGGCGGCGGCACGGACGCGTTTTTTTAAATCTGTGACCGCTTGCTGGATCGTCTGGAGAATTTCAGCGTTCGCATCCATTGGACTACTAACCTTCGACTCATTCAGAATGGCTGGAATTTCGGCCGATCACGATAAAATGAAAGAGAAAATCAAGCTGCGGCAAATTCCTTGATTACAAGAATATAGGCGTCGGAAATAAGAAAATCAAACTCGTTTCACATACCATGACGAATATTCAAGCATAATGGACGAGCTTGGATACCTGTAACACACGATTAACCATTAACTTAAACCTCATAATATGACATAAATCAATTGTTGATCTGACGATCATCGTATAAGCGCCTTTGAGAATTTTGTAACTTGCCTACAGGCAAACCAGGATAGCCATATGAATTGGCGTGATGATTACGAACGCAAAAAAGTTTCAGCCGAAGAGGCCGTTTTATTAGTCAAGCCTGGCGACAGAGTATTTTCAAGCGGTAACGCTGCGACGCCGTACACGCTCGTCAAAGCGCTTGCCCGACGTAAAGAAGAACTGACCGACGTTGAGGTAACGCACGTTCTACTGGTCGGCGATGACCCGCTTTCCAAGCCGGAGATGGAAGGGCATTTCCGGCACAACTCGCTTTTTGTCGGTCCTGCCGACCGCGACGCCGTCAATGACGGGAGGGCCGATTACATCCCGGTTTTTCTACATGAAATTCCCGGTCTGTTCGATTCCGGTCAGAAGCGTCTCGATATTGCAGTGATCCAGACCACACGCCCCGACGATCATGGATTCATGTCCATCGGGGTCGAAACGCTTGTGACCATGTCGGCCATCAAAAACGCGAAAATTGTCCTAGCCGAGGTCAACGACAAAATGCCGAGGACACTGGGCGACTGCTTTGTCCATGTGTCCAAGGTTTCCAAAGTTGTGGAAGTCAGCGAAGACCTCCCGACGCTCAATCGGGCCCCGGCGACCGACATTGAACGCCGCATCGGGCAGTTTGTCGCCACGCTCGTCGAAGATGGCTCGACCCTGCAACTGGGCATCGGCGGAATTCCCGACGCCGTTTTGGAATCGCTGAGCGACAAGAAAAACCTCGGCATTCATACGGAAATGGTATCCGACGGCATCGTCAACGCCATCGAAAAAGGGATTGTGAACGGAACGAAAAAAACGCTTCATCCGGGCAAGGTGATCGGAACTTTTGCGCTCGGAAGCCGGGAACTGTACGATTATCTGGACAACAATCCGATTTTTGAATTCCGGCCGTGCGATTACACCAACGATCCATTCATCATCTCGAGGAACGAGATGATGGTCGCCATCAATTCCGCCATCGAAGTCGATATGACCGGACAGGTATGTTCCGATTCGATCGGCACACGAATTTTTTCAGGCTTTGGCGGACAGGTCGACTTCATTCGCGGTGCCGCGTACAGTCGCGGCGGCAAACCGATCATCGCGATTCCTTCGACGGCAGCGGGAGGCAAGGTGTCTCGCATCGTGCCTGTATTGAAAAACGGCGCCGGCGTGGTTACGACGCGTGCCGACGTACATTACGTGGTGACGGAATACGGCATTGCCTACCTGCACGGCAAAAACTTAAGGGAACGAGCCGAAGCGTTGATCAATATCGCGCATCCTCAATTCAGAGAAGAACTGGCCAAAGCCGCCCAGGAAAGATTTCACTACACGAGACGAAATTGAATGGAGAGGTTAACCAACAAAATTTTGATCGTTGGAATCGGTTCCGAGCATCGGCATGACGATACGGTCGGGATCGACGTGGCCCGAGAACTGGAAAAATTCGATCTGCCGGATGTGACGATCGTGACCCATACCAACGATCGTATACCGGAGATCGATGCCTGGCTTCAGGCGCGGGCCGTGATTCTGATCGGTTCGGTATGTTCCGATCACTTACCGGGAACGGTACACCGCTTCGATCTTGCCACCGATGATGTACCGGAGGAGTATTTCACCTATTCGATCCAGGTCAATAGTGTCGTGGCGGCGTTACGTACGGCTTCGTTGAGGTCGACGGCATTGCCGCCCGTCGTGCTTTATGGTATCGACGGAATCGATTTCGGCGTCGGCGGTGGCTTTTCGGCGCCTGTGAAGAATGCGATTCCAGACGTTCTCATTCGAATTCTGCAGGACATTTTGACGATACGACAACCCCAAAAAGACGTCAACGGTGCTTCACGTTCTGTCCATAGCCTGACGCCCTTGTCGCGGTAAGGACCGATATGAAAACGAGACCCAAACCATTTGTCTTTCCGGAATACTGCAAAGGTTGCGGACGCTGCATCGACGCGTGTCCCAAACATTGTATTACACTCGGCAAGGACGTTCATCCCCTGAGCGGCCTGGTGCCCGTGATCGTCAATCTCGACTCCTGTAACGGTTGCGGTCTTTGTATAAGTGCGTGTCCGGAGCCCTACGGGTTACGGCCAAGTGAAACCAGCGAGGTTTATGAATTAACGGATCCTGCTGCCCTGAAGGGCCCGAAAAAACGGACGATCCCGGCTCCGGTCGATATTCCCGGACTGTCCGTCGCTCTGCCCGACGTCGAGCCGCTTGTCATCAAAGGTACGTATGCCTCAGCGATCGGGGCTCTCCTAGCGGGTTGCCGTCATTTTTACGGGTACCCGATCACACCGTCAACCGAAGGAGCCGAGCTTATGGCGAAGTTGCTGCCGGAGCTCAACGGAGTCTTTTTGCAGGCCGTGAGTGAGGTAGCAACGGTCAATTACATGTACGGATGCGCAGGTGCCGGACTGCCGTGCATGACATTCACGTCGTCTCCAGGGTTCAGTCTCATGTTGGAGGGAATCTCGTACATGATCGGAGCGGAACTGCCCGCAGTTTTTGTAAATGTCATGCGGGGAGGTCCGGGCCTGGGCAATATCGGGCCGGAACAGGCCGACATTAAACTCGTGTGCCGCGGTTTGGGTCACGGCAATACCCACGCAATCGTTCTGGCGCCGTCAACTCCTCAGGAAATGCTCGATTTGACGTATCTGGCATTCGAATTGAGTTTCCGTTACCGGAATCCCGTGATCATCGTCGGTGACGGCTACATGGGTCAAATGACCGGCCGCGTGGTGTTGCCAAAGTACATGAAAAAACCGGGACTTCCTTCGTGGTCCGTTTCCGGAGACCATGATCACCGGCAAAATCTCGTCAGTTCGATTTATCTCAGTGAGCCCGATCTCGAAAAGCATAATCAGCATTTGAACGACAAATATTACCGGATAGCGAAACAGGAACAACGCTCTGACTGCTTCTACTGCGACGATGCCGACATCCTCCTGGTTGCCTGCAATACGCCGGCCCGCATGGCCAAGGGAGCAGTTCAGGTTCTGAGACGACGAGGCATGCGGGTCGGATTATTTCGACCGATAACACTCTGGCCATTTCCGATCGACGCCCTGATGAAAACCATGGGCCGAGTTCACCGAATCCTTGTCATCGAGGCAGGGAACGGACAACTGGAAGACGAACTTCGCCTTGCCTTGCAAAAGGCCGGTGCGAACATTCCTCCGATCGAGAATGTCCGGCACTACGGCGGAGTATTGCCAGGTCAGCAGGAAATCATCGAACAGGTCGAATCCATGGAGGAGGTGATCGCATGACAACAGGGGTTTTTTACGAGACGTTCGAACGGCACGCCCATGGAGAGGGACTTAAGGCTCATTCGACGCACTACTGCCCGGGATGCGGACATGGACTGATCCACAAATATATGGCGGAAAGTAT
>CAYZJB010000007.1:0-36777 GCA_964478735.1 uncultured Bacteroidota bacterium | reverse complement strand
GAAAGGCGAGGATTTTGCTTCGTCGAAATCCTGTCTGAATGTCCTACCCATCTCAAGTTGACGCCTCAGGAGGCTGAGATGTGGGTCAAAGATCAGATGACCCAGGTATTTCCGCTGGGAATCAAAAAGGACGAGTTAAGAGAACCATGGTTTGAACTCGGCGAACCGTCGTTTGAACCGGATGCCCTGATGAATGCAATTGGCGGAACTCAAGAAAAAGTCGAACGATATGCGCACGAGTTCCCACACCATCTTGCACCAAGTGATGTGGCATTGAAGTTCGCCGGAGCAGGAGGGGACGGAGCACAAACGGCGGCCATGCTGGTGGCACGGATAGGCATTAATGAAGGATTTGATGCCACACATATACCCAGTTATGGCCCTGAATCACGCGGCGGAACCTCCTATGCCGATGTCCATATTGCAGAAGATGAAGTATTGTCACCGGCTGCCCCTACGCCGACGATACTGATTGCTTTCAACGCTCCCAGTTTGAATAAATTCGGTCATGCAGTTGCTGTAAACGGATATGTCATCTACGACAGTTCCGTGATTGCGGATACCCCTGAAATGAGCGGTGTTCATGTGATCGGGATACCTATGACGCAGATCGCGCACGACCTTGGACGGCCAATGGTCAAGAACGTAGTTGCTCTCGGAGCCTTGCAGGCCGCGACGGGTCTATTTCCAAAGGAAAGCTTCCTGGTTGGCATTCGTCAGGCTCTTAAAGAAAAATGCGCCATGGTTCCGCTGAATGAAGAAGCTTTCGAATGGGGCATCCGCGCTTATGAAGGCGGCTACGATCATCCGGAGAACGATATCGTTTGAAACTCCTCTCACATCCCTGCATTTTCGGCGCCGGTAGATCAAGAACCCCATTCCTCCCTTACTCACTACTGGCGCCGGATTTTTTTACGTAATAAGTTGCACTGATCAAACAACTGCCGTATCTTTCGGTATGGCTTGGACTTACTGGATACGCCTGCTGACATCGGAATCCGTGTTGCTGACGTACGCCTTCATCGGATACATTGCCATTTCAGATCGCCTGCAGCCTTCCTGCAGTGTCGATCAGGTTCCCGCGTTTTCAGTCAGTGATAACATGTATCCGTCGGCACAGACATGTGCCGTGACGATGGATGAACATGTCCGTGCTTTCAAATTTCTATCCAGTTTCAGCGATGCATGGACGGTTGAATCGTTTGCCAATATCACTTCAAACCTGCAAGTTTCAATTCTGCATGGCCCTCGTCCTCCGGACGTCATTACTTGTGTATTTCTCCACACTTCACCCCGCGCTCCTCCTGCAATACTCCTTCAGTTCACCTAACGTTCTTCACGAAAACGTTTTTCCGCTTCCAAAAGCGGGAAAAGTGTGTCTGTACAAAAAAAGGAGTATTCTGTGGAAACTTCCAATTGGATCCATAATCGCCAGGGGATGGTCGTGTTCGTCACGTTCATGACCATCGTTGTCGCGTTTTACGTATCGCTTGTGCTATACGCGCTTAATCTATAAACCAGAGTCTCTGCTTAGTCACAAGACTTCTCTTCTTAGCAACCGTACGCACATCTGATCGCAACAGGTTCATACGATGCGGGAAGTAACGTACTTTAAAAGACGTGAGGGGGAGGTGTATCCCTTAGAAAACTGAGATATACTTTACAAAACACAGTAGCCTATTGATTATGTCCCGTTTGGTTTTGTATTAAACGCCAACGGGGGGCAGCGCGTCTCCTATAAAATTTGAGCCCAAAGATAATCCCATGCTGATCCGATTTTTAGCATTTAGTGGAATTGTTTGTGTCCTTACCTGGCAGGAAGCGTCCGCCCAACAGCGCGATGAACGCAAAGGTGGCATAGTAACGGGTACTTTGCGCGACCCGGCTGCAGGTGTCCCTATCGAATATGCCAATGTGGTACTGTACAGCTCGACGGACAGTACGCAGGTTGCCGGAACGGCAAGTAATTCGCAGGGCATATTTGAATTGCTGCGTTTACGGCCCGGGTCGTACTATTTACGGGTCTTTTATATCGGATATGGGATGAAGACTGTCAGTAATATTTATCTCCGTCCGCTTGCGATGGATATCGATCTCGGGACGATCGAAATGACTCGAACGACTGTCCAGTCGGATGAAGTTGAGATCGTGGCGGAACGGTTGCCGTTGACGTATCAACTGGACAAAAAGGTCATTAATGTCGCGGAATTTCAGACGGCCGTGAGCGGAACGGCGGTGGAAATTCTCGAAAAAGTCCCGTCCGTCAGCGTGGACGTCGAAGGGAACGTCAGTTTGCGCGGCAGCCAGAACTTTACCGTGTTGATCGATGGTCGTCCGTCCGTCCTCGATCCCAATGATGCACTACAACAAATTCCTGCCGGCACTATTGAGACGATTGAAATCATAACCAATCCATCGGCGAAGTACAATCCCGACGGAACGTCCGGCGTGATCAATATCGTGCTGAAGAAAAATCGGCAGACCGGTCGCAGCGGAATTGCCAATCTCAACGTCGGCGGCACACGACGGTACGGCGGCGATGTATTGATCGAACAGAAAAACGGAAGCTACGGACTCACGCTTGCGGTCGACTACAATCGCCGGTCCATGGACGGTTCGGAAGAGGAATTGTTCGAAACAACGCAACAAAACCTGACGTCGCGTATCGAATCGGATGGCGACAGCCGCCGGGGACGAACGTCGTATGGAGTGCGTTCCAGTATCGACTTCCAGGTCAGCAAACGCGATGTCCTCACGGTTGGGGGACGTGCGGGCTTTTTCGGGTTCGGCGGAGGCCGGGACTTGAATTACCGTGAAGCTATACTGCCAAATTCTCCTGAGTCATTTTTAAGTACAACGGACCACAAACGGTCAGGTCCGTTTTATGCGCTTACGTTGAATCACCAGCACCTTTTTCGCCCCAAGGGGCACGAGTGGATGTCGGAAATTTTCTACAGCCGAAGGGACGGTGACGAATCCACAACGGGGGAACTGTCAAGAATAAACGACGTGATGATGAGTGGGCAAAAGACGACCGAAGAAGGGCCCGGCGAAGAGTTTCGCCTGAAGACGGATTACCTGGTCGGTTCGGAGGCCTTGAAGTTCGAAGCCGGCTATCAATTCGATCTCGATCTGTCAACCGATCGAACCCGGGTTCTTGATTTCGATACGATTCAAATGCGTTATATTGCCGATCCGGCGTTTGACAACACAACTGAATTTCAACGGAGTATTCACGCCGGTTATTCGATTTTCTCCGGCAAAGTATCCCGCTTATCCTGGCAGGGAGGGATACGGGTGGAGTACACCGACCGGGAAACCAAGTTCGGAGAAAGCGCGACGTACGATCTCCAACGATGGGACGTTTATCCGACGATTCATCTTTCGCAGGAAGTTTCAGAAAAACTTCAATTGATGGGCAGCTACACGCGCCGGATCAATCGGCCCCGGGCATGGTACCTGGAACCTTACGAGACCCGTATCGATGAATACAACGTACGAATCGGCAACCCGAACTTGAAACCGGAATATATCGATTCCTACGAAGCCGGACTTCAAACCCGTTTTGGCGACTATTCTCTTTCGTCTGAACTGTATTATCGACTCACGCACAATACGATTGAACGGGTGCGCTCCGTTTACTCGGAGGGCGTCACGCTTCAATCCGTCGAAAATATCGGAAAAGACTACACGCTCGGGATCGAGACGATGTGGTCAGGAAATCTTTCCAAAAAAATCGCCGTCAACGTGATTGGGAATGTATACCGCTACCGGTTGAAGGGTACGTTGTTCGACGAGCCGGTTTCTCGCACGAGTGATAATTGGTCGTTGCGGGCCGGTACCACGATCCGGCCGTCGCGGCCGCTGCAGATTCAGGTCGACGGGAATTATGATAGTCCCACGATATCATCACAGGGCCGTCGCGAAGGCTCGTTCATGTTGAATGGTTCGGTACGGTTCGAATTCATCCCTCGGCGACTGACGGCGACACTTCAACTGAGAGACATCCTCGGCACCGCCAAATTCGAAGAATCGAGCGTGGGACCGGGATACAGCAACTACCGGTATTCGACGCGCGAGGCCCCGATTGTGATGCTAAACCTTCGATACGCATTTAATCAGCAAAAAAATGAATCTCGCGAACGTCGCCGCGATAACGACGATGATGACGATGAATTTTAGGCGATCACATATTGCTATCCAGAGGCAAAGGCTTGCGGCCAAACTGTAACGACCGAATGTCTTTGTGAGTTAAGTTAAACCTCGTTATTATTCCCACCGACAACTGCATTTCATTTTAAACCTCTCTCAGCGATAGACCGCCTCATTCATACATGAATTTTGTTACCCTTGGAATAGGGGTATATATCGCCGGCCAACTTCTGATCGGGCTCTGGGTATCGAGGCGTGTCCGTACGGACGACGATTATTTTCTCGGCGGAAGAAAATTCGGCTATCTGCTTGCGACGTTTTCGATTTTCGCGACCTGGTTTGGCGCCGAATCCTGTATTGGTACCGCCGGGGCCGCATATGAAAACGGGTTCGCGGGTGTGCTTGCCGACCCGTTCGGTTATGCCGTCTGCATCGCGCTGATGGGACTTGTTCTCGCCGTGCCGCTGTGGAAAATGGGGCTGACCACCATTGCGGATTTATTTCGGCTTCGATACACCGTTCGGACCGAACGAACCGTAGCCATCCTGATGATTCCAACATCGTTGCTGTGGGCCGCCGCGCAAATTCGCGCCCTTGGAATGGTGCTGGCCGCTTCATCGGATATCGGCATCACGTTGGGAATCATGACCGCGGCGGCAGTGGTCATTGTCTATACGGCACTCGGCGGCCTTCTGGCCGATGCTATTACGGACGTTGTCCAGGGCGTCGCATTGATCATTGGATTGATAGGCCTGGTACCGGCACTTGCCGACGTCATTTCATCCTATCATCTGACGTTCTCAACGCTTGTCATCCGTCCGAACCTATCTTCCGTACACTGGTTGGACATCGTTGAAGAAATGGCGATACCGATTTGCGGGTCCCTCGTGGCCCAGGAGTTGGTGTCGCGCGTTCTGGCCAGCCGATCACCGGAAATCGCAAAACGAAGCGCATGGTTCGCATCCGTGATATACGTCGTGATCGGTTTGATTCCGCTCTTCATCGGCCTGGCGGCATTCCATTCACTCAAAGACGTTGAGCATGCGGAACAAATTTTGCCGTTTTTTGCACAGATCCACTTACCCTCATGGCTGTATGTCATTTTCGCCGGCGCGTTGGTCTCGGCGATCCTTTCCACGGTTGACAGTGCGCTTCTGGCGTGTTCCGCACTTCTATCACATAATATTCTGAACGTGAACTCCATCGTTTCCGACCGGGCGAAGCTGCGGCTGGACCGGGCAGGCGTTGTGATCATGGGAATTCTTGCCTACGTTTTTGCAATCCACGCGGAAGGGGTATACGAATTGGTCAAAGACGCCTCGGCTCTGGGAAGCGCCGGAATTTTTGTCGTTGTGATGATCGGTGTTTTTTCTAAATGGGGCGGGGAACGGAGCGCAATGGCCGCCCTGATCGCGGGTCTCGTCACGTGGCTTACGGCGACGTACGTTTTTCATTTTGACTGGGCCTACACGGCGGCTGTCGTTACGTCCACTTTCGCGTACGGAATAACCGCGATGATATGGGAGCGGTCGAACCGAGGAATTTCAATCACGTGATGATGAGGTATTATGAAGGTGCGTGATTTGAGCAAATTGGAAACACCGTGCCTGATTCTCGAGTTGTCCAGAATGGACGCAAATATCGAGACCATGCGTCAGCGGCTGAAACGTTTCGGCGTTCCGCTGCGTCCGCACGTAAAAACCCCAAAAAGCATCGACGTCGTACGTCGAGTACTGGACGACAGGACAACGGGAATCACTGTATCAACTCTCAAAGAAGCGGAGTATTTCTTCAGACACGGAATACACGACATCCTCTACGCGGTCGGTATTGCACCGGGGAAACTGGAACATGTCGAACAACTGAGAAAACAGGGTGCCGATGTCACCATCATCCTGGATACGGTGGAGCAGGCTGAACTCGCCGCAGCCAGAGGGAAAGAAATGGGAATCACGATACCGTGCCTGATCGAAATCGACAGTGACGGCCATCGCTCCGGTGTCAAGCTGTCGGACCCATTACTCGTGGACATTGCACGACGCTTGCACATTCTGGACGGTGTCGAATGTCGAGGTGTGATCACCCATGCCGGAGAATCCTACCATTGTAAGACGACGGATGAGATTCGGATCATGGCGGAACGAGAGCGGCGAGCCGCCGTTGACAGTGCGGCCCGACTCAAGGATCTTGGATTGCCGTGTCCGATCGTCAGCATCGGGTCGACACCCACCGCAACTTTTGGCGAACATTTTGACGGCGTCACGGAAGTACGTGCGGGCGTTTATGTTTTTCAAGATCTGGTCATGGTCGGCCTTGGCGTCTGTTTGACCCATGACATTGCCATATCGGTCCTGGCCTCCGTCATCGGCTGTCAAAAAGAAAAGGGATGGCTGATTACCGATGCAGGCTGGATGGCTTTGTCACGGGACCGGGGAACGGCCGATCAGACCGTCGATCAAGGATACGGTCTCGTGTGTGACGCGTCCGGGCAGCCGATCGAAGATTTGGTCGTTGCCATGACCAATCAGGAGCACGGGATCTTGATCGATCGTCGAGGTCGACTGAATTTTGAACGTTTCCCGATCGGAACACAGCTTCGCATCTTGCCCAACCATGCCTGTGCGACCGCCGCAATGTTCGACCGCTATTATGTTGTTGACGGAAGTACGCGCATCATCGACATGTGGATGCGATTTGGAGGGTGGGAATGACGTTGGATTACGACATGATCGTCATCGGCAGCGGATTCGGTGGATCGGTTTCTGCTCTCAGGCTTTCGGAAAAGGGCTACCGGGTTCTTGTCATTGAAAAAGGACGACGGTTCAACGCCGATGATTTTCCGACGTCCAACTGGAATTTTAAAAAATGGTTCTGGAATCCATACCTTCGATGGCATGGTTTCTTCAAGCTGACGTTCTTTCGACACATCTCGGTTTTATCCGGTGTTGGAGTAGGGGGTGGTAGTCTGGTTTATGCCGGTACCTTGCCCGTGCCCAAATCCGATTTTTTTAGCCTTCCCTCATGGTCGCACCTGGCCGATTGGCAAAATGAATTGCGGCCGTTTTATACGACCGCGCAACGGATGCTCGGAGTCGGAACGAATCCCTGCTGCGAGACGGGAGATCACGTACTGCAAAGGGTTGCTCGTTTGATCGGACGCGGAGACCGTTGGAGTCCGACCGAAGTCGGCGTTTTTTTCGGTGAGCCCGGCAAAACGGTTGACGATCCGTACTTTGACGGAAACGGACCCGATCGTGCCGGGTGCCGGTTTTGCGGAGCTTGCATGATCGGATGCCCACACAATGCGAAAAACACGCTTGATAAAAATTATCTTTTTTTAGCCGAAAAGCTCGGAACAAAGATCATCTCCGAGCACGAAGTCACGGATGTTACTCCTCTCGATCATGCCGGAGGATCGACCGGTTATGCGGTCACGTTTCGGCCGTCGACGTCGGCGTTCGGTCGTCCTACAATGCTGACGTGCAAGGGGGTTGTTTTTGCCGGTGGAGTACTGGGTACCGTCGATTTGCTGCTCAAGCTCAAACGGGGATCGTTGCCGCGGCTGTCGGATCGTCTGGGATGTGCCGTTCGAACGAATTCTGAAAGTCTTCTGGCGGTGATGGCGTTCAACCGGTCGACGGATTTTTCTAAGGGCCTTGCCATCGGGTCGATTCTCCATACCGACGACCGCAGTCACATCGAACCGGTACGTTATCCGAGTGGTTCCGGTTTTTGGCGAATACTTTTCGGTCCGATGGTCAGCGGTTCCAACGTTTTCATTCGCGGCCCCAAATGGATCTGGGACCTGATTCGGCACCCGATCGATAATTTGCGCGTCCTGACGGTACGCGATTTTGCCCGTAAGACACAGATTCTGCTTTTCATGCAGACGATCGACAGCACGTTGCGTTTTAGCCGTGGTGTGCTCGGAATGAAGTCGTGCCTTGAGAGCGGACCCGCGCCCACGCCGTTCATTCCGGAGGCGCTCGATCTCGCCGCGCGATTTGCTCGAGAAACCGGCGGTAAGCCGCTGGCGTCGATCACGGAAACCTGGCTGGGTATCCCGAGCACCGCCCATATTCTCGGCGGTGCAACGATGGGTTTGTCCGCCGAAAACGGTGTTATCGATAAAGACCACCGGGTCTTTGGTTACGACAACATGTGGATATGCGATGGTTCTGCCGTGAGCGCCAATCCCGGCGTCAATCCGTCGCTGACGATAACGGCGTTGACCGAGAGGGCGATGAGTAAGGTTACGAAAAAAGTATAAGGGACTAAACTAACCCGCCTTCTGAATCCCTTCTCTACCCAACAACTCCAGAGCAAACTCCCGTATCGACTGCCGGTAGGCCTCGAATTCGTACAGGTTTCGATGCCGTCCATGCGGAATAACCAGCGTTTGCGGATTTCTGGCTGCATGGGTCAAATCAGCGAAGTGGTCGTCGGCAAGCGTCTCATCGTCGGTCCCGTGCGCGAGGAAAACGGGTATATCGACTTTTCGCATGTTGACGACCGGGTGCCATTCGTTGATATCGATTTTCAGTTTTCGGTTCCAGAAAAAGAACAACAACGGACCGAAAGGCCAGTACGGCAAATGCATGGAGCGCAACATGTCGCGTGTCATTTTGCGAAAATCGGAAAAAGCGGAACTGACAACCAATCCCCGAAGCCCCGGCCGGCGGGCTGCAACCGTGACGGCCGTCGCTCCACCCATGGAGTGTCCAAAAACCAGGAGGCGGGTCGCATCAACCTCGGAACGGGTGACGACATAATCGAGCGCCGCATCGAGGTCTTCACTCATGCGAACGAGCGACATGAAATCCGAAGGATCACTGTCACCGTGCCCTCGTGCATCGAAAAGAAACATGTGAAATCCAAGATCGCGCATGAACTGTGCTTGCGGCAGCATCCCCTGAGCGCTGGACTCCCATCCGTGTACGAAGACCACCGTTGGCCGTACCTCATCCGCGGCTCGAATCATCCATCCGTGATAAGAATGACCATCGTGCCGGTACCAAACGTCTTCATATTTCATTCCAAAATCGGACGGCGTTTTCTTTTTATTTCGATGCCGCGGTTGAAGCGTCTTTTCGGCGATAAAAAAGCTGAACGCGACGACGCTCAAGATAACAACTGATAAAAACACGATGATCAACATGGGGTTGCCTCTCGAAATTGACCAGTGGGTCAGTTTATAGTCAAAAAAATTTAAACGTCAAGATAGGCAAATACAGCGTTGAGCGCGGCTTGCCGGTAGCGATCAAATGTTTCAGGAGCTTCGTACAACCAGCGGATGCCCATGCCGTCAATAAGCGACCGAACTACGATCGCCGATTCGTCGAGCGATACGGAACGGCACACACCTTTTTCAATGGCTTCTCCGACTACCTGGTCGTGGAGTTGTCGGCATTCATCATAAAACTTTAAATTGAATGAGCGAAACCCGTCGTGGTGCATGCTCTGGCTCATGAAGTCCAGGTAAACTTTGTAAAATTCTCTATTTGCTTCTATGCCGACGAACATGGCATTGACATATGCGGCGATTTTTTCCTTTGGTGTCGAAGCTTTTGAAACTTCAACTCGGATATGTCGGTCGATTTTACTGACTAACCACGCCAGCACTTCGAGGAACAACGATTCTTTTGAATCAAAGTAATATAGGATAATGCCCTTGCTTACTCCGGCTCGGGCGGCGACATCCTGAAGTGTAAGGTGAGAAAACCCTTTTTCTGCGATCAGCCGGTAAGTGGTCCGTACGAGGTATCGTTTTTTGTCCGTCTCGTTTTCCGAAATTATTCGACCCATGGGTCAATGTCATGGACATTAGTTCCGATGTCAAGAAAAAATTCTGTTTTTCCGTGAAGAACGAGCGATAATGGAAAAAATATACTTGGAATCGCTGTTCCCTTTTTCTATATTCGCCTGCTTTTAAATGACGGCCAGTCTTTCACTTAGCACACATTCTTCCGGAGGTTCGGTACGATGAATATTCATGAATACCAGGCAAAAGATATTCTGAAAAAATACAATGTACCCATTCAGGAAGGCATAACGGCATCGACTCTTTCAGAGGCGGTGGAAGCCGCCCAACAGTTCAAAAGCCGCGGCGTCACGGCATGGGTTATTAAGGCACAGATTCATGCCGGTGGACGGGGGAAGGGCACGATTTACAACCATTCGTTGCGAAACGAGGTTCTGATGCATGGCGGCGTCAAGTTCACGACCGACATGGAAAAATTCAAAGACTATGTTTCAAAAATGCTGGGCAACTACCTTGTTACCCATCAGACCGGGCCGGACGGTAAAAAAATCAAAAAGGTACTCATCGCCGAGGGCCTCGACATCGCTCGCGAACTCTACGTCGGCATTGTTTTGGATCGTGCCACTTCGCAATATGTCGTCATGGCCTCGACCGAAGGCGGCGTGGAAATTGAAAAGATCGCGGCGGAACATCCGGAAAAGATCCTGAAGGAATACGTCGATCCTGCGATTGGATTTCGCACGTATCAGGCTCAACGGCTCGGTTTTGCACTAGGCTTGGAAGGGGACATTCACAAAAACTTCGTCAAATTCACGATAGCGCTCTACCATGCGTTCACCGGATCCGACGCGTCGTTGTTCGAGATCAACCCTCTCGTCATTACAAAAGATCAGCGTGTGATCGCGCTGGACGCCAAGATCAATCTCGACGATAATGCGCTGTACCGGCATGCGGAGCTCGCCGCGCTGCGTGATCTCGACGAGGAGGATCCGTTGGAAGTCGAAGCGTCGAAATCGAATTTGAACTATGTCAAGCTCGATGGGAACGTCGGCTGTATGGTTAACGGCGCTGGACTGGCGATGGCCACTATGGATATCATCAAACTGGCGGGCGCACAACCGGCCAATTTCCTTGACGTCGGCGGCGGTGCGAACCCGGTCACGGTCGAAGCGGGCTTCCGTATTATTTTGTCAGATCCCAACGTCCGGGCGATCTTCATCAATATCTTCGGAGGGATCGTCCGATGCGATCGTATCGCCAACGGCGTCGTTCAGGCGGCCAAAAACGTCAAAATCAAAGTCCCGCTGATTGTCCGTCTCAAAGGTACCAATGCTGACGAAGCAAAAAAAATTCTGGAACACAGCGGCATCCCGATGAAAGTGGCCGATGAACTCTCGGATGCAGCTCAAATGGTTGTCGAATCGATCAAAGTCAAAGCATGAGCTCCAAAAAGGCCCTCAAAAACATCAAGGTAACGGAAGAACTCCTCTTCAAACTTCCGAAGACGGATTTGCACTGTCACCTTGACGGCTGCTGCCGTGTCGAAACCCTGATCGAACTTGCGAAAGCGCAGGGCGTCCGGCTGCCGTACACCGACCCGCCAAAGTTACGCGACCATCTCGAAGTGGGGGATCGTTGCGAAAATCTGGTCGATTATCTCAAAGGCTTTGCCGTCACGCTTTCCGTTATGCAGGAAGCCGCTGCCATCGAACGTATTGCATTCGAACTGGCGGAAGATGCGGCGAAGGAAAATGTCCGGTATCTTGAGGTCCGCTTTTCGCCGATCCTTCATATCAATCAGGGACTGCGATTGCCGGAAATCGTCGATGCCGTGATCCGCGGCCTCAGTAAGGCCGAGGCCATGTACCCGATCAAGACGGGCCTGATCATCTGCGGCATGCGCAACATCAATCCAGATACATCGCTACGCCTCGCGGAACTGACGGTGGCTTATAAAAATAAGAAGGTGATGGCATTCGATCTCGCCGGACAGGAGGACGGGTATCCGGCCGCCGATCACCAGGCCGCCTTCGCCCTGATTCTTAAAAACAATATCAACACGACGGCCCATGCCGGCGAGGCCTATGGCCCGGACTCGATCAAACAGGCCATTCACGAATGCGGAGCGCACCGGATCGGCCACGGTACGCGACTGATCGAAGACGGTGACTTGCTCAATTACATCAACGATCACCGGATTCCACTCGAAATCTGTCTTTCCAGTAACGTTCAGACAAAAGCCGTGCGCGAATATGCCGCGCACCCGCTGCGGATTTATTACGACTACGGCCTCCGCGTGACGATCAATACGGACAACCGTCTGATGTCCGCCACCACGTTGACCAAAGAACTTTTCATGGCGGCACAAACGTTCGATTTCAGTTTTGATGATATTTGTAACCTGATCATCAATGGGTTCAAAAGCGCTTTTTTGCCGTACCGCGAACGTGCCGTTCTGCTCAATACCGCTCTGGACGAATTGAAAGCGTTCGGCTTCGAGTCAACTTACATGGATTCCAAAGCCGCCACAAGCTGATGGGCTGGCCCATTTCCCGTTTCCTGGATCACCTGACCATCGAACAAAATTTATCACCTCATACGGTCGACGCCTATCGCCGCGACGTTCAGCGGTACGTCAATTACCTTCAATCACAATCCGTGACGGAACCGGAAACGGTCCAACGCAGTCACATCGCGCATTACGTTCGGTCCCTCGATCAACTGGGACTGTCACCCAAAAGCATATCGCGCAACCTGTCGGCCATCCGCACGCTCAATCGTTTTATGCTCGAAGAATCCATCATCACCCAAGATCCGGCGGAGTACGTCGATCTCCCGAAACTCCCGAAAACGCTGCCCTCGGTTCTCGACGTATCGGAAATGGAGGCGATCCTGCGGCAGCCGGATACAATGACGTTTTTAGGCATTCGAGACCGGGCCATGATGGAAATGCTGTATGCGTGTGGATTACGCATTACCGAATTACTCACGGTCAAAAGAAATAATGTCAATCCCACGGAACGATTCATCCGTGTACTTGGAAAAGGATCGAAAGAACGCCTGGTCCCGCTGGGTCAGGCGGCGGCCGACTGGCTGATCTATTACATCGAAAAAGCCAGGCCACATCTCGCCTCACGCCATTCGGCGGACATCTTGTACCTGAATGCGCAGGGAAAAAAAATGAGCCGCATGGGATTCTGGAAGATTTTGAAAAAATACGTCGATCAGGCGGGTATTCATAAAGCGGTCACCCCTCATACTTTCCGTCACACGTTTGCCACCCACCTTCTCGAGGGAGGGGCCGACCTGCGCGTCGTCCAGGAATTACTCGGACATGCCGACATCAGCACAACGCAGATTTACACTCATATCGACCGGGAATACCTCAAACAGGTCCACAAAACGTTTCATCCACGCGGATAGATCATGTGGCGCCTCGTGTTTTCGAAAATTCAGTACAAGTTGATTATCCTGATCAGCCTGTTTTGTTTTGCCATTTTTTCGATCAGCGGGGTGTTGCATTACTACTACACGGAAGACAGCCTGGATGAAGAGCTGGGACGCAAGCTTCTTGCCGTCGCACAGGCCGCAACGTTACAAATCAACACCGAAGTCGTCAGCTTGCTACGCGAGGGCGATGAAAGGGGACGGACGTACACCCGCTTTCGAAAAAAACTGGAAGACTTAAAAAATGCAACCAACGTCGAACGGATCGCCATTCTCGACACGGCCGGCCGCAGTCTTCTGGATACCGATGAGGACATCCGCATCGGTTACCAGCACCCGCTGCTGCAACTCAATCGTTTCGAATTTGAGCGTACGCTGCAGGGGTTGCCGTCCCATTCCGTTCTATTTGAAAGCTATGACGGCAAGCTGTACAAAACGGCGTTCGTCCCGATGACCGTGCGTAACGAAATCCGCGGCGTCGTCGCAGTCGATGGGAGCGCGACATTTTTGTACCTCATCAAACGCATCGAGTTTCACCTGATTACGGTCGGGGTCATCGGAATCGTCGTCTCGATTTTGCTAGCCTATTATTTCGCCCGAACGATCTCGACGCCAGTACAACACTTGATGCATGAAGCGCAGCGCATCGGTGAGGGCAGGCTGGACCACCCGATCCAGGTACGAAGCTCGGACGAGGTCGGCTTTCTTGGCCGCACGATGGACGCGATGAGGGAAAACATACTCCGCCGCGACCAGTATTTGAAAACCATGCTTGCCGGGGTCGCCCACGAACTCCGAAATCCACTGGGAGGAATCGAAATCTACGCACACCTGCTGAAAAAATCGCTTAACGGCGACAGCGAACGTAAACAGGTCGGAAAAATCATACATGAAATCGACGCCATGAAGAAGATCCTGTCCGATTTTCAGGAATTTGCGGGACCCCAAACCGCTTTACCCCGCGTCAACGACCTTGAACCGCTGATCGCCAGCGTCCGTGATCTGTTCGCTCGTGAAATTTTTGAGAAAAAATTGTCGTTTCAAATGAAGCTTCGACAACCGACCCTGGTTGCGGACGCCGGCCATTTGCGTCAGGTTCTGGTCAACCTTATCGAAAATGCCATTCATTCCAGCAACGAGGGAGGCGAAATCTCCATCGAAGCGCATCCCGACGGCATGCAGTGTGTACTGTCCATCCGTGATCGCGGGCACGGGATGACCGGCGAAACTCTCGAGCGAATTTTTGATCCGTTTTTTACAACCAAAGAACAAGGCTCGGGCCTCGGCCTGGCCATTGTCAAAATGCTGGTTGAAATTAACAACGGATCCATTCACATTTTTTCCGTTCCGAATGAGGGAACGACGTGCGTCGTCAAATTTCCCCAAACATGAACGAAAGGGCGATATGAGAACGCGATCGATTTTTCTGGTCGCATGGATCATAAGTACGGGAATTCACGGACAGGAAGCGGCCGGCAATACGGGTCTGGATAAATCGCGAGGGAAAGCGATCATTTATTCATTTTTAGTTCCAGGCCTTGGGGAACTCTATCTGAAGGATTGGAAATGGTCAGAATGGGGGACCGGTAGGACGTGGTTTGTAAGTGAAATGGTCCTATGGGGATCCCACGTGTATCTCTCATCCTATAGCGGCTGGGTCAGGGACGATGCCCGGGCGCTCGCGGCCACCCATGCGGGAGTCGACTGGTCGGCGACCAAACCCGACGGGTACGTGTCGAATATCGGAAAGTTCACCGACATCTTCGTTTACAACGACGTTCAGCGCCGCTTCACCGGGCCTGAAGGCAATTTATACGCGGAAACTCCCGATAATTACTGGAGATGGGATTCGGAAAAAGGCAGGGTCAAATATGACAACCTTCGTATCCGATCGCGATCGTTCAAACGTTATTCGGAATTTACGCTTTACGGCGTTTTTGTAAATCACGTCATCGGCATGGTCAGCGCGTCACGGGCGTACAGGCGTTTACAGCGTGATCGCGGAATACATGTCGGCTTTTCTTATCGTCCCTTGATGCCATCGGGGCAACAGGATATCTGGCTACTCCAACTCACCCGACACTGGTAAGAAACATGAAAAAAAACATAACAATTGCAACCGATCGGTCGCCGTCATTTCTAGCCTCCAAAGGTCCCTGGCTGTTGCTGGGTGGATGCGTTGTACTTTTTGTCGTCTATCTTCTTCAGTCGCCGCGCCCGTATGATGACGATAATATCGGTCGTTATTTCATGGCTCAGGCCGCGGCGTATAATCCGGCATATTTTGTCGACAGTTGGGGGAGGCCGCTGGCGATCCTGTTTTTCTTTTTGCCGGCGAAATTCGGCTACTGGGTATGCTCCTGGACCACGCTCGTACTGACCATTGGAACGACCGTTCTCACGTATCTGGCGGCACGATCGTCGAATCGAGAATGGTCTTGGCTCGCCATTCCGTTGTTAGTCTTTCAACCTCTTTTTTTTATGACGGGTTGGAGTCTGTCTACGGAACCCCTCGCCGCGTTTTGTCTCGCGTCGGGCATGTATTTTTTTTATCGCGATCAGCCATTGATGGCGGCCTTCGCGTGGAGCCTGGCCCCGTTGGCTCGAACCGAGCTCACGTTGATTTTACCCATTTTTGCAATACAGTTCCTTTTGCAAAAAAAATACCGGCCGATCCTGATACTTGGCGCCGGGCTGGTGTTGTATCAGATCGCCGGAATGATCCTAAAGGGCGATCCGTTATTTTTATGGACGACGGCAGGCAGCTTCGGTCACGGACTTTATGCCAACGGCCCCTTCGACCATTATTTCAAGCGTTTCATTTTTATCGTCGGACCGATCGTATTTGTGCTGATGTTGATTCAACTGGTCGCCGACATCCGCCGCCTGCGCCTGAATATCATCAATACGTCCGTAGTCCTGGTATTTGCCATGCACGTGTATTTTTACTGGAAAGGGAACGTTGCCTCGATTGGCTTCCTGCGCCATTTCGTCGCCATCAGTCCGCTGATGGCGTTATATGCGTTGAATGGGTTCCGGACGGCGTTTGATAACCGTCCTGAAACGGAAAACGATCGGCGCGTTTGGGTGATGATCGCCGCGGTCGGCTGCACCTTGATCGTTCTATCGTTTTATTCATTTGAATTGGTCGGGCATTATTTTCTTACAGATCAGAAGGAGCATGTAAAATTTTTCATCGCCGCCGGATTTACTGCAATATTTTTGATGTACCAATACGTCCGTTTTCGCTCGTCTTTTTTCGTCAACGTTGCGGCGTTGTACGTATTAGGGATGTCCGTCGTTTATTTCCTGGTCAAAGAAAAACCGTGGAAGCTGGCCCCGGAGCACGTTGCCGTTCGGCAGTTTACGGACTTTTACCATGAAAAATACAAGGGCAGGGTCGACAAAACGGCGGTTGTCCATCCGTGGTTTCATTTTTTCGACGATTCCAACTACTACCTGCTCAACATGACGGAACCGAACCCGGTCAATGCGCACTACGTCAAAATGCGTTCGGAAAATCTCGCTGCGCTTCCCGTGGGTTCCGTCGTGGCATGGGACTCCCACTACAGCTGGCGCCTGGAAAGCAACGTCCAGCAGGACTCCATCCTTAATGATCCACGGTTCAAACTGGTGCAACAGTTTATCTCCTCGGACCGCAAATTCGGTATGCTGGTGTTTGAAAAAATCAAGATGTGATGATCAAACCGTCGCAATTCAAAGACTGGCAGGAATATTACTGGACGTATCAGAATCTTCTCGCAAAAAAATATCTGATTCCGATGCTGAAAGCGGAAGGCATCTCGATTGACGGAAAAAAAATATTTGAAATCGGATGCGGAAGCGGCGGGGTCATCGAGGCGTTTGCCGAGAGCTCGGCACGGGCGGTCGGGCTCGATATTACACCGTTTGAGTTCACGCGTCTCGGCACCAACCGTGTCGAATACGTCACGGCTGACATTTTCGATCTTAGGGAACGCCCGCGATACGCCGATCGTTATGACCTGATCATCTTTCGTGACGTGATCGAACATATTACCGCCAAAGACAACATGTTTTCGGCCTGTGACGAATTACTTGCTCCCGATGGTCATATTCTGATGACTTTTCCACCGTTCTATTCCCCGTATGGCGCACATCAACAGGTGTATTCAAAACGACTTCTGACCCGGTTGCCATACGTGCAATTTCTACCGAAACATTTGTATTTACGATTAGTGAAGGCCATGGAGAATGGGAACGAACCGGCCTATCGTGTCGCGGCCGAAATACAGGAATCAAAAACAACGATCCGAAGTTTAAAAAAACACATCCGACGTTCGGTCTTCGAAATTCAAAGGGAACACGATTATTTCATTCGTCCATCGTTTGAAATCCGCTATGGAATCAAACCCAGGAAGGCACAATGGCTTGGACGAATCCCCTGGCTGCGAGAAATCTCCATCATGGGCGTGTATCTTATACTAAAACGGCGTGGAACACCGTGAGAATGTTTCACGAAATGAATTGAATAAGTCTGCATGTGTCACTACCTTGCGCAACATATTGAAAACGGAGTAGAGAATGGGGCGAATCATCGCCATAGCCAACCAGAAGGGCGGGGTCGGTAAAACGACGACCGCGATCAACCTGGCGTCATGCCTGGCTCACTCAGGCAAACGAACGCTGATCGTTGATATGGATCCCCAAGCCAATGCCACAACCGGTCTTGGCTTTGACGTCGAAAAAATTGAAAAGAGCTCATACGAAATCCTCATTCAGAACATGCCGGCGTCGCAGGCGATCATTGCTACCATGATGGCCAAAATGGAGTTGCTGCCGGCTCATATCCGGCTGGTGGGAGCGGAAATCGAGCTGGTCGGGCTCGAAGACCGTGAAAAAATGTTTCTTAACGCCATTGCCCCTGTCCGTGACCAGTATGAATTTGTCCTGATCGACTGTCCGCCGTCTCTTGGACTACTCACGCTTAATGCCCTGACGGCGTCCGATACCGTACTGATACCGATCCAGTGTGAGTACTATGCCCTCGAAGGTTTACGGCAGTTGCTCAACACGATCCGCCTCGTCCAGCGGCATTTGAATTCGGCCCTTACCATTGAAGGCGTGCTCATGACCATGTTTGACAGTCGACTCAATTTATCCAATCAGGTCGTCAATGAGGTAAAAGAATACTTCAAAGATAAAGTCTTTAAAAACGTCATTCACCGGAACATCAAACTTGGCGAGGCACCGAGTTACGGCAAGCCGATTCTATCGTACGATCCCGCTTCCGTCGGGGCTCAGGACTACATGGGGCTGGCCAAAGAAATCATCGCAAATGTGCTGGAGCCTCAGCAGGTCTAATGGAACAAAAATTCAAGAAAAATACCGGTCTTGGCAAGGGTCTGAGTGCATTGATTCCGAGCGGAAGTCTCTCATCCGACGGAACATTGAAACATGCCGATGTCGGCGTCTCGGAAATCGCAATTTCCAAGATTAGAGCCAACCCCTTTCAGCCGAGAAAAGAATTCGATCCGCAGGCGCTGGAAGAGCTCAAACAATCGATTTTGGAGAACGGTATAATCCAACCGATCACGGTGCGCAAAGTGGCCGATGGATTTGAGCTCATTGCAGGGGAACGGCGCTGGCGGGCGTCCAAAATGGCAGGTCTGACGGTATTACCGGCGTACGTACGCGAAGACGTGACTGACGATGAGATGCTGGAACTGGCGATCATCGAAAACGTCCAACGTGAAAAGCTGAACCCGATCGAACTGGCCGAGGGATATCAACAGCTGATCGACCAGTGCCGTTTGACGCAGGATCAGGTCGCTCAAAAAATCGGCAAAGACCGGACGACGATCACGAATATCATCCGGTTGCTCAAGCTGCCGCCGAAGATTCAGGACAGCCTCAAAAAAGAAGAGATCACCATCGGGCACGGGAGAGCCTTGATCGCGCTGCCGTCGACCGACCTGCAGATTCGACTATGGGAATCGATTGTCCATAAGGGGCTGTCCGTTCGAAAAACCGAAGAGTTGGTGCGAAAAGCGCTGACGGTAATCGAAGGTAAAAAGTCGAAAACAGGACAACATACGTCAGAAACGCGGACAACCAGTCCGCATATCGACGCTCTGGAAGACCGACTCCGACAGAAGTTTGGAACGAAGGTAAAAATCAAACATCGGGAAGATGGAGGAACCGTTGAAATCGAGTACTATTCACTCGACGATTTGGACCGGTTATTGGAGCTGTTTGAAATGATACGGACCTAGTTATTCAGGATTACAACGATCAAATCAAAACCCGCCATTTGGCGGGTTTTTTCATGAGCCACAAGCGGGATTCGAACCTGCGACCTGCTGTTTACGAAACAGCTGCTCTACCGCTGAGCTATTGTGGCCGACAAACGGAACGCAATATAGACAAAGAGCAATCTCAAATCAATATCATTCCTTTCTTTGAAAAAAATTTTGTCTCCGAATGGACACTCAGGCTCCTTGACCCTTGCATAAAGCGGTCATCGATCTTATATTTTTTGTAACCCACGCTCAACCAGCACTCGTATCTCACCGGAGTGAATGGATATGAATAAAATTGCCCGCATTGGTGTCCTTCGCGGTATGGAAACGACATTTCCGGAGGCACTTATCGCTAATATTAACAAAGTCGCGAAGGAAAAAAATCTTCCGATCGAGGCGGATTTTATCATGTTGGGCGGCACGCAGATGGCAGAGCCGACCGGATACAAGGTAATCTTCGACCGGATTTCCCATGAGGTGCAATACTATCGTGCATTTCTGAAAAATGCCGTTCTGACAGGAACCCATGTCGTGAACAATCCCTTCTGGTGGCAGGCGGATGACAAGTTTTTCAATTATTCACTGGCAGAAAAAATGGGAATCCCGGTTCCTCGAACGATCATTTTACCGAGTCATAGCCATCCACCCCATACGACGGCCGATTCTTTTCGCAACTTGATGTATCCGCTTCCGTGGGACCGTCTGTTCGAGTACGTGGGTTTTCCATCATTTTTGAAGCCGTTCGATGGTGGGGGATGGCGTCATGTGTATAAAGTCAAATCCCCGCAGGAGTTTTTCGATAAATACAAAGAAACCGGTCACCTGTGCATGGTGTTACAGGAAAACATCGATTTTGAAGAGTACTACCGATGTTATTGCGTCGATAAAAAACACGTACGGATCATGCAGTACGATCCGGGTGCTGAACCGGCGGATCGATACGTCAAAAACCCAAAAGGGTTGGATCCGAAAATGGAGAAGCTCCTGACAAGATACTGTATCGATATATGTACGGCTCTGGGATATGATCTAAACACGATCGAATTCGCGGTTCGTAAAGGAATACCCTATGCCATCGATTACATGAATCCAGCGCCGGATTGCGATTATCACTCCGTTACTCCACCAAATTTTGAATGGATCGTAGATAAGGTTACAGCCATGCTGATTGAACGGGCACAATGGGACGAAGCCCCAAGTAAGGACTTCCGGTGGCATCATTTTTTGAATGGAATTCAACCTGTAAAACGACAGACTTCAAAAAAACTCAAGAAGTAACTCTAAAATCATACAGGTAAATCTTTTTATTTATATAAATGAATACTCCTGATCAAATTTCGGTCGAGATCTATAACGACCTGGTCGACAAGTATGCATCGAAGATCGATTCCATTTATTCGGTATTCGAGAAAAGGGGAATCAGAGAAAAGCTCACATTTGGCGGACGCTTCATGTTCAAATTTCTCCGGCCCAATTTGATTACAGTGGAGCAATACGTCTATCTGCAACATGTCTGTCGTATCCTGCGCAATGCGGTGACCCGGTTCAAAGACATGGCGCTCTCGAGCGATGCGTGGATGGCTCAGGCGGGATTGATCGACCGTGAGAGGGAACTTGTTTCCATCTATCCCGGCTACGACCGCTTGTCCGTCACCGCCCGCTGGGACTCCTTCATGCAAGGGGATGAACTTCATTTTGTCGAGCTCAATGCCGAGTGTCCGGCCGGTATTGCCTATCAGGACGTGGCCGCGCACGTCTTTGACGACCTGCCCTTTGTTCAAGATTTCAAAAAAAGATACAACGTCCTGAGATGGGAGTTGCGCCAACGTTTACTTGACGAGTTACTCAAGGCGTACGCGTTTTGGCATGGCCACAGAAAGTTCAAAAAACCCGTTATCGCGATCGTCGACTGGAAAGAAGTACCGACCTACACGGAATTTCAGCTTTTTGAAGAATTTTTTAAATCCAAAGGATTTACGGCCATCATCGCCGACCCGAGAGATCTCGAATACGACGGACAGCGTCTCACGGCTCATGGACAGGCCATTGACCTTGTCTACAAGCGCATTTTGACAAACGATTGTGTAGAAAAGCCGTTGGAAACGAAGGCCCTGGTCGATGCTTACCGCGACCTCAACGTATGCATGATAAATCCCTTTCGTGCTAAGATTGTGCATAAAAAGTCGATCTTTGCTGTACTCACGCACGAGAAAAACCAGGATCTGTTCACGGGAGAAGAACTCCACATCATTGGAAAGCACATTCCATGGACACGTAAAGTTCAAGAAGAAATGACGACCCTTGACGGACACCGGATTGATCTTATCGAGTGTATTTCTCACGAAAAGGACAAATTTGTAATCAAACCGAACGATGAGTACGGGGGCAAGGGGGTCTACCTGGGCAAAGAAACGGCACAGGAAGAGTGGAACCGGTTGATACAAAAGGCTCTGGACGGAGAGTTTTATGTCGTACAGGAAATCGTACCGATCCCGAAAGTTCCATTTCCGGTCGTAAGTAACGGTAAACTTGAGTACCACGATATGGTAGTGGACATGGACCCGTATGCATATGGTCCGGATGTCGACGGTGTCCTGACGCGGCTGTCGGCATCGTCATTGGCCAATGTGACGGCGGGAGGCGGTACCACGCCAACTTTCGTCGTATCTCCAATATCGGGTGCATCCAAAAAAACGATTGTGACCGTGAGTAAAACCGCCGCGGCCACCAAGCGAGCGGCGAAACGTGCCGGTAAAGGCAGGACCAAATCAGCGGCGAGGAAGCAAGCCAAGAGTAAAAAGCCGAAGTTCAAAGCAAAGACTAATCGAAGACATAAGAAATCCATCCATCGTAAATCAGGCAAGCGATGACCACCGATCCTTCACCGTTCACACTCGGTATAGAAGAGGAATACCAAATTGTCGATCCGGTAACGAAAGAACTGCGGTCGCATGTTTCCAGCCAGATGATCGAAGAAGGAAAGCTTCTATTGTCCGAACAAATCAAGATGGAAATGCATCAGTCGGTCATCGAGGTGGGAACGGAAGTTTGCCGTAACGTGGCCGAGGCACGGCGGGAAGTCGCCAAATTACGGAGAACCATTGCATCGCTTGCCGAAAAGAGGGGACTGCGGATCGTGGCAGCCAGCACGCACCCCATCAGCGACTGGAAAAAACAGGAAATCAGTGATCACGCCCGGTATCACGAAATCGTCAACGATATGCAGGACGTCGCTCGAGCCAATTTAATTTTTGGTCTGCACATCCACGTCGGGATGCCGGATTTGGAGACGTGTATCGCGATAATGAATCAGTTGCGTTATTTTTTGCCGCATATTCTCGCCCTGTCGACCAGTTCGCCTTTCTGGATCGGGCGTAATACCGGTCTTAGCTCGTACCGTACAAGGGTGTTTCAACGATTCCCGCGAACCGATCTACCGCCGTTGTTTGAGTCTTATTCTCAATTTGAGGATTTTGTCAAGTTATTGGTTCGAACGCGCTGCATCGATAACGGCAAAAAGATCTGGTGGGACGCGCGTCCGCACCCGAGTTTCGGCACTTTAGAAGTGCGCGTGTGCGATTTGCCGACGCGCCTCGACGAAACCATGGCGATCGCCGCGCTGGTCCAGGCTTTGATGCTCACGTTATACCGGTTGCATAAAATCAACATGAGCTGGCGCCTTTATTCGAGCGCTCTGATTGCAGAAAACAAATGGCGGGCAAGCCGCTACGGCATTAACGGAAAGCTTATCGATTTTGGGAAACAGCAGGAAGTATGGACCAAGGATCTGATCGTAGAACTTCTGCGGTTTGTCGATGAAGCCGTTCAAGAACTCGATTCGCGCCGGGAAATCGAATATATTTATAAGATATTGGAACAGGGTACGAGCGCCGATCGTCAGGTAAAAGTTTTTCAGGAATCGGGTCATCTGGAATCGGTTGTAGATTATCTCATAAAGGATACACTTTCAAACTTGTCGGATAACTAAACGAAGGAGAGAATCATGAGCATTTTTTCACGTATGGCCGACATTTTCAAGGCCAACATTAACGATCTGCTGGATAAGGCAGAAGATCCCGAAAAAATGATCAAACAAATGGTCATTGAAATGGAGGAAGCGGTCAACAAAGCTACAACGGCCGTCGGATCCGCGATTGCCAACCAGAAAAGGCTTGAGAAACAGTATACGGAGAACAAAAAGCTGGCTGAGGATTGGCAAAACAAGGCGGTCCAGGCCGTCAATGCCGGACGTGATGATCTGGCGGCACAAGCTTTGGCTAAAAAGAACAGTTATTCTCAGGCGGCGGCCAGCCTCGAACCCAACGTTGCTGAAGCGACGAAAACCGCTGAACAGATGAAGTCTCAATTGATGCAACTAAAGGCCAAGCTTGATGAAGCCCGCGTGAGGCAAAATACCCTGATCGCACGACATCAGGCGGCAAAGGCCAAAAAACAAATCGCCGCAGCGATGTCCGGCGTTGGCGGCGGCGCATTTGCCAATTTTGAAAAATTCGAAAAGAAGGTTGAAGATGTGGAAGCTGAAGCCGATGCGCATGTCGAATTGTCCGGGCAAAGCCAATCCCTTGAGGACGAATTTAAGCAGCTAACGACATCATCTACCGTGGATGACGAACTAGCGGCTCTGAAAGCTCAACTAGGTAAATAACCTAAAGTTTTCAATAAGTTTATAAAATATAGTTATGATGTATAATATATATTATGTAAACTAAACAGTTCAAAATTGAAGGGCTGCTTCAAACAGCCCTTCTCTTTTCTAGTTTTGAGCTTCCTGAAATCCCGTGTTCCAATAAGTCCACTCGAGCTTCTTTCGCTTGAGTTTCATGTCCAGAAACATCACATACGCCCATTCCGTGTTCGTCCGAATATCTTTATAATCTTCGATGTTGATGTCGTCGGGATCGACACCGAATAGACGGACGTAATACTTGAGTGTTTCGGGCAGGATTTGAAAACCACCGACTTCTCCAAATGGGCCGTCAAGATTACTCCAAAATGAACTTTCCGTTTTCAATACATTCAGAATGAATTCATTACTGATGTTGAATTGCCGTGATTTCTTTTGAAGATGACGTACTAAGAGACGATCTGGTCGATATCCTTGCGATCGCAGATCAGCTATTTTGGCATCTAGTTCGTCGAGATCCGTTTTATAACGACTCAGAACAGCGTTCTCTTTCTTAAGCCGGCTGTTTTCATCTTTGAGTCTCTGGATCTCTTCACGCTGAGCCGTCACGGCTTCATCATTGTTTATGAAGTTTGTGACCATGGCAACTACCAAAAAGAGTCCCGCTAGTGTAAACACAATAGAAACAGTGCGTTGCATTTTGTTTCTTATTTTGTGGTTCACTACTTAGGTCCTTTCAATTGGTTCTAAAATAAGCTGGTAGGGTTATTTTCTTCACCAGCTGTTAACTAAACTACTGTTTTAAAAATACTTAAGTCAGAACCTTATTCAAACCGCCGCATTATACATTAAAAAGCCAGGCTCCGCAAGGAAAAAAAATAATTAATTCACAATCTAAATCATTTATTTTCAATAAAATAAAAAAAATAAAGGCGTTGGATTTAACCAACGCCCTGTTTTTTTGGCTGTTTTACTTATTCTTTTTAGGCAGTTTCTTTTTTCTTTCGGGTAGGCTTCTCCGAAGCTTCTTCCGTAGATTCCGACGTGACTAAAAGGTTTTGATACGTTTTGATGCCCGTACCCGCGGGTATCAACTTGCCCATTATCACGTTCTCTTTGAGACCCAGAAGTTGATCGGTCTTGCAACTGATCGCTGCATCGGCCAAGACTTTCGTCGTTTCCTGGAAGGACGCGGCCGAGATAAAGCTCTCCGTACTCAAGGACGCTTGAGTGATACCGAGAAGCAGCGGCTCTGCGGTTGCCGGCTGACATTCTCGATACGTCGGCGGAGTCTTTTTCTCGTATTTCTTGGCAATCTTCTCTGCTTCCGAGCGCGGTAGGATCTGCCCTTCCTTGAGGGGGGCGTCCCCTTTTTCAACGGTCACGACACGGTCACGAATCTTCTGGTTTTCTTCGAGAAATCTCAATCGGTCTACCTGATCGTCCTGCAGGAAGAATGTGTCGCCCGGATCGGCGATCCGTACGCGCTGCAACATCTGACGGACGATGATCTCAATGTGCTTGTCGTTGATCTTTACGCCCTGTGTTCGATACACTTCCTGGATCTCATTGACGAGATAGCGCTGGACTTCTGCAGGTCCTTTGATCCGCAGAATATCGTGGGGAGCGACGGCGCCGTCACACAACTGATCTCCCGCGTAGACATCATCTCCACTGTGAACGATGAGGTGCTTGCCGAACGGAATCTTGTAGGTTTTGGTCTCTCCGTCCCGTCCTTCGACGAGTACTTCGCGGTATCCACGGCTGACCTTGCCGATCTTTACAATGCCGTCGATTTCGGTCACCACGGCCGCTTCGCGCGGACGTCGGGCTTCAAATAATTCTTGCACACGCGGCAGACCGCCCGTGATATCCTTCGTCTTGGCCATCTCACGCGGAATCTTTGCTATGGCCTCTCCGGCAATAACATCATCGCCTTCTTTTACGACGAGATACGCCCGCGTTGGCAGGATGTGGCTTTCGACGATCTCTTTACCGCGTCGAACAAGCAATGTGGGCGTGACTTTTTTGTCGCGACTCTCGATGATGACCAGATGCTTCATACCTGTCGCTTCATCCGCTTCTTCCCGGCAACTGATGCCTTCTTTAATGCCTTCAAAAGCGACCGTTCCGTCATTTTCCGTGATGATGCTCGTGTTGTACGGATCCCACGTCATGATAAAGTCGTCCTTCTTCACCTTCTGTCCATCGTGCACGGCCAGCGCGGCACCGTAGGGAACCTTGTACGCATAAATCAGGCGTCCCGTATCGTCCTGTAATTCCACGCGCGCGCTTCGGCTTAATGAAATAACCGCTTTATCGGATTTTCTTTCGAGGATACGCATGCCGGGACTGAAGACGATTTTACCATCGGCTTTTGCCAGCGCTTGAGGCTGCTCGCCGATACGCGACGCAACACCTCCGATGTGGAAAGTTCGGAGGGTCAACTGAGTCCCTGGCTCGCCGATCGACTGAGCGGCCATCACTCCGACCGCCTCACCGCGGTTGACGAGTTTTCCGGTTGCCAGATTACGGCCGTAGCACTTCGAACAAACGCCTCGCTTGGATTCGCAGGTCAGCACGGAGCGGATCGAAACGACTTCGATGGCAGAGTTGTTCAACATCTCCGCCGTGTCTTCGTCGATAAGCACACCGGCTTCGATAACGACCTTGTTCGTTCCCGGCTCTAGAACGTCCTCTGCCGCGACGCGTCCCAGACAACGTTCACCCAGGGACTCACGAATTTCTTCGCCTTCCTTAATCGCACTGGTCGCGACGCCGAGGATCGTGCCACAATCTTCTTCCGTGATGATCACGTCCTGGGCCACGTCGACCAGACGGCGCGTGAGATAACCGGCGTCGGCCGTCTTGAGTGCCGTATCGGCCAGACCTTTGCGGGCGCCGTGGGTCGAGATAAAGTACTCCCACACGGATAATCCCTCTTTGAAACTGGCGGTAATCGGATGCTCAATGATTTCTCCAACCTGGCCGGTCATGCTCTTCTGCGGTTTCGACATGAGGCCGCGCATGCCGCCAAGCTGTTTGATCTGGTCTCGAGAGCCGCGCGCTCCGCTGTCCATCATCATGAACACGGGGTTGAAGCCGCTGTTGCTTTGGGCGATGTTGTCATACATCGCGGCCGCAACGTCGTTCGACGCATGAGTCCAGATATCGATGATCTTATTGTATCGTTCGCCGTCCGTCATCAAGCCCATCCGATAGGTCCGCTGGACTTTCTCCACTTCCTGATTGGCGGATTTGAGAACTTCCGTCTTATTGGGTGGCGACAGGACGTCTTCGATGCCGATGGATGAGCCGGACTTGGTGGCGAATTCGAACCCGAGCTGCTTCAAGCGATCCAGAAATTCGACCGTCTTCTGGTTGCCGAGTTCCGAATAAATCCGAGCAACAACTTCTTCGATCTTTTTCTTTGTCAGAAGTTCGTTGAGATAACCCATTTGCTTCGGAACGATTTCATTGAATAACACTCGTCCGACACTGGTTTCAATATAATTAAAAATAGGCTTTTTCTCGGTATGGCCCGGACCTTCCAACCGTAACTTGACCTTCGAATGGAGACCCACCTGGCCGGCATCGTAAGCAATACGCACTTCGGACGGCGAGGAGAACTTCATCCCCTCCCCTTTTCCGCCGTTACGCATCTTCGTCAGATAATAACAACCCAATACCATGTCCTGTGAAGGAATTGCGATGGGACGACCACTGGACGGTTGAATGATATTATGGCTGGACAGAACGAGCATACGCGTCTCAATCTGCGCTTCGTACGACAGTGGAATGTGCACCGCCATCTGGTCGCCGTCGAAGTCGGCATTGAACGCAGCACATACGAGAGGATGTATCTGCAAGGCCCGGCCTTCGATCAATACCGGTTGGAACGCCTGAATACCGAGACGGTGCAGCGTCGGAGCACGGTTTAACATCACCGGATGACCGCTGACGATCTTCTCAAGGATTTCCCAAACCTCGGGGCCCTGCTTATCGACCATGCGTTTTGCACTCTTGACCGTCTTGACATAGCCCTTTTCGACCAGTTTTCGAATGATGAACGGTTTGAACAACTCGACCGCCATTTCCTTGGGTAAGCCACACTCGTGCAGTTTAAGTTCAGGCCCCACGACGATAACGGATCGGCCGGAATAATCGACGCGTTTTCCAAGCAGGTTTTGCCGGAAACGGCCCTGTTTGCCCTTGAGCATATCGGATAGTGATTTAAGCGGTCGATTGCTGTCGCTTCGTACGGCCGCCGTTTTACGGGAATTGTCAAAAAGCGAGTCGACGGCTTCCTGAAGCATTCGTTTTTCATTACGCAAAATGACTTCCGGCGCTTTGATCTCGATCAATTTCCGCAAACGATTGTTTCGGATGATGACACGGCGGTACAGATCGTTCAGATCACTCGTCGCAAAACGTCCACCTTCCAACGGCACCAACGGACGCAATTCGGGAGGAATGACCGGAATGACGTCCAGAACCATCCATTCCGGCTGGTTGAACACGTCGCCGTCCTTGATACGGAACGCGTCGGCCACTCGAAGCAGCTTCAGGTACTCCGTCCTCTTTTGTTGCGACGTATTGCCCTCTTTGAGGATACGACGTGCATCGATTGCCATCTGTTCCACGTCGCAACGCTTCAGCAGCTCTTTGACTGCTTCGCCTCCGATCAAGGCAATAAATTTATTCGGATCCGTGTTCGGCAGCGCGTCGTTGTCCGGACCGAGTTCTTCTTTGATTCGATACAATTCCTCTTCCGGAATGATATCTTTGTACTTGAGGCCACTGCGTCCCGGCTGGACAACGACGTAGTTTTCGTAGTAAATAATTTTCTCAAGCTGCTTGATGCTCATGCCGAGCAAACTGCCGATTTTCGATGGCAGCGAGCGAAAGAACCAGATGTGTACAACGGGAACCGCTAAGGTGATATGGCCCATGCGTTCGCGACGTACGGCTTTCAGCGTAACTTCGACGCCGCAACGGTCGCAGATGATACCTTTGTAACGGATCCGTTTGTATTTTCCGCAGTGACACTCCCAATCCTTGACCGGACCGAAGATCTTCTCACAGAAAAGACCGTCTTTTTCGGGCTTAAAACTCCGGTAATTGATCGTCTCCGCCTTCGTCACCTCTCCGTAGGAACGGCTGAGGATCGAGTCGGGCGATGCAATTCCGATCGTAATGTTTGAAAACTGCCTTGCCAGGCTGGTATTCGATAAATAAGACACGTTAAACCTCCTGATGAGGATAAATTTCGTTGATTTGACGTTAGCGTCGTCCGCCTACTCGATCTTGACCTCCAGGCCCAGACCCTGTAACTCACGAACCAAAACGTTGAACGATTCGGGAATGCCGGCTTCGGGCAGATTGTCACCTTTGACGATTGCCTCGTAAACCTTCGCGCGGCCGGATACGTCATCCGATTTGTACGTCAGGATTTCCTGGAGCGTGTACGCGGCGCCGTACGCCTCAAGCGCCCACACTTCCATTTCACCGAACCGTTGACCGCCGAACTGCGCCTTACCGCCCAATGGCTGTTGCGTGATCAGTGAATACGGACCGATGGACCGTGCGTGAATCTTGTCGTCGACCAGATGGTTGAGTTTCATCATGTACATGTAGCCAACCATAACGTCTTGATCGAATGGCTCACCTGTCCGTCCGTCCGTGAGACTGACCTTGCCGTGCGCCGGCAAACCGGCCGCGACCAGTTCGTTCTTTACGTCCTCGATCTTTGCGCCGTCGAATACCGGTGTCGCATAATGCTTACCCAGTCGTCGACCGGCCCAAGCCAGGGACGTTTCAAACAACTGTCCGAGGTTCATGCGGCTCGGCACGCCGAGTGGATTAAGGACGATCTCAACCGGCGTTCCGTCGCTGAGAAACGGCATATCGACTTCCGGAACGATCTTTGCCACGACGCCCTTGTTTCCGTGACGGCCGGCCATCTTGTCGCCAACGGAAATTTTCCGTTTCTTGGCAACCTGGACTTTGGCCAACTGAACGATGCCGGGCGGCAGTTCATCCCCGACCTGGAGCTTGTATTTTTCGGAATTGTACTCCGTTTCCACCTCTTCGAGATTCCTTTCGTAGTTGTCGAAGAGGAAGTTCGCCATGTCGTTGGTTTCTTCGTCGTCGGTCCACTTGCTCTCATGCAGGTTGATTTCCGACGGATCGAGGTTCTTGAAGTGGTCTTCGGCAAACTTTCGGTTTCGCTTGACAAACTCAGAACCGTCCGTATACAGCACGCCGGCCGACGTTTTACCGACGAGAAGTTTGGTCAGTTCTTCGCGCAGCGTGGTCTTGAGTTTGCGGATCTGTTTTTTGTTCTCACTCTCAAGTTCTTCGAGTTTTTTCTTATCTTCGCGTTTCGATTCCGAGTCCTTTTTCTTTCGGCTGAACAGTTTCGTCGAAATCACGATGCCCTTCATGCCCGGAGGCGCTTTCAACGAGGCGTCTTTGACGTCTCCGGCCTTATCGCCGAAAATGGCCTTCAGGAGTTTTTCTTCCGGCGTCGGGTCCGTCTCGCCTTTGGGCGTTACTTTTCCGACGAGGATATCGCCGGCGTGCACTTCGGCGCCGACACGAATGATCCCATTCTCATCGAGGTCTTTGGTTGCTTCTTCGCTGACGTTGGGAATTTCCCGTGTCAGTTCCTCTTCTCCGCGTTTCGTATCGCGGACCTGGATTTCGAATTCTTCGATGTGGATAGAGGTGAACATATCTTTTTTGACCAGACGTTCACTCAGGATGATCGCATCTTCGAAATTATAACCGCGCCAGGGCATGAACGCCGCCAGTACGTTACGGCCAAGCGCGAGATCTCCCCGGTCCGTGCCGCATCCGTCGGCAATGATTTGGCCGGCCTTCACGTCGTCCCCGATCCGTACGATCGGACGCTGGTTGATACAAGTATCCTGGTTGGTTCGGAAGAACTTTAAAAGACGATACGTTACGGTGTCCGACACCTCGCCGCGACTCTTGCGGGTGTTTCCTTTTTTGCGAATCGTGATCTCCGTCGCCGAAACATCTTCGACAACTCCGTCTATTTCCGAAATAATCACGGCTCGCGAATCGACAGCAACGGTCCGTTCGAGGCCGGTACCCACGATGGGCGCTTCCGGTACGAGCAGAGGAACCGCCTGGCGTTGCATGTTCGATCCCATGAGCGCGCGATTGGCGTCGTCATGTTCGAGGAACGGGATCAGCGCCGCGGCCGGACTGACAATTTGTGCCGGCGACACGTCCATGTAGTCGACTTCATCCGGCGACACAACGGGGAAATCACCTTTGTTTCGTGCTTTGACGAATTCGTTGACAAAGTGACCTTTTTTGTCGACGGGCTCGTTGGCCTGTCCGATCGTGCGGTTGTCCTCATCGCTTGCCGTCAGAAACTCAATATTATTTTCAACGACCTTGCCTTTGACGACCTTTCGATACGGTGTTTCAATGAAACCGTAACGGTTGATCCTCGCATACAGACACAACGAGGAGATCAAACCGATGTTTGGACCTTCCGGCGTTTCCACCGGACAGAGGCGGCCGTAGTGCGTATAGTGAACGTCACGAACTTCGAATCCCGCCCGCTCCCTCGTCAGTCCGCCGGGTCCGAGAGCCGACAGACGCCGCTTGTGGGTCAGTTCGGCCAGCGGATTGGTCTGATCCATGAACTGGGACAATTGACTGGTGCCAAAAAACGTATTGATTACACTTGAGATCGTTCGGGCGTTGACCAAATCCTGCGGTGTCAGGTTTTCATTGTCACGCAGGTTCATCCTTTCACGGATCGTCCGCGTCATACGTGAGAGCGCGACACTGAATTGCGAGGCCAGCTGTTCCCCTACCGTTTTGACGCGTCGATTCCCCAGGTGGTCGATATCGTCGGTAGCCCGAACGCCGTTACGGAGATCGATCAGCGCCTTGATGATCGCGATGATGTCGTCCTTGGTCAGAACGGTTACCGATTCGGAAATGCTCAGGCCCAGCTTTTTGTTGATCCGGTTACGTCCGACGTCACCGAGGTCGTAGCGCTTGGAATTGAAAAACTGACGTTCCAACAGCGCCCGCGCGGTATCGAGGTCCGGCGCATCACCGGAACGAAGTTGACGGTAGATCTGCTCGAGGGCTTCCTGTTCACTTTTCGTAATGTCTTTGCGGATCGTATTGGCGATGACTTCCGGGATTTCTTCTTCGGTCTTGACAAGATCGATATGCTTGACTTTTGCCTTCTTCAGCTTCAGGATCATATCGGCATCGACCATAGCGTCCTTGTCGGCCAGAATTTCTCCGGTCTCTTCGTTCACGATTTCCAACGCCAGCCGACGACCCAAAATCGAATCGGCCGATACCCGTCCGATTTCAACCTCATCGATCACGCCGAAAAGTTTCAACATATCGCGGTCGGAGGAATAACCAAGGGCACGCAGGAAGGTTGTAACGGGAAATTTTTTCTTCCGGTCGATATAGACGTACATGACATCGTTAATGTCGGTCGTAAATTCGATCCATGACCCGCGGAAAGGAATGACGCGCGCGGAGAACATGCGCGTACCATTGGGATGCAGCGATTCGTCGAAAAAGACGCCGGGTGACCGATGCAGCTGACTGACGATCACGCGTTCGGCGCCGTTGATGACAAACGTTCCTTTGTCGGTAATGTACGGCAGGTTACCGAGGTAGACGTCCTGTTCGATGATTTCCGGGTGTTTGTCGTCCGCCGACTTTTTGCTGCTGAGCCGCAGCGTGGCCTTCAGCGGAACGGAAAACGTAACGCCGCGTTCCTGGCACTCCCGAACGTCATATTTCGGACGGTCGACGTAGTATTTTACAAAATCGAGTTTAAAAAGATCTTTCGCATCTTCGACCGGAAAAGAGCTGACAAACACGGCCTGAAGTCCCGTGTTGGTCCGCTTGTCGGGATGCGTGTCTTCCTGCAGGAATTCACGGTAGGAATCAATCTGGATTTCGAGCATATCCGGCAAGTCAATGGCGCTCGGATTTCTTGCGAACGATACACGTTCGATGGTTCGAAGCTCGTTACTCAAGGGAACCTCTGAGTTAGTGTAAGGTTACGGTTGATCAAGAAATGGAATGCATGGGCTTCTGCACTCCCGAGTTCAAAAATCCATATTCTCGCCTGGATTTTCTAGAGGGAAGGCGGCTCCGATAGAACCGCCTTACATCATACGTTCGATTTTAAAAGAACAAAACGTCGGACGGTTTACGCGATTTCGACCGTGGCCCCGACTTCTGCAAACTTCGCTTTGATCTTCTCCGCCTCATCTTTCGAGACGCCTTCCTTCACGACCGACGGGGTCGCGTCGACGGCATCTTTGGCTTCCTTGAGACCGAGGTTGGTGATTTCGCGTAGTACTTTGATCACCTGGATTTTTTTGTCGCCGGCGTTGGTCAGCTTGACGGTAAATTCCGTTTTTTCTTCCGCCGCCGCCGCGCCGCCGCCGGCAGGTCCTGCACCCGCTACCGCTGCAACGGCAACCGGGGCCGCGATTTCGACGCCAAAACGGCTCTTGATTTCTTTGACGAGTTCCCCGATTTCGATCATATTTGCGCTCGCGAGGTACTCCAGCACATCTTCACGTGATGCTGCCATGTTCGGATACTCCTTGTTTGCCGTCGCCGGTCAACCGGACGTGCCGATTGACGAATTAAGACGACAGCGGGTTTATGTTGATGGTAAATAAGGTGACTTATGCCGCTTTCTTTTGCTTCAAGGACTCCAGAATGCCCACCAGGTTTTGCATGGGAGAATTCAGGAGCATGACAAGGTTCTGCAACGGCGAGTTCAGTAGACCGACCAATTGGGCCAGCTGATCTTTTTTCGTCGGCATTTTAGAGATGTCAACGAGACGCGCACCCTCAAAGACCTGCTTTTCGATCAAACAGACTTTGACCTTGAGGCAATCGTTTTCTTTATCCTTCAAAAACTCAGCCAGCGTTTTCGCCGGTGCAATGGCGTCGTCGAACCCAAACGCAATCGCCGTCGGACCTTCCAGAAACGGCGTCAACGACCCGTCCATCCCCGCTTTGTTGAGTGCGAGTTTGGCCAGAGTGTTTTTTACAATCTTAAATTCGCTGTTGCTGGCACGAAATTTCATCCGGAGACTTTCCATCTTCTGGACGTTCATTCCCGTGTAGTCCGTCAGATACAGACTGCTGGCCGATTTGAATTTTTCAGTCAGCTCGTCGATGATCTGATTTTTCGATTCTTTTTTCATGGTATGATCCTTAACCGATTTTTCTTTGTTAAACGAGCGAGCCGACTTCGGAACTGTTGACGCGAATGCCCGGTCCCATCGTTGTGGAAACGAAGACACTCTTCAGATAATGTCCCTTGACCGTCGACGGACGCATGCGAAGAATCGTGGTCATCAGCGCCTTGAAATTTTCTTCAAGTTTTCCAGCGTCAAACGCGGTCTTTCCGATGCCGACGTGCACCGTACCCTGCTTGTCGACACGAAATTCCACACGACCGGCCTTTACTTCATTGATCGCTTTCGCAACATCGGTAGTCACGGTACCGCTCTTTGGGTTCGGCATGAGCCCTTTGGGACCGAGAATTTTTCCAAGTTTGCCCAGTTCCACCATGGCCTCCGGCGTCGCGACGATAACGTCAACGTCGGTCCATCCGTCTTTGATCTTTTGAAGGTAATCCTCAAAACCGACATGGTCCGCTCCGGCTTCACGGGCCTCTTTGTCCTTGGTTTTGGTAATAACCAGAACGCGAACGCTTCGGCCGTTTCCGTGCGGTAACAGGACGGTCCCTCGAATGGCCTGATCGGCATGTTTCGGGTCGACGCCGAGATTGATCGCCACGTCGACGGTTTCGTTGAACTTCGCTGTCGCTGTTTCCTTCACGAGTTTGAAGGTGTCAGCGATCGAATAATCCCGTTTTCGATCGACCTTTTGATCGATTTGTTTAAATCGTTTGCTGTGTGATTTCATTTGAACTCCTTTAGCGAATTCCGCGCTTTCGCGCATCGTTCTCCCACCCGGGGTGGTATTGGTAATAACTAATCGATTACTTCGAGACCCAAACTCTTTGCCGTGCCCTCGATCATGCTCATCGCACCCTCCAGGTTCTTGGCGTTTAAGTCGGGCATTTTCAATTCGGCAATTTCCTTGATCTGCTTACGCGTCACTTTACCGACCTTGTTCCGATTGGGCATAGCGGAACCGGATTCGATTCCAATCGCTTTCTTTAACAGAATAGCAGCGGGGGGCGTTTTGGTGATGAATGTAAACGACCGATCAGAGTAAACCGTAATGATGACCGGAATAATCAACCCCTTTTTGTCCTGCGTCTTGGCGTTGAAAGCCTTGCAAAACTCCATGATATTGACACCGTGCTGGCCCAACGCGGGTCCTACGGGCGGCTGCGGATTCGCACTTCCCGCTGGAATTTGCAACTTTACCTGGGCAACTACCTTTTTCATTGAAGATTCCCTTGAAAGTTGAAATTATAAGTTATTTTATAAAATAATTTATCCATTATTGTTCAAGTTTTACTTGCAAGAAGTCAAGCTCAACCGGTGTTGATCGACCAAAGATGCTGACCATCACTTTGAGTTTGTTTTTTTCGTAATTGATTTCATCTATAAAACCGGTAAAATCGGTGAATGGTCCGTCGATGATACGCACGTGATCACCGACTTTGAACGGTATGCTGTAAACTTCGATATCCTTCTTTTCCCGCATACGACCCAGCATCCGGTCGACTTCGTCGGGTCGTAGCGCCTGGGGCATATTTTTCGGTCCTACAAAACTAACTACGCCGGGAGTGTTCTGGATAACGTGCATAACCCGTTTATCTTCCACCATTTCGACTACCATGTAGCCCGGAAGGAAGGATCGGGTTTTTTCCTTTTTCTTTCCGTTTTTCATCTCGATAACGGTCTCCGACGGAATCAAAATCCGAAACACTTTGTCCGCATGCCCGGCGATCTCCAGTTCACTCAAAATATGCGCCTTGATCTTGGCTTCCTGACCCGAGTACACTCTTAGTGTATACCATCGGGTGTTTTCGGGTCGAGGTCGATCGTCAATCGCTTCTTCCTGAGGCTCGGTTATATTATCCGGCTGTTCTTCCATTGTGTCTTCTTTCACTTCAGTTCACCTCAAAGCAAAAATTGTTTGACGACGTACTGAAGAACGTTGTCCGAGGCAAAAATATACAACGAGAGGAGGATCCAGACGACCATCACGACCCCGGTGGAACCCAGGAGTTCTTCCCGTGTCGGCCACGAGACTTTTTTCATTTCTGTCCGAACGCTGCTTAAGAATTCAACTACTTTACGCATATTCCACTTTCACTGTTTTTTTGCAGGGGAGACAGGACTCGAACCTGCAACCTACGGTTTTGGAGACCGCCGCTCTACCAATTGAGCCACTCCCCTAACGCCGAATTACTTCAGAATCTTGGTGACCACACCGGCGCCGACGGTCCGTCCGCCTTCACG
>CAYZJB010000006.1:57621-75596 GCA_964478735.1 uncultured Bacteroidota bacterium | reverse complement strand
TATCTTTCACCCCACAGGTTTATTGACAATCATCATAAAGATTTTTTACAATCCCTCGTACGTTTTCTGCAAAATTATTCCACCCATCCCATTAAGGATTGAACCTCATGAAAAGCTTGCTTTTCCTCGCCGTATGGATGCTGCATCTGCCTCTGGTCGGTCAGGGCAAAACTCAGAAAGACACGACCGACCGCATGACGAGCGGTACGTTCAGCGAATTCAAACTCCGTCTTCTCGGACCGGGATTGACCTCGGGACGCCTGACGGACATCGCAATCCATCCGAGTCAGAAATCGACGTGGTACATCGCCGTCGCGTCCGGAGGCGTATGGAAAAGCACAAATGCCGGTATTTCGTTTCAGCCGATTTTCGACACGCAGAATTCGTATTCGATCGGGTGCGTGACGATCGATCCCAATAATCCTTATGTCGTATGGGTCGGCACGGGCGAAAACAACAGCCAGCGCAGCGTGTCGTACGGCGACGGCGTATACAAATCGATGGACGGCGGCAAGACGTGGAAAAATGCCGGCCTGCAAAAATCCGAGCACATCGCGAAGATCATCGTTCACCCGAAGAACTCCAACGTCGTCTTTGTCGCGGCGCAGGGTCCGCTCTGGGGACCGGGCGGCGACCGCGGTTTGTACAAAACCACCAACGGCGGCGAATCGTGGGAGCAGATTCTGAAAATCAGTGAGAACACCGGCGTGACCGACGTGGTCATGGATCCGCGCGATCCGGACGTGATGTACGCCGCAGCGTATCAACGCCGCCGGCACGTGTGGACGCTGGTCAACGGCGGCCCGGAAGGCGCCATTCACAAAACCACGGACGGCGGCAAGACGTGGGTCAAATTAACGGAGGGGCTTCCTTCCGGCGACATCGGCCGCATCGGCCTCGCGCTTCCGCTGTCCAATCCGGACGTCGTGTATGCCCTGATCGAAACCCCGGACGGCGGCGGATTTTACCGCTCGACCAACCGCGGCGCGTCGTGGGAAAAACGGGCGCCGTACAAATCCAGCAGTGCACAGTACTATCAGGAGCTTTTCTGCGATCCGTACAACGTCGATCGCGTGTACAGTGTCGAAACCTACACCAAGGTCACCGAGGACGGCGGTAAAACGTGGACCAATCTCAGTCTGAAGTACCGCCACGTCGACGATCACGCCATCTGGATCGACCCGGACAATACGGATCATTTGCTCATCGGCGGCGACGGCGGGTTGTATGAAACGTACGATCGCGCCCAAACGTTCCGCCATTTCGACAATCTTCCCGTCACGCAATTCTACCGAGTGACCGTGGACAATGCGTCGCCGTTTTATAACGTTTACGGCGGCACGCAGGACAATAACACGTGGGGAGCGCCGACACGCTCAACGAACACCGGCGGCATTACCAACGAAGACTGGTTTATGGTTGTCGGCGGTGACGGTTACAAAGTTCAGGTCGATCCCAACGATCCGAATATCGTGTACGGCGAGTATCAGTACGGCGGCCTGTACCGCATGGATCGACGCAGCGGAGAATTGCTCTGGATCCAGCCCATGCCGCCCCAGGGCGAGGGGGACCGATGGAACTGGGACACGCCGATTTTGATCAGCCCGCATTCTCCGACGCGTCTCTATGCGGCCTCGCAGCGGCTGTATCAATCCGACGACCGCGGCCATTCCTGGAAAATCATCAGTCCGGACTTAACGCGGCAGATCGACCGCAATAAACTGCCCGTCATGGGCAAAGTTCAAAGCGTCGACGCGATCGCTAAAAATGCTTCGACGTCGTTGTACGGCAATATCGTTTCGCTCAGCGAATCGCCGAAAAAGGAAGGCCTGATCTACGTCGGTACCGACGACGGCCTCGTTCAGATTACCGAAGACGGCGGAAAAACGTGGCGCAAAATCGATAAATTTCCAGGCGTACCGGACATCACGTACGTGTCCGACCTGTTCGCGTCCCATCATGACGAAAACGTCGTGTACGCAACGTTCGACAACCATAAAAATGCCGACTTCAAACCGTACGTCCTGCGCAGCGCCGACAAAGGAAAGACGTGGGCGAACATTTCGTCGAACCTCCCTGCCAACGGCGCCGTCTACACGATCGTCGACGATCACGTCAACCGCAACCTGCTGTTCTGCGGAACGGAGTTCGGTCTGTTTTTTTCGCCGGATCAGGGTAAAAAATGGATTCAACTCAAAGGCGATTTCCCGACGATCGCCGTTCGCGATCTCGACATTCAAAAACGTGAGAACGACCTGGCCGTCGGTACCTTCGGCCGCGGTATCTATATCGTCGACGACTATTCGCCGCTGCGCGCGATTTCCAAAGATTTTCTGGACAACACGGCCGCCCATATTTTCCCGGTCCGTGACGGACTGATTTACATGCCGGATTACAGTCGTTCGAAAGACGATCTGGGCGAAAATCTCTGGCGCGCGAAAAACCCGGAGTTCACCATCACGTACTACATCAAAGAGGCCGCCAAGACGCGAAAGCAAAAACGCCAGGATGCCGAAAAGGAAGCCGACAAGAACAAACAAACGCTGGTGTATCCGTCGTACGACGAACTGCGTGCGGAGGATGATGAGCAAGCGCCTTTTTTAATTTTCAACATCATGACGGCCGACGGGCAGGTCATCCGTCGCCTGACGGCGCCCTCGAAAGCCGGCGTTCAGCGAATCGGTTGGGATCTGAAATATCCGGACACCTCACCGATCAACGATAAAACGGAGATCAATAAATTTTCAGGGATGTTCGTCCCGCCCGGTACTTACAAAGTTTCCATGGACCAGAGTGTGGACGGCGTCGTGACGACGCTTGCCGGACCGGTGGAATTCACGCTCCGGGCCCTGGATAATACGACCTTCCCTGCCAAAGACCGCTCCGCGGTGATTGCCTTTCAACAAAAGGTCGCACGGCTCAAACAGGCCGTCCAGGGCGCCGTTGCAGCCCTGGACCAAGCCAAAACACAACTGGGCCTGATCGAAAAAGCCATGCAGGCCGCGACCGGACTGGACGGATCCTGGTTCCAACGCCTTCGCACGATCCACGCCGAGCACGCGGCCATTCAACGTGTGATTTCCGGCGACAAGAGTTTTTCGAAGCGGAATGACAATCAGAACATTCCACCGTCCATCACGGACAAATTGGAATACCTGATGTACGGTGTTTCCGAAATCACATCGGACGTGACGCAGACGCAAACGATCGTGTACGATCAGGCCTCGTCGGAATTTACACCTGCATTGGGGCGATTGAAGAAGATGATCGGGACGGACATCAAGGCGATCGAAGACGAACTGCAACGGCTCGGCGCGCCGTACACCCCGGGCCGTGTGCCGGAATGGCAAAAGGAATAATGTCAGATATCCTTCTCTCCAGGGCTGTCCCAAGGACCTGCGGTCATTGCGAGCGAAGCGAAGCAATCTTATTATATCGATTAAAACAACGAGATTCCTTCGTCGCTACGCTCCTCGGAATGACATGCACTGCCCATTTGGGACAGCCCCTCGGAGTGGGGTTGTATCGATGTATCTTCACTCCACGTATTTCTCCGTCAACTTCATTCTTGCTCCGCTGATCGTGCGAGCTTAAGTTAGCCGTCAGCGATTCACCCTGGCGGCGCGTATGAACCTTCCCGATTTTTCTCCTGCACAATTCGACATTGCTCCGCTGGAGCGCGCGGAAACCATTCCGTCGACGTGGTATTGCCATCCGGGTTACCACGATCTCGACTTGAAATTCATTCATCATCGCACGTGGCAGTACATCGGACACGAGTCGCGTCTTTCACAGACGGGCTCGCATGTCATCGGAACGGCCGGATCGAATCCTGTGATCGTCGTACGTAACGCCGAAGGCTGCCTGCATGCGTTTTACAACGTGTGCAGGCATCGGGGCGGGCCTCTGGCATTGGAAGACGGGTGCGCCAAAGCGCTTCAGTGTAAATATCACGGATGGACGTACACGCTTGACGGCCATCTGCGCGGCGTGCCGAAATTCGATCGTTCCGAACTGTTTGACAAAAAAGACTATGGACTGATTCCGCTTCACCTTGCCGTCTGGCAGGGACTCGTGTTCGTGCATCTTTCGACCGATCCCGTCGACCCACTGGAAAAAACACTGGAAGGAATTTCGGAACGGATCGATCCAATCCAGCTATCGAAACTGTCGTTTTATAAACGCGTGACGTACGACGTGGCGTGCAATTGGAAGGTGTACGTCGACAATTATCTTGAGGGTTACCATTTGCCGTTTGTGCATCCCGAATTGACCACGCTGCTCGATTACCAGTCCTATGTCACACAGACGCATGCCCATTACTCACTGCAGTACAGCCCGATCGCACGCAAAGATTCGATCTACAATACGGAAGGCGGTGGCGAAGCGTTTTATTATTTTGTCTATCCCAATTTCATGTTGAACATCCTGCCCAACCGGCTTCAGACCAATGTCGTCATCCCGATGGCTTATGATCGATGCCGCGTCATTTTCGATTATTATTATGACGATGTGACGTCGTCGGAAGCCGTGCGCCGCGCCGAAGACGATCTTGCGTACAGCGACAAAGTGCAGGCGGAAGACATCGAGATCTGCGAGTACGTTCAACGCGGCCTCCGGTCGGACGGATATTCCAGGGGCCGATTTTCGCCGGACATGGAAAACGGCGTGTACCATTTTCAGTGCCTGCTGAAAAAATCTTACGCCCAGGCCTACCGGGAATCCATCGCGTGAGCGTCGGTGTGCAGCGCCGGCTCTCCCTGCTCGACTCCACGATGATCAATGTCGGAAGCATGATCGGTTCCGGGATTTTCCTCGTCTCGCAATCGATCGGACAGATGCTTCCATACGAACCTCTGATCCTGATCGCGTGGATTGCCGGCGGCATCGTCAGCATCATGGGTGCGCTGGCGATTGCGGAACTCGGCGCGATGATGCCGCAGAGCGGCGGACAATTCGTCTACCTCGGTGAAGCGTACGGGCCACTGTGGGGATTTCTTTACGGGTGGGCCGGTTTTGCCGTCGTCATCACGGCCTCCATCTCCGCCGTCGCGGTGGGATTTGCGACGTATGCCAGCTACCTGATCCCGATGTCGTCCTTAACCATTCAGATCGTCGCCATCGTATCGATCGTGATCCTGACGACCGTCAATTGCTTCGGCGTACAATGGGGCGCTCGAATTCAAAACACGTTGACGTTTGTCAAAATTGCTTCGCTGGTCCTGCTTGCCGTGTGGGGGTTGTGGATGGGATTTTCGTTCCCTCCGGTCTGGACGTGGCCTGCCGTGTCGTTGAACGAATTGATCGGACCGTTTTGTCTCGTGCTCATTGCCGTTTTGTGGTCGTACGATGGATGGATCGAAATCACGTATATTGCGGGTGAAGTCAAAGACCCGCAAAAAAACATCCCCGCGTCGCTGGTCCATGCACTGGTCATCGTCGTCTGTCTGTACGGCTGGGTCAATGCGGCTTATCATCTCGCGTTGACGATGGCCGAGGTCCAATCGTCTCCGTTTGTTGCGGCCGACGTCGCGATCAAGTGGATCGGTCTGGCCGGTGCGGCAACGATGGCGCTCGCGGTCGTCATTTCGACCCTCGGCGCCAATAATGGCTTCGTATTCACCGGAGCCCGCATCTATCACGCCATGGCGGAAAAAGGGTTGTTCTTCAAGTCGATGGCGCGTTTGCACCCGCGATATGAAACGCCGGTTTTTGCTTTGATCGGACAGGGGGCGTGGGCGTGCGTGCTGGTCCTCTCCGGAACCTACAACGAACTGATCACCTACGTCGTTTTCGTCTCGTGGGTATTTTATGCGATGTCGGCGGCGGCGGTGTTCGTCTTGCGAAAACGTCAGCCGGACCGTGAGCGGCCGTACCGGGCCTGGGGCCATCCGTGGACGACATTGACGTTTATTGCTTTTTCTGGTTTTCTTGTGGTCAATTCCGTACTCGAAGCGCCGCGCGAGTCGCTGATCGGACTGACCATTCTTCTGGCCGGCATTCCGGCGTATGCGTATTGGCGCAGGCAGGTGTACACACAAGGGAATTGATGGTGCTGGAACCATGTGAAAAAATTCATACCAAAAAAATTTTACTTAATTTCTGGGCACGTTTTGAACGTGCCCCCTCTTAAGAGGGGGGAGGCTCTGGGAGCGTTTTGAATCACAATGATCTCGATCATATTATCATCGAGTGAAGTTCAGTTTTGACTTGCTAGCGGGGGCGTTTTGAATTACCTTGCCCTCGCATCCTTAAGGTGATTTGCAGACGATGGACACGGTTCTGCGTCCGACCACAAACGCCGGAATCACAGCGATTGAGAAAATTTCAATAATTACTTCTTAAGAGTTACAGTCCCTAACTCACCATTTCGAGGAGGCTTTATGCTTCGGTTGGCTACCATAGTAGTCTTTGGTCTTTTTTCCTTTTCCGCGTCGATCCATGCGCAGGGAAATGCATTGACGCTGGATGGGTTTAATGATTATGCATCACGGGCGATCGTCACGACTCAAACCAGCGACGTGACCATCGAAGCCTGGGTCAGGTGGGACGGCGTCACCACGGGCGCCAATGAGTTTCTTTTTTACAACGGCAATTCGTCGACCAGCGGTTACGGCGTATTTTTGGACGCCGGCAACTCGTACAATTTAGCGATTCTATTTGGCGGGGTCAACGTCAGCAATACGTCGGCAAGACTTTTGCCAAACCGATGGCAGCATATTGCGCTGATCGGAACCGGAGGGTACTGGTATCTTTATTTAGATGGAAATTCAGTAGGCTTCACCTATCAGCCAGCGGCAACCCCGTCAGACAGCTTCTCTGTCGGTGCAAACCAGTCGGGAGGTGAAACATTCGGCGGTTCCATTGACGAAGTGAGGTTCTGGAAATATGCAAACTTTGATTTTCAATCGAACATGCTGACATCGGTGTCAGAAACCGATACCAATCTCATCGGACTCTGGCATTTCGATTCCGTGACCGATTCGTCGACCGCCGATGCCACTCCCAATGGCAACACGTTGCATCTGCGTTTTGGTGCGTCACTTGCCCCGTCAGCCGCGATGACCATTTTACCGCCTTCGGAAACCATGGCGATCGGCGGTAATAACTCCGCCACAGTCCGGTGGACACAGGGACAGGGGGCAGTTGCGAAATATTATGTGTATATGGACACGTTGTCCGACTTTTCCACAGAGGAGATTGCAGATTCCACGACCGGAGGGATTGAGGACACCGTCGCAACGATCGGGGGGCTTCAGAATTTCAAAACGTACCACATCCGCGTGACAGCGGGTGATGCGGCCGGAAATCAAACAGGGTATTCCACACCGGACTCTACCACACCGACTATTTTCATCGACATTGCGGCAGGATTTCCGGGTGTTGACGCTGGAACGTTCACATGGGGCGATTACGACGGAGACGGAGACTACGACGCATTGCTCGTAGGCGAGGTGAACGGTGAGACGGTTGTCACGATCTTTAATCACAATTCTTCGGCCGGTACTTTTTCCAATATCAATCCAGGCTTTGAAGGCGGTATCGTTGGAGTCAGTGCGTCGTGGTGCGACTACAACAATGACGGCTGGATCGACGTGTCGTACACGGGATCGACCGGAGGCGGTGGAGGACGTCTGTTCAAACTTTATAAGAATAACGCAGACGGGACATTCACGGACGTAAATCAGGAGATACCGGGCAGTACACGGTCGTTTATCGCCTGGGCGGATTTCGACAATGACGGCGATCAAGATCTGGTAACGATGGGATCGCAATCGAACGGTCCCGGCAGCGGTTATGCCGCCGTCCGTATTTATCAGAATGATGGAAACGGTGAATTCAAAGAAAATTATATCACGGATCTGACACGGGGTCAACTCGCCATTGCAGACTACGATAAAGACGGAGACATGGACTTGTTGACCGTCGGATCGTACTACAGCGACGGATATTCAGGCGGTGCGTCGATCTATCTCTTTCGGAATGACGGGGGAATGACTTTTTCTAATGTCACGTCGTCCGCGATGTCAGGCGCGCCCGGCGCAACGGCTGCAGCGTGTGCTTTTGGTGATCTGAATAACGACGGATACCCGGACATCGTTTACATGGGTGCAACGGGCGGCAGTGGCCGTACTTTCAAAGTTTATCTCAATCAAGGTAATGGAACATTCAGCGACGCCGGTTCGACGTTGCCGGGTCTGTCCAAAGGATTCATCAGCCTGGGCGATTATGACAACGACGGCGATCAGGATATTCTGGCGTCGGGCGAACAGGCGGGCGGGTACCCGAATGTCATTTTTGTCGGTCAGAACGATGGGACAGGAACATTCACTTATGTCAACCCGGGCCTTCCCGGCGTCGCCAACGGCGGTTATGTTTATCGTCAAAACGGAGTCTTGTGTGGCTGGGGCGATTATGACCGGGACGGCGATCTGGATATCGTGCTGGTTGGGGATACAGACGATGACGGACCTATCACCAGAATCTATCGAAACGAAGGAAACGTTTTCAACACTGCCCCCGGAGAACCGACGAGCCTTGTCTCTACCGTTTCTGCAGATACCGTCACGCTTCGATGGAACGGCGCAACGGACACACAGACGCCCAAACCGGCTTTGACATACAATATTCGTGTCGGCTCTGCTTCAACGGGTGTCGATCTCGTTTCACCGATGGCCAAGGTCGTCGATGCGGGCCTGACGGGAGGTTTCCGGCTGGTTTTCGGCAATGGCAATACAAGTCAGGATACAACGTGGAAACTGTGGGACCTTGCCGACGGACAGTATTTCTGGAGTGTCCAGGCCATCGACGGGATTTACCGGAATTCACGGTTTCAGGCGGAACCTGCCCCGTTCGTGATCGACCGAGCTCCGACAATGGTCGAAGACGTGCTCGCGTTTTCGAGAAACAACGGTGGCTTCATTCGATGGAGTTCAAAAAACAAGTCGGATGTTGCCAAATACAGGATATTTGTCGATACGAACCCGTCTCCGACGATCCAAGTCGATTCCACGGTGGGCGGCAAAAACGACACGACAAAAACCATCTCGGGTTTGACCAATGGACAACTATACTACGTGCGCGTTTTGGCCGTTGATGGTACCGGAAAGATCGGACCGGAATCATTCGATGCGACGTTTATTCCATCGGCGACTCCCGGCAAGTGGTTTGTAACGAACACCAATGCAAATGGGTTCGGGTCGCTGGATTCGGCGTTGCAAAATGCGAATGCGTCCTCTCAGCCCGACACGGTTGTGTTCCAGATTCCGGCGGGGTCGAAGATCTCCGTTACAAGTCTTACGAGCATCAACTCGGACTACACGTACATCGACGGCGACCTGGATGGAAACGGAACACCCGATATCGCTATCGACGGGCAGAATGTATTCAACTACAGTTCTGGTTTCTATATCAACTCCAATAACAACACGATCAAAGGCCTGATCCTACATCGCTGGTATAACGGCATTTACATCTCCTACGGGAGTAATAATCTCATTGTTGGAAACTACATCGGTACCGACTCGACGGGCAATACCGCGTTGCCGAATGGTTATGGAGTTTTCATCTACGGCGAGGATGCCCAGGGCAATAAGATCGGAGACGGAACACCAACGGGGCGCAATATCATTTCCGGTAACCTGTACGATGGTGTGCGCATCGAAGGTACGAGTGGAGATGTTGCCAAGAAGAAGGACGATGACGAGGAATTGAAGTCCTCCGCAGTATCCGGTGAAGGCGGTGAGACCTCATCGGAGGCAGCTCTCGAATCTGTCCTGGAGGGAAATTATATCCTCGGCAATTACATCGGCGTCGCAGTCAACGGCGACACGATGGGAAATGGCTACTACGGAATCTATGTTTATTACTCACAGCGCTCGCACACGATTGGTAACGGAACGCCGGCCGGACGAAATGTCATTTCGGGCAATATGTACGACGGCATTTATTTCTACGGTTCTCATAACAGCAAAATTCTCGGCAACTACATCGGGACGGACGTCAACGGAACCGCTTCGATTCCCAATCAGTCGGGGATCTATTTCTCCTACTTCTCGTCGAAAAACTACGTCGGCGACGGAACTGTAGGGGGCCGGAATATCATCTCAGGTAATACAGCATACGGCGTCGGATTTGGCGGCGGCCAAACTCAGGATAATTACATCCTGGGTAACTACATCGGTACCGACGTGACCGGAAATAGCGCTCTGGGTAACGGAAGCGACGGTATCTATGCCGACGGCAACTATCATCGGGAAATCCATATCGGCAATGGCGTGGCCGGAGGTGGAAACGTGATTTCCGGAAATGGCGGGAACGGTATTTATCTGTATTACTCGTATGACAATGAAATTTTCGGCAACATGATCGGTACGAATGCCGCCGGAAACGCCAACCTCGGTAACGGCGCGCACGGTATCTATTTTGAGTACGATGTTGATAACACGATGATCGGGAACGGTACAAACGATGGACGAAATGTCATTTCCGGCAATACCGGGGTCGGAATTTATATTAGCAATTCAAGCGGGGATTCTATTTATGGGAATTTCATCGGATTGAATGCGGCCGGCACGGACACGCTCCCGAACGAAGGAGGTATTTACATTGAATCATCCGATGGCTGCGCCATCGGCGGCAGCCTGCCGGGACAAGGAAACGTTATCTCGGGTAACCGGACTTACGGTATCTATGTCTACGGAAGCGGCGGCGGCTGTGAATATGAGTGTCTTATCGGGAAAGCCAAAGAACGTTTCGAATCGAAAACGCGATCAGTGGTAATTGCCGAATCGCAAGCTGCACGTGCGGTCGAAGGCGGGTACCTGCTGCACTCGATCCGGGGTAACCTGATCGGAACCAACGCGGCCGGAACGGGCGATCTCGGAAATGGAACCGACGGTATCTGGATGCAGACCGAATCCGTACTGGTCGGGGATACCGTTGCCGGCGGACGCAATGTCATCAGCGGTAACGGACGGCACGGCGTTTATATCGATGCATTCTCCTACGAAAATTCAATCGTCGGTAATTACATCGGTACCGATATCAACGGAAACTCCGCGATTCCCAACGACGCGAACGGTGTCATGGTTTGGAATGCGTCCGATAATGGGATCGGTCTGATGCTCGAATACTACAGCGGCGGAGAAATTCAGAGCATAGCCAAACAAAAATCGGGCAGTGCGGCTGCATCGGAAAGTCAGGCCCTCGGCAACAGCGGTAACGTCATTGCGGGTAACGGCGGCGACGGCATCGAGCTCTGTGCCGATACGGGCATGGTCTGGTATACGTACGTCACGAACAATAATATCGGGCTGGGCGCCGACGGCTTAACGGCGCTGGGTAACGGCGGCGACGGTCTGAAGCTTGAGAATATTTCACCGGACGACAGTGTCGAATATTCCTGGATTGAAGATAACACGATAGCTTTCAATACCGGCAACGGCGTGCACTTCACAGGCGCAAAAACGCGTGAAAACCAACTGTTCAAAAACTCGATCTACTCCAACACGGGAGCGGGTATTCTGATTGCCAATGGCGCGCAGAACGGAGTTGGAGCGCCGATCATCGATTCGTACGACGGTACGACCGTGAGCGGTAAGGCCGCTCCCGGCGCTCTCGTACAGATCTTCGGCGACCTCGACAACGAAGGCAGAGAATTCAAGGACACGGTGACGGCCGACGGATCGGGCAACTGGTCGAAGACCGTACTGGTGATGTTCGGTTACAATGTCACCGCCATCCAGGACAGCTCCAAAAACTCATCCGCTTTCTCCAATGCCGTGATGGCGCCTCCGGGAACGCTCAGCGCCGTGCCGACGTCTCTCGGGTTTAATCCGACGAAGGTTGCCGACAGTACGAATCTGTCGGTCGTCCTCCGGGCTGCGAGCGGCGGTGTGATCCTGAGCAGCGCACAGATCGCGGCGGGTACAAACTTCAAATTTGTCTCGACCGTCACGACGCCGGACACGTTGCTTGCCGGCGACTCGCTCGTGATTTCGGTGAAATTCAAACCCACAGCGACCGGCGCTTTGTCGGATACGCTGGTGGTAAATAACACGTCGTTGGGCGGACAGGTTCGCGTCGTACTGACCGGAACGGGTGTGGAAAATACGCCGCCAACGTTGACCGTGGGTGTTCTCGCGCTGAGCGTTGTCAACAAATATCTGTCGGTCTACGTGCACAGCAGCGAACCGCTGTCCAATAAGACGGCAACCTTCACGTTCAACGGTTCACCGGTCGCCAATCCGCCTGCGCTGGCGGACGTGCCTGGATTGCCCAATGTCAGCTATGCACAGTACAAACTGACCGCGGCCGGCACACTCGGAATCGCCATCACGGCGACCGATACCGTCGGCAACGTCGCCAATGCCAACAAGACCTACACGGTGTCGACGTTGACTAAAGACGAGGCGACGACGATCGCCTTTGAAGGATTCGAGGCAACGGTTCCGCGCGGCGCGGTCCGTGAAGACGGGTTCTTCATCGCCGGCTGGAGCGGAGACGTGAACAACGAATCCGCCGCGTCCAAATCGCTCGGTAAAAACGCCGCATCGGCGAACGAGCGCTGGATGCAGGTCGGTCGATCTCTGGAAATCGTGAGCACGGTTGGCTTTGAAAAGGACGTGGTCGTCCGGCTCTCTTACCCACCGACCGATCTGGAAGCGACCCAGCTGCGTTATACCGACTTCGACGAACGGAAGGTCGGGTTGTATCGAATGGAAAATAACGAATGGATTTATGAAGGCGGCGAAGGGAACAGTGGATCGCTCGCAGCCAAGGTCCGCCAGTCGGGTAATTTCGCGCTGTTCTACAATCCGGACCACGTCTTCCTTCCCAAGGAAATCGAACTGGCGCAGAACTATCCGAATCCATTCAACCCGACGACCACCATTCGGTTCGGTTTACCGGATGAAGGACGGATCAAGCTCGTGGTGTATAATATTCTCGGTCAAAAAGTGACGGAGTTGATCAACGGGGTTCGCGGAGCCGGATACCACACGATCGTGTGGAACGGTCGAAACGCACTGGGACAGCAGGTGGCAACGGGCGTATACATCTACCGGCTGGAAACGCCGGCGGGTATTGCCAGCCGCAAGATGTTGTTGATCAAGTAGGCAACGAAAAGAATCAGGAGAAACGATATGAAAAAGAAACTTTCCTTGGCTCTCGGTTGTCTGGCGATGATGTCCTGTGGCGGAGGTGATTCGGAAGATACCCAGATCGCCGATGCATGGGCACTATTTGTTGCGGGACAGTATACCCAGGCCCATGCGGCATTTACGGCGGCCGTCCGCGATCATCGGGCCGAAGCGCTTGTCGGTCTCGGCTGGACGACGTTGAAAATGGATTCCATTCCGGCGTCCAATGGCTACTTTACTCGCGCGCAGGGCGACTCGCTCATTCACGGCTACGCCGGCTGGGCCATTTCAAGCTGGATTGCGGGCGATTATCCGGGAAGCGTGACGCGCGCCCAGTACGTACTGGACAAACTCCCTGACTTTGTTTTTGAATTCGACAACGGTGTCACACAGCGTACCATGTGGCTCGTTCAGGGCTGCGACTATTATCATTTGGGCGATATGGCCAATTGCCTCAACCGGATTCAATTGCTCGATACGGCATTCGCCAGTACGACGGATCCGGCCGCGCTTCTGGCCAAGCTAGATGCCTTGCGCCTCGCGCAATAAGGAATACATCGTTTTCAACAAAAGGCCGTTCAAGTCCGGTAATATCATTTCCGGGAATCAAAGCGATGGTATTTTTGTGCAGGACGTCAGCGACGTCGATATCGTAGGAAATTTTATCGGCACCGACGAAACTGGAACCATGTCGTTTGGCAACTTCGGTAATGGGATTTATCTGACCCGTACAAGCAACATCTTCGTCGGCAACGGTACACCCACAGGCCGTAATGTCATTAGCAATAATGGTCTGCAGGGGATTTTCCTGAACGCTGGGCTCTCAGCGATCAGTTCCATCACGATCGACGGCAATTTAATCGGAACGTCGCTCGACGGAGCGTCGCCCATGCCCAACGGCGACAACGGCATCCGACTCGAAGCGATGTCGGTTGGTAGTGTAGACTCCAGTGTGATCCGGAATAACGTCATTGCTCACCATCCGTTTGACGGTATCCTTGTCTTTGCCAACGGAGGTGGAATCCTGCAGGACAACACCTGGTTCAATAACTCCATTACGGACAACGACGGAAGCGGAATCTCGTTTTCCGGTCCGGTCCAACGTGGCGTCGCACCGCCCCGTATCACGAGTATCGTCGGCTCCATTGTATCGGGTGAGGCGGCCGGCAGTGGAGTGGTTCAGTTGTTTGTAGACGAGGGTGATGAAGGAGCGACGTTCATCGATACGGTAAACGTTCCCGCGAGCGGCATCTGGTCGAAGACGATAACCGTTCCTTTCAATCTCAACATCACGGCGATTCAGGACAGCATGGGCAATTCGTCAGCATTTTCGTTACCATTCGTTTCACCGTTGTTGGATTCGCTGCTCGTGAATAAGACCGCGGATGATCTGACGTCCGGGACGTTGCGTCTTGCGGTTCTCACCGCCAACGTACGTCAGGGCACCGACAGTCTTCGATTTGGCCTGCCGACCGGCACTACGATCGAGATCGGTTCACCGATCCAGTTGACGGATTCGTTCACCGTCATCGATGCCGATTGGGACGACGACGGTCGTCCCAATCTCGTCCTCGACGGGCTCAATAATCTCGGCTCCGGAGCATTCCAAATACTTTCTGCTAAAAACGTGATCCGCGGGTTCAATTTCCAACATATGGACAGTGTTTCCGCTTACGGTGCGGGCGTACTGATCGACGGACCCGGTGCGTATGATAATCATGTCGAGAGCAATTTTTTCGGAACTAATTTTACAGGTTCCACCCCCGTCGGCAGCAGAAATGGCGTGCACATTCGCAACGGCGCTTTGCGAAATACGATCGGCGGGATGGGCCCGCTTCAACGGAACGTCATTTCCGGCAACAACGTCGGTATCCGTATCGAGGGGCAATTCACGGGGTTGAACAAAATCCTGAACAACTATATCGGACCGGACGTGACCGGCCAGACAGCGCTTGGAAATTTTGACGGCATCTACCTCGAAGCGACAGCCAATTTTATCGGCGACGGGACACCCGCCGGACGCAATATCATCAGCGGCAATAGTGGAAACGGTATTCATGTCGCCACGCACAACGATAATGTCATCATCGGTAATTATATCGGACTGGCCGCGGACGGTTCGACGCCGATGAACAACGAGAACAATGGTATTTACATAAACAATGCCCGACACACGAATATCGGCGATGGAATTGCGGGCCATGGGAACGTGATTTCCTCCAACGGTCAGACATCTGAAGGTACGTATGGCGCCGGAATCGAGATCTACGGACAAAGCGATTCGACGGTTATTCTAGGTAACATCATCGGTCTCGATGCGACCGGAACGATGCCGCGCGGAAATTATACTCACGGAATTTACATTACCTCCTTTGCCACCAACGATGCGGGCGATTTCATCGGAAATGGAACACCGGACGGACGCAATATTATTTCAGGCAATAACGAACACGGCATAAGCATCCAGAGTACGAAGGGTCGTCAGTCCATTCTCGGTAATTATATCGGAACAGACATATTTGGAACGTCGGCAGTCGGCAACGGAGAATACGGGATTTATATCTACAACAATTCGTATAACCGGATCGGTGACGGGACTGACGGAGGACGCAATATCATCTCCGGAAACGGAAGCCATGGTATTGAAATCGGAGCCGGTTCCGCAGGGCTGTCTTCTCAAAACATAATCCGTGGCAATTGGATCGGACTCCGGGCCAATGAAGACTGGCCGTTGGGAAATCTCGGACACGGCATCTTGTTCGAGGGCCCTTTGCCGGATACGATCCGTCTGAACCAGGTCGTTGAGAACACCATCGCCCACAACGGCTTCAGCGGCGTGCGCTTTGATGGGAACGGCGTTTACGAAAACACCTTGTTCGCCAACAGTATCTACAACAACAACGGTCTTGGTATCGAGATCACCTCCGGAGCTCAGCAGGATATCCTGTCACCCGTCGTCGACAGCGTCAACGCCGCGGGTACAATTTTCGGCCGCTCGTCACCGAATGCACTCGTGCAGATTTTCATGGATGAGATGGATGAAGGGCGTATCTACCTCGATACGGCTCGCGCCAACGGATCGGGCCTGTGGAGTCGAAACGTCTCGGCTACAGGAAACACGGCGTTTACCGCCATACAGGATAGTCTCGGAAATAGTTCGAAGTTTTCGAATCCGGTCATTTCTCCGCCGGGCAATCTTCAGGTGACATCGACACTTGTTGATTTTGGAACGATACAGGTCGGGGACAGCGCGACGCAGCTGTTCAAAGTCTATACCGGAGCGCTGGGGGTCATTGTTGATACCGTTGCAGTTGCGTTTGGTCCTCAATTCAATATGCAGTTGCTTACTCCTACGGCAGACACGCTTTTTGCCGGAGACACGATCATCGCCAGCGTGACGTTTAGGCCCTCTACACCCGGAGCGTTTACCGACAGCATCGTGTTCGTTAATAACGGCGTCATGCCGGTACTGACGGCACGATTCACGGGCGTCGGGCAGAGCGGGGGCGTGGTGAGTTCAGCCGCAGTCATGAGTTTTGGGACCGTGATCGTCGGGGATTCCGTCGAACAAACACTGAAAGTCTACACGGATGGTCCTACGTTGCAGATCGCGGATATCGTACAGGGGATCGGCGGGGCCGTGGATTTTTCGTATGGCGGGATAACCTTTCCCGATACGATATCGACGACCGACACGGCGATGATCACGGTCAAATTCAGACCCGTCAGCCCGGGCGCTAAAGTCGACACGCTGAAAATTAACAATAGCGGAACGCCTCCGCAATTGTTCGTTCTGCTCGACGGAACCGGAATGGCCAACGGCGCGCCCGCCGCGTTCAACGTCAAGCCTTTCGGCAACAATAACCTGATCAATACCCGCACGCCGCTCTTCGGATGGGCCACCGCGTCCGATCCCAACGGCGATTTGGTCACGTATACGCTCGAGGTATCGACGAGCGCGGCCTTTACCAGCCCGCTTGTTGCGGTCACCGGCGACACGTCGGCGTCTCTGGCGTCGCCGCTCGATTCGCTGGCGTCGTACTTCTGGCGCGTTCGCGCGACCGACACACGCGGCGGTGTGACGACGAGCAACGTCGGTTTCTTCCGTGTCGATGCCGTCAACCCGACGATCGACATTCATCTGGTCCGAAGTTCCATCATTCAGCGCTACGTGGACATGTACAGTTCCACAAGCGAGCCCACGCTGAACAACACGGGTACGTTTGTGCTGAAGTCGTCCTCCGGCGCGACGTTGGATTCTGTTCCGGCCGTCTTCACGTCCGTCGCGGGCAGTACGACGCTGCGCCGCGCGCCGTACCGGCTGAGTACTACCGGGACCCTGAACCTTTCCGTCAACGCGCCCGACTCCGCGACGAACGTCGGCAACGCATCGCGCACGTATAATGTTTTGTCGATCCTCAAGGGTAAATCCTGGCAATGGACGTCCGACGATGGTACCGTCGACGTGTCCGGTTCGTCAAAAGTCTTCAAAGACGACGGCTTTGTCCTGATGTCGTTGTCCAGGGCCGAGTCATCGGGCGAATTGGCCAAAACATCGGCGTCGAACGGGCGCTGGACGGATTTGGAAACCCGGATCGAGTTTATGGGCACGACGCCGATCCGCGATAATCAGCGCATTACGATACGAGTAAAACTTGACGAGACGACCGTCGATCGGCTCAGGAACTCGATCGCCGATTTTGACGAACGTAAGATCGGGTTGTATCAGAAACAGGACGATGAATGGCGTTACCTGGGCGGTGAAGGCGCCGACGGTTCCGTACACGGATTCGTTCACGAATTCGGCGAAGTGGCTGCGTTTTACAATCCCGA
>CAYZJB010000006.1:37343-57521 GCA_964478735.1 uncultured Bacteroidota bacterium | reverse complement strand
CAAATGCCGGTCCGGACACGATTCTTTTTGACATAAGTTTGATCGGCCAGACCATCGGCGTTCCCGACGCATCCCTTCCGGCGATCACGGACGATTTCACGTACATCCGTGGCGACATCGACGGCGATGGTGATCCGGATATTACCCTGCAGCAAACGGGCGGATCGCCTCTGATCGGTCTGGAGCTTCAATCATCGTATCATCGTATCGAATACCTGATCATCCGGGATTTTTCGTCTGCAGCCAGCGGGATATACATCAACGGTGGCTCCGATAACGTCATCATCGGATGTGTTCTTGATAACAACCTTCACGGTGTCCACGTGGTCGGGGGCCGCCGAAACCGTATCGGCGACGGGACCCTTGCGGGTAGAAATTATATTAACGGCAATAACGAAGGCATCCGTATCGAGGGTACAGGCAGTGATTCCAACGACGTGCTGGGCAATTTTATCGGCGTAACATCGTCGAATACACCAGCAGGCAACGGTACGGGCATCGTTGTTGCCAATGGTGCCAAGTATAATTTCATCGGCGACGGAACGGTTGGCGGACGAAACATCATTGCGGCCGGTGGTGCGAAGGGAATCGAGATTCTGGATGCCGGAACGAATTATAATCGAGTCGCGGGCAACTACATCGGTACCGATTCGACGGGCGCCGGTCAGTCTGGATTTGAGAACACTCAAGAAGGCATTTCCATTAACGACGGTGTCGGAAATATCGTCGGCGGCTTCGGTATGGGCGACAGAAACATTATTGCGAACAATTCCGGAGAAGGAATTTACATTTATCAGGCCGATTCCACGGAAGTTCTGGGCAACTACGTCGGACTCGACGTTTCCGGCAATGCGGCGGGCAATGCATTCGGCGGCATTACGATACGGAATTCGGACTTTGTCAAGATCGGAGACGGTAGCGAGTCCGGCCGCAATGTCATCGGTTCCAACACGTTCAACGGCATTTGGATCCAGGCCAACGGCGGCCAGGCGTTTGAGAATACGATCGAGGGCAACTACATCGGCGTCGGCCCCGACGGCGTCTCCTCGCGAGCCAATAGCTTACACGGTATTCGCATTTACGCCAACAGCGACTTCGCATCGGCGAACAAGGTCGCGGATAACGTCATTGCTTACAACAGTAGTTACGGCATTGAAATCGAGGGCAACGGTGTTCCGGCGGACCAAAATTTTATTTTTAGAAACTCGATCTTCAATAACGGTTCCGGTGGAATCAGCCACATCGCGATGGCGCAAAACTTCATCGGCCAGGTGGTGAGCGTTTCTGCCGACATCGGAACGAAAATCGTCAGCGGCACGGCATCGGCGCAGGACAATCTCGTTCAGATCTATGCCGATTATGGAGATCAGGGCCGCATTTTCCTGGACACCGTTTATGCCGGTGCGGGCGGTGTATTTTCAAAAGTCATTCCTGCCGTCGCTCCGAATTTGAACATCACGGCGCTCCAAAGCGATGCGGTGGGAAATACATCGGTATTTTCAACTGCGTTTTCGACACCGACCAACAAGCTGATCGTCACCAGTATTTTGGATGACGGAAGCGTCGGGACGCTTCGGGCGGCCATCGATAGCGCGAATGCCAACACGGGGCCCGACACGATCCGATTTGCCAATCCGTTGATGCTGGGGCAAACGATCGAGATCACGGGGAGCCTTCTGTCGTTTAACGGCAATGGTAACGTCATCGATGGGGACGTGGACGGTGATTTTAAACCGAGTATATCTTTAGTCGATGGAGGCCCACCCGATTGGGCCTTGCAGTTGGCCGGATCGTACAACGTTGTTCGTTACCTGAATTTTCAGAAATTTAACGTCGCCGCGATCCTCATCAACGGTTCCAAATACAATCGCATCGAGGGATGTTACATAGGCACCAGTCTTGACGGCATGAGCGCGTCGGGAACTGGAAATTTCTGGGGTATTCAAATCGCCAGCAACGGCGTCGGGAGTAATATCATTGGCGATTCGACCAGCGTCAACGGCAGGAACGTTATTTCCGGTAATTCGAGCGTAGCGATTTCCTTTCAAAATGACGCCGACAGCAACTACGTCGTTGGAAATTACATCGGCTTGAATGCGGCAGGAACGGCAGCGCTGCCGAACGTTAATGGAATCGTGCTGGAGTCCAGTACGACAAAAAACTTCATTGGCTCAACCGGGCCAAACGGTCGAAACGTCATCTCTGGGAACACAGGAGTAGGTCTTTTCATCCTTGGCGACACCTGTACCATTACAAATAACATCATCGGCTTAGATGCGACGGGCACATTTGCCATACCCAACAGCGACGACGGTATAATGGTGAACCCCATTTCAACCGGTAACCGCATCGGAGGCACGTCGCCCGGTGAACGCAACATCATTTCCGGCAATGGCGACGAAGGCATCGAACTCGCCGGCACGTTTCACCTTGTGGTAGGAAATTACATAGGTACGGACATAACTGGAATGACGGCGATTGCCAATCAAAGCGGTATCGGAATGTTTGGAAAAAATAACCGGGTTGGCGACGGCACGACGATGGGAGCCAATGTGATTTCCGGCAACACGGGTTACGGTGCTTATTTCCAGAGCGCCGATTCGAATACTTTGCGTGGAAATTTCATCGGTGTGACGGCCGGCGGGAATGCGGCGCTTCCGAATCAGGGCGGTGGAGTGTTAGTCGACGCATCGTCGGATGTAAATCTTATCGGTGATACCTTGTCGGGGGTTTTTCCGAATGTCATCTCCGGTAACATGGGAAATGGAATCCGGGTTTACGGTCGCGTCAATAAAATCCTGGGAAATTTTATAGGTACCGATTTGACCGCAACGCTGGCGATCGGAAATACCGGCGACGGCCTGGTCGTGCAGAGTGGATCCTCTCTGGACTCGATCATAGCCAATGTGATAGCGTATAATCAATTCAACGGTATTTTTCTAGAAGGTTCTTTAACGGACAGCAATTACGTCTTTGCCAACCTAATCTTCAAAAATGGTTCGTTCGGCATCACACAGATCAACGGGGCGCAGAAAAACGTTGCTCCACCGCGGATCACAGGGATTGCACTGGATTCGACGGTTTCCGGTTCCGCCGCGCCGAATGCGCAGATTCAGATCTATGGCGATTCGATCTATCATAATCAAGGCCGCTATTTCCTTGGAACGACAAACGCCGATGGATCCGGTTTCTGGTCAAGCCAGGTGACCCTCATGTCTGGCATGGAAATTACGGCGATGCAAGATAGCGCCCAAAACACGTCGACATTCTCCACCCCCGCAATTCCGTTTTTTGGAATCATGGCGATTACCCCGTCGCCACAGTTGGATTTCGGAACCGTTGCGATCGGCGACAGCACGGTGATGAGCTTCCAGGTTTTCCCGGTCGGCGGGAATGTTCGAATCGATTCCGTGACGCACGAACCGGGTTTACCCTTCCGGTTACTGGCCGATAATATCGAGCCGCCGCACGATTTGTTTGAAAATCAGGATTCGCTTTTCGCTACGTTCAGTTTTGTGCCTACGGCAGAAGGAACGTTTGCAGATACGGTGTACTTTTATTCGGCTTTCGATACGCTTGAATTGATCTTTAGAGGCGTCGGCGCCTTGAATGTTGGAACGCTATCCTCGACCGTTTCTTCCATCGACTTCGACAGTGTCACCGTCGGAGACAGCGCGTCGGTCACCGTCAAACTCTTTGCCGGTACGGGCCCAGTCATTATCAATCAGGCGTTGACGTTTATTCCTGATTTCCGTGTCACCTCGACGGCGTTACCGGACACCCTCGACGCCGCCGTGGATACGCTGTCACTAACCGTTCGATTTGTTCCCCAGTCGGCGGGCGACCGCATCGATACACTTCGCATACTGAGCAATTCGATTGGCGGTACCCTATCGATACCGCTTTCGGGCACAGGCCTGGCGAACGTCGGTACTCTTGCGTCGGGCGTGGCGTCGGTCGATTTCGGGAACGTTCGGCTCGGCGACAGCGCGTCGGCGATCGTTGCGCTCTTTACGGGGACCGGTCCCGTCATCGTCAGCCAGACATTGATCGGTACGTCGAATTTCCGCGTGGCACCGACTTCTTTCCCGGACACCCTGGCCGCGGGTACCGACACACTTGAGTTGACCGTGCGATTTGTTCCTCAAGCCGTCGGCCCGCTTCGTGACACGCTAAGAATTTTGAGCAATTCACTCGGCGGCACGTTGTCGGTTCCACTGGTCGGGACGGCATTGGAAAACGTACCGCCCGTTCTGGATATCTACGTCGTACGAAGTACAGTTATCAAAAAATACGTCGACGTCGTGGTGACGGGTAACGAGGGCCTGACGTCGGTCAACGGGACGCTGACGCTGGGTACGCCGACCAATGTGTCGCTGTCGCCCGTCGGCGGCAGTTCGCGCGTGTTTGGCGTTCCATTCACGCTTGCGGTTGGAACCCTAAACATCGACGTGACCGGCACCGATTCCGCGGGTAACAGTGCGGTGCAAAACCGAAGTTACGCCGTCGGCACGTTGGAAAAGGGCGGTCTCACGCTGCGTCACGGGAACGTCGAACTGGTTGCGCCAAAAAAGGCATTCGACGATGGAACGTACATTTTGCTGGGATCGAAAGCGCCGGCAAAAGCACCTTCGCTGTCGAAAACCGGTGCGGGTTGGGTCGAGATTGGCGGGCGCATCGACGTGATGGCCACGGACAATCTGCGCGATGGCGAACGTCTGACGCTGCGTGTCGCGTATGACGGAACGCAACTAACCGAAGCACGCCGCCAGCCCGATTTCGATGAACGCCGGATCGGTCTGTATCAGTGGCAAAACGGACAGTGGCAATATTTAGGCGGCGAAGGCGCAAACGGATCGGTCCAGGGTTATGTACGTGAATGGGGTGAAGTCGCGCTGTTTTACAACCCCGATCACGTGTTTTTGCCGAAGTCCGTCGAACTTTCGCAGAATTATCCGAATCCTTTCAATCCTTCGACCACGATCCGATTCGGCTTGCCGGAAGAAGGCCGCATTCGCCTGACCGTGCACAACATGCTTGGTCAACGCGTCGCGGAACTGTTCAATGGTTTTGCCCGCGCCGGGTATCATACGATCACGTGGCAGGGATTGAATCAGAGCGGTCATCGCGCGGCAAGCGGCGTCTATATTTACCGTCTGGAAACGCCGAACGGCCTGGCAACCCGAAAAATGTTATTAATCAAATAAATCTTAACTGAAGGATATCAGTCATGAGACATCAGCTTGTGTATTTGATCGCTCTGTCGTTCGTATTCTCCGCCTTATCGTGCGGTGACGATGATCCACTCGATGCGGCCTGGCAAAAATTCCGTGACGGCGATTATGCGGGCGCGCATGCCGCGTTTACCGAGCTCATTCCCGGTGAACGCGAGGCGTACGTCGGTCTCGGTTTTACAACGATGCGCATGGACTCGATCGACGAGGCGAGCGGGTATTTTTCAGTGGTCGCTGCCGATTCCTTTGTTGCCGCGTACGCGGGCTGGTGCGTGACGGCGTGGGAACGCGACGAGGACGCACAGGGTGTCGAACGCGGCCTTTTTGTTCTGCGCGAGCAGCCGGTTTTCGTTTTTACGCATGAGCGGACATTGACCGACGACGACGTTCGCTGGCACATCGCGTCGTGTTATCTGAATCTCGGCAACTACCAGGCGTGCAGCGACATGATCCAGACGATCGATGCATCGTTTGCATCGACCACGGACCCGGATGTGCTGCTGGCGAAATTGGAAGCGTTGTACGAATCGTTGGATTAGCAATTATCCGGTCGTTCCTTGAGCGCGTTTGAAGGGAACGGTTCAGTGGGGGCTCTTCGGTGCAGTTTGCCCGGCTACTCTGCAAGTTTAATCAGTCACCCCGAACTCGTTTCGGGGTCTTTATTTCTTAGACCACTAGTCCGGCCGCGTGACCGGATGCCCAGGCCCATTGGAAATTATGTCCGCCGAGGTGTCCGGTGACGTCGACCACCTCACCTATAAAATAAAGTCCCGGAACTTTTTTCGATTCCATCGTTTTGGAGGATAGTTCGCGCGTATCGACACCTCCGCGAGTGACCTCGGCCTTGTCAAATCCCTCGGTGCCTGCGGGATAAATTTTCCAGTGATTCAATTTTTCTGCGACCTTAAAAAGTTCTTCATTGCGGTAATGATTGAGGGTTTTGGCAATACCGTACGTTTTGGACCACACGTCGGCCAGCCTCGCGGGCAATACCGTTTGCAATGCCTGAGCCAGTGAAACGGGTCGGCGTGAAAAAGACTCAAGCCATTCCATCGCGTCGGTTTCGGGTAAAAAATTAATCTCGATTGCCTCCCCTTCATTCCAATACGAAGATGCCTGCAAAACCGCCGGGCCGCTCAGCCCTTTGTGCGTGAAGAGAATGTTTTCCCGAAACGTAATGCCGTTTGCGGTGACTTCGCAGTCGGTCGATACGCCCGACAACGGTGAAAAAACCGTATGCTCCGTCTCGGTCCACGTCAGGGGAACGAGGGCAGGTTTTGGTTCGACGAGGGTATGACCGAACTGGCGGGCGATCTCGTAGCCAAAACCGGTCGCTCCCATTTTTGGAATCGACGGGCCGCCGCTGGCCACAACGAGTGATTCGGCGGAGTAGATACGGCCATGGGCCGTTACCGACCAACGGGAGGATTTCGATACGGCGGTAACGTCGACGCCGGTTTCGATCGATACGGCGGCCTCCCTGCATTCGTCGAGCAGCATGTCGAGGATCTCAACGGCCGAGCGGTCGCAAAATAGCTGGCCTAGTTTTTTTTCGTGGTAGGCAATGCCATGCCGTTCAACAAGCCGAATAAAGTCCCGCGGTGTATAACGCGCGAGAGCGCTCCTGTAGAAATCGGGGTTCGCGGAAAAGAAGTTGGTTTGCGCGGAGTGCAGGTTGGTAAAATTACACCGGCCTCCTCCGGAGATCAGGATTTTTTTACCCGGCCGGTCCGATTTTTCGAGAACGATAACCTTTCGACCGCGTTTTCCCGCTTCGATTCCGCACATAAGCCCGGCCGCGCCTGCGCCGATGATAAGGACGTCACTGAAAATCGCACGGTCAGTTTCGGTCACTTACTCAAGTCCTGGATTTGAAGGTCACTTGCTCAAATCCGGTATTTGGGGTAAAACAAGTTTGGCCTGGGCCATGTTTTCATTGATCGAATCGTTGCGTACGACCGCATAGCTGTAATTCGTATACGAGGATCCGATGGAAAACTCATGGGTTCCGGGAAAATTACCGAATAAGTCCCCGACTTTTGTTTTCTGGGAAGACGCCTGGAAATTGATTGTACCGATCGAGTCGGTCAGGTAAAAACTGACTTTATTGAGCGTCGTCGTGATCGAAAAGTCCGGTCGGGTCCTGAAAATATTCGTGTTGTTTGATAATACATTGACGATTTCAAGCTGCCCCGACACCGAATGTCCGTTGAGGGCCGTAAAACCGCCGATTCGCTTGACGCTTTCAGTGGGTGGCGTTCCGGGACCGATATCGGGGCCGCCACCGTCTTCGCAGTCGACGACGATAATGGCGAGCGTCATTATCAAAATGTTCCTCATGGTCATGCATTGTATAATTTCAGACTTGTCCTAAATAAATTACAATTAATGACCCCCAGGAGAGGTTTCTTTTTTTGAAACAAAAGTATCTCCCACGCTGGAGGTCATTTATGCACGGCCAAAGAGGGATGCCCCGACATCCTTCGTCGCATTAAAGTATACGATCCGGTCAATGACTGTATCATCGTTCTGTAGACCAATCATTTCAAGCTCGCTGCCTCCACCATCGCCAAAGTCTATAAAGACCGCTGGGAGATCGAAATCTTCTTCAAGACCATCCAACAACAATTGAAAATAAAAACGTTTGTGGGCCCAGTCCCAATGCCGTACGCATCCAACTCTGGACCGCGCTTATTGCAATCCTGGTACTGAAATATTTGAAGATGCTCTCCAGTTATTCTCACTGGTCGCTCTCAAACTTGATCGCTCTATTGCGCTTCAGTTCGTTTGTCTATTGTGATCTCTATGAATGGCTAAATGACCCGTACAAGAGTCCACCGCATCTGGATGACGATGGGCAACTATCGCTGCCGGGTTTAGGACAGCATCGAACAGCTTGAAGGGGGCGCTTCTCGCAAACAAGACCAAACCTGTTCAAAATACCCATAAAAAAACAAATGTTTCCCCTTGCTTCCACCTCACGCTAAAAATTATTTAGGACAGCAGTGGTATAATTTATATGGTGTAGAGTTTATGCAAGTACTGCTCGAGTAGCGGGACAAACACAAGCATCATCTCCGTCGCTCTCCCTGATAAATCTTTTCTATTTTACAAGTTACTCAAGGCAACAACGTTGCGTTGAGCGTGATCGTTGCGTTCAGCAGTTTCGATATCGGGCAATTGGCCTTGGCGTCGGCCGCGCATTCGTCGAATTTTTCTTTCGTAATACCCGGTACCTTTGCTTTCAGTTCCAGCAGGACTTCTGTGACGGCGCCGTTGTCTAGGGTCACGGTCGCTTTGGTATCGAGCGCCCCCGGCGTGAATCCGGCGGCGGCCAGGACGAAGCTCAGCTTCATCGTAAAACAGCCGGCATGAGCCGCGGCGATGAGTTCCTCGGGGTTGGTACCGACTTCGTTTTCGAAGCGTGTCGCGTACGAATACGGCGTGTGTATGAGAACGGCGCTCTGTGTGCTCAGGTGGCCTTTGCCTTCCTTACCGGTGCCGGTCCAGTGCGCATCGGCATGTCGCTTGATCATGGTTTGTCTCCTTTTTTTGGGTCGGCCTAAATTACACGATCAAGGGTGAAAAGGCCATAGGAAATCGCGGGGCCGATTTTTGCCGGTCGCATGACCCATGGCACCCGGGACATGGCCAAATGACCGGACGTCGAATTACTTGCCCAGCGCTTCGATTACGAGGCGCGCCGCATCCATGCCGGAATTCTGCTGCTGGCCCGTAATGAGATTGCCATCGCGAACGGCAAATGCCGCAAAAGGATAGCTCGTGATCATGTTGGTATTGGGAATTTTTTTGGCTTCGGTCTGGATTCGGAAAGGTTGGATCTTTCTCCCGACAATCCGATCGGCGTAGTCTTCTTCGCTATCGGCAAATCCCGTCCAAGTTTTTCCTTCCACGAGCAATTTGCCGTTGGAAAGTCTGGTTTTTAACAAAATGCAGGTCCCATGGCAGATCGCCGCGGTCGGTTTTCCGGTCTCGTAGAATTTCGCGAAGAACGTGTGCAACCGCGTATTGTCGATGAAGGTAACCATGGGGGACTGTCCGCCGCAGATAAACAAGGCATCGTAGTCATTTGGATGAACCTGATCGAGGCTTTTTGTGTTGGCGATTTTTGCCATCAACTTGGGCGTGTAGATGAAGCCCATGCTGATCAGGTCGTTTGACGAGTAGCCGCTCGAGTCGCGAGGATCGCTGTATTGATCAAACTCCAGCTTGCCGCCGTTGGGAGAGGCAATCTCGACGTCGTATCCGGCTTCGGTGAAGACAAAATAGGGATGGGTAATTTCTGCCGCCCAGCAGCCGATCGGCCATCCGGTTTGCGTGGAAATGGCAGGATTGGCGGCGATCATAAGGATGCGTTTTTTGGCCGGTTCGTGGCCGTGCTGACTGCGTGCGGCAGCAGCGGTCAGCAGCAGGGTCAGAGCGAATAAGATCTTCATACATATTCCTTTCATCAAGGTTCCATTCTTGTGTGATCGCAATATAATGGCTATCTTGCCGTCGTCAAGAGGGCACTTTGAAGTGCGTGACTTACCACGCGGTGAGTCACGGTGTTTTTATCATTTTTTGGGAGGAGCCATTATGCCGGAATTTTCAGTCGACGGCAAAGCCTTCAATAATCCCGTCGAGTTTGCCCTGGAAAAAATCGGCGGCAAGTGGAAGATGCCGATTCTGTGGCGCCTGAAGGACAAGGTGTGGCGTTACAGTGAGTTGAAAAGAAGCCTGAAAAAGGTTACCGACAAAGTGCTCGCGGAGCAGCTGCACGAATTGGAACGCGACGGATTTATCGAACGCGAGGTTTTTCCAGAAGTGCCGCCGCGTGTCGAGTACCGATTGACATCCAAGGGGCACACGACGTTGCCCGTGATCGATGCGCTGCGCGACCTGGGATGGCAGCTTGTCAAAGATGAAGACGTTCAAAACGCCGAAGGATCCCGGTGACCTCTCGCGATGAAATCAAAAAATCCCGCCCGACGCCGTGGCTGGGGGTGATCATGGGCCTCATTCTTCTATGGTTTCTGTCCCCGGTGCATGAATGGGTAATGTCGCTCGGCGATGACCCGCCCCCGGAAGTGATCGAGCCGGAAGTGGTTCGTGTGGGCTTGCGTGGGTCGCAAGCCGTGATGAGTTCCGAAGGCGTCGTTGCCGTGCTCGAGGCTCGGCAAAAACTGGCGATCAGCGACCGAATTCGCAATCGTATCGACCTGAATCACGACGAAGACATTCGGTGGTTCCGTTTTACACAGGACGGCAAAGGCCTCGTGGTCCGCTCCGGAGATATCGTACGGATGTGGGGCACGGATTCGTGGATGATCCTGAAGACGTGGACGGCGCGCGGATTCGGTTCGCCAGAAACGACGGTAGCGCGAAGCGTCGAACGGGTCGTAACGGTGATGCCTAAGGAAGATTCGTCGTGCGTGATCGTACGCCACTGGTTAGACGATGAAACGTGGGATCGCATCGTGACACTCCCGCATTGCACGGGCTGGTCGTTTCGTATGGATCCGGGCGGACGTTGTCTCGCGGCGGCCGGAGGTGAAAAACTGCTGCTGATCGACGTCGAGGCCGGTCAAATCGTCGATGACATCGATTGTTCGCCCGGGCGGCAGTTGTGCCTCAGCCCCGACCTGCGTTATGTGGCATGGAACAATAGCCGTGGACAGCTATGGCTTACCCACGATTATGTCACACTGCTCGACCGGGAAACGAGAAAAACGCTCGAGATTCGCGATCGCCATTTGCCCGTCCGGATATCGCATTTCACTTCCGATTCTCAGCGGCTGGTTGTACAAATGGGCCGTTCCCTTGCGGTCTACAGCCGATCTAAGGAAAGCATCGAATCCGTACTGGCGAATTCCAATGACGTCCTACCGATGGCGACGTTCGATCCGCTGGCGATCTATGGCTTGTCCTCGGAAGCCGGTGCGGCGATGAAGTGGGCGTTGAATGCGACGGGGAATTGAACACCTGTTTGGGACGCTGTTCTAAAAGGCCAGTGGCTGGCATTCCGAGGAGTGCAGCGACTGACGTGGTGGAACCTGCGATGGGGCCGACGAATGGAGTTGTGGCGGCCGGAAACGAAAAAACTGAAATCGGCGATCGCTCCCGATATGAAATGGATGGCGACAACCGTCGAGCGAACCGGAAAAATTTACGTCTGGAACGTCGATCGCCGTACCATCTGGCGAACGTTCGACACGACGGCGGATGCGGTCAGTCTCGACGTGAACGGCGACTATCTCGCGGCGGGGCTCAAGGGCAATGGCATTGCCGTCTGGAATCTGAACAATGGACAACTCCTGTATCGCATAGAGGGCAATATCGATATCGCGTCGTCGCTGTCGATTGTGCCGTCAAAAAACCTGCTGGTCGTACGCGTCGGATACGTACGTCGCAACAGCGAATTGCAAATCTACGATCTGGCGGACGGCCGGTTGACCAGCCGATATGAAATTCCAAGTTCGACCATCCTGATCGAGCCCGATCCGTCCGGACGAAGTATCTTTACCGGCAGCGAGCGCATTCCCCTCGTCATTGCCGATTACCGATACAACCCGTTCCGGAGTTTACCAGATCGGTAATTTTGAAGAGCGCGATCTGATGACGGGAGAAATATTGCGCAAGTTTTCCGGGCACGAAGGCCCGATCTGCTCGGTGGCCGTTTCCCAGGACGGAAAAGTTTTATACACCGCTTCCGGAGATCGCACCGTCGCCGTCTGGGACAGGGAGCGAACGGAACGAATCGGGCTGCTCGAAGGCCATCAGCAGAGCGTGTGGCGTGTCGTGATCGACGCGAATGGACGCGTGCTGACGTCCGGACAAGATCGCATGATCAAACTCTGGGACGCGGCGACGCGTGAGGAACGAGCGAGTTTGATTGCGTTTCGGGAATCCGCTTAGGCCATTCTTGCCGGACCGTATTACACGGTGACGAAGGAAGCCGCGTCCAACCTGTATTTTGTGAACGGCCTCTCATACTACACGTTCGATAATTTTGATCTTGCCGCGAACCGGCCGGACCTTGTCGTCGGCGCACTGGGTCGCGGCGACGGGGCCTGACAGCGATCATTGCATCAGGCCGTCGTTAAACGCTGGTCGAGATTAGGATACGATTCGTTAAAACTGGACACGACGTTACAATTGCCGTCGGTCTCGATCGACCGTCGTTCGTTACCGCTGGAAACGGACGGAAATCGTATCGGAGTAAAGGTTGACGCGCGAGGCGACGGACTCTCGAGGCTCAACGTCTGGGTCAACGACGTTCCCTTGTACGGGATGGCCGGGAATCCGATCGACGGTACGCGCTGGAGCGGCGAAGTAGTCGTTCCGCTGTCGTCGGGACGGAATAAGATACAGGTGTCCGTTCGCAACACACACGGTTTGGAATCGTTGAAAGAAACGGCGGAAATCCGTTCGACCGTGCCTTCGTCGACGCGGACATTCGTGCTTTCCATCGGCGTGTCGTCGTACCGCGATGCGGCGATGAGCCTCAACTATGCAGCGAAGGATGCAGCGGACCTTGCGCAATTTTTTTCTTCGTTTGCGGAAGGGCGTACCCTGCTCGATGCCGACGTCACTCGGGAAAACATCAGGGCCATGCGTCCGTGGCTCGACAGTACCGGCGTCAATGACCGCGTGATCGTTTTTTTTGCCGGCCACGGCCTGATCGACGAGCAATTCAACTGGTATTTCGCGACACACGACGTTGATTTTCACCGGCCGGCGGACCGCGGACTCGAATATGAGGACATCGAAAAGCTGCTGGACGGCATACCCGCGCGGCAGAAACTGTTGTTGCTCGATGCATGCCATTCCGGTGAACTGGACACGAGTGAAAGTGATGCTGCTTGCGGAGACCGGGGGTCGGCGCGACGGTGCGCTCAAAGGCCGTGCATTCAAGACGGTCCGTCGCCGCATCGGGCTGGAGCCGTCGTTCGAATTGATGCGTCAATTGTTCGCCGATCTGCAGCGCGGTTCCGGTGCGTCCGTCGTTTCGTCGGCGAGTGGAATCGAATGGGCGTATGAGGGCGGCGAATGGACTAACGGCGTTTTTACGTACGTCCTGCTCGACGGGCTGAAAAACGGACATGCCGATGCCAATCGCGATCAACGTGTATCGGTTACCGAAATTGCAGATTACGTCGCCCGGCGCGTACCGGAACTAACCGGGGGCCGGCAAAATCCAACGGCCCGGAGGGAGGCAGGGAATTCGATTTCGATTTGATCAATCGATAGCAAAACGTGTACGCGGTGCAGAAGCCTTCGGCGAGTTGTGGTGGAACTGCGTCTACCTCACGCGGCGCAGCGTCGCGTACGCATCCATCGTGCGGGTGCCGACGAGAAAATACGTGAACGCGACATGGTTGGCGTCGACACGGGTCAGCACGATGAAACCGCCGTCGAGACACTTGTCTTCCCCGTACTCGATGTCCTCGACCAGTTCGATCGAACAGTCGCTCGACGAACGGATCATCCAGACGCCGCCGCAGTCCAACGAGGGATATCGAATGGCGATCGAATAGTTCGCGATGTTGGCGTTGACGGCCATTGTCCACGTGCCGCCGTTGCTCAACTGGTATCCGACGCCCTCCCATTCACCCTGCAGCCATCGAATATCCTGGGCCTGTGCGAATGTCGTAAGCGCGAGAAGGAGAATCGTCGCTTTCATCATTTGATGGGTATGTGTTTAGGATGACAGGTCGAACACGCCGACTCTTCCAAATACTCATTAAACGGCGTACGAATCGGCTTTTGGGTCATGAGGCTTTGTTTGATCAGTCTGCCCAGAATGGCGTCGTCCACACCCATGTCGATCCAGACGGTTTTGGATTCATCGGTATAGTTGACGATGATGACGGGGATATAACCCTGTCGGACCGTGTCCGAGTAAACGATTTTCCAGACGTCTTCGCTCATTTGATATGTGGCCGCTTCTTCATATGGATACCAGCCGATTTTCAATCCCATGGGTTGATGAAAAAACGCGGCCTTCGGTCCGACCGTTCGCATCGAGACCGTTTCCTGTTTCGTTGCGGTGCGTGTGCACGCCGCGAGTACAAGCGCGGGCAGAAGCATGGTGAGTAGCTTCTTCATGACGACCTCCGACTTTTATATGCCAATATGGCCAAGGTTGCAGCCAGGATTCAATGGCAAAAACCTTGCATCTTTTCATAGTTAAGAATATCTAAAATCGGTACGTTTGAATATGACATTTGGCATGCAATTGACAGTCGCTTCCGGGTCGGGCGACCGGGTGAGACAAGACAAACTCGGGTGATGTTCTGAGCGATCCAATCCAGGCTGGCCGGATCCATTTCTGGAAGTTTAAAAGCGACGGATGGCTGGGCAGTGAGTGGCATTTTGCTGCCGATGAAAAAGGGACGGCCTTCTTCATGAAGCTCCTTGATCGATTCGAGGCAATGACGAATCATGTCGATGTCAGACTATCCGTCACGTCGGTCACCCGGGAATGGCTTGACCGGTGTGATTTCGACGGGGCGTACGAGGACCGGCGGTTTCTTCGATTGATCTACCATCCATCCGAGGGGCATACGGACGAATGGTCGATCCGTGACAATGAGTCGATGGTTGAGATCTCATTCGGCCGGGCCATACTTCGACGGTGGCGGCAGTTGCTGCAGGAGAACGTCGATGAACGTGAGCTTGGAATGGGGGAGGACCACGTGGTGTTTGTGTGGAAGTAAACAGTTTTGATGTCCTCGATTTTTCCTGACCGTCATCCTTGCAATCGGAAAACTACCCGTCTATATTTGCCCGACTCTTAACCCACAAAGGATCGCCATGAAACCGATTGTATTGCTCGTTGTGATTGCGCTGGCCGGGTGTTCGGTCAAAAAGGAGCCCGTTGTGAAAAGCGAAATGCAAAAGCTGGTCGAGGAATTCGCTCCGATCGAAATTTCCGTCAAGATGGACCATCTGTCGGACAAGGAAAAAGAAATTGTCAAGCTGCTCGTCAAGGCCGGTCAACACGCCGATGAGATTTTCTGGATGCAAACGGCGGCCGACGCCGTTGCCGTACGGGACATGCTCAAGGCGCGAACCGATGCCGCATCAAAAGACACGCTCGAGTACGTCATGATCTCCTACGGTCCGTATGAAAGGATCCATGAAAGTCGCTTCGTCGGCCAGGGTCCGGTCAAACGGCCCGAAGGCGGAACGTTTTATCCCGACGGCATGACGAAGGAGGAATTCGAAGCCTATCTGAAGGCGAATCCGGCGCAGGAAAAAGACCTGATCGGACTCTATACGGTGGTGCGTCGCGACGGGGACAAACTCAAAGCTGTACCTTACCATGAAGAATATAAAACCCACGTGACGGAAATCGCCGCACTGCTGCGCCAGGCATCGGAACTGGCAGAGAACGAATCGCTGAAAAAATACCTGGCGGCGCGTGCCACGGCGATCGAGGCGGACAATTACTACGAGTCCGACGTTTTATGGATGAAACTGAAAGACAACAACATCGACGTGGTGATCGGTCCGATCGAAAATTATGAAGACGGTTTGTTCAATTATAAAACGGCATACGAAACGGCCGTCATGGTCAAAGATCCCGAGGGAACGGCAGAGTTGCAGGTTTTCCAGTCTCATTTGGACGCCTTGGAAAAAAATCTACCCTCGAAAAAAGAATACATCCGCGACGGCGCCGGCAAGGGCAACGTGCTCGAGGTCGTGAACATTGCCTATTTTGGAGGCGACTTCCAGGCGGGAATCAAGACGATAGCAGCTTCTTTACCCAACGATCCGAAAGTTCACGAAGAGTACGGCGGCAAAAAGCAGATGTACAAAAACATTATGGAAGCGAAATTCCAGAAAATTCTCGTGCCCATCGGTCAACGCCTGCTGACCGCCGAGGACCATTCGTACCTCGATCAAAAAGCCTTTACGACGTTCGTGACCATGCACGAAGTCTCCCACACGCTGGGCCGCGGATTTGTCTACGGCAACGACAAATTAGAGGTACGCAAGGCATTGAAGGAACTCTACAGCCCGTTGGAGGAAGCGAAAGCGGACGTCGTCGGCATCTATAATATGGAGTATTTCAAACGGCAGGGCATGTACGACGACGAGATGCTGAAAAAATTCGAGGTCACCTATCTCGCCGGACTTTTCCGCAGCATCCGGTTCGGCGCCGAGGAAGCCCACGGGAAAGCCAACATCGCTCAGATGGCTTTTTTGGCGGAACAGGGAGCCGTCGGACGTAACGCGCAGGGCCAGTGGGTGGTTCACCACGACCAATTTCACGTCGGGGTGACGGAGCTGGCGAAGACACTGCTGAACATACAGGCGGAAGGCGATTACGAAGCGGCACGGGCGTTCCTGGAAAAGTACGGTACTCTTACTGACGAGATCAAAGCGGACCTCGCGAAACTGTCCGATATCCCGCGCGATCTCAATACGACCTACGCGGTGGTCAAGACATTATAAGATCCCGATCGAGGCGATGATGAAAAAACCGGCAGGCAATCCTGGCCGGTTTTTTTGATTGGGGAGACTTTCAACGCGGAGGGCGCGGAGGAAGTCCTGGTCGGTTTTGTTGTTTAGGAGGATTTTCAACGCGGAGGCCGCTGAGATCGCGGAGAAGATCCAACATGCAAATACAAACTCTGTGTGCACGGTCCTCTCTGTGGTACATACCGGCAAAAATTGCTTTGTTGTCAAATTCGCCATAAGTTGCCTCATGCGACGTTTGCTCTGGCTATTCTTTCCTTTCACCCTGATGGCCCAGGAAACGATCATTCCGTCACCCGACAGGGCGTTTTTGATGGTGGCGACGGAGGATTGGCTGGTGTGGAACGTTAATGAATATCTGGAACAAGAACCCAACCGCGGACGTCCCGTGTCTCAGAATTCTTTTTACATGCAGAAACTCAATGAGAAAAGAGCTCGCCTTATTTATCGTGACACGATCGGGATGATACAGAGTTTCGTTCCCATCTGGGTCCTTGACAAGCAGACGATCGTGGGATGGGATGGTACGTTTCAGCGACTGCGGAACGGCCGTATCGAAACGTTGGAATTCGTCTCCCTACCCGGTTCGCTGTACTATCCCGTTTTATGCGGTGTCATGTCCGACGGCGTACTGATGATGACACAAAACGAGCAGCATTCGACCGATGCGTACGAACGCGTGTACTTTCTTCCGTGGTCCGGCGACGATCGATTGGTGGATGACCGGAAAGCGATGCTCGTATCGGATTCGGTCGGCATTCCTTTTTTCTGGCCCAGCGTGAAGTGGTACGGCCATACGGTCCTGACCTGGCGGGCACCGAATCTTTACCGGTATGACCGAAAGCGCCGTACTCTGGATTCAATCCCGCTGCCCGTGACGGCGGAAGCGAGCGGGCCGTCGCACATTTCCGCTTTCGACGGATCGCAAGTCATCCTTCAGCACGGGGCCACGCGTCTGGCCTATGACCTGGAAACCAAAAACGTGACGGGCCTTTCCCTTCCGGACGATTTCAATATTTTTACCGTTCACGAGAACTTCGTTTACGGCGTCCTCGGCGCCGCCCTTACGAAAAGCGATTCCCTGACCTACCTTTTTCAGGCGTACGACATGAACCAAAAAAAATGGCTGACCCTGCTCAATCTGTCGTCGCTCGATATCAATCAGGAAATCGGGTTTCCAGCCTGTATTGAAACCCGTAGTGGCCTTCGGATCTGGAGTGGAGGCCGCTGGCACATGAAAAACTGGTTGAAATAGCCCCGCCTTTCATTCCCTTCTTTCCGCTGTTCGTTCCTCCGGGTCGTCGATGGTGACATTTTGCTGTCGAGACGAACGATTTCTTTTTTGATTGATCAAAAAGGAGTCGTTATGAGCGAAGGATATCAACGGCGTTATGAACTGGACTGGCTGAGGGTCCTGGCCTTCGGCGTTTTGATTTTTTTTCATACCGGCATGATGTTCAACACGTGGGGCTGGCACGTCAAAAACAATGTGACGGTAGAGTGGATCGAAATCGTCATGGCCTTCTTCAATCAGTGGCGCATGCCGCTGCTGTTTTTTATTTCCGGTGCGGCAGTGTGGTTTATGCTGGACAAATATTCTCCAGGTCGGTTTGTTCTTGAACGTTGCAAACGACTGTTGTTACCGCTACTTGTCGGGATGTTGGTCGTCATTCCGCCTCAGGTGTATTACGAGCGGTTATTTCAGGGGGCGGCGTTTTCTTTCGTGGAATTCTACAAGACGGTGCTGAATTTCATTCCCTATCCTGAGGGCAATTTCTCTTGGCACCATCTATGGTACATTCCATATATCTTTCTGTATTCCCTGGTCATGCTGCCCCTGTTCAGTTTCTTCAAATCTTCCTCCGGTCGTCTGTACCTCATGGAGATTCAGCGATGGTTTTCCAATGCTTCGCGCGTTGTGCTGCCATTTGTGCTGATAGCCGTGAGCGAAGTCTGCCTGCGCCCATTCTGGCCCAGTAATAACAATAATGTGTTCGACGACTGGGCGCAGTTGACGAGCATGCTTATTGTGTTCTCTTTTGGATATCTTTTCGTCAACGCGACCACGTTCTGGGGAACACTGGTACGATGTCGTCTGCACATATTGGGATTTGCCGCGGCAACGTTTATGGTCATCATTCTGTTCTGGGAACTGGACATCGAAAATCCTCCGTTGTGGATGATGATGATCTACCGTCCCATACGCAGCTTGAACATCTGGCTGTGGATTCTCACATGCCTGGGGTTTGCCCGGCATCATCTGACTTTTGGAAACCGGTTTCTGACCTGGGCGAACGAGGCCGTGTATCCGTTTTATATTTTTCATCAAACGATTACGGTGATCGTCGGGTTTTACCTCGCGCCCCTGGACTGGCCCGTCGGATTGAAATTTGTGCTGCTCGCCGCCGCCACGTTCGGCGGCAGTGCCCTGCTGTATGAATTCGTCCGGCGAGTGCCGTGGCTGCGCCCGTTGTTCGGGCTGAAAATGAAGACCCTGAGGCCACGGCAAGTGGCGATACCGTTACGACAGTTTTCATCAATGGGTTCCGAATAAATAAGAAAGGGTTGTCATCATGTGGAGTCTTTTGATTTTACTGATGTCCGGTCCGTCTGACCGGATTGCCGGCGTATGGGAAACGGACGATCGGACGGCGCACATTGAAATTTACGCGCAGGGCCAGGCGTGGTACGGTCGTATCGTCTACGTCGATGAAACGAAATTGAAATTCACGGGCTGTGCTGCAGAAGCTCCTCGCTCGGCGGCGACACTCGTCGGACGAATCATCCTGACGGGACTGCGGTTCCATGATGACGGGCGCTCCTGGGATGGCGGCACGATGACGAGTCCGGCGAACAACAAAACCTGTTCGACGGAACTGACCGACGATCGAACGTTGCAGGTACGGGTCTACAGCCTCTTTTCATGGCTTGGCGATACCCGGACGTGGAAAAAAGTGCAATAGCAAAATCGTCTTCGGAAACGCCCCGCGAATGATTACATTTCTGCCATGGCACAGGACAGGCACAAGAAGGTCTTGATACCGAACCGGTGGATTCGCTTTTCACATTTGAACTGGCCGCTTATTTTTGCCTTGTATACGATCATGGCGTTGTTGAGCGCCGGAACGGTGTACACGTCCGAACACGCGGCAGGAGAGCGAATATCGTTCTTATATCCGCTCATCTGGGAAGTCACCGGCCACTGGCTGGCTTTTCTGATTTTGCCGTTTATCATTCTGGCTTTTGTGCGGTGGCCCGTTCAGAAATTCAACCTCTGGTGGAGCGTGCCGCTTCATCTTGTCATTTCCGTTTTACTCGGGATGACGCACACGATGATGATGTTTTACAGCCGAATCGAGGTGTACGAGTGGTTCGATCTCGGTCTTTACGACTACGGCTTCCTGGATTACCGGTTTCTGATGGAGTATCACAAACAATTTGTCCACTACTGGGC
>CAYZJB010000006.1:0-37243 GCA_964478735.1 uncultured Bacteroidota bacterium | reverse complement strand
GCTCTATCTTCGGATCATGGAGACGCGTTTTGAAGACCGATTGCACGCACAGGTACGGATCGACGAATCCGTCACGGACGCGGCCGTACCGGCTTTTTTGTTGCAACCGCTGGTCGAAAACGCCATTCGGCACAATCCGGCCGGAGAACGGATCGAGGTAATCGTGTCGGTACACCGGGAGGGGGACGAATTGGTCCTTCGCATCGTCGACAACGGTCCCGGAATGCCGGGCGTCGCGTCCGACGGTATCGGCCTGTCGAGCACGCGCGAACGGCTACATCAACTGTACGGCACGGCCGGTCGTCTGGAATTTTCCAACGGATCGGACGGCGGGCTGACGGTCACGATCCGCCTGCCATTCGAAACCTTACCCGTCGAAGCGGTCTATGACACTGCGCGCGCTGATCGTTGACGATGAACCGCCGGCCCGCAAACGGCTGAGGCACCTGCTGAAGGACGAATCGCGGCTCGTTGTTGTCGGCGAGGCGGGCAACGGCGTGGAAGCGTTGACCCAGATCGAAAATAAACGCCCCGATCTTGTTTTTCTCGACATCCAGATGCCGAAGATGACGGGCTTTGAGGTGCTCGATGCGCTTCCGTCGAAACGTCCGCTGATCGTTTTTACGACGGCGTTCGATCGATATGCCATTCGGGCGTTCGAGGTCAACGCTCTCGACTATTTACTCAAACCCTTCGATCGAGAGCGCCTGGTGCAGGCGGTCACTCGGGCCATCGACAATCGCCGTTCTCAGACGGTCGTGGATGAAAAAATCGATTGCCTGCTCGCGGAAATACGGCGTTCCCATCTTCGCCGCTTGTGGATCCGAACGGGCAACCGTCAGATCCTGCTCGATCTTGCCGACGTCCTGCGAATTGAGGCGCGGGAAAAATACGTTCAGTTTTTCACACGCGGGGAATCGTACTTGCATCGCGAATCGATCCGTGGATTGGAAGAAAAACTGGATCCGGCGGAATTTATACGCACCCACCGTTCCCATATCGTTCGAATCGACCGTATTCGTGAAATCGCGCCGTGGGCCCGGGGAGAAGGCATCGTCATTCTCAAAAACGGCGAACGCATTCCGGTCGGCAGGCAGTTTAAAACGGCGCTCCTTGAAAAAATCGGCGCGGGTCCTTCAGGGAAAAACGATGCGTAAGATTACGCGGAAGAGAGGCTGAAACTGAAGCACGAGCCTTTGTTTTTTTCCGACGTGACCCAGATCTCTCCGCCGTGAAGCTCGACGATTTTTTTGACGACGATCAGGCCGAGTCCCGTGGACAATTCTCCTCCGGTCGGTTTCGAACTCAACGGCCGGGATCTGTCGAACACGTGGGCCAGTTCCTCCGGATACAGCCCCTGACCGGAATCCTGAATATGTACGATCCAACGGTGGTCCGCTTCTTCGAAGCGAACTTCGACGGATCCGCCGGGATGGGTGTACTTGATCGCATTGCTGACCAGATTGTCGATGACCTCAGCCACGCGATTGGGATCTCCCAGGACGACGGGATGCCCTTGCGGCGGGCGTAACCCTACGTCGATATGTTTTTTTTCCGCGATGATTTTTTGCAGGCGAAGAATCGATAGCGTAAGATTTTCCAGATCGACGGGCTGCATGTCGATCGAAATTTTGCCCGATTCGATGGCCGAAACGTCGAGCAGGTCTTCCACCATCTGACGTAGACGCCGCGTGGTCCGCTTGAGCTCGGCGAACATTTCCGAGCGTTCGGGTTCCGTAATTTCTCCCGGCAGTTCCAGCAATTCGACGACGCTGCCGATCGCCGAGATGGGGTTCCGCAGATCATGGGCGACGATGCCCAAAAACTCGTTCTTTTTTTCGTTGAGCTGTTTGAGTTGTTTGTTTTGATCGGAGATGACCTGGTTCATCGCGTCCAATTGCCGGTGCGATTTACGTTTTTGTACCAGGGCATAAGCGGCCACCGATGCGATCACGCTCAGCATGATCATGGCGATGATCAGGGCGCGGGTGTACAGCAATTCACGATCGAGTTCCAGTTGCTGGAGCGCCATGTTTTTGCGAAGCAGCTCGTTTTCGCGTTCTTTCACGTTCATCGCCTGTCGAAATTCCAGCCGCGCCAGTTCCTTCAGTTTGGCTTCGTTGATGAGACTGTCTTTGGCGGCCACCGCGATTCGGTACGCATCCAGGGCTTCCCGGTATCGTCCCTTGGATGTGTACAGAGCCGTTAACTGGCTGGCGGATTCGAACGTTTCACGCCGCAAGCCGATGGATCCGGCCAGCGCGAGGCAGGTATCCAGCGAGGCGGCCGCGCGCTTCCAATCGCCGCTTTTTTCACGGATTTTGGCAAGAAGCCGGCGGCTCGTAATTTCTTCTTCGCGCAATCCCGTTTGTACGGCGAGACGCAGGGCCTCTTCCAGACGTTGTTCGGCTTCGCGATTCCGTTCCAGGTCGATTTGCACACCGGCTGCCAGATTGAGACAGATAATGATGCCGTCGGGTTCGTCTGCCTGGCGCGAAGCCGTGAGGGCCCTTTCGAACGCCGCCAGCGCCCGCGCGGGCATTTTTTTATCACGGTAGACGGAACCAATGTGAGTCAGACAGAATCGGAGGTTCCGGCTCTCTCCGGATTTTTCGATGCGTTCAAGCGCCTTTTGATGGTAACGAAGTGAGTTATCGAGGTCGCCTTTGTACTGATAAATGGTCCCAATGTTCATCTGAGTGATCGTGATGTAGTTATCCAACCCTTCGTGTTCACTGATTTCAAGAGATTTCAAGTAACAATCGAGCGCCGACGGATAGTCGCCCTGCAGTTCGTAAATGAGGCCCATGTTATTGAGCAGGCCCGCGCGAAGGGTCGGATTGTCACGCCGTTCGAGTACGTCGAGACCGCGCTGATAGCAGTTCATCGCTTCGACGTACTGTCCCGACCGCCAGTAGGTGAGGCCGATATTGCGCCAGCACTTGACGACACCGGACGTTGAATCCAACGATTCAAATTGTGTGCGGGCGACGATCAGGCTGTCGCGGGCATCCGAATAATGCCCGAGCCAGAAAAGTGAGGTACCGATGTGAAATCGTGCCTCGGCAACGGCAAAGGGATCGTGATTCTGGCGGGCGAGCCGAAGTGCGCTGTCGGCATAGGCGAGGGATTGTCGCGCATCCATCCCGACGGCGGTCGCGGCCTTCTGAAGCAGTTCATAGACGTGCGCCGAATCGGGGTACGATGTTCCAACCCACAATACGAAGAAAACGAGGTTCATAAAGCGACGAATTTGTACAAACGTACGCTAAACGTCTCGCGCGCACAAGACTTTGATTGAGTCCTTTATCACGATAAAGGAATGGAGTTGGGGTTGTCCCACGTGTAGCCGATGAGCCTTAGCCCGCCATCGTCTGAGCTTCAGGGCTATTCAGGCCAATGCCATTGACGGTTTTAAACGGTTGGTCTCAGGGTCTTCCAGCGGAAATGAGGATCGGTCTATCAGCAAATTCTTCAGATTCTCATGAAGTATTGAAATTTCATGAATACGCTTTGGGTGGTCGGCGTCAGACCGTCCCGGTTGGGATACGGGTCGTGTTCACCACCGATATGTGCGCCGATAAAAAAGACGGTAAACGGATTGATCTTATAACTGAACAGGGGATCGATGCTGAAAGACTTCGACTTATCTTTGAGCACGACGGGCTGGCCATCTCCGTCAAAGATGAGGTTGCCGTCATCGTCCGTATCGGTCTCATTGGAACGGGTGACGGTATATTCGGCGATGACGCGCAGGAAGAGGCGCTGGGTAAATTGGTAGGCCAGCGTATTTCGCAGTATCCGCTGAGCGGTGATCAGCGATCCGCCGTAATGGGTCCACAGATCGAATTGACGGTACTCGACTTTGTCGGACCAGCGGCTCGTCGGTTTGAACGTCAACCACGTACTGAGGTTGAATCCCTTGGCTCGTATCAGCGGATTGCGCGGGTCGTCGGTTCCCGACGGATCGACGTAGCCTCCGCGGTTGATATAATTTCCCGTTTCCGTCCAGAAGCCGCCGTACAGAACTTTGTAGGCCTGGGTGCCGAATTCAAATCCGATTCTGTGAATATTATCGAACTGTCGTCCCCGGAAAAATTCGTTGTTTACCGCGGCGACACCCGACCAGACATACGTCTGATTTTTGAACTGGACGAACAGTTGCGGGTTGATCCACCAGTCTTTGAGTTTTCCATCGTAATTGTATTTGCGGTTAAACTGCACTCGCGGTTCGATCCGTGCCAGGAAGGGATGTTCCTCCGGATAATAAAACGTGTACCGATTGTATGCGCCGACGTCTCTCAGGTTATTGGTCCGGATAAATCCGTTGTCCGAGCGGTAACCGGGAGAAAAATCGTTGAACCAGGCGAAAAATCCCCAGTGTCGCGCCGTTCGGTCCAGCGTGACGCGGTACAGATTGCCGTTAAATTTTTCTCCGTCGAAATCGTTGGTATACGACCGTTTCCCGATCTCGAAATCGATCGCGCGGTAATCATCCTTTGACAGGAGCGAATCGTTGGTCTCGTCGGTACGGCTGAAGCTGGCGAGCGCCGACAGCGTGTATTTGGAATTCAACCTGACCTTGGCATCCAGGGTTCCGACGGAATTGGCTCCGCCCTCCCGCCGCCGGTCGGTTCCGAGAAATCCGACGTACGTACCTTTGCTCAATTCGACCTTGGTGCGCAGGATATTGGACGTCGAATTGGCCGACGTCGACAGCCGCTGGCTGCTTTCCTCAAACGGAAGGATGTACGGCGTGTTTTCATCGTATCCGGCGACGTAACCGAAACTCATTCTTCCCACCTTGCCCGATACTTTCCCCAGGAGCAATGGATTATTGATCGTTCGGGTGTACATCAAATTGATGTCCTGATCGACATAGAAAATATCGCGGCCCTCGAGGAAGAACGGTCGTTTTTCGTTGAAAAACAGAGCAAAAGGATTGTTGACGCTGATTTGTTCCGCGTCCGCTTCGATCTGGCTGAAGTCCGGGTTGTACGCCAGGTCCATGGTGAGGTTGGACGCGAGACCGTATTTGACGTTGAATCCGAGGTTGTGATTGAAGTCGGCATTGTCCCAGGCGCCGGTGCCGTCGGATTGTTCGACCATGTTTTTATCGAGCGCCGATACCGCGTAGGGTAAAAATTCCAACGTACGACGGGACGTTTCCGTCATCGTCATTTTCAGGATGCCTGCCTCCGCGTACTGATTGCTCACGTCACGCGAACGCGGCATCCAGGAGTACAAGTAGCGATGTTCACGCGGGTAAATTCTCCAAAAGTGAATCAGCCACTGTTGTTCCGTTTTGTTGGGAAAACGCAGGCTTTCGAACGGAATTTTCATTTCGACCGTCCAGCGGTCTTCGTAAATCTGTGCGGCCGATTCCCATACGGCGTCGAAACTGTCGTCCTCGTTTCCCGTCACGTCGACGGCCAGGTCCGCCTGGATGCCGAGCGGGTTGACGAAAAATTCGAAGCCGTTGACCTGGGCGCCGAAGGGATCGATATTGATCCCAACGAAGTCGTCCTGATAAAGCCGGTCTCGATCGCTCAGGGTGGCGCGAAGCCGGCGTATCTCGGGTTCATGGCATATAAACGCGACGTAAAGGTTCTTGTCATCTTTGGCTACGTACCCTTCCGTTTTGACCTTGGGCTTCTGCCGTTCATTTGGGAAATTTTCGGCAAAATTGTCAAAACGTGCCGCATCGAGCCATGCATCCTCGATCACGCCGTCGATCTGAAACGGCTCGGCCACTGCTTTGACTTCCAGCGTCAAAATCGGGTTGGGCGTAAAGACGCCGTTGCCGTTCTCATTGACCTGGGCCGGTAATGAATGCGCCAGCCAAATGGAAACGATCGCAGTACCAACGATTTGCTTCATTGACATCCCTTTGCTTGTGCAATGCCGTATTAAAATACGGAAATTAAACGGTTCAAAATGAACCATGTTTCGGTAAAAAAATGGTCATTTGCATTTATAGTAAAATTGGCCTACCCAGTTCCGGACACGTTACTCCACGGATCGCGGACGGCAGCGATCCGCTCACGTTAAAACCGACGTAGAAAGATCGATCAAAATACGGATCGAAACCAAGGATACCATTTGCTGTCCGGGGCTTTATAAATAGCCGTCCGAAGCCCGAGGAATTCACGTTTCATGGGCGCCTGCTTTCTGTTGATTTATCAGTGTTATGTTCGATCCTACAAGTAGGAAGTGACAAGGGTATGTCAGGAGAATAAAAAAAATCTTGACATCGGATCGGTCAGACGTTATTATTAACCTGTTGATTTAATCAAATGGTTAAACTTAATGGAAAATAATAAAGATATATTTAATAGTAGTTTACAATATAATGTAGAAACAAAAATATTGACTGCGGCTCGTGACGTCTTTCATAGAAGGGGATATGATGGAGCCCGAATGCAGGAAATTGCCGATGAAGCCGGGATCAACAAGGCCTTGCTCCATTATTATTACCGCAGTAAAGACAAACTCTTCGAGACGATTTTTCGGGAGGCCGTTTCAAGGATCATGCCCCGGTTGCTTGAAATTTTTCAGGAAGACATTCCGCTCGAACAAAAAATCCCGAAGTTCATCGATTCCTATATCGGACTGCTGATGGCCAATCCGTTCATGCCGGGATTTGTCATTCGTGAATTGTCCTCTCGCCCGGACCGGATTATCCATGTCTTTTCGAAATTACGCGGACCGGAACGACTGAAAATCATTGAACAGTATGACGAAGGCGTTCGGGAAGGCCGTTACGTCGATATCTCCGGCGAACAGTTTCTCATCACGCTCGTCAGTTCGTGCGTCTTCCCATTCGTCGCACGACCGGTCGTCCAGTTCGTCCTGCAGAAAACGGATCGAGAGTACCAGGTGTTTTTAGAGGAGCGGAAATCGGCCGTCGCGGCCCTGCTGCTCAATGCCATTCGAAAACCTCAGGGAGACGTTGATGAATAAAGCCTTTTTTGCCTTTGCCTGGATTGTACTCGGCTGCGGTTCGGGTAATGACCGGTCGGATGCGTACGGCAATTTCGAAGCGATCGAAATTACCGTTACTCCGGAAGTTTCCGGCCGTCTGATCTTTTTTAACGTCGAGGAAGGCATGTCCCTCGACTCCGGCGCGGTCGTCGGGCTCATCGACACGGTGCAACTTGATCTGCGGCGTCGGCAACTGCGTGCGGCCAAACAATCCGTTTTCGCCCAGTCGCTGAACGCGCGGTCCCAGGTCGCCGTCATCGAAGAGCAGGAACGGGTCCTGCTCCGTGAAAAGGAACGTATCGAAAATCTCCTGAAAGAACACGCGGCAACGCAGAAACAATGGGACGATATCGACGGTCAACTGCGCGTCTTGGAAAAACAAAAAGCGAGTACGCGCACGCAGGAATCCGCCATACTTTCTGAAGCCGCGTCTCTCGACGCCCAGATCGCCCAGATCGACGATCAGATTCGCCGGAGCTGGATTGTCAATCCCGTATCCGGAACGGTACTGACCAAAACCGTGGAGCCCGGCGAAATCATTGCGGCGGGCCGTACCCTGTATCAAATCGCCGATCTGACTCAACTCGACCTTCGCGTCTACATCAGCGGTGAACAATTACCGCACGTCAAGATCGGACAGGCCGTCGACGTCCGCATCGATCGGGATGCGTCGACCAATCAACATCTCCAGGGCCACGTCTCCTGGATTGCATCGCGAGCGGAGTTTACCCCCAAAATTATACAGACCAAAGAAGAACGCGTGAACCAGGTATACGCCGTCAAAATTCGAGTCGCGAATGACGGACGTCTAAAAATAGGCATGCCGGGAGAAGCGGTCTTTGCGTCGCTGGAAAAAACCAATCTGACCGACAAGTGACGGAGGAAAGAGTTGCCATGAAAAAAATTATTTTATTCGCCGTTGTCCTGACGTTCGTCGGCTGTGGAAAAAAACACGACCACGACGAACACGAACCATCCGCTATCGCCGTCGAGCTCGACAACGGAAAAAAATGGAAAGCGGACGATCCAACGACCGCCGGTGTCGCGGCCCTGAAAACCGCCGTGGATCGGTTTACATCCGGTGTCAAGGAACCTGCACTTGACGACAACCAACGTCTCCACGACGAACGTCAACCCGTGGCCGACGGCGTCTTCAAATCGTGCGCGATGACCGGCGAAACCCATCACTCGTTGCACAACTACCTCGGACCGGTCGTGAAGTCCCTGATGGTCCTGGAAGGCGACGATGCGAAAGCTGCCGCCGACGCCGTGCGTACATTTGAACGTCACCTTGGCGATTACAGCCGGTACTTCGAATGAACGACGCCATTCAGGTCGAGCGACTTGAAAAATCCTACGGCGGTGTTGCAGCCGTGCGGGGTATCGATTTGACCGTGCGGCAGGGTGAACTTTTCGGCGTCATCGGTCCCGACGGCGCCGGCAAAACGTCGTTGTTCCGTATCCTTGCGACACTGCTCATTCCGGACACAGGCCGTGCACGGGTTCTTGGCCTCGACGTTGTGCAGGAGTACCGGAAGATTCGGCTGAAAATCGGATATATGCCGGGCCGTTTTTCGCTGTATCCGGATTTGACCGTCGAAGAAAATCTGCGATTCTTCGCGACCGTGTTCGGTACGACACCGGAAGCCAATCGCGATATCATCGATTACATCTACAAACAAATCGAGCCCTTCAAAGACCGGCGGGCGGCGCAATTATCCGGCGGCATGAAGCAAAAACTGGCGTTGTCCTGTGCTCTGGTGCATCGGCCGGAGGTATTGATTCTGGACGAACCGACGACGGGCGTCGATGCGGTGTCGCGTAAAGAATTCTGGGAAATGCTGCAGATGCTGAAGGCGCAGGGCATCACGATCGTCGTCAGTACGCCGTACATGGACGAGGCCTCGCTGTGCGATCGGGTCGCTCTGATGCAGAGCGGGCAACTGATGGACACGGACGAACCGGCAAGTATACCGAAACGGTTCACGTTGCCGTTGTTTGCGGTCCGGTCCCATCGCGTACACGATCTGCTGACGGCGCTGCGAGCCTACGACTATTGCGACATGACGTATCCCTTCGGCGAATCGGTCCACATGGTCGATCGCCGAATGGCCGCGGACGCAGAGGAACTTGGCCGTTATCTCATCCGACACGGGTTTGCCGATGCGGAGGTTTCCGTCGCCCGGCCGACGATCGAAGACACGTTTATTTTTTTGATGCAGCGTCATGGAAACGGCAATACAAACTGACCGATTGACCAAACGTTTCGGTCACTTCACCGCCACGGACGCGATCACGTTCGACGTACGGCGCGGTGAAATTTTCGGTTTTCTCGGCGCCAACGGGGCGGGGAAGACGACGGCGATCCGGATGTTGACCGGTTTGCTTACGCCGACGTCCGGAGAAGCGCGTGTTGCCGGGTTCGATATTTATCGGGAATCGGAACGAATCAAACAAAACATCGGCTACATGAGCCAGCGGTTTTCATTGTATGAAGATCTTTCCGTTACGGAGAACATCGAATTTTTCGGCGGCGTGTACGGACTCGATTCGCCTGAACTTAAGGTCCGCACGGCGGCGATTCTGGATAAATTCAACCTCCATGACGTGGCCCGATCGCCGTTGAAGTTACTCCCGCTGGGATGGAAACAGAAACTCGCGTTCGCCGTCGCGCTGATACACGATCCGGCGATCGTATTTCTGGACGAACCGACGGGCGGTGTCGATCCGATCACGCGGCGGCAGTTCTGGGAATTGATCTACGAGGCCGCAAACCAGGGTGTGACGGTTTTTGTCACCACGCATTATATGGACGAGGCGGAATATTGCGACCGGATATCGATCATGGTCGCCGGCAAAATTTCCGCGATGGGAACACCGGCCGAACTGAAGCGACAATTCAACGCACCGTCGATCAATGACGTGTTCGTCAAACTGGCGAGGCCGTCGTGATAATTGTAAGCGATCATGACACAACCCCACCCTTTTCCCTCCCCTTGCCAAGGGGAGGGCGAGGTGGGGTTCACTATCGCGTGCGTGAAATCGTATGACCAGCTTCCGCGCGTTCATTCAAAAGGAATTCCGTCACATCGTGCGCGATCGCCGGACGATGTTGATCCTCTTCGGCATGCCGGTCATTCAGATGGTCCTCTTCGGCTTCGCGATTCGCAACGAGATCCGTGACGCCAAAATTGCGATCTGGGACCAATCCCACGATTATCTTTCCGGTGAATTGACGACCAAATTTCTGTCGTCGGGATACTTCATCGCCGCCCACGACGTGAAAACGCTCGAGGACGTCCACGCCGCGTTTCGCAAAGGACTGATCAAGGAAGCGGTCGTGATCGAACCCGGGTTTGCGGAACGCCTTCTGCGCGACGGCAACGCCTCCATTCAATTGATCGCCGATGCGGCCGATCCCAACGTGGCGCGGCTCGTCATCAGTTACACGCAGGCCATCGTCCAGGATTTCCAGCGGGAACAATTGGACGGAACGTTTGCAACCCCCGTTCAGGTCGACGTGCGCCTTCTGTACAATCCCGAATTGAAAAGCGTCGTGTTGTTCGTTCCGGGCCTGATCGCGCTTCTGATGATGCTGGTCTCGGCGCTGATGACGTCGATCACGATCACGCGGGAAAAAGAAATGGGCACGATGGAAGTTCTGCTCGTGTCGCCGCTGCGACCGGTCCAGATCGTCGTCGGTAAAGTCATTCCTTATCTGGTCCTGTCGTTTATCAACGTCACGACGATCCTCGTGCTGGCGCAGACCGTTTTCGGAGTACCGTTCCGCGGAAGTTATATCCTCTTCTATGCCGAGTCGTTGATCTTCGTCACGACGGCGCTTGCGCTCGGGGTCATGATCAGCACGATTGCCCCTAATCAACAAACGGCCATGATGATCGCACTCAGCGGATTGATGCTGCCGGTCATCATTCTGTCGGGGTTTATTTTCCCGGTGACGAGCATGCCGCTTCCGCTGCAATACTTCAGCCACATCGTTCCGGCCAAGTGGTACCTCGTGATCGTCAAGGGCGTGATGTTGAAAGGCGTCGGACTGGAGGTGCTCTGGAAAGAAACGGCCGTCCTTACCGGCATGGCGTTGTTTTTTCTTCTCGTCAGTTTCAAACGCCTCAAAGTCCGGTTGGAATAATGCGAACCCTGCGATTTGTCCTGAAAAAAGAATTTCTCCAGATTTTCCGGAACCGGAGCATGCTTCCCGTCATCTTCGTGATGCCGATCGTGCAGTTGCTCATTTTGTCCAACGCGGCATCATTCGATCTGCGCAGCGTCGAGTACTATCTCGTCGATAAAGACCAGACGGCGCTGTCGAGGAATCTGACGCAACGTTTGACTCACAATCCGTATTTTCGATTGACCGGCATTTCGTTTTCGGAATCGTCCGGCGAAAAAGCCCTGCGGACCAACTCGGCGTCGGTGATCATTCATGTTCCCCGCGGCTTCGAAAAAAATCTGCTGCGCAACGAACCGGCTCCGCTTCAACTGCTCGTCAATGCGGAAGACGGGAACGCCGCGGGATTGATTCAAAATTACATCGCGGCGATCGTATCGGAGTTTCAGTCCGACTGGCTTGAGGAAAACGGATTTTCCGCTCAACGGCCCGTCCGGCTGGATGAGTCGTACTGGTACAATCCGCGGCTGGATTATCCGACCTATATGGTTCCGGGCATTCTGGTCGGGCTGGTTTCCATGATCGGTTTGTTTCTCAGCGGGATGAACATTGTACGTGAGCGTGAGATCGGCACGATCGAGCAGCTCAACGTCACGCCCATCCGGAAAAGCCAGTTTGTAATCGGCAAACTCGTTCCGTTTTGGGTCATTGCGATGTTTGAAATGACGTTTGGGATCTTGATCGGTAAGCTGGCGTTCGATCTGCCGATTGTCGGCAGCGTGTGGGCGGTCCTGGCCCTGACGGCGATCTACATGATCTTGATTCTCGGCATTGGTCTGTTCATATCGACCGTCACGGAGACACAGCAACAGGCGATGTTCATCGCCTGGTTCATCATGGTCGTTTTTCTCCTGCTGGGTGGACTTTTCACGCCGATCGAAAGCATGCCCGACTGGGCGCAGGCCATTACGAAAGCCAATCCCGTCGCGTACATGGTGGATGCCATGCGCCGGATTTTACTCAAAGGCGCCGGGTTTGCCGACCTCACGCGCACGTTCGCTTTTTTATCGATCGCTGCAGTCGTCGTGATCGTGATGGCGACGATGCGATATCGTAAGTCGACGAGTTGATCTGTTTTTTACATCGCAACTTTTCAACCACAGAGGCCGCAGAGAACACGGCTTGGATCAGGTGCCGTTATGGGCGGCTTTATTAGGTAAATTTTTTCTCGTAAACACAATCCGATAATCGCCCATCACGGCCTTGCAGTCCGAACATTCATTGCGAAGCGACTCCGGATCGAGCGGTACCAGTTTCACCTCAAATCCCAGTTGGCGATAATTCGCTTCCGCTTCGACGGCTGCACGTTGGTCGGCGACGTATCGGCGTTCCCAGCCGTCGGCCGTCAGTTGCGCTTCGTCTTTGCAGGTGCAGCCGGATACGCCGGATGGATTCAGGATTTTTAACGGATTGTTCAAACGGGAACGCTCAAGTAATAACGCGAAATATTCGGAAGTTCACGAAAGGTCACACAGGGGATGTTCGCCGCGTCGCAAATTTCCTGGGCCAGCGCCAGTCCCGCTGAATGCCGGTGTCCGCCCGCTTCATCCTCGGTCGCGGCGTAAGCGTCGATCAATGACCGGTCGTCGTCGGTCTGCAAGACATCATCCGCGATGACGAAAACACCGTGGTCCTCGCGATCGATATGTATCCGTAACATGTCGATCAATCCGCGCGCGGTCTCGCCAAACCTTCGATCGTCTCCGGCCTCCAGTGCACTGCGCATCGCACGTACGAAACCGCGGCCCGTCTCGTGTTCCTCCTCCAGCATCCCGACCGGTCCCATACCGATCTGTCGACGCCGCATCCATTTAAACAAACGGGCTTCTTCTTTCCCGTGGTGACAGGCATCGGCGAATTCGCGAATAAACGAAACGATCTTTTCACCCAGGTCTTTGTCCACACGGGCGCCGCTGTCGATGCCCTCGCAGATTTTTTCGAGCGCTCTGAGTACGCAGAGGATGATTCGGTGTTCCTCTCGGAGAATATCCGTCGCGATCATGCGTGTACCTCCGCATCGGTTTTTTTGATTTGTCTCAGCCGTATGTGTCCGAGCAACGCGCAACCGAGCGCCGCGGTAAATTGCGCCATGTCGCCTTCGGGAACATTGACCCTGCCAGTCAGTTTACCGACCACCGATTTCACCATCGCCTCCCAGCGGAGGATACCGCCGATCAGCGTGAACTCCGGTTCCGCTTTGATTCGCTTGAGCAATTGTACCGAACGATCGGTCAGCGAGGAAATGGCGCCGAACATGATATCTTCGGGAGGAACGCCTTCGGACAAGTGGCTGATGACTTCGGATTCGGCGAACACCGCGCACACCCCGGAAATCGGAACCGTGGTCTTGGACAGGTTTAGCAACGATCCGATGTCACGGGTTTCATATCCCATGTACCGGGCGGTTTTTTCCAGAAACGCTCCGGTCCCGGCGGCACACTTGTCGTTGAGACGGAACGTCAGAACCTTGGCCGTGCCGTCGATCCGGCTCGCCTTCATCGTCTGTCCGCCGATGTCGAGGATCGTGCGTGTGTGGGGAAACAAAAATTGCGCGCCGCGCGCCGACGCCGTCAGGTCCGTCACCTGCAGATCGCGAAACGGTACCATGTGACGGCCGTATCCGGTCGTGATCGTATACGCGAGCATGTCCTGGGCGATGCCGGCTTCATCGCATGCCTTATGGACGGCCTCTTCCGCGGAGTCCAGCAGACGCGAACCGGTAGGTACCATAGACTTGCCCAAAATTTGCACGTTGGCATCGGCGATGACAGCCTTGGTGTACGTCGAGCCGACGTCGAGTCCAAGCGTGAGATTCATGACGCCTCCTTGTGAATCGGTTGACGGCTTGCCAGAACATGGTCCATGGCAAACAAGGCCGCGCCGAGCGCGCCCATGAAGTGGGAGTCCTCGCCGACGTTGACTTTTTTCTGCACGGCATCTTCCAGCGCTTTGATCATGCCGATGTTTTTGGCGACGCCGCCGGTGAACGTGATCTCCTCTTCGATGCCGACGCGGCGAAGCAATCCGATCGAACGCGCCGCGATGGACTGATGGACGCCCCACAGGATGTCCTCGACTTTTTTTCCTTTCCCGAGCCACGACAGGATTTCCGATTCGGCGAACACCGTGCACGTCGTGCTGATGCGGACCGGTTTGGATCCGGCAAGCGCCGTTTGACCGAGATCGTCGAGCGGAATGCGGAGCGCCACCGCCGCCGCACCGAGAAAACGTCCCGTTCCCGCCGCGCATTTGTCGTTCATACAAAAATCGACGATCTCGCCTTTGTCGCTGACACGGATCGCCTTACTGTCCTGACCGCCCATGTCGAGCACCGTTCGCGTCGAGGGGAACATGTGCACGGCGCCGCGGCCGTGGCAGCTGATCTCCGTAATCTGTTTATTGCCGAACGTCACCTTGTAGCGGCCGTACCCGGTGCCGACCACGTAGTCGATCTCGTCTTCGCCCAGATGCGCCGCTTCCGCGGCCTGGCGAAACGCGGTTTGCGCGGCCAGACTGACATTGGCGCCGGTGTCAATCAGCGCGCGCTGAACGATCTCCCGGCGTTCGTTGATGATGACGGCTTTCGTTTGCGTGGAGCCGACGTCCACTCCGGCTGTAAAGGCCATCTGTCCTCCTTACGCTTTGGCCGCCGCGATCTGGCGGCGGGAAATCAAACCTTCAAAAAAGGCGTCGATTCGGTTTTTCATCTGGGCTTCAGAAACGACGCGTTTGTCCATCATGTCGGATTCGATAAACAACGTGGCAACGTTGCGCTGCGCCATGAGATGTTTGCGGCCGTCCGCCAGTCCGGTCGAGACGGTGCGGCAGCTTTTGATCGGGTGGTAGACGATCCCTTCCAGGGCATAGTCGTCGACCATCGACATAAGCGCACGGTCCTGATGGAACATGCTGTCCATGGCGTCGCGCACGCTGACGAGCAGTCCTTCGGCCAGGCTTTCGATCGGCCGCTGAGTGTCGTACTCGAAACCGAGATTGGCTCCACCCGCGGCGAAATGCAAGTACGTCGACTGAACAAAACAACCGCCCCAATCGGAGAAAAACTCGTTGAACCGGCGGAAGATCGGGTAGCAGGGGACGCCGACGAACGCGAGTCGGAATTTTTCCTCGGTCAACGTCCCGATGCCTTCGCGTTTTTTGAACTCCATCTCCTCGAGCAGTTCTTTGAAATACGTGCTGCCTTCCGCCGTACCGCGGAATCCGTTGGCCACGCCGAGATAAATCGTTCCGTCCGTCAGGGCGTTGAATACGGCCGGATGCGCGCGGTTGCACTCGAGGATGGCCTTCCACGACCGCGAGACGTCGTTGGCCCACGCCAGCGTCTGTCGCAGTTTGTCGATGTCAAAGGCGCGTCCCGTGATCCGCTCACACGTGGCGATGAGCTCGCGTAATTGCGCCTCGACGTATTTACGGTCGTTTTCGAAATATCCGTCCCGAACGAAGGGATCTCCTTTGCGTCCGCGCGTACCCGGCACGTCGAGCGTGACGACGGGGATCCGGTACAGACGTTCCCAGATTTCCGCCCATTTGATGTACGTGTTGCACGCGTTCGTCAGCACGGCGATCGACGGTTTCGGAATTTTGCCCATCGGATGTTGCCCCCCGCGCAGCTGGACGGCCACGTCGGCCTTCACGTATCCGCAGATGTCGGGCGAATAACCGTAATCCTCCGCTTCCGTCAGATACTCGCCCGCGACGCGACGTACGGCCGTTTGCAGGGAATTGATTTCCGGAAATACGACGGGCATGTCGAACGTTTTGAGGATTTCATTAAGGCTGCCCATGACAAAAACGTAAGCGGCGTGGCGTCCGTCCGCGTTCGCTTTTTCGAGGTCGGTGAACCAGCTGCGGAACAATTCCGCGCCACGCTGCGATCCCCGCCCGACGAGGGTTGTCGATTCCATAACCGTCCTTTATTGAAAAATAAGATTTTCGATGAACGTCTCGAGTTGAATGCCGATATGATCGAATGTCGTCTGGTTTTCTTCAAACTCGCTGACAAAGTACGGAATACCCGCCGCGTCCAGCGCTTTGATATAGGCCACCTGTTCTTCAAGTCCCGGCTCGCACATCTTGGCCGCGGCAAGAATGACCGCTTCCGCGCCGGCCTGGCGAATACGCTGCAGCAGCATGTGTTCTTTCGGTTTTCGCAAATCGTGCTGGACCGGGGAATAGGACGACTTTTCGATATAGGCCTCGGCAAGAGCGTGGAGCGGATCGCCGGACACTGGAACGTCGTCGAGCAGGTACCGTAGCCCGATGTAGAAATCGTCGTCGACGATGTAACACGACTGGCCGATGACCTGGATCAAATCGAGCGGCGGCTGTTCGCAAAACGCACCTTCGAAAACCACACGCATTTTATCCTGACGACGCGCGGTGCGTGCCCGGACCTGCGGCATTACGAGGCGCATCAGTTGATTATACTCCTCCCGCGGAATCATGCCCGCAACGGCGATCAATGCATACGCATCTTCGGCTGTGATCAGCCAGGGCGTTTCGCGTTTGATGGCGTACAATTCCCGCATCCACGAGCGGCTTTCGTTGTATAGGGCGATCGATTGCCGCAGGGCATCGTTCGTGATCTCGCGTCCGGCGATCGATTCCAGTTGATCGGCCAACCGGCGATATTCGTCGCGCAGGTAGGCAGCGGAGTGAGACGAATTCGGGTTCTGCGGCAGATATAAGATCTCGCACGGATATTTGAAATTTCGTCCCCAGATGGCGGAGAGATTGCGTGCGGCGTCGCAGATCGGATGGCTGACGAACATGTCCAGTTCGATTTTTTTCGTCAGCGCAAGCTCGAGTGAAGTTTTGATGATCGAACAAAGGTAAGAGCCGAAATGCGATTCCGCGTCCATGCCTTCGACTTGTGCGCCGGCGATTTTGACCGGTAACAACCCGGCCGCGTGTGCGATTTCTTCCGGAAAGTAAACCTGAAAATGTCCGACCACTTTACCGCCCTGCGCGCGCCATGCTTTGACGGCGGGGTAATCCGGATCCTCGGCCAGTTCACGGCACGCCGTCAGGATGTCATCGAGGTTTTGATTGTTTACGGAATCGAAAAAGACGTTCATATCCACTCCTGATGATCAGATGTATTGTCCGCCGTCGACTTTGATGATTTCACCGGTGATGTGACGCGCGAGATCGGAACATAAAAACGCAACGAGACGGGCCACGTCCTCCGGTTCACCGATCCGGCCCAGTAAAATTTCCTCGCGCGCTTTGTCGAGCGCGTCGGCGGGCAGGTTGCGGATCAACGGAGTTGCGATCAGCCCCGGCGCGACGGCATTGACGTTGACGTTGTATCGGGCGAGTTCGCGCGCGATCGTCTTGGTAAATCCGATCAGGCCCGCTTTGGCGGCCGCGTAATTGGCCTGGCCGAACTTACCGCGCAAACCGTTGATCGAAGCGATGTTGACGATTTTGCCGGATTGCCGCTCTCTGAAATGGGGCGCGGCGTGGTGGGTAAAATTAAACGCGCCTTTGAGATTGACGGCAAGCACGTCGTCCCAGTCGCTTTCCGTCATCTTCCATGACGGAGCGTCTCGAAAAATACCCGCGTTGTTGACGAGAATGTCGAGTCGACCTTCGCGTTGAACGACGTTCTGCACGCACCGCTTGGCGTCGTCGAATTGCCGTACGTCGACCTCGATCCACCGTCCGGGACATTCCCCTTGAAGCAAATCGGCGCCGACAACGTTCGCCCCGGCGCTTTGCAGCGTTCGTGCAATGGCCAGGCCGATACCGGACGAGGCTCCCGTGACAAGGGCAACGCGTTGGTTGAGATCGATCCCGATCATTTTTTCGGCAACACTTTTTCGGTCAGTTCCTCGCCCCATCGTTCACCGCGAGCGAGCGACTGGCGTAGGAGGATAAAGTCGACTTCGCGGTTCTCTTTTGTCCCTTCGTTGAACGCGCGGAACCCGGCGCGGCCTTCGGTCATCATGTTGAGTCCGAGCCAGGCCCGGTTGCTCTCACGGTTTTTGTCCCAGTGTTGGAGTTTGTGTTTTCGCACGGACTCGAGCGTTTTCGACAGACAGCCCGGTACGGTCATCAAAAGCGACGTGGTCAGGCGCTCGACCGCTTCATCCAGCGGCGTGAGGTCGATCGTGGCCGATTTCATCAGCTCTTTGGCCGCGTCTTTTTCGGCGCCGGTTTTCATTTCGCCGTAGACCATCCGTCCGCGCTCGTCGATCCAGCGGTCCGTGATGACCAGGGGATTCGGAATCCATTTGCCGTCCTTCTTCAGTACGGGAACAATGTCGGTTAAAAGCCCGAGTCGGTACGCCTGATAGGCCGTCCACGTCCGGCACAACGTACACGACATCATAGCATTTTCGATGCCGACGAAAAGCGGTAAAAAATCCGTCGAGCCGCCGTCGGGAGCGGAACCGTGTTTCGGTCCTGCCTGACCGAATACGGCGAGATCGCTCGCGATGGAAAAGTCGCACGCCATGCCGATCTCCTGCCCGCCGGCGATGCGCATGCCGTTGACGCGGCATATCACGGGTTTATCACAATGCAGGATGGCCGACACCATGTCGTTGAAGAGGCGCATGTACTGCCGGTACTCTTCCGGCTGGCCCGCGTAATATTCCGCGTACTCCTTCGTATTGCCGCCCGTACAAAACGCGCGATCGCCTTCGCCGGTAAAGACGACGGATACGACCTCTCGCGAATTCGACGCTTTACGAAATGCAAGAATGACTTCTTTGACCATTCCCGTCGTGTAGGAATTCAACTGCGACGGGTTCGCGAGAGTGATCCAGGCGCTGAACAGTCCTTCCACCGGACGGCCCGCCGGATCTTTACACGGTTTGAGTTCGTACCGGATTTCTTTAAACGCGTAACCCGGTACGAGGTCGTGATTTTTGAACATGAAATCGTCTCCCATAATGACGCTCACGGCACAAGGACCGGGCGTTTCGTGATTTCTTTTCGATGTAATTTGTCGAATACGTCGTTGATCGAATCGAGCGGGAAGGTCTGAACGAAAGGAGCCAGTTGGATCCGGCCCTGCCTCACCCACTCGAGGGCTTCCGGATACAATTCCGGCAGACATCCCCAGTTACCGACCGCCCGTGCGTCAAATGCCATCAGATTGCTCAACCGCAGGTTCACGGTGTCCATGGTAAACCCGACGACGGACAACGTTGCGCCGAACGTCAGCAGACTGTACGCCAGTTCCTGTCCTTTTGCCGTGCCCGATGTTTCAAAAATCTTCCATTCATACAGGGACAGCCCTCGATCGGCGACAAACGACTGAATCGTTTTTCGAATCCCTTTGGCATCCATTTCCGTCGGGTTCAAACCGAGTTGAACGCCATGGGCTCGAATGGTCTCCAGTTTTTGAGGATCGACGTCGATGGCCACGACGACCGCGCCCGATGCGTTGGCGATTTGTACACCGTAGCCTCCGACGCCACCGACGCCGACAAAAATCGCAAGATCGCCCTGCCGCAGGCCGGCGTTCCGTACGGCCTGAAACGGCGTCGTCACCGCATCGGCCACCACGCTCAGCTCACGCAGGGTCACGCCGGATTTTCCAAACGTCTCGTCGTCCGACGTGACGTCGACTTCGCACAGGTACCGTGCCGGTACGACGATGTGACTTGCAAACCCGCCATCGATGTGGTTGCCCGGCATTTGTTGCTGTCGACAGATGCGTCCCTGCCCGGATTTACACAGATCGCAATCGCCGCACGGAAGGACGGCCGGGATGATCACGGCTTTGTTTTTCCAGCGCGACGCACTCGAACCGGTTTCTTCGACCCATCCGCTGATTTCATGACCGAGCGTCAACGGCAGCGGTTTGATCGTCTTCACGCCGTCGTAGTAGAATCCCAAATCCGTATGGCAGACGCCGCAACCGGTAATTCGAACGCGGACTTCGTTATCGGCCGGATTTCGCGGAGAAAGGTCCGTTCGGCGAAGCGGTTCACCGGCCGACGTCATTTGCCAGGCAAAACTGCGCACGGGATACCTCCGTAAAAATTCGAACAACTGTTCGAAAATATAGTGGAATCGTTTTCCGAGAGGACTGACAAATGACAGGTTCTGGGTGTGATTTTATGTTTTTTTGGAGGTTTTTGTCGGGATTACAGAGGGTTAGGGCTGCGGCGGTCGTTGAGCACGGTCCTGAAAAACTCGAGGGGGCGAAACGAATGTCTTAGAGAGAGATTATTCTTCCGGTTGTTGGGCGTGTCAAAACAACCGGAGCAGGAATAAACCGGCTCCTTGGTAGAACAGGAATGAGGAGTGTCAATCCATTACCATCCGGTATATTTTCCCATCAAAGCCACACAGATAGAGTTCGTTATTCCGGTCGACACCAAAGGAGGAAATATTCACACCGGAGTCGATGATTTCGGCATTGGTCACCGTCGATCCGCTTTTGCGCAATGCCCACACCCGGCCGCTGACAAAATCCGCATACACATAACAACCCACCAACGCCGGCATGGCATTCCCGCGGTAAACGTATCCACCCGTGATCGAGGCACCCTGACTGCGTCCGTACTCCCATACCGGCATGATAAGACCGGTGGAATTGCAGGATCCCGTAAAACATTGCGTTCCTTCGAACAAGTTCCAGCCGTAGTTTCCGCCTTTTTCGACGACGTCGATTTCCTCAAGCGTATTTTGTCCGACGTCGCCGCACCACAGGTCGCCCGTCTCGGCGTCAAAACTGAACCGCCACGGATTTCGCAATCCGTACGCATAAATTTCAGGGAGACTGTTTCCGATAAAAGGGTTATCCGCCGGAATGCCGTACGGTTTTCCATCGGCCGGATTGTCGACGTCGATGCGGAGTATTTTTCCCAGCAGGGTCGTCAGCTTCTGTCCGTTCCCCAGCGGATCTCCGCCCGATCCTCCGTCGCCGCTGGAAATATACAGGTATCCGTCCGGGCCGAAAACCAGTCCGCCGCCGTTATGGTTGCTGAAGGGCTGATCGTATTCGAGGAGAACGAGTTCACTCAACGGGTCGGCCGTATTCGAATCGGTAGATGAAACCGTGAAGCGTGAAATGACCGTTCGATCCGGCCCGCCGGCGGTGTAGTTGACGTAAACATATCCGTTGGACGCAAACTGCGGATGAAAGGCCAGACCGAGCAGTCCTTCTTCATTACCCGTGTCGTCCACGCGATCCGTAATATCGAGAAATTCCTGTCGCGTCGAGTCCGAACCGTGAACGACATGAACCCGGCCTTCCTGTTCGATAATAAATACCCGATTTGTCGAATCCGGCGGTTGTTGAAAGTCGAGCGGACGCGTGAACGTCAATTGGGGAAAAGCGTTTTCAAGTCGAAAAACGGCGGTCGAGTCGCCGTGAAACAGACTCCCGCTGTCAGGGTCGTCTTTTTGACAGACCAGACATGAAAACATCGCGAGCGGCAGAAAGAGAAGACTGCTCTTCATCCGTCTCCTTTCACCAAATGGCAAAACGAACACTCAGTCCGGTCATCAACATACTCACGCCGAGTACGTTGATCGCGAGAATATGCCAGGCGAGCGCCGTTAAATTGGATTCCGATAATTTTGGAATGATCCGGAGGCGCGCATGGGCGCCAAGCGCGATCGTCAGGGCGAGTAAAAAAAGTTTCAAACTAATGTGAAATCCTAAATGGGCGTTCCAATCGAACCAGTCGCCAACGGACGGTAATTGAAGATACGCAAGGCGTAAACCGGTCAGCAATTGAAGCAAAAGCGAGGGGATGCCGATCTTTTCATATCGCTCTTCAAACTGCCGGATGATGGCGGGATTCTTCGATTTGAGTGCAGGCGGGACGAATGCAAAGAGCAGAACCAGATGACCGCCGACCCAGACGGCGGCACCGAGCGTGTGAAGAATAACAAGCGTTTTGAGTTCCATCGATCCTCTTCAAGTTTACAAAGTCGGTTGATTTTCAGGGTTCCAGGCTTGGCCGGGCGCAGCGACGGAGAAATTTCAATTATTGTCACAAACACGAGATTGCTTCGCTCGCCATAACTGCCGTTCACGTGGTTCTTCAGATAACGACGATCTGGGGTGATTCAAAGATCGACCTTTTCCCAGATCGTCGCGATGCCCTGACCGACACCGATGCACATCGTGGCCAGGCCGTACCGAACGTCTCGCCGGCGCATCTCGTGGATCAACGTGCCGACGATTCGCGCGCCGGAACATCCGAGCGGATGCCCGATGGCGATGGCGCCGCCATTGACGTTGACACGATCGGCGTGCAGGCCGAGTTCGCGCATACACGCGAGCGCCTGAATCGCAAACGCTTCGTTGAGTTCCACCAGCCCGAGATCGTCGGCGGAAAGACCGGCCCGGCGCAGGGCAAGGCGCGTCGCCTCGACGGGTCCCAGGCCCATGACGTCCGGATGCAGCGCCGTCACGCCGGACGCCTTGAGGCGAAAACCGGTTTTGAATCCGCGGCGTCCGGCTTCGGATTCCGTCATCATCAGCGTCATGGACGCGCCGTCATTGAGCGGACAACTGTTGCCCGCGGTCACCGTCCCGTTGGGTCGAAACGCCGGTTTGAGCGACGCGAGTTTTTCAAGCGTCGTGTCTTCCCGCGGGCCTTCGTCACGATCGATCCGCCGGTCGCCTTTTTTATCGGGCAGGATCACGGGCACGACCTCGTTCGCGAACGTACCGGTTTTCCACGCGGCGAGCGCTTTTTGATGGGAATCGAACGCGAACGCGTCCTGTTCCTCCCTGGAAACGGGGATGGTTTCGAAAATTTCTTCCGCCGTTTCTCCCATACTCAGCGGGCGAACGCGTTCATGAATTTTCGGATTATGAAATCGCCAGCCGAGCGTCGTGTCGTACACCTTCAGGTTGCCGAATGCAAACGGTTTTTCCGCTTTGGCAAAAGCGTAAGCGCCGCGCGACATGCTCTCCACACCGCCGGCGAGAATGACGTCGCCGCCGCCGCCGTCCAGTGCGTGAGCGGCCGTGATGATCGCCTGCATGCTGGAACCGCAGAGGCGATTGACCGTTTGCGCGGGGACCGTAAACGGCAGTCCGGCGAGAATGACCGCCATCCGGGCCACGTTGCGTCCGTCTTCACCGGATTGATTGGCGCAGCCGGCAATGACGTCGTCGACGGATTCCAGCGCATGCCGTTCGGCCATCGCCCGCACGACGTGGCCCAGCAAATCGTCGGGGCGAACGGAGGCGAGTGCACCGCCTAACTTTCCGATCGGCGTTCTCAAGGCATCAACGATGACCGCCATTTCACCTCACCTTCACTTCGTATAGGCTGCCGCTTGTCTCGATGGTGTAAAGTTTTCCACCGGCGGCGATCATAAATGCCGTCGCGGCAAAGTCAGGACTCCCCAGTTGTCGCCACTTCCCGGTCTGTGGATTCGTTTCATACAATGCACCGTTGGTCTCCACGGAGTAGATCATGCCGTCCATCGCGACCATACGCAGCGTATTGGCCCATTCGCCGGTTCCAACGGTTGTCCACGTGCCGCCGGATGGATCGATTCGGTAAAGCGAGCCGTTTTCCTCAAGACTGACAAGATAAGTGCCGAGACCGAGGAGGAAACGCGTGTTGCCGAATTCGGCCTTCCCGATCTGGCGCCATACGCCGCTCGATAAATCCGTCCGATAAAGGGCGCCGCTGTTTTCCACGGTATAAAGCGCGTTTTGAAAAATGGTACCGGAGATCGTCCGGACCCATTCACCGGATTTACCCAGTTGGCGCCACGTGCCGTTGGCCGGACTGACTTCATAGAGTGAACCGCTGGTTTCAATCGTGTAGAGCATACCGTTACCGGCGAACATCCACACGGTCGCGGCAAAATCCGGTTTACCGATCTGTCGCCACCGGCCGCTCATGAGGTCGGTTTCGTACAACGCACCGCTGGATTCGACGGTGTACATCGCGCCATTGAGTGAAGTCGCGGCGATCGTCGCCTTCCAGGCGCCGCTTTCTCCAATCTGCTTCCATGAACCGGGTTGTGCGACGATCGGTGGGACGAACATGATGACAAACCATAAAAATTTTTGCATCGTGATTTCTCCACAGGTTGGACTTTCGTGTCAAAGGTAAAACGATTATGTTACAGGAGCAAACACCAGATTTTTTACCACGGAGACCGCAAAGTGCGCAGAGTTATTTGTCATGGGTATTCGCCGAAGACGTCTCTGTGGCCTTTGGACGCTCTGTGATGAACATATGATGAATCGAACGGACCGACTTGTTGCCATTGTTCTGCTGCTGCATGCAAAAAAAATCGTGCGGGCGAAGGACATCGCGGAGAAGTTCGGCATTACGCTGCGCACCGTTTATCGCGACATGAAAGCGCTGAATGAGGCGGGCGTACCGATTGCCGCAGAAGCCGGCGAAGGGTATTCTCTTGTCGAAGGGTACCATTTGCCTCCGGTGATGTTCACCCAGGATGAAGCGAATGCGCTGTACGTCGGAGGGGAGATGGTCAAACAGTTGACCGACCAGAGCCTGCGGTATCCCGCGGAATCCGGAATTGCAAAAATCGTTGCCGTGCTGCCGGAAGACCGCAAGAATTTCCTCGAACGGCTGAGTGCGTCGATGGTGATCATGCCGCGTCCCTCCCGCGCCCGCGACGGTTTTCGCGACGACGCGCTCGGAATGATTCAACAGGCCGTCGTGGGAAAGCGGGTACTCAAGATCGATTATCTTTCCCCTCGGTACGATGCCCACACGACGCGCGAGGTCGAACCGATGGCCGTGATGTATTACGTCGATCACTGGCATTGCATTGCCTATTGCCGGCTGCGAAAAGACTATCGCGATTTTCGTACGGACCGCATCCGCGACATTCGGATGTGCGACGAAACGTTTCCCGCCCGGCCGGATTTTAATCTGCGGCGATTCATGGAAGATTACATGCAAATCAGAGATCCGAAAGAAGTACGTGTGCGCTTCGACCGCACGGCGGCCGCGTGGGTACGAGATCGTTATTACTTCGGCGTTGTCCGGGAAGAAGAATGCGACGGCGGAGTGGACATGACGATGATGGTTCCGAGCCTGGAAATGACCAAATCATGGTTGCTTTCTTTTGGGAGCGCCGTGACCGTGATTCACCCGCCCGAACTGCGCGACATGCTGGCCTCCGAGGCGGAACGCCTTGCGCAATGGTATCGAGGGAAGCCTTGATATGAATTTTGCCGTTCGAACTCCATTTTTATAAATAATCCTCCATCCTCCTGACATAAGGTTGTCACTCCTGTCGGTTAGATTGCCATACATCAAATCGAAAGGAAATGACATGAGAAACGCAGTCAACTGGTTTGAAATTCCGGCGGACAATTTCGACAGGGCCGTCGGGTTCTACGACGCCATCCTCCATCGTCCACTCAAAAGGGAAATATTCATGGGCGTTCCCAACGCGTTGTTCCCGTTTGAAGGGGACGGCGTGGGCGGCGCGGTCGTGAAAATGGACGGCATCCGTCCTTCTCCGGCGGGTACGACCGTTTATATCAACGTCGAAGGGTACCTTGACGACGTCGTCCTCAAGGCGCCCGTGGCGGGCGGTAAAGTCGTGATGGAAAAAACCGCAATCGGACCGGCAGGTTACATCGCCGTGATCGAAGACACGGAAGGGAATCGTGTTGGTTTTCATTCACAGAAACCATGAATCGACCCAAAGGATGGTTATGAAAAAAAAACACAGCGGTTGAAACCGTGGCGGCATTCGTCGATGCCGTGAATCGCGGCGACCTTGAATCGGCGCTTCGCCATTACTCGGACGATGCCGTTTTTATAGCCGCCCCCGGCACAATGGTTACGGGACGAGACGCCATAGGAGAGGCCTTGGGTGTGATGATGGCGGCAAAACCCCGAATTACAACGCATATACAGGACGTGCTGACGAGCGGCGACGTTGCGTTGTATCATTCGCGCTGGGCGATGCGGGGAAAGACGCCGGACGGGTCGGCTTTCGACGAATCGGGCGAATCGGCCGACGTACTGCGGTTGGGGCCCGATGGCCGGTGGCAGATCGTCATTGACAATCCCTGGGGAACATCGATCCTGAAGGGATTTGACGGGAATGAATGAGAAAGGAAATGTATGTCGTATAAAATTATCATTGCCATGATCGTTTTCTTTGGATTTATGTCATGCCGTCAGGAAGAACCTGCGGCGGGGACCGTCGAATACGCGCCGTTTGAACTTGCCGATCACGCGGACGAAGCGGCCTTGCTGGCGGAATCGGAGGTGTTGCAACGGGATTTTCTGATCAGGCAGCAGGGATTCATCCGCCGTGAGTTGATGAAAATCAACGACCGTCAGTATGCCGACCTGGTGTACTGGCGTTCAAAGGAAGACGCCATGAACGCTATGGCTCAGGCGGAGCAAAGCGAAGTGTGCCGGCGTTATTTCGGTCTGATGAAAATGACGTCGAACGATCCCGCCGAAGGCGTCGTACACCTCGACCATCTTAGAACGTACAAATGAGATTCGATGGACATTAAAAACATCGGACCCAAAACCGCACAGTGGCTTCGAGAGGTCGGCGTACATTCACGCGCCGACCTCGAACGGCTCGGGTCGGTCGAAGTGTACGTGCGGCTCAAACAATCGCGGCCCGCCCAGGTATCGCTCAACGCACTCTGGGGTCTAGAAGCCGCCATTCGAAACGTATCCTGGCAAAAGCTTCCGAAGTCCGTCAAGGACCGACTTCGCGCGGAAGTCAAAAATATTCTGGGTGAGTGAAGACACATGGCCGATGTGTTGAAGAACATGTATTCGCGAGAGTTTATTACAGAACTGGCGACGCATATCCGTTTAGTCGAACCGTCGTTCGATTCGGCGGCATTTTATCGCGACGTACTGGATTCCGAATGGGGCGGTCGCGAATTGAAACAGAGGATGGATCACATTGCAAGGTGCATCCGCCTGCATTTGCCGGGGGACTTCCGTCGGGTGCTGGAACAACTGGTGAAAATCACCGAGCGGTATCGTCAATCGAGAGCGATGGGTTTTACGGACGTTTTTTTTCCTCATTTCGTGGAGTTATACGGACTCGACGATCCGGAGGTGTCGCTGCCGGCGCTGGAAGTCTTTACCCGTTCATCGAGCTCTGAATTTGCGATCCGTCCGTTTATCCTGCGTTATCCAGACCGCACCCTGAATCAGATGCTGCAATGGAGCCGGCACGATAATCATCATGTCCGCCGCCTGGCCAGCGAAGGCTGCCGTCCGCGGCTGCCGTGGGCGATCGCATTGAAAAATTTTCAAAACGATCCGTCGCCGATATTTCCGATCCTGGAAAATCTGAAGTTCGATCCGTCGGACTATGTGCGCCGCAGCGTGGCCAATAATCTCAACGATATTTCCAAAGATCATCCCGAGCGCGTCCTGTCCGTCGTATCGGCATGGATCGGACACTCGGAGGCGACGGATCGTTTGGTACGCCACGCGTGCCGGGGCCTTTTGCGGCAGGGTCACTCCCGTGCGCTTGCCTTGCTCGGTTACGGCGGGGCGCCGACGGCCGACATTGAAAATCTGAAGATCACGCCCAGAAGAATTTCACGCGGCGCTGCCGTCACGCTGCACTTCGATTTTTGTCCACGTCGGAAAGGCAGATATCGCCTGACCTATGCCGTTGATTATGTGACCGCACGCGGCGGTGTCTCACGGAAGGTCTACATGTTGAAATCGGTCGACGCGAAGGACGGACATTCGATCACGATCCGGCATCGCCGCTCGTTTGCCGACCGTACGACGCGTCGTCATTATCCGGGGCGTCACCAAGTACACGTCATGGTCAACGGGCACATACGAGCGTCGGCCGTCGTGACGCTGAAAACTATAGGGATTTCAAGCAGGTAACCCCGGTTTCTCCGTCTAACCGTTCAGGGCGATCGACGGTGAGGCCTTTTCATCTAGCGGTCCATGACCGGCGGGACGCTTATTGTTCATTGGGGAGAAGCGAAATTCACTCCCCCTGTCGGACGGTCCTTAAAATTTCATCACATGTCACGGGTTTAGGGATGATTTTTTCGATGCCGCTCTCCTCCGCTTTGGTGGTGTCGAGTTGCATGCCCCAGCCCGTGATCATGATAATCCGGATGTCGGGGTACCGCTTTTTGATTTCCTGCGAAAGATCCCATCCCGACATTTCCGGCATCCCGAGGTCGGTGAAAACGATTTCAACGGGCTGGCGTTCCAGGAGCTCGAGCGCTTCTTTGCCGGAGCCGGCAGAAACTACGTCGTGATCGTCGATCTGCAGGATCTCCATCAACATCGCGCGGATTCCTTCGTCGTCGTCGATGACCATGATGCGGCGGCGTTTGACGATCGGGTGGCCGTCCGGTTCCGCGTTTGCCGGCTCGACCGGATCGGAGTGAACGAACAGCGCCATCGGCAGCCGAACGTAGAATGTTGTGCCCGTCTCGCCGCTCTTGAAGTGAATGTGCCCCCGGTGCCGCTGGACGATTCCGAACGCGACGCTCATCCCGAGTCCTGATCCCTGATCGTTTTTGGTCGTGAAAAACGGTTCGAAAATACGGTCCTGTATATCGGGACGGATGCCGTACCCCGTGTCCGCAATTTCCGCTACGACCCACTGATCTTTCCCCTCGTTCTCATGATACGTGCGGATCGTGATGGCGCCGCCCCTCGGCATCGCCTCGACGGCATTGAAAATAATATTGATGAAAACGTCTTTGAGTTCCGATGCGTTGCCCGCTACGAACGGGACCCGGGACAATTCACGGTTCATCGCGATGGTCAGTCCGCGTTCATTCGCTTCGTCTTCCCAGCGGATGCGCGTCATGTCGACCACTTCGTCGATCACGGCGTTGATATCCACGGGGCCAAACGATTCGTCCTTGCGCAGGCGCGTATAGTCCTGCATACGCCGGATGGTGAGCGACCCCTTGAGCGCCGACTTTTCGATGATGCGCAGGTCGTTGATGAATTGCGGATCGTGGCTCCGGCGCATCATCAGCTGCGTGCGGCCGAGAATGACGCCGAGGATGTTGTTGAAGTCGTGCGCGATGCCGTTGGTCATGACGCCAAGCGAACGTAATTTTTCCGACTGGACCAGCTGCTCTTGGGCCTCCGTCAATTCCCGCGTACGTTCCGCGACCATTTTTTCAAGATCGTTCTGATAACTGAGCAGTTGCGAATGCAGGCGCGCTTTCTCGATGGCGCGGCGGATGCGGATGAAAAACTCCTCCTCCTCACGCTTGCCGGACGCTTTGAAGATATAATCGTCCGCACCGATGGATAACGCCTCGATGGCCGACTCCCGGTCGCCGTACGCGGTCATGATGATGAATGGAGTCGTTGGTGACATCACTTTGGAAATGCGCAGGAGATCGATGCCCGTCAGTTCCGGCATCTGCAGATCGCACAGGACCAGATCGAAGCATTCCTTTTCGATCCGGACTCTGGCTTCGACCGGGTTGTTCTCGCTGTGAACGACGTACCCTTCTTTTTTCAGCAGCAAGCTGATCGTAAAAAGCTGCGTTTTACTGTCGTCGACGACGAGAATGGATTCCATAATATCAGGGATTTAGCGCACTTCAAAAGTAGCACATTTCATTCGCGGACACAAGGCACGAAATAATCGAAAATGTTCTGCGTTATCCTGACATTGCACCATAAATAATTCCGAGTTCCGATGAAACGTTTATTTCTTGTGACGGCATTCACTCTCTTGACGACCGACGGATTTGCAGGCGGCGGCTGGATTCGGAAAAAGAATTCGCTTTATTTTAAAACAGCGTTCAGCCGCCTGGCGACGGATCGATTTTACACGTCCACTGGCCAAAAAATTTCGACGGCCGATTTTACAACGTGGTCATTGGACGCCTACGCGGAATACGGCATCGTCGAGCGTTGGGACGCCATCGTGCGATTTCTGGTTTACAAACGGTCGTCGTTCGAAACCACTACGTCGGCCTCGGGAATAGGCGACCTTGCCGTTGAATTCCGATATGGATTGTCGACCGGCCGATGGCCCGTGGCGCTCGGCATCGGTGTGGATTTGCCGACGGGAGACGACCGGTTATCGGCCCAAGTGAAAAATGATCCGGGTGCGACGATTTTTCTGCCGACGGGCGACGGCGAATGGAATTATCGCTTCAATTTTTATGTTTCGCACGCGTTTGAAACCTCGCCGCTGTACATATCGCTCGACGGCGGGTACAATCTTCGTACGATGGGCTTTACGGACGAATACACGATCGGTTTACAAACGGGTTATCAACCGTTGCGGGCGATTGGCGTCCAGGTTTTTGCCCGCCGGTTGGCGCCGATCGGTGACGTGGATTCGTCCACGCCGCCGTCCTCGGGTATCGGTATTGGAGAGGGAGTTCAATATACCAGCCTTGGTGGGGGCCTGTCGTACCAATTTGCTCCCGGCTACACTTTGTCGGCGGACTTTTTTACCGCCGTCGGCAAAATTACGAATATTTATTCCGGTGCGAACTTCGTGATCGGACTGTCATTCGAAAAATGAAGAAAAATACATGAAACATTTCTGGATTGTCGCCATGATGGCATTGGGGTCGTGTGAAAGCGATGACAACAAACTGTCGACCGATAACGGCAACAACCCTCCGCCGCCCACGACCATCGTTTTAAAGACGGGAACGTTTAGCGGACAAAACGGTTACGTCACGTCCGGCATGATGGAAATTTTAAGAGACACGACGACGGGCGACGATTATCTTCACACGTTGATGAATTTTTCCGTGAGCGGTGGCGCGGGAACGATCGCCCTCTACCTGAGCGATGCCGCCGGGGCGGCAAACCTCACCGGCTCGTCGGATAAAATTTTTCTCGGAAATATCACGTCCGGTTTTTCCGGGGAATACACCTTCGCCATTCCGGCCGGTTTCATGTCGCATACCCATGCCGTGACGTTTTGCGTGGCGGCCCAGGTCAATTTCGGGAACGCGGCGCTGCAGGATCCGTAGCAACGGCCAAATGCAAGCGCTCCGACGGCATATGATCACTTCTCTTTCCGGTCCCGTCGCTGAAAACGATGATATTGTCTGTGTCGACGAGGAACCCCCGTTCCTGTGAATAACTAAACGATCGCGAAGACGTTCGCACGCGGTCGAGCGTCAATACCGCACGATAACTTCCGTAGCCGGCCCATTGACCGTCGGGCAAATTGCCGTTCCACGAAAACCAGTACGATCCGGAACCGTAAGACGTTCGGCCCGGTGCGAGGATAACGAGCGTCTGATCCGAAAAATCGGTTAACCGCAATTCCGCTTCGTGCATTCGGGAAAACTGGAATTGAATCTCGAGAGTAGAATATTTTGGAACCGATGGGATCGGTGTACCGCCCACAACGGTCTCTCCGGTACACGAGCAGCCTTCGTCGGCATAGTACGTGTCGTCGTATTCGTACGAGGCGTCGCTTTCCGCCGCACAGCTTCCGTCGTCCGAACATCCGTCGGACGGTTCGTCCGACTCGTCGTCGGCCGGCTCCGCGCAACTATCGTCGTCGTCCGTACATCCGTCGGATGAACTGTCGTCGGAATAATATTCGGACTCGTCCTCCGTTACGCACCCTTCGTCGTCATCGCCGCATCCGTCGTCCTCGTCACTCGACGTCGTACACAGGACAATGGCCGCCGGACGCAACGGTTGCTGAAAAATCCGGACCGCGGGTCGTAAGATATGAACGCGAAAGCCGTAGAGTATCTGCGGGCGAAAGGCAAAAATGAAAAAAACGATAAGCGTCAGTCGGTTCGATCGAATCCAGTTCAACATGTCAAATGCTCTGCCGTTTATCTGTCTGTACTCAAAACCGATGCCATGATTTAATGTTTTTTAAAACAGAGAGTTACGTTGCGCGATTTATCGCGTCCTAGTGTGAATTTTCAGACACGGTGTGACTCCGAGTTACCTTGAATCGCAAAGGTGGAGTCCCTATATTGGCCCCACTTGACAGAACTGGATCATCAATACTGAGGAGACTGTATGGCCGCAAAGAAAATCAGCCCGTTCAAGAATGAACCGTTTACCGATTTCTCCAAACCCGCCAATCGCAAAGCGTTTGAAAAAGCGTTGCAAAAAGTCAAAGGCGAACTCGGGAAAGAATATTTCATTATCTTGAACGGCAATCGTATTCGGACCAATCATGCGTTTAATTCCATCAATCCGTCGAACCGGGATCAGATCGTCGGCCACTTTTTTGACGGCAACGAGGAATTGGCCAATCAGGCGGTCGAAACGGCGCACGAAAAATTTACACAGTGGAGTAAAGTTCCGGCGGAAAAGCGCGCGCAGTACCTTTTCAAGGCGGCCGCGCGGATGCGCAAACGGAAACATGAATTTTCAGCGTGGATGGTTTACGAAGTCGGCAAAAGCTGGCCGGAAGCCGATGCCGATACCGCGGAGGCGATCGATTTTCTCGAATTTTACGGCCGGGAAATGCTGCGATACGCGTCGGACCAACCGTTGACCAAAGTTGGGGGTGAAAAAAACAAGCTCGTCTACATCCCGCTGGGAGTGGGTGCGATCATCCCGCCGTGGAATTTTCCTCTTGCGATCATGTGCGGAATGACGTCGGCTGCCGTGGTCGCGGGCAACACGGTCGTGCTCAAGCCGTCGAGTGACGCACCGACAATCGCCGCAAAATTCGTGGAACTGATGGAAGAAGTCGGTCTGCCGCCCGGAGTGATTAATTTTCTACCCGGTCCGGGTTCCGGCATGGGCGACGCCCTGACCAAACATCCGAAGACCCGGTTCATCGCGTTTACCGGATCCAAGGCCGTCGGGTTGCATATCAATCGCAGTGCGGCCGACGTGGCGACGGGACAGATATGGATCAAGCGGGTCGTCGCGGAAATGGGCGGTAAAGACTCCATCATCGTGGACAGCGAGGCCGATCTCGACAAAGCGGCGGACGGCGTCGCGGCATCGGCGTTCGGATTTCAGGGGCAGAAATGTTCCGCCTGTTCGCGGGCGATCATCGTGGACAGCGTGTATGAAAAATTCAAAAAGAAACTGCTGGAACGCGTAGCCAAAATTTCCGTCGGCGATCCCGTCGATGCGTCCCGCACCATGGGTCCGGTGATCAACAAAAAAGCGCTGGACAGCATGATGTGGTACATCGATAAAGCGAAACAGGAAGGCGGCGTCGTCATTGCCGGTGGCACCAAAGACGACGCGGTCGGGAACTTCCTGCACCCGACGGTTATCGAAAACGTCAAACCGAAAGACACGATCTCTCAGGAGGAAATTTTCGGTCCCGTGCTCGCCCTCATCAGAGCCAGCAGCTACGATGAGGCCCTGGAAATTGCCAATAACACGGAGTACGGTCTCACCGGCGCCGTTTATACGAAGAGCAAGCAAAAGATCGAACGCGCGAAAAACGAATTCCACGTCGGGAATCTGTATTTTAACCGCAAATGCACCGGCGCTCTCGTCGGCGGCCATCCGTTCGGCGGATTCAACATGAGCGGCACGGATTCCAAGGCCGGCGGGCGGGATTATTTACTGCTCTTCCTGCAGGCCAAGGTTTGGAGCGAAAAGGTTAAATAATCTCAACCGGCAAAAACGGTGGAACCCCGGTGGGGGAGCGCCGTAGACGATTTTAACAAAGGAACGGCATGTCCGATGACGAACCCCTGGCCCACCTTCGGGCGCGTTTCGAGGAACTTCGTCGAAAAGAAAATGGCGTCACGTTACTCGACGGAGTCGCCCGCTTCCTGACGTGGGGAATTGCCGGAACACTGGCCCTCGCCCTACTGGATATACTGATCTGGCCGGAAGGATCCGTACGATGGTCCTGGACGTTTGTGATGTTCACGGGACTGGCGGCGGCGATGATCGTTTGGGTCATTCGCCCGGCGGCGCGTCTTATCGGATGGCTGCCGTCCGTTGACGACGTCACCCTCGCCCGGCGGGTCGGACAGCGATTTCCTGCCATCAAAGACCGTCTCGCCAACGTGCTGCAACTCAAACAATCCGAGTCGCCCGACACGTCGGTATCTCTAGTCGATGCGGCTTTAGAAACCGTTGTCGAGGCCATCGAGGGAATTGATTTTACGATGGTCGTGAATCGTGAGCGCCTGAAGCGATCGGCGTATCACGCCGGTGCGGCGCTCGGGGTTCTGGCCGTTGCATTCGCCGTTTTTACGCGGCCCCTCGCCCTGTCGTACGCCCGGCTGGTCGCGCCGCACGTCAATTTCAGTTTGCCGAATTCTTTTGAGTGGGTGGTTACTCCCGGAAATACACACACCCTGCAAGGGGAAGCCGTCGAGATCGAGATGGAATTACATTCGATCAGTGGCACAGCGATTCCGGATCGAATCCGCTTCGATTCCTGGCTCGATGGAACGGATAAAAGGACGACGGAATGGGTGATCGCGGATTCGCCCGGCCGTTTTCGGGTGACGCTTCCGAATCTCCGACAGAATACGTGGTTTGCCGCGGAAGTCGACGATCCCGTTCGCAAAGCGCCCTTCCGCTCCGACGATTTTCTCATCAATGTTTTGAAACGGCCCAACCTCAAACGACTCGAAGTCGAGGTCGTTCCGCCCGGCTACTCCGGTTTAAGCCCTCAGGTACTGGATGAAAATGCCGGCGACGTGACCGCACTCAAAGGTTCCCGCGTGATCGTTCGTACGGAGGCGACGAAGACCCTGGACGACGCCGCACTCGTTTTTTCCGATTCGACGCGGCGGCCGATGGAGATACAGACATTTGCCAAACATAAAGCCGTCGGTGAATTTATCCTTCGTGAGGACGGACGGTACACCGTGTGGTTCAAAGACCACGATCGCATCACCAGCCGGAATCCGGTCGAATACCGTTTGTCCGTGATCCAGGACGACGTTCCGATGATCAAGCTGCTCGCGCCCGATAAAGACACCGACATTAACGAGGACATGGCCCTGCGGGTCCTGGCGGAGGCCGGTGACGACTTCGGCTTTTCAAAATTACTGCTTCATCATCGATTGGAAAAAACCGGCGGCTTCCGCGAACCGGAAAAAAATTACACGGCCGTCGATCTGACCTATCTGCTGGATAAAGGTCAACGTCAGCAGACGTTGTCATACGTCTGGGATTACGCATCGCTGCAATTGCAGCCCGAGGACGTGATGACCTTTTACCTGGAAATTTTCGACAACGACGCCGTGAGCGGACCCAAGAGCGCTACGAGTGCGATCATTACGATGCGGTTTCCTTCCCTCGAGGAAATTTTAGCGGAAGTCAACAAAGAACGGGACCAGAACCTTCTGAAAGCGGAAGATCTGCTCAAAGAAACCGAAGATATTCATAAAGAGCTGGACGAGTTGCAGCAGGAATTGCTCAGAGAAAAAAAACTCGACTGGCAGGACAAAGAAAAAGCCAAACAATTGGCCGATAAACAGGAAAAATTACAACGCGAACTGCAGGATTTGAAACAGTCGCTGGAGCACATGACGCAGCGGATGGATGAACACAACCTCCTGTCGCAGGAAACGCTCGAGAAGTATCAGGAATTGCAAAAGCTGATGGCGGAACTGCAGAACGAGGAAATGCTGGAAGCGATCCGGAAAATGCAGGAGGCGATGAAACAGAATCTGAACCTGGACCAGATGAGGGACGCTCTGAAAAATTTCAAGTTTGACCAGGAGCAGTTCAAAAAAAATATGGACCGGACGGTCGAGCTTTTGAAACGGCTCAAGGCCGAGCAGACGTTCGACCAACTCAAAAAGCAGGCGGAGGATTTACATCGCCGGCAAAAGGAACTGAACGAGTTATCCAGGGACGCCCGATTGCCGAATGAACGTGACGCGCTGGCCAACGAGCAGAAGAAGCTTGAAAAATCCGTCGATCAGTTACAACAAAAAGCCCAGGAGTTGAAAGACCTTGTCGAGAGCATCGACCCGAATTTTACCACCCAAGCGCTCGACAAGGCCATTGAGCAGCTGAAGCGGCGCGGCATTCAACAGAAAATGGAACAATCGGCAAAGTCGCTGGCCGGCGAGCAGGCGCAGGATGAAAAAGACGAACAAAATCGCGACGCGGCGGCGCAGGAATTGGATTCGCTCGCGTCACAAATGGCCGATGCCCAGCGGGAGTACATGGAACAGCAGAACGAACAGGTCATGAACGCGATGCAGAAGATTATTTACGATCTGCTCGAGATTTCCAAAGGCCAGGAAGACGTCATGGATGAAAGCGAGGTGCTTCACGCGTTGAATCCACGGTATCGCCTGCTGACCCAGCGCCAGTCGGAGGTGCTGTCCAACATGAGCAAGGTCACGGAAAATATTATCGCGCTGTCCAACCAGACGTTTCACATCGGTACGCCGCTCGGCAAAGTCGTCGGTTCCGCTTTGGCCAATATGAACACCGCTGTCAAGGACATGGAAGAGCGCAACGCGTCGCAGGTTGCCGTGTGGCAGATGAACGCGATGAACGACGTCAACGAAGCGGTTAAAATGCTGCTGCAAAGCATGAACCAGATGCAGCAAGGCGCCTCCGGTACGGGTTTGCAGTCTCTGCTGCAGCAACTCGAACAGATGGCCGGTCAGCAAGGCCAGATCAACAGCGGGATGCAAGGATTGTTCAATCAAGGCAATCCGGGAAGTCTGTCGCTCGATCAACAGGCACAATGGGGCCGGATGCTGGCCGAACAGGAGGCCGTGCGCCGCTCGCTCGAAGGGGCGCGTGAAATGGCGGACGAGCAAAACAACCTGAAGGGCCAGCTCGACAACCTCGCCAAAGAAATGGACGAGGTGATCAAGGACATGCAGGATCAGAACGTGAACCGGAAGACCCTGCAGCGGCAGCAGCGGATCCTGCAGCGGATGCTCGATGCAACGCGTTCCATGCAGGAAAAAGATTATTCCGAAAAAAGAAGAGGGGAACGCGGCAAGGACTATCAAGTCCGCAGTCCGCGTGAACTGCCGTCCGATCTGCTCGACCGCAAGGCCCGTTTGCGCGAAGAATTGCTCCGGCTCAAGCGCGAGGGGTACTCAAAGGACTATGAAGATCTTATTCGTAAATATTTCGAAGCCCTGGGAGAGATCGAAAAATAGATCCTGTTGGTGTGTCACTGCGAGCGAAGCGAAGCAGTCTTCGAGATGAATCGTCATAC
>CAYZJB010000005.1:58083-75630 GCA_964478735.1 uncultured Bacteroidota bacterium | reverse complement strand
TTGAAAAAAATGAGCATGCAACGCTCATGGCCGCGACTTCTATCCGACTGGTACGTCCCCGGCGTAGAATGGTCAAGATTATTTTAAGATTGCCCTCAAAAGGATCAAAAATCCCCGCCCGTCGTTCTCTGCCAACTTCAGGTTTTTCTTTGCACTGTCGTATCTGTCATTGATCTCTATGGCCTTTTTAAAATCGTCAATGGCTTTAAGGAAAAAATTGCGACATTGAATGATGTGTAAAATGCCGAGGGTATTGTGCAAATCGGCATATTGCGGATTATGTTTGATCCGGTCGATCAACATCTTCTCGTAGCGCGAGATTAAATCGTCGTTTTTACCCTCTCCACCGAACATGAACTTCAAATAAAAGAGATCGGTGATCTCGACAATGCTCCGATCTTTCTTCAATTGTTTTTTCAGATCATGGAGCAGGAAAGCCGCCACCTCGTATTGTTTGAGCTGAATCGACTTGAACACGCGCTGATACGTCTGAACGCTGTCTCCGCCAATGATTTCGAACGCCTTGCGCACGTCATCGAGCAGGCGTTTCTGAAAGTCATTGTCGTCAGGGTTGGAGATCACTTTGACGCCTTTGATTTGCGCCAGTGCCCGGTTGATATACGCTTCATAAAATTGTTCGTTGATCTGGCATGCCTGTCCGAAGCACTCAAACGCTTTTTCAAACTCCGATATCTCGGTAAAGGCCACTCCCATATAATTAAAAACGTCCGGAAAGCCTTCCTTGATCTGAAGGGCGGTTTTCAGCGTATCGATGGCTTTTTGGGGTTCGTCGTTTTCCAGATAGGCACGGCCCAAGTTAACATAGGCCTCGACAAAGTTCGGATCGTGTTTGATGGCCGTCTCAAATTCCCGGACCGCTTCGGGCAACATGTGCCAGGTCAGAAAAACCGATCCCATCTTATTGTTGGAATACGGATGTTTGACGGTTTTGATCTTTTCAGACATCTCGAAGAGAAGTTCGATGTCTGCGGCCGTTTCGTGATGAATATCGTTGACGAGATGCTGCAGTTCGGAAGGATGGATGCCGTTTGAGATGCCCAACTCCTCAAACGTATACTCGAACACCGTCAGGACTTTCCCGTGCTCGTAAATCTCGCACTTGACGACCTTTTTGTGGGCAAGGGTCGCCGTTTGCACGTGGAAGGTTTTCTTTCCAACGTGTACGTTGGTATTTAACCCAACATCCGCTCCACTAGACATGTATGAACTCCATCCTCTCGATGCGCGTACGCATCCGTTGAACTACATGTTTGAACTCACCGGTTTCCCGCCCCAGCCTTTCTTAAAGTGAGTTCACCGTGTGGTACGGAGTCGACATCTGGATTGCGCGTGATGGAACTCTTGAGATGTGCAAGGATAGAGTCATCAAAACGCAGGCGCCGTTGCGCCATTTTCAACGAGTCGAAGCAACTCTTGATCTTGAATGTCAGACTCGGCGATAATATATTGTTTATCGCGAGATTAATATAGCGTCTAGTCCACTCATTGTCAACCTTCCAACACGGCCCCATGTACAAACTCGCCGAGCGATTTCAAATATTACCCGTTCATCTCTTCGCCGAAGTCGATCGAATGAAGCGCGAAGCGATTTTACGTGGACAGGACGTGATCGATCTGGGCGTTGGTGACCCGGATCAACCGACTCCTGCACCCATTATCCACGCTTTCATCGAAGCGTTGAAAAACCCAAAAAACCATCGATACCCGTACCAGAGCGGATCGGATAAGTTTCGGCAGAGCGTCAGCGCATACCTCACGCGACGGTTCCACGTGACGATCGATCCAACCAAAAATCTCATCCCCCTGATCGGTTCCAAAGAAGGCATCGCCCACTTCCCGCTCGCCTTCGTCAATCCCGGCGACGTCGTCCTCGGCCCGGACCCCGCATATCCTGCGTATATTACCGGAACCGTCCTGTCGGGAGCGACGTATCATCCGATGCCTTTATTGAAAAACAACGATTACCGAATGCCTCTGGACACTTTGGACGACCGGATCCTGGAAAGATCGAGATTGATATTTTTCAATTATCCGAATAACCCGACGGCCGCGGAAGCCCGACAGGATGATTTCCAGAGACTGGCCGATTTTGCTAGACGACACCGTCTCATCGCCGCACACGACGCCGCATATCAGGAGCTTTTTTTCGATACACCGCCGCCGAGTTTCCTTCAGGCCGAGGGGGCTCTCGAATGCGGTATTGAATTCCACTCACTCTCCAAGACATTCAACATGACGGGATGGCGGATTGGTTTTGCTGTCGGCGAAGCATCGCTGATTCACGGCCTGACGCGAATCAAAACCAACGTCGATACCGGTGTCTTCCTCGCCATTCAGGAAGCCGCCGCTTTTGCGCTCGACCGGTTGGAAGAATTGACATCACCGTTGATCGCCCTCTACCGAAAACGGCGCGACATCGTGATGGATCGATTGGATTCTGCCGGACTTCATGCACGCCGCCCGTCGGCAACGATCTACGTGTGGGCCGAGTTACCTTCCCACGTCGATTCGATGGTCTTTGCAAAAGACCTGTTGAAAGCAACCGGCGTCGTCATCACTCCCGGAAGCGGTCTCGGACAATCGGCCGGAAATTTCTTCCGTATCTCGCTGACGACGGACGAAGAGCGGCTGGCCGAAGCCATGAAGCGACTGGCTGAATTTTGCGGAATGACGATGCATGGATAAGATTAAACTGACGCACATGATTTTCTACGCCCATCACGGGGCGTTCGAAGAAGAACGCAAACTAGGGCAACGCTTTGAAATCGACGTGGAGCTCGGCCTGGATTTCTCGAAAGCCGCGGCCGAAGATCGTCTGGACTTATCGATCGATTACGAGCAGGTGTATCACCGTATTCATACCGTCGTGACGGAAAAGAAATTTTACCTCATCGAAGCCGTCGCTCAGAACGTCGCACAGCACATTCTGAAGGATTTCGCGGTTGACGAAGTAACGGTGAGAGTCCGTAAACCGAGCGTTCCGATCCGGGGATCGTTGGATCATGTCGAAGTTGAAATCACTCGAAAACGCCATGCATAGCGCCGTTTTGAGTCTGGGCGCCAACACCGGAGACCCGCAGCGTCAGTTGGACGAAGCGCTGAGGGCCATCGATCAATTTGCGTCTGTCGATACCGTTTCCTCGTTGTACGAAACGGCACCCGTCGGTAACGTGTCTCAACCCGAGTTCTTGAATGTCGCTGCGCTGGTTCGAACCCATCTCGATCTTATGACGTTTCATCCCGCTCTGCGCAAAATCGAAGTCGATCTCGGTCGTATCCAAACGGTTCGCAACGGTCCGAGGCCTATCGACATCGACATTGTTTTTTTCGACGACTGTATCGTCGATCGGCCTGGCCTGACGGTCCCTCATCCGCGTTATGCCGATCGCAATTTTGTTTTATATCCGCTCTATGAAATCGTGCCCGACTGGATCTGTCCGGTCAGGCATCAGCCGGTCTCCGTGATCCTCCGCACGTGCCGCGATACCGCCGCCGTTCGCCGCCTGGCGTCCGTCTGGCGGGAAGGAACGCCGGCATGAGCGCTTCGGAACTGCGATTCATCGCCGTGGACGGCGTTCTGCGTCGCAAAAACACTTTGCTTGCCAAAGCCGTCGCCCAGCGTCTCAACGGACGAGAGGTCCTTGAGGAAACCGCCGTCGGCCCCATGCTCGAGGTGTACAGCCGCGATCCCGACGACCTTGCGTTCAAAAAGCAACTGCTGCGGTTGATCGACCGGTTCAAGGTTCAAAAACAAATCGTCCAAACGGAAATTTTTTACGATGCCGTCGTCTCCGACTATCTATTATATTGCGATCGTATTCATGCCAACCTTCGTCTGAAACCCGAAGACCTTTCACTTTATGAGACGCTACTGAACCAGATGGAACGAGAACTTGCCATTCCCGATCTGGTGATTTATCTTCAGAGTAGTCCGGATCATCTCATGGACACGCTGCGCGACAATTATGCCGTCCCCAAGGGCCAGCGCAGTCGCCCCGAACTGGATGAAGCGTACATTCGCAATCTCGTAGACGAATACAATCAGTTCTTCCTCCACTTCCGCTGGTCCCCTCTGCTGATCGTGAATGCGATACAGTTCGATCCCGAAAACCCTCATCAAGTCGACCACCTGATTGCACAGATGTCCAGGGTCTCCGGTATTCGATATTATAACCCGACACCGTAATGGCCACCACGACGCTAAAACACCTCCTCGATCGACATGTCAAAGAAGGAGAGTTGTTTCGGCGATGGGACGACGGGACGATCGAATGCGTTGCGTGCGGACACCGGTGTAAACTCCATGAAGGTCGCGACGGAATTTGCAAAATTCGCTTCCGCCGGGATGATCGACTGTGGGTACCGCACGGATACGTGGCCGGCGTTCAGTTGGATCCCATCGAGAAAAAACCGTTTTTTCACGCCTACCCGGGATCGAAGGCGCTAAGCTTCGGAATGCTCGGGTGTGACCTCCACTGTTCGTACTGTCAAAACTGGATCACATCGCAGGCCTTGACCGACGTCAATGCGGGAAGCCATCCGGTCACGATGACGGCCTCCCAGGTCGTCGACCTCGCCCGCCATTATCGCGCGCGGGTCCTGACCAGTACGTACAACGAACCGTTGATCACGGCGGAATGGGCCATTGAAATTTTCCGCGAAGCTCAACGCCATGGCATCATGGGGAGTTTCGTATCCAACGGCAACGCGACACCGGAAGTGCTGGAGTACATCCGGCCGTTTGTCGAACTGTACAAAGTCGACCTCAAAACGTTTAATGACAAAAATTATCGTAAGCTCGGTACCACGTTGAAAAACGTCGTGGAAAGCGTTCGACGGATTTACGCCATGGGGTTCTGGCTGGAGGTCGTAACGCTCGTCATTCCGGGGTACAACGATTCGAATGATGAATTGCGGCAGATCGCCGATTTTCTCGTTTCCGTTTCCGCCGATATTCCCTGGCACGTGACCGCATTTCATCCCGATTATAAAATGACGGACCGCGGTGAGACGCCGGCAGATACCTTGATGCGCGCAGCCGCCATCGGACATGACGTCGGATTGCACTTTGTTTATGCCGGAAATTTACCCGGAGAAACGGGTGAATTCGAAAATACACGTTGTCCGTCGTGTCAGGCAACGCTCGTCGAGCGCCGCGGCTACCGCATCCTGGCCAATCGTATCGTCGACGCTCGTTGCCCGGAATGCCGTCACGAAATCCCCGGTCGCTGGTAACGCATGTTGGACCATATCCCGATTTTCGAACTCATTCATTCGCTCCAAAAAGTCAACGGCCAGCTTTTGATTCCGGACGATACCGGTACGTGGTTCTGGGACGCTTTTCACCACCGGTACGAAAAACTCGAAGCGGCGCATCGCCAGATCGTGCAGAAATGCATGCAGGAAAAAACCATTCAGACCCACGTGGTCGACGTCACCGATAACGGGCGGGTACACAGCATTGAAGAAGTTTATATCCCCGTGGTCAATGAGACGGGACAGTCCCGTATGATTTTAAAGTTTTCTTACGACAATACCCAGGCGAGGGCGAACGAACTCCAATTCCAGGCGGAACGTTCATTGCTCCACAGCGTGTTGTCCTATTCTCCCGATGCAATCATCACGCTGGACAACGCGCTTACGGTTTGTACGTGGAACGCCAGCGCTGAAAAAACGTTTGGCTATACGGAAGGCGAGATGATCGGACGCCCGATCTCCATGTTGTTTGACGAAGGAACGCCGTTTTTGCGAACGTTAAAATCGTTATCGGAAACCCTGCACCTCGAAGATACGATCCGTGACACCCGGGCCAGGTGCCTGACAAAAAACCATGACATTATTTTTTGCGAGCTCACGCTCGTGCCGCTTCGTACGCAGGGTCACCGCCAGACTCTGCTGATGTTGCGTGACCGGACGCCGGAAGTGACACTGGAGGAAAATCGACAGCGAAGTCTGGCCAATCTCGCAAAAATCAATGAAATCTCGGTCCTCATCCACCGGTCGTTGGATCTCGATGAAATTTTGGACATGATCCTCGTGGCGGCCACCGCCGGACAGGGATTCCGGTTCAATCGCGCGTTTCTCTTGCTGGCCGACGACGAACGGCAATGGATCAAAGGCCGCAAAGCCATCGGCCCGTCGGATGCACATGAAGCCGGCTTGCTCTGGAGCCGTCTTTCGGAAGAAGAATCGTCGCTGTCGCATATCCTCATGACGTATCATGCCGTTCAGGATGGTACGGATTTCAAGGTTAACCAGATCGTCTCCCGGTTGTCGATTCCCGTCGCCGCTCCCGAGCCGGACGACGGATTCGCTGCGCTTCGCGAAGCTTTCCAGCGGCAACAGACCCTGCGGATCGCACGCAACGAAGATAAATTTGCCACACCGCAATTGCGATCGACGTTTGAAACGGACCGGCTCGCGATCGTACCGCTCAGCACGTCGGGCGGAGCCGTCGGGCTGCTCGTCATCGACAATTCGATTTCGGGAAGGGAAATTACTTCCGAGGAAGTTGCGACGCTTCAGATCTTTGCGCATCAGATCGGGGCGGCGGTGCAAAATGCGATGCTGGTGGACAAACTCGAAAAAAAAGTACGCGAGGTCGAAGAGGCCCATCAATCGCTCAAGGAAAGTCAACAGCGCCTGGTTCGTTCGGAAAAGCTCGCCGCGATCGGAGAACTATCGGCAAAGATGGCCCACGATATTCGGAATCCGCTCGTCGCCGTGGGTGGATTTGCGCGCGCGATTTTAAACGGAAAACATCTGGCCGCGAACGAAGCCTACATCCGCATCATTGCCGACGAATCGCTGCGGTTGGAACGCATCCTGAACGATACGCTGAAATTCATCAAGGCGGAATCGCCGCGTCGGGTACCGTCCGCCATCGTTCCGATCGTACGTCAGGCAATCTCTATTTTGCGGGAACGGCTGATCACCCAGCACGTCACCTGCGTCGAGGTTTTCGATCGGGAAGAATTCGTTTACGACATCGACGCGGAACTGCTCCAGCAGGCCTTTCAAAACATCATCATCAACGCGCTGGACGCCATGCCGAACGGAGGTACATTGACGGTCCGGCTGTTCCGGGCGGATGAATTCACGCGACTTGCTTTCGAGGATACCGGTGAAGGGATTTTGCCCGATGATCTCCCCAAAGTTTTTGATGTCTTTTATACAACGAAACGACAGGGAACGGGACTGGGCCTTCCTATCGTACATGACATTCTCGAAAAACATGATCTTCGCTGTGATCTCCGCAGCACGCGGGGTCAGGGTACCGTTTTCACCATCCTTTTTCCGCCGACGCCCACGGTGATTTCCACAAAGTAGTGTTTGCGTCCCTTCGACGTATTCCGTATCATGTTCCGTTTTTTGATATGAATCTGAAATCGAATGCAATCGACTAACCCTCTGCCTTCACGCCTCAAGCCGTACCTGACCGTCATCGGCATATTGCTCGGTCTGATGGCGCTCGCCTTTTTTCTTTTTTACAAAATCGTTTTGTACAACGCACCGACCGTCGATCTCAACACCCTGCCCTTAAGTCAGAAAGTTTCCATTTCGATTCCGCGCGGTTCGAGCCTTCATGACATTTCTCAAATTCTCGAGGAGAGCGGGATCGTCGACAACGCAAACCTCTTTGTCTACGCGGCAAAATTCTCAGGACTAGAAAAAGAGCTGAAAGCCGGGCAATACCTGCTTCCGCGGCGTGCGAGCAATTATCAGGTACTTCATATCCTGGAAAGGACACGCCCGCAAAGCGTCAAAATTACCATTCCCGAAGGGAAGGACCACCGCTACATCATCCGTACGATCAGGTCCCGCATGCCCATTGATTCGGTGCGATTCGTACAGACGATGCGGGATTCGACGTTTGCAAGGGAATTGGCGATCCGAGATACATCGTTGCAGGGATATCTGATGCCAAACACGTACTTCTTCGATCCCGGATCGACGGAACGCGATATCATTCGTACCATGGTCAGAGAATTTCACTCCGTCTTTACAACGGAGTGGGAACGGCGTGCGCGAGAATTACAAATGACTCCACACCAGATCGTCACCCTGGCCAGCATCATTGAAGGCGAAACGGGCGATGAACAGGAAAGATTTCTGGTCAGCTCCGTCTACCACAACCGCTTACGGCGTCACATGTTGCTCCAGGCGGATCCGACCGTACAGTTCATCATTCCCGACGGCCCGCGACGATTGTATACAAAAGACCTTGAAATCGATCACCCGTACAATACGTACCGTTTTGCAGGACTGCCGCCCGGACCGATCAACAATCCCGGCAAAGACGCGCTGCTCGCTGCCTTGTATCCGGCAAAAACGGATTTTTTATACATGGTCGCCGACGGTACAGGCAAACACATCTTCTCACGATCGATGGACGAACATCTCATCGCGCGTCGTCATCTCGACAAAATGCGACGTGAGATGGAAAAAAATTCCGTAAACGCTCAAAAAAAATAATTCAAATCTTTTTTTCCGCATCATTTTTTCACGCGCTTTTTTATTTTTTCTCTTGACAAAAAAAATTGTTAAATCGCTATAAACCCTTGACAGACGTGCTTTTGCAGCCATGTTGTTTTTTAAGGAGTTTGACGATACGCTCCAGGATAGTTACAATGTTTTGAAGGGTTTACGCGTAACTGTAGAATTTTGTTGACTTTCAGAAGGGAATCGGTTAAAATCGAAGTGAGAGATGAAACACTTCTCTCAATTAATTAACAGAAGTTAAACCAGGTGAAAGGAAATCTTCGCATGGCAGCGAAAAAAGGAAAGAAAGCCAAGAAAAAAACGGCTCCGAAGAAGAAAACTGCCAAGAAGAAAACAGCTAAGAAGAAATAATTCCCTTGTGGAATTCTTACAGTAGTTCCATCTGGATTACACACTGTAAGAGCTTAGTTGTCGAGAGGACGTTACACACCCTCTCCAGTTTTCAGAGAAAGCAGGCTTTGGCCTGCTTTCTGTTTTTCCATCCCCTCTCATCACTTTTACACGACTGACATTCTGAGGAGAAGGATATGCGACTCATCGATGTACTGGCGACCGTTTTGATCACCGCGTTGACGCTGTTGGGAGATCCCGTTTTTCCCGAATCGGCAGTTACGAACGCAACCGTGACGGGCATGTCGACGTGGAGACTCCCGGATTCGCTATCGTTCTGCGGAGAAAGGGTTCCGCTGGAAGTCGAGGACGTACGGGAACGCATGGAGGATGTTTTTTATACCCGGATGGTCAACGACCGCGCCAATATTTTATTTATCAAACGGTCTGGAAAATACTTTCCGTTTTTTGACAGCGTGCTCACGGCCATGGGGATGCCTGCCGATCTCAAATATCTTGCAGCAGCGGAAAGCGCGTTGCGTATCGATGCCGTGTCACGCGCGGGCGCGGGTGGTTTATGGCAGTTTATTCCCGGAACGGCGCGCCTATGGGGATTGACGGTTAACAAAGACATTGACGAACGGTTTCACGTCGAGAAATCCACGCGGGCAGCGCTGCGAATGCTAAAATCATTGCGTGAGCGGTACGGAAGCTGGTCGTTTGCCGCCGCCGCCTACAATGCCGGTCAGGGCAACATTTCCGAAGCGATGGAAAAACAGAACGTCGACAATTATTTCGACGCGTTTTTGAACCGCGAAACGCGCTACTACCTTTTCCATATTGTTTTTTTTAAAGAACTCTTTCAGCGGCCCGAGCATTACGGATTTCACGTCGATTCGGCGGAAATGCATTCCCGCTATGATTTGAACACACAACGGATCACCGTGAAGGGCCCGCTGCGTGACCTCGGCCACTGGGCCAACGCTCGAGGCATCAATTACAAAACGCTCAAGCTTCTCAACTTTTGGATTTTAGATTACTCGCTGCCGGCGGGAGAATACGAACTGCTGCTGCCCGCGAACGCCGTCGTAAATGATACCGTGCGTACCGCCGAAGACCCGGTCGAAATCCAACACACGGTCAGGGCCGGAGATTACCTGATCAAAATCGCTGAACAATACGGCATCGGCGTGAACGACATCCGATCCTGGAACCGGCTGACGTCGGATGTGGTCCCGCAGGGCAAAGTGCTTCGCATTTACGTCCCGGCCCAGCGACGTATCGTCCATCAGGTCGCACCGGGCGATAATCTCACGAAGATCGCCGAAAAATACCGTGTCACGGTTCAGCAATTGCAGGACTGGAACCGGTTGACGGATGATGTGGCGAGACTGGGATCGGATCTGGTGATTTTTGTGGGAAACGAGGAAAGTTACCGCACTTCGAGGTAATCCACCATGTCGAAGAAAATATACAATTCCGGATTTTGTACGACGCTATTGACGCGGACTTCGTAATGCAGATGCGGTCCGGTGGAAAGGCCGGTGCTGCCGACTTCCGCGATTTTATCGTTGCGATTCACTTTGTCGCCGCGGCGCACGTTATACGCGGAAAGATGGCCGTAGAGCGTTTTGACGCCCCCGCCATGATCGATGATGACGGTCTTCCCGTACCCGCCTCGCCACGTCACGCTCTCCACCACACCGTCGGCCGTCGCGTAAACGGGCGTTCCCCATCGCGCGGCAATATCCAGGCCCGTATGCGCCTTCCATCCGCGGAAACTTCGACGAACCCCGAAACGGTCCGTCACGCGTCCGCCTTTTTTAATGGGACAGATCGACGGAATATAGCTCAGCTTGCTCGCCCGGGAGTTGATCTTTTCGGTGAGATCGGCGTAACTTTGCATTTCGAGTTTGATCGACGACTCGAGTTTATCAAGATTTTCTAAATTTGTTCGTACGAGGTCTTCCGACTCCGCCGACAACAGATCCGGGTTGTACCGGAACCCCAGGTCACTTCCACCGATCCCTGCATCCTTCAGAATTTCTTCAACTTCCGGAAGATTGTTGACCAGTCGCAGTTCGCTGTCACGCTCGCGAATGATATCCACCTGCTTCATCAGGTCGCGAATGCGGTCGGTGGTTTCAGAAACCTGCCCTTTCAGGATCTGATTCTCCGCCTGAAGGGCCGCCAGCCGCTCGTCTCCGGTGTAAGATGAAAACAAAACGCCAATGACCGTCGTCAGGATAAGCAACAAACCGAGGACCGCAACGCCAAAAAAGACCATCCGATTGCGAGAGATAAAAAACTCACGCATCTCGGATTGATTTTCAGGTAAGTACAGTAATCGAAACCGACGATCTTTCATGAACTCCTTCCACCTCCTCATCTGGAGGGTTATTAAAGGTAATTTTAAGACGGCTTTGTGTCAAGGCTCTTTCCACCCGACCGTTTTATAGAAAAACCAGCCGTTATTTGTCTGAAAATCCATCGGATATCGATTTTTATTTGCTATTCTATTGATGCATGTATACTTTTTCGTCCATTTTTTTGGCGATGATTTTTCATTTTGAACATATCCAACGCAGCGCGTTGAGTCGAATTCACTATAAGAGTTTTCTTTAGGTACGGGAGGAATCCATTCGTGGCCTGGTCTCTTGAACACGCGGAAAAATTATACAATGTGGAACAGTGGGGAGCGGGCTATTTCCACATCCATTCCAACGGCAACATTGCCATCACGCCGACCAAAGATCCCAATATTTCGATCGACTTGCTGACCGTGGTCAACGACATCCGGTCCCGCGGCATTGAGCTACCCGCCGTCATCCGTTTTCAGGACATCCTCCGCAGCCGCGTGAAGGAACTCAACGAGAGTTTTCGACGGGCCATCAGCGAATATAATTATCAGGGAAAATATACCGGCGTCTTTCCGATTAAGGTCAATCAACTTCGTGAGGCCGTTGAGGAAATTCTCGATGCCGGCGTTCCGTACAGTTACGGCATCGAGTGCGGAAGCAAGCCCGAGTTGTATGTCGCCCTGGCCCTCATTGAAGACAAGGACACCCTGATCGTCGCCAACGGGTACAAAGACAGCCAGTTCATCCGAATGGCTTTGTTGGGACGCCAGTTGAAGAAAAACGTCATTCTGGTCGTCGAAAAGCTATCCGAACTCCGGCAAATCCTGCTGGTGTCGAAGGAACTCGGCGTGGAACCGATGATCGGGATCCGCGCCAAACTCAGCACCAAAGGCATGGGCAAATGGGAAGCGTCAAGCGGCGACCACTCCAAATTTGGCCTCACGGCACCGGAAATCATCGAAGCCATCGCGATGATGAAAGAGCATGACTTGGCGCATGCGTTCAAGCTCCTTCACTTCCATATCGGTTCTCAGATACCGGATATCCGGACGATTAAAGCGGCGGTCAAAGAGGCGGCACGCATCTATGCCAGTGCGCACAAGATGGGCATCCCCATCCAGTACATCGACGTCGGAGGAGGCCTCGGCGTGGATTACGACGGATCGCGTACGTCCTTCCAGAGCAGCATGAACTACACAATGCAGGAATACGCCAACGACGTCGTCTATTCGATCCTTGAAGTTTGTAACACGGAAGAGATTCCCCACCCCAATATCGTTAGCGAAAGCGGACGTGCCATTGTGGCGCATCATTCGGTACTCATCCTCGAAATTTTCGGAAAAATCGAAAAGACTCCAACCCGGCATAATTTGGATTTCTCACCCGACGATCCGGACATCATTCAGGAAATGCTCGACCTGCGCCATCAACTGCACAAAAAAAATACGAATTACCTCGAAGTCTACCACGACGCGGTCCAGCGCCGCGACGAGTCTCAGTCGCTTTTCAATCTGGGGTACCTGACGTTGATCGATAAGGCCAAGGTCGAAACCCTTTTTTGGGAAATATGCCACACGATCCGCGAATTTACTCGCTCGACGGAAAATGCACCGGAGGAACTTCGCGAGTTGGAGCCGAAGCTGGCCGATCAATACCTGTGTAATTTTTCGCTGTTTCAGTCTCTGCTCGACCACTGGGCCATCGGCCATCTGTTCCCAATCGTCCCGATCCATCGGCTGAATGAAGAACCGACGCGGCGCGCGACGCTCGCGGACATTACGTGCGATTCCGATGGACGTGTCTCCAAATTCATCGACCTGAACGACGTCAAGGAACGTCTTGAACTTCATGCCTTGAACGGATCACCATATTATTTGGGCGTTTTCCTGCTAGGGGCGTATCAGGACATTATGGGCGACCTTCACAACCTTTTTGGCCGGGTCAATGAAGTTCACGTGTTCATGGATGATGAGGAACCCGACAATTATTATGTCGAAGAAACGATTCCAGGGTCCAACGTGGCCCAGGTCCTCTCGCTGGTCCAGTACAACGAAAATGAAATCATCAAGCTGATCAAAAAATCCGTCGACCAGAGAATCAAAGAGGGGGTCCTCAAACCGAGCGAGGGCGTTCGACTGCTGGATATTTATGAACTCGGTTTGAAGGATTACACGTATCTCCAGTTCAAACCCAATGGAAGCGGTGGCGGTCGTTAGACCGCCGGCGGCGTCCGGAACATCCATGGTCGTCGGTCTGTCGCTGACGACATGTTTTTATTATTTTTCCTTCCCTCCATTTCCTACTTTTTTTCTGGCCTGGATTGCGCTGGTCCCGCTGCTGTGGCTGTTGGAACGCACGGAATTTCAATTTGCCTTTCGCACCGGTTATGTGGCCGGACTCCTGTCAACGGGTTCCATGATGTTCTGGCTGAATTCCAACAGCGGAGCAACCCCCTTTCAGGCGACGGGTATGTACCTCGGGGCCGTGATGTATCTTGCCGTCTGGTGGGGGCTGTTTGCCGTGCTCCAGAAATTTTTCTACCGACAATGGAAGGACCGGTCGTTCTGGATCATACCATTTCTCTGGACCGCGCTCGACTATCTCCAATCGCTCGGAGAACTTGGATTTACATGGCACTCGTTGTCTACCGGCCAAACGACGGTACCCGTCGCCATTCAATTCGTCGAATACACCGGGATGTACGGCGTGACGTTCTGGATTGCCGTATTGAATGTCGGTTTTTATTTTTTATTTAAACGGCTACGGGCGAAAGCACCGCGAAAAACTGTTTTTCAACTCGTCGGCGGGTTGCTGGCGTGGACCGTTTTGCCATTCCTCTACGGAAGCTGGATACTGTCGTCCGCAATGGAAATGGATGGCCGTCACATGGAGGTCGGCATCGTCCAGCCCAATGTCGAGCCGAACGTCAAATGGCTGGATCGTGATTTTGCGTATAATGAACTGACACGGCTCACGCAGCAATTTCGTCGTGACTCGCTCGACATGATCGTGTGGCCGGAAACCGCCGTGCCCAACCGTCTCCGACTGGACCGCAGAAAACTGGATCCGCTTCGACTGGAAATCCAACGACAGCATACAACGCTCCTCACCGGGTTCCCGGACCGGCGTTTTACAACCACCGACAGCGGCATCATTCATTATAGTTATAATTCGGTGATGGTGATTCGTCCGGATATCGATTCATTGCAAATTTACGACAAGATGCACCTCGTCCCTTTCGGCGAGCATATTCCATCATTCCTTGGTTTTCTTGCCGCCATTGCGATGGAAGTCGGTGATTTCGGATATACGTCGGGAGACCGCCATACAGTCTTTACCGTTCCACCGCGCAACGGCACCGGCAACTTTCTAGTCGCTTCCGTCATCTGTCTTGAATCTATCTTCCCGGATCGCATACGTCCGTTCATTCTCCGCGGGGCTGAAGTTCTGGTCATTGTCACCAACGATGCCTGGTATGACGGAACCTTCGGTCCGGAGCAGCACGCCCGATGCGCGATCTATCGAGCGATCGAACACCGAATTCCCATCGCCCGTTCCGCCAATTCTGGCGTCTCCTGCATCATCGACCCCTACGGCCGAATCGTTCTCCGGGCTGAAAATGAACATCAGGCCGTCTTACGCGGATCGTTGTGGATTCCGGCCGAGCGGACCTTTTTTACCCGATATGGAAATATTTTTTCGTATCTTATGATTGGTACGTCATTGATGCTTCTCCTCGCGTCCATATGGAACCGCTGGCATAAATCATGAAATTCAGGAAGCTATATACTCTGACGGGCGCAGGTCTCGGATTCGGTGCGCCCGTGGGAGCTTTTCTACTTCGATGGATGATGGGATTTCCGTCCGAAGGGGAGTTTGGTGCACATTTCTTTTTTTATGTGTACATGGGGATCAGCACGGTGGTGGTTTTTTCAGGATTTGGATTTCTGCTCGGTCACCATGCGGATACCATCGACCGCCAGAAAAAGGAATTTCATGAACTCAGTATTCGTGATGCTCTGACCGGAGCGTACAACCGTCGGTATTTTTATGAATTTCTCGATCGTGAGTTCACGCGTACGTCGAGATATAACCTGGAATTATCCATGGCGGTACTGGACTTCGATAATTTTAAAACGTACAACGACCGGTACGGCCACGTGTGCGGCGATGAGATTCTGCGTCGAACCGCGTCCCTGATCCAAAGCCGCATTCGCGAAGCGGATCTGTTCGCCCGTACCGGTGGAGAAGAATTTGCGCTGCTGCTTCCGGAAACCGATTTGAGCAGTGCCTTGACGTTTATGGAACTTATCCGGCAGGCCGTCGAAAATTTAGAGGTACCGTACAACGAAGCTGTGGTGACGGCAACGGTGACCATCGGTGTTTCGTCATTTCAGACGTCGCGGCCGGTTTCGCCACCCCAGCTTTTTGCTCGTGCAGATTCCGCCATGTATCAGGGAAAACGTGCGGGTAAAAACTGCGTCCGCGCTTTCGAGCGGGAGAACTCATGACCGCCGATCGTACCTGTTACTTTATCTCCGACCTGCATCTGGGAGAACCGACGTCGGAAATTCAGAAAACGACATACAGGGAAATCGAGTCGTTTTTCGACGCGATCGCCGCTCCCGACGCGGAATTATTCATCCTCGGTGATTTCTTCGACTTTTATTTCGAATATCGAACGGCCGTCCCCAAACAATGCATCCGCGGGCTTCGCTTTTTTTATCATCTGTCCAGCGCCGGGGTGAACGTCCATTTTTTCGCGGGTAATCATGACGCATGGATAGGAGATTTCCTTTCCAGTGAATTCGGTGCTCATATTCACGACAACGAGGCACGACTGGTCCGCCACGGTCTGCGGTTTTACCTCAGCCATGGAGACGGTCGTTCGAGATTGGACCGCCGGTACCGCCGCGTCAGGAAAATACTGCGGAATCCCATTAACCGGTTTTTGTACCGATGGCTTCACCCCGACATCGGCGTTCCGCTGGCCAATCGTCTTTCACACGCCAGCAAACAACGCGATCGATATTATGAAAAGTACATCGGCGACGAAAGTTTTTTTCCCTGGTTGGAAAAAGAATTCGCCAATGGTACGGACGTGATCATGATGGGCCATCATCATATCCCCCAAGAGCGGGTTTTTCCGAACCAAAAGTTGTACATCAATCTGGGAGACTGGATACGCCATTTTACCTATGCCAAGGCGGACGCCGACGGTGTTCGCCTCGAACGGTGGAAAACATGAAAACGGTCGTCGCCATCCTATGGTGTTTTGTCGGACCGGCCGGTGCCGTCGGTCAAAGCTCACCCGCTGCGATTCTAAAAAAAGAAGCCGTCGAATGGTCGCAATGGTTTTCCACCGCCAAAGACAGTGTGCCCTATTCGCTGTGGGACCGCCTGTTCAACTGGGAAGAAACTGTACGGCGCGGCATGCGAAACTGGGTCAACCTGTCGGCATCGTGGAAGGACCGGATGATGACGGCCCTGCGACGCCGCATCGCCACCGACGGCACGGCCTTCCTGAAGGACATCGTCTCCGTGAAATCGCACGACCTTCAGTGGCAGAACGAGACCATCGCCGGAGATGAAGGCCGCGTGGTCTGCGATCTGATGTTGGCCCGGGAAAAGATTCCGATCTCATTTCGACTGCTCCGCCTGAATCAAGAGTGGAAAGTGTACGACGTCCGCTCGCCCGACTTTCGTTTGAGGAATTTCATTCGCGAATACGATCAACTGGTCACCGAGGGTTTTGCCCTCGAGTACGTCGAATCGCTGATCAATGAAGACTCCGTTATCTCCATCGATGCTTTTGATACGCAACCCGCGGGCGTCCCTCAAAAAGGTTGGGGGTGGAGAAAACATGATGCGGATTTTATGACGACGCAGCCGGCCTATTTTATCCGGCAGAATACCACCGGAGGTGAACTGGCCGCCGTGGGCCGATCGTTTCCGTTCGTCAAACCGTTCAGTTATCATATTCGTGAATTTCCCATCCTGTCGTGGCGATGGAGCATGGACGGCGAAGCATCGCATGGACCCGATATCGTCGCCAAAATGACGATCATATTTTATCAAAACTGGATCGGCGTACCCGTTACGATCTCTTATCTGTGGACACGCAACTGGCCGACCTGCACGACGATCCAGAACAAAGGGTGGTTGTATGACGATCATGAGATCGTCCTCCGGCGTGGCGTCGATGGGTCCCAATGGCAGGAAGAAAACGTCGACGTCGTGAAGGATTATACCCGGATTTTTGGCGAACCGCCGCCGGGGCAGTGTACCGGGATCTCAGTTATCGTGTTTGAACCGTACCGATTTCGTTTTGATA
>CAYZJB010000005.1:0-57983 GCA_964478735.1 uncultured Bacteroidota bacterium | reverse complement strand
ATGATCATTCGGACGGCGGAGCTCTCGATCGAGGTTCGGTCGCACGACGAAACGCTCTCCGGTCTGCAACGGATCGCCAGGGAGTCGGGCGGTTTTATCAGTCATACGACCACGGAGCTGGTGTACAACACCGTCAAACAAACGCACGTAACGCTTCGGATTCCGTCCTCGGGTTTCGATACCGTGATCGTCCGGTTGAGGGGAATGTCCGACAAAATCGAACATGAATCGATTCAAGGCCAGGACGTCACGGAAGAGTTCGTCGATATCGACGCACGGCTTTCCAACAAAAGAGCTGAAGAAGAGCAGCTTCTGCTGATCTTAAAACGCAGCGGCTCTGTCAGCGACATTCTTGAGGTTCAACGTGAACTGTTCAGAGTTCGTGAAGAGATCGAGCGAACGGAGGGGCGGCAACGCTACCTGAAAGATCAGATCAGCATGGCCACGATTGGTATCCGGTTTCACGAACCCTACCCCGCCGCGATCAGCCGGCACGGCGGTTTTTGGGCAACTCTGGGCCAGGGATTTGAAGACGGATTTTATGGCTTTGCCAATGTCCTTGGCGGTACGATCACGGTTTTGATCGCTGGGTCGCCCATTTTTGCTGTTTTTGCCGTTGGAATCTGGCTGCTGATGAGGGCGCTTCGACGCCGGAAGGTGAAATCGTAAAATTTCATTTATTATTTGCATCTGTACAGGTCAGCGGCTATATTCAAGCCCTTTTTGGGAATGACTTGTTTTTCATGCGCTTGCACCGCGCGATTATCAAAAACCAACCTTCTTTAAGGGACGTGGGTGCTGTTAGAACGACCCGGTAAGAAGATAGAAAAATGTTATGACCGCAGAAAGTACCACACGTCTCAAACGGGATTACGGTAAAAAAGTAATTCCCTTCTCTCAGTTCAAAGACTCCCTCCACGGCGAGTACGATGATTCGGAATTCGATCAATTCAAATCGATGTACGAGCAGACGCTTAGCACGATCACGGAAGGACAGATCGTCCGGGGTAAAATCCTGAGCATCGGCGAAAATGAGGTCAAGGTTGACATCGGGTTCAAAAGCGAAGGCGTCATTCCCACCCTAGAGTTTGGCGAGCAAATCAAAGACTTTAAAATTGGCGATTCGATCGAAGTTTATCTCGACAATATCGAAGATAAAGAAGGTCAGGTGATCCTTTCCCACAAAAAGGCGGACTTCATGCGCGCATGGGACAAGATTACCCGCATGTTCGAAACCGGCGAGACGGTGACCGGCACGATTGCCAAACGCATCAAAGGCGGTATGGTCGTCAATGTGCTCGGTGTCGACTGCTTCCTCCCCGGTTCTCAGATCGACGTCAAACCGATCCGCGATTTCGATGCGTACGTCAACCGCGAAATGCAATTCAAAATCGTCAAGCTCAACCAGCTGCGTAAAAATGTCGTCGTCAGCAGCCGGGCCCTCATCGAGGAAGCTACCAAAGGCCAGCGCGAACGTATTCTGACCGATCTGCAGAAAGGGCAGGTCCTCGAAGGGACGGTTAAAAATATTACCGACTTCGGCGCCTTCATCGATCTCGGCGGCGTCGACGGCCTTCTGCATATTACCGACATGTCCTGGGGCCGTGTGAAACATCCTTCGGAAATCGTCAAACTCGATGAACGGCTTAAAGTCATGGTCATCGACTTCAACGAACAGAAGGACCGGATCTCTCTCGGTTTGAAACAGATGCAGCCGGAACCCTGGGTCGATGCATCGGGCAAGTATCCCGTCGGCTCTGTCGTCAGGGGCAAAGTTGTTTCCATCACGGATTATGGTGCGTTTATCGAAATCGAAAAAGGCATTGAAGGTCTGATCCATATTTCAGAAATGTCGTGGAATCAGACCGTCAAACACCCGTCCCAGATGTTTACTATCGGAGACGACGTTCACGCCGAGGTCGTCAGTATTATTCCCGAGGAACGAAAGATATCCCTCTCCGTCAAGAAGCTGCTCAACGATCCGTGGGACAAAGTGGACGAGAAATATCCGATCGGTAGCAAACACACCGGTAAAGTCCGTAACCTGACCAACTTCGGCGTATTTGTGGAACTCGAACCGGGCATCGACGGTCTGGTGCACATTTCCGATCTTTCCTGGACGCGAAAGATCCGCAACCCTAATGAGATCGTGAAAAAAGGCGACGATATCGACGTCGTGATCATGGGTATCGATAAGGATAACCGCCGTATTTCGATGAGCCACAAGCATGTCGACGAAAATCCGTGGGACGGATTTATGGAAGCCTATGCGCCCGGTACGGAAACGACCGGCAAGGTCGTTCGGGCCATCGAAAAAGGAATCATCGTCGAGTTGCCGCTCGGCGTCGAAGGATTCATCCCCTCGTCGCATCTGGTCAAGTCCGATAAGAACGAAAAAGATCTCGTCGCCGAGGGAGCGGAGTTGAACCTCGTCGTCATCGAATTCGACAAGGACAACAAAAAGATCGTGTTGTCGGCCGTCGAATACGAGAAGTCAAAGGAAGCTCAGATTCTTCACGATTACAACGAGAGCCAGCGCTCGGCGGAAAGTGAAACGCCGACGGCTCAGTAATTTGCTTTCTAACAAGGCAACGGGTTGATCCTGCGGGTTCAACCCGTTTTTTATTGATGGACGATCTGCTCCACTTCGAAAAAGAATGCTGGCGGCTCGGACATCCGCACGTCGCCGGTGTAGACGAAGCCGGTCGCGGACCGCTTGCAGGTCCGGTGGTCGTCGCGGCCGTGATGTTCGCTCCGAATACCATGCTCGACGGCGTAACCGATTCGAAACAACTCACCGAAACGCAACGCGAACATTTTTTCGACGTGATCCGCTCACAGGCGGTCGCCTTCCACGTGGAAATCATTGACCACGAAACGATCGACAGGATCAACATTCTGCAAGCATCCCTGCTCGGCATGCGACGCTGTGTGGAAAATCTTTCCGTTCCGGCCGATTTCGTCCTCATCGACGGCAATCACGATGCTTTTCCCCGAACCGACCGATACGGCAGCCGGCAAAAAGCGATCGTCAAGGGCGACGCCCGAAGCCTGTCCATTGCGGCCGCATCCATCCTCGCCAAAGTGAGCCGGGACCGTCTTATGACCGAATACGACAAAGTCTTTCCCCGGTACGAATTTGCAAAAAATAAAGGCTATCCGACGCCAGAGCATATTGCGGCGCTGAAAGCGCACGGCATGTCCACTATCCATCGACGGACGTTTTGTGCCGGCCTGCTGCAGGAGCAGTTTGAGCTGGGGATTTGATCCGATCACCGGAGCAAGGCACTGATATAGATCAGCGTATTGCACACGAAACATTGTCACATAAGCCTGTTTTTACGAAAGTCGCGAGTTCAATCGCGAAAGGGAAGCGATTGGATGAAATCGGTGAGGACGCGATTGAACCGTTGCGGTTCCTCCATCATCGCCATGTGTCCACTGGAGGGAAATTCTTCAAGTCTCGCGCCTGGAATTACATCTGCCATTTCGCTCGCGCGATCAGAATCGAACAATTGATCGTTCCGACCATAACATATCAGGACCGGCATCGTAATCGACGATAAAAAGTCTCGTTGGTCCCGTCGTGACGCCATAGCGCGCTGCGCCTGCGCGACCGCGTCCGATGACACGCTACTGATGATCTGACCGATGTCCTTGATCAGGGTTGGATCGGCGTCGGGGCTTACCAGTTTCGGTGCCATACTCTCGGCAATAAAAGCAACCCCCTCACGTAACGCCCGGCCCGTTACGTTGAGGCGGTTTAAGCGGACATCCTCCGTATCGGCCCGTGCCTGTGTGCAAACCAAAACCAGGGCCGCCATTCGATCAGCGCGACGCCGTGCCATGGCCAGGGCGACATACCCTCCCATGGAATGTCCGACCCAGATCGCGCGACGATGTCCCCTGGATTCGATTTCTCGAATCGCCCAGTCAGCATAATCGTCCATGGAATCGATCGAAATAAGCGGTGTTTGCCCGAATCCTGGAAAATCGGGCGTGATAACATCCAACCCTTGCAGGCGCTCCTGATGCCGCCAGATCGCACGGTTTAGTGGATAACCGTGCAAAAAGACGATAGGGCTCATTTCAATAGGCTTTTCCAAAAATGACCTGGGTACCGGATTCTTTACCGGTCAGAAAGCATCTCCCTTGTTCACCCGGTTGGTCAAAAGGAATGCAGCGGATCGTAGCCTTAGTCTCATCCTTGATGCGAGCCTCGTCGTCGGGACTGCCCGCCCAATAGCAACGTGCGAATCCACCGTCGGCATCCATCAGGGAACGCAACTGTTCGTAGGTCGTCACGTCGATCGTATGGTTTTCTCTAAAAACTCGGGCGCGGTTATACAGATTTGCCTGGATAACGTCGAGCAGTTTTGGAATCTCGACCGCCACGGCATTCACAGAATACGTCACCTTGGCGGACTTATCCAGAATGTCGCGCCGGGAACAGACCGTTTGTGATGCCGCAAGGTCCTTGGGACCGAGTTCAAGGCGAACGGGAACACCTTTTGCTTCCCATTCGTTGAATTTCCAACCCGGACGATATTGGTCACGGTCATCGACGTGAACTCGAAGTCCTGCCGCTTTTAATTCTGTTTCGACTTGCCGGGCCGCACCGACGGTCAATGATTTTTCCGCATCATCTTTGAAAATCGGAACGATCACAACTTGGACCGGCGCAAGTCGCGGCGGGAGCACCAACCCATTGTCGTCGCTGTGTGCCATGATCAAGGCGCCGATCAGCCGTGTGCTGACGCCCCAGCTTGTCGCCCAAACGTATTGTAATTCTTTATTCTGGTCCTGAAACTTGACGTCAAATGCTTTGGCAAAATTCTGTCCGAGATTGTGAGACGTCCCGGCCTGAAGGGCTTTTTTATCCTGCATCATGGCTTCGATGCAATAGGTGTGAAGGGCTCCGGCAAATTTTTCCGCATCGGTTTTTTTACCCGTAATGACCGGCAGCGCCATGTACTCCTCGGCAAATTGCCGATACACGTTGACCATCTGGACGGTCTCGGCCTCGGCTTCATCGTACGTGGCGTGGGCGGTATGTCCTTCCTGCCACAGGAATTCCGTCGTTCGCAAAAACAACCTCGTACGCATTTCCCATCGCACGACATTCGCCCACTGGTTGATCAGGATCGGCAGATCGCGGTACGACTGGATCCACTTCTGATACATGCTCCAGATGATCGTTTCCGACGTCGGTCGGATGTACAGATTTTCCTCCAGTTTTTTTCCGCCTCCATGCGTCACGACGGCACATTCCGGAGAAAATCCTTCGACGTGTTCTTTCTCTTTGTTCATGAAGCTTTCCGGTATGAACAGAGGAAAGTACGCGTTGACGTGACCGGTTTCCTTGAACATCACGTCAAGCGATTGCTGAATGCGTTCCCAGATGGCAAAGCCGTTGGGACGAATGACCATGCAGCCTTTGACGGGAGCATAATCCGCCAACTGGGCTTGGTGAATGACATCCAGGTACCATTGGGAATAATCTTCAGAACGTTTGGTGATTCTTTCGGCCATAGTAATTGAATTACGAATTATGAATTGCTAAACTACGAATTATTTTGTTTGATACTTTTCTGTATCGAGCCGATGATTTTGATGAGTTCGTGGCAATCGGTAAGGAGGGATTCGGCAAGATCTGATTTCAGGTAATCGGTATCTTTTAGAAGGCGTAACCAGTAATGCGTTTCACGTGCTTCTTTATATGCAATACATATTTTTGCAAAAAAATCCTTTCTTGTTTGACCACCGATTGCCTCTTCAATATTAGCGCCGATCGAGGTTCCACTTCTCAACACTTGTTTAGAGAGAACTAGCTCTTTTTTTTCAGTCGTTAGTTGTTGATAAAGCCGAACAACGCGTATTGAAAACTTATAACTTTTTTCTTGAATGATATTGTCATGCCTCATAAGAAGACCCCAAACCGGCTACGATGCACCACAAAACACAAAAATTCGACATTCGTAATTAAACAATTCGCAATTCGAAATTAGTGCGCCCGGCGGGGGTCGAACCCACAACCTTTGGCTCCGGAGGCCAACGCTCTATCCATTGAGCTACAGGCGCAAATGGGCACCAAGATAGGCGCGGGTACCAATTTTATCAAGCTTTTCTTCTCGATAAATAATCGAAACCATTAGAAAAAATTCATCACTTTTGTTATTGACCGAGAACTAATGCTTCTTTAATATCCGCCTAACAAAATCGTCCCATCTTTCGCCGATTTTGAACACACACCTTACCCATGATTCGTATTTCTTTCTTCTTTCTTTCATTTATCAACCACAGTAAGGAGACTCCCATGAAACAGGTTGGTTACCGTATGGGTCTTCGGTCGCTTGCCGGATTGCTTTTTGCAATGCTTCTGACATCGTCTGTTGCCGCCCAGGGCGTCACGACCGCCGCATTCAGCGGAAGAGTTGTCGATGCCAACGGTCAGGCCGTCTATGGTGCAAACGTCATTGCGACGCATGATCCATCCGGGACTATTTTCGGTGCGGCGACACGAGCGGATGGCCGATTCAATATCCCTGCCGTACGTGTCGGCGGACCGTACACCATCCGTGTCGAGTTTATCGGTTATGCAACGGAAACGGTAGAAGGACTCGTTGTCACATTGGGTGAAGACCGAACGATCAACTTCACGATTCGAGAAGAAGCCCTTGAGGGCGAGGAAATTGCAATTGTTGCGGAACGAAATCCGATTATCAGCAGCAGTCGGACAGGCGCTCAGAAAGTCGTAACGACGACTGAATTGGAAAACCTTCCGACCATCAATCGTGATTTTTCGGACTTCCAACGGTTGACGCCGCAATTTTCTGGAAATAGCGCCGCTGGTCGAAATAATCGTTACAATAATATTTTGATTGACGGTTCTGTGAACAACGACCTTTTCGGTTTGGCCGCATCCGGCACTCCAGGCGGACAATCCGGAACAACGCCGATCAGCCTCGATGCGTTGCAGGAATTCCAGATCGAAATTGCCCCGTACGATGTACGCAAGGGCGGTTTTACTGGCGGTGGCATTAACGCCATTACACGAAGTGGAACTAATAAAATGGAGGGCTCAGCATATTGGTACTTCAGAAATGAAAGTTTTATCGGAGCCGGAAGGGACCGTATTCCGGTAGCGGAGTTTGATGAATCTATTTTTGGATTCCGTATTGGGGGTCCGATCCAAAAGGATAAGCTATTCTTTTTCCTCAATGGCGAATTTTCCAAGCGAAATTCACCATCTGCTTTCGGAATCACCGGCACGGGAGCCAGTAACGATTTTTCGTCAATTACGGGAATTACCGTTGCCGATGCAGAACGATTCCGTTTTGTTCTCGACAGTGCTTACGGATACAACGCTGGGTCTTTTGGAATACAGACCTTGAAGCGCCCAAGTACAAAGCTTTTTGCGCGATTGGATTACAATCTAACCGATAAACATCGTTTGTCTCTTCGCCATAATTTTGTGGACGCCAGCGATGATATTTTGGGACGATCGACAGGTACCGGCTCCAGCAACGGTTTCCAGTTTGAAAACGCCGGATATTTCTTCTCGAATGTCACAAACTCGACCGTCTTGCAGGTCAACAGTGCAATTTCCAATAATATGCACAATGAGGCCATCATTGCCTTTCAGACCATTCGAGATAAACGCGATACCCCCGGACAGAAATTTCCTCTAGTACGGGTCCAATATGGCTCGAATCTGCTGGTTGCAGGAACTGAAAATTTTTCGCAAGCTAATTCGCTCGATCAAAATATTTTTGAATTCACGGATAATTTCACCTATTACATGGGTGATCATACCTTTACGGCTGGAACCCATAATGAGTTTTTTTCGTTTGAGAACCTCTTTATCCGTGACTTCTTCGGCAACTATACTTTTTCGAACCTGAACAACTTCTTGGCAGGAACACCGTCGTCGTATGCTTTGAGTTATTCGTTGGACACAACCAATCCTAAACCAACGGCCAAGTTTTCCGTTCAGCAATATGGATTTTACGTCCAGGACGTCTGGAAAGTCCGGCCGGGAATGAGTGTTACCGGCGGCATTCGTGTCGACATTCCGGTTTTGCCGGATAAGCCCGCGTACAACCCCGGCGTGGATACGTTGACGTTTCTTGACAATATCACGGCCAATACGAAAGTCGTTCCAAGTGGGAACGTTCTTTTTTCTCCCCGTGCAGGCTTTAACTGGGACGTATTTGACGACAAAAAAACTCAAGTCCGCGGTGGCATTGGTATTTTTTCTGGACGCACACCGTATGTGTGGATCTCGAATCAATACGGAAATACGGGAGTCGAATTTGGAAGGACAACCGCCAATCCCGGCCCAGGCAGTTTCACGACTGATATCGACAATCAGCCCGGAAAGGTTTTCACCGCTCCTACAAGTGAAATCAATGTTACTGACAAAGACTTCAAACTGCCACAGGTATGGCGATTCAATGCGGGTATCGACCATGAATTGCCGATGGGATTTATCGGAACATTGGATATTATCGCGTCGAAAAACATCAATAATATCCGTTACCAAGATATCAACCTGAGGCCGGCTGGAACAACCCGACAACTTAGTCCTACAAATGCATCTGCAACCGTTCCCGTATTTTCGACTGCGGCTGCAGGAAAATACAGCGCCTCCTATACAAACGTTATCTATTTATCGAATACGGACAACGGATACGAATACAGTATCACAGCCCAATTGCAGCGCACCTTCGGTAAGGGTTGGCTGGGTGAATTCGACAAAGGCTTCTTCACGAGCCTTGCCTACACTTACGGACGTGCATATGATGAAAACAGTGGAACGTCAAGTCAAGCGCTATCGAACTGGCGATTTAACCCGATTCAGGGCGACCCAAATCATGTCGGAACTGCAACAGCGAATTACGAAACGCGTCATCGCATAATTTGGTCCCTGGCTTACACCTTCGAGTTCTTTCCAAAGTATTCGACGATCGTGTCCTTCTTCTACAACGGTTTTTCCGGGCGACCGTATTCCGAAACCTACAGTGGTGATGTGAACGGAGACGGACAATCATCCAACGATTTGATCTATGTTCCGACGGATCAAAGTGACATCAATATCGTACCCGTCACGGGAGACCCCCGCAGTGTGGCAGAAGTATGGGCCGATCTGGACGCTTACATTAATGGAGACGACGCTTTGGATGATGCTCGTGGCAAGTTCATCAAGCGTAATGCCAGTGTCGAGCCGTGGACTAATCGGCTGGACTTCCATCTCGAACAGCATCTCCCAATACCGTCAAACTACGGTCGTTTCGAATTCACGCTGGATCTTCTGAATGTGCTAAACTGGCTAAATTATAAATGGGGTCAAAATAAATTTGTGAATAATCAGAACAACAGTAATCTGATCTACCGTGGAATCATTGCGGGACAACCTGCATTTACCTTTGGCAATTATTCGTCGACAACGGGCCTTGTCACTTTGCCGAAACGTTTCCAGACCAGCGACTTGCTCTCGCGCTGGCAATATCAGATCGGTCTGCGTTATACATTCTGATCTTTTCCAAATCTGTATCGCAACAAAGCCGATGTCATTCGACATCGGCTTTTTTTCTTTTCCCAATTTGAGTGGATTAAAAGAAATCTGTCAGCCGCCGCACGGCTTCCGAGGTTCGCATGACCACCGTCGCTTTTGCGTCGATGGAATCGAGGAAGTATTTTCCATACGACTTGCGGATCACGCGGCTGTCCAGAATGACCACCGAACCTCGATCACTCGACTGCCGGATCAGGCGGCCGAAGCCCTGACGAAACTTGAGCACCGCTTCCGGAAGGCTGTAGTCAAAAAAAGGACGACCTCCTCCATGTTCGATCAATTCCAATTTTGCCGCCACGAGCGGCTCTGTCGGTACCTCAAACGGCAGCTTCGTAATGATCAACACTTCAAGCGCCTCCCCAGGTAAATCCACACCCTCCCAGAAGCTGTCCGTACCGAAAAGAACCATCGCCTCTCGTGTTTTCATCTGCTCCGCCAGTTGCGATCTCGATCCGTCAAGGCCCTGCAAGATAAGCGTCATGCCATTTTCTTTCCATCGGTCCTTTAAAAGCCGATGGCACTGATTCATCATCAGGTAAGACGTAAACAACACCAGCGTATTTTTTCGCAGCCCGCATACGAGCTCGTCGATGGCCTCCGCGGCGGCCACTGTAAAATCGGGGTGTTGCGGATCGGGCATTCCGTCGACGACAAACACGCGGCATTGCGACGCATAATCGAATGGCGACGCGAGCGAGATTTCATCGAGGCGAAACTCCTCGTGGTTCAGCCCCAGTCTCCGTCTCGTGTGGTCAAACTGTCCCTGGACGGAGAGCGTTGCGGACGAAAAAACGGCCGTCCGTAATCTGGAAAACAGAAGTTGATGAAGAAGATCCCCCACGTTCAGCGGAACAGCATAAAAACGGAGATCACCCTTACGGGAGGGTATCCATTCCGACCAGTACACATAGTGTGCCGCATCGGCACGTTCCAGAAACGTGACGGTTTCCGATAGCGTTTTGATTTCATCGAGCACCCTCTCCAACTGATCCCTCACTTCCTCCGCCTCCAACCGCGCCGGCCACGACCGCATGGATCCCAGTAAATTCACTACAGAGGCGCGCCAGTCTGCAAGAGCAGTGAGAAACTCAACTTTCGTTTCCGATGACGATCTGAGCGGACTGTCGTTTGAGTTGTAGCGAATCTTCAATTGCCCGTTACCGGTTGCCCCACCGGTCGATAACGATTTCTCCACTCCGGCAAGATAGGCCTGGGTCGACTTGAGGCACCGCTCCGATTGTTCGGCCACTGCCCCAATCAGGCTCATGGCAAATGCCGACTCCGATCCCGTCCAGTCGGCATCCTGGACGAGTTTCCGTATTTTTACGACAAGACCCGTGGCCTGTTGATCGCGGTCATAAAGTCGCTGAACGAGACGACGTACGCTGCGTGCGGAAAACTCTACTCCCAGATAATCCTGGGCGACCTTTTCGAGGTGGTGCGCTTCATCAAAAACCACGTGCGCATAATCCCCGAGAATGGCGTTCTGAGCAATCAGGTCGGAAAAGAGAAGCGCGTGATTGACAACAATGACGTGTGCATTCCGTACTTCGTCCCGAATCTGGCGAACCGGACATGTCGGCAAACACTTTTTGATCTGGCAGTGAACGGGATCGCTCGCCAGTTTTTGCCACAGGCCCGGATAGCGGTCGGAATCGAAGGCAGTACATTCGGATATGTCACCCGATTGCGTTCTCGCGGCCCAGAAAACGAGCGGCAAAGCGGCCAGACGCTCCCCCGGCTTGACCAGACTGGTTGACTCCTCATACAACTCGCGAATTTTTTTCCGGCACAGGTAATTCTGCCGCCCTTTGACCAGAAGAGCGCGGAAATCCATCAACGGCGTCAGGGATCGGATGTCCTTGAAAAAGAGCTGATCTTGCAGGTTCTTTGTGTGAGTACTGACGACGACCGGAAACCCGTTTTGGACAGACCACATCACCGCCGGAACGAGGTACGCGAGCGATTTGCCCGTGCCCGTCCCGGCCTCGGCCAGGAGTAAATCCCCGTCATTGAACGCCTGCGCAACACGACGAGCAAGAACTTTCTGCGATGGCCGATCTTCGTAGGACATGGCATTTCGTAGGACTCCCGCACTGAAAAATTCGTCAACTCGCTCCGGTTCAAGAGGATGCCCCTCGCTTTCCATAGCCCGTGGAATCGAACCTATCCGATGGGCATGCGGTTCGCTGATTTCAAGTCGAGGCAATGGAAAACGGATTGCGCTTTGAGTCGTGACATAACCGGCGATGTCTCCGAACAATTTTCCAAGGGGATGGTCTGCGGCGAGTCGTGCCGCCGCAATTACCACCGCGGGATCCATACGAGCTACTTCACCAAGCCATCGTAGATACATGAAGGCAAGTTTTTCACTTAACCTGCCCTTTGAATCCGGTTGATAAAGCCTTTCCAGAGAGGCCCAGTCGTAGGACGGCAAGGTAGGAAATACGATACGCGTCAGCCAGCCGATCTCCCGGACCGATTGCCCTGGAGTCTCTACATCGGATCCAAATGTGATCCAGGGCACAGGGTTCTGCCCGAAATGGGTCAGATCCAGTACAAAATCGACATGAGACTGACCTCGATCAAAATGGAGGGTTTCCCAACCGCCCCCGGCTGCAATGATAGCACGGAACTTGGAATTGCCTGTATGGTGCAAGAAATTTTTCATGAGTGTCTCAGTAAAGCCACAAGTGACGAAATTTTCCCCACTTTTTTGACACTGTCTGGGCATGGAATAAGCGGATGTATCGCATTAAGTTGCATAATAACAAATACGATTTACTTTGTAAGCATCAAGGAATAAATAGGCACATATGTTGCTTCTACTGTTAACCGGCTACGATAAGTGACCTTTGGAAATGTTGATTGAAATTTAGATAGTCGGAGGACGACATGAAAGCTTTAACAACGATGCAACCGCGAGTCATGGTTTCGGTGGCCGGTCTGGAACCGAAGCAGATTCTGGAAGCTAAATTCAAGCTGGCCAATTTCGGTTACACGTACGGCTATTACGACAAAAAGCACTATTGGAGCTTTCCGGAAGAAAACGCAGTTTCGTGTTTAGAAATTATCAAGAGCATCTTTAAACCGGCAAAAATTAAGTCCGCTTAGCGCTCGCAAAAAAGCCTCTTATACCCCCAGGCCCGCATCGGTTCAATGTGTGTGTTACGATGCGGGCTCCTCTTTTTCAAAATAATCCAGCGCCAGATTGGCAAGTAATTCGACTCCGACCGCAATGACTCGTTCATCAACACAAAATTTCGGGTTATGCAACGGGTAGGATGTGTCAGGACCGGATTGGACTCCAAGACGGAGAAAATACGCCGGACATTTTTGACGGTAGTAAGCAAAATCTTCACTTGCCATCATCGGAAATTCCAGTGTAACGACAGAATCCGTTCCAAATGTCTGTTCAGCCGTTTGACGTACCCGGCGGCCCAGGCCATGATCGTTGATTACAGGCGGAGCATTGATTTTGATGTCTATCGTATATTCGGCCCCATACATTTGACACGTGTGGCTAATGACGCCCTCAAGCAAGCTTCGGAGCTTCTGGCGTGACGCATCGTCCAGGGCCCTCATCGTGCCGGACAGCGTACACGATTCGGGAATCACATTGGCCTGATGACCGGCGCGAATGGAACCGACGGAAATCACGGCCGGTGACTCCAGCGGGCTGAGATACCTCCCCGTCAGCTGGTATATCCCGTTTAGTACTTGAGACGCAACAAAGACCGTGTCGGTCGTTTGATGCGGTCGTGCCCCATGTCCGCCGGGACCTTTGATCGTGACGGCAAAAAAATCGATCGAGGCCATCATGGCGCCGTCCTTGAGACCGATGCGGCCAACTTCCAGCGCCGGATCGACATGAATACCGATAATCGCCGCCACGTCGTCAAGATGGCCCTCACGGACGATGCGCTCAGCCCCACCCTCGTCGGCCTCTTCGGCCGGCTGATAAATGAACTTGACGCGACCGCGAAGATCGGATCGAAAGGCCGACAGCACGGCATTGGTCGCTGCAATGATCGTGGCGTGAACGTCATGCCCGCAGGCGTGCATCACTCCCGGAACCCGGCTTGCAAACGGCAAACTCGTTTCTTCGGTCACCTGCAAGGCATCCAAGTCTCCCCTCAGCGCAAACGCTTTACCGGCCGTCGTTCCCAATTCAGCAAGTAAGCCGGTTCCAGCGACTTGTTCATGGACCGGAACGTCATACCGGCTCAAAAAATCACGGATTCGGGCGGAGGTATGGAACTCGGCATGGCTGAGTTCGGGCTCTGCGTGCAGCGAACGGCGCAAGTCCAGAATCTCGTTCTCATGGTGTCGAATCCACTCTCTGATATGCGTACGCATGGCCGTTGCTTTTTAAAAGGCCTCTCGTTAAACTAATCGTACGTGAAAGGGAGCACTTGAGATGAATACAGAATCCAAAAAAAAATCGATTACCATGGCCCAGGAAATCAACGAAGCCCTCACCACTCTCGACGTGGTGACGTCCGAAGGCGCGGAAGAACGGGAAATCATCGAGGCCAAAAACATCGTTGCGGGTGTTCTTCGCAACTACAAAAATTTCTTGCAGGACGTCCCTTCAGAGGACCGTAATGAAGTCCAGCGTATTTTCTCAAAAAAAATAGAAGGTCTTGCCCTGAAAGCTCGGCAGATCGCCAATTAGCCGCCGAACTCGCCTTTGAGTTCGTCGTCATAATGGTCGGCATACCACCCGACGCGATCGAACATGGCTTTCAATTCATCAGCATCCATTCCCTTGCACTCCCGCAGCGCGCGGAGCCACACCCAGCCCTGATTGATCGAAAAACTTACCGCATACATCTGATGGTTGATGTTGAGGAGCTTTTCATAGAATTCTTTGAGTTTGTCCGTCTTGATCTCCATGATCGGAGAAGCGACGCAACAGTAGCCATACCCGTCTTTCGTGGCATACACATCGACGTAAATGTTGGCCGACCCTTTTCGTAAATTCCACTGGCCCGCTACGACATTTCCCGACTGGTCCTTGACACGGCATTGATCAGCGCCGACGCCTAAAGACGCAATGACCTCTTCAACAAGCACATAGTAGGGTTGCAACGCATTGATTGCAGGATCGGACATAACTCCTCCTCTAAGGTTGAATGGGACTATGAATGGACAAAACTTGCCGAAGTCCGTCATCGATGTCAAGGAGTTTTACATCCAGGATTTTTTGTAGAAGACCGGTATTGAGGGAAACGTCGGCCGGTCGCCGAGCCCTCCCCGTCGTATGCTGCATGGACGTCGAGACGACACATTCCGATGGTACACCCAGACGTTCGGCCAGCTTTTTTCCGAATTGAAACCGCGATACCGATCGAGGGCCTCCCACATGCAGGACTCCGGTAAAATCGTGGGTTACCAGCTTCATCAAAATCTCCGCGGCATTAGGCGTACTGATCATGGACCGAATCTGATCATGATACAGTTCCAGCATTCTCCGGTTTTTGACGTGATCGACCATAAAGTCAAAAAACGTTTTCCGGCCATTGTAATTGAACCCGTACATAAGACTGAGCCGGATCAAAACGTAATTTCCGGACGGCATGTTTTCCCGGATCGTGTTTTCCGCCTCGACTTTTGTATCCCCGTAAAAATTGACCGGAGCGCTATGGGCCGATTCGGTATAGCCGCCGGTCTTGCCGTCAAAGATCAGATCCGTCGATGTAAAAATGAGGCGGGAGCCGTTGTTTTCGGCAAATTGCGCCACTTCTTGCGTCGATTTGACGTTCACTTCCCACGCTTCGAGCTTTCGGCTCTCGCATTCGTCCGGTGAGGTCATGGCAAGCGTATGCAGAATATGGGTCGGTTGCGTTTTCTGTAATACGTCGAACAGGCCATTCCGTGCGTCGGCGTAATGCCAGTACACTCGATGATAGTTGGGGTTCAATGTGTGATAGGTTGAGTGGATTTCGGCCCAACTACCTTGATTTCGAGCGAGACGGACGAGATGACTGCCCAGCGTTCCCGTACCACCTGTAATTAGTAGCTTCTTCATCAAAATTCAGCCTCAATGAGCGCTAATATACCATGATTTCAATATAAATCAAGTACTTAAGAGCAATAAAATGTATCATAATGATACACTAATTATTTGCCTGAGCCATAAAGATTCAGCAAACTATCGATTTTATTTGAATTAAATTATTGTAAATATGTTGCTTACATAAATAACAATCATGGCATTGGAATTGCTAAAATTACATTGGTTTCTCATAAATCTAAGCTATGCCAAAAAATAAGACTTTTCTGCGGATTATTGGGTTTACGATACTTGGCTTTCTCTTTCTGGCCATTGCGTTCGTATTTTATTCCCCGCAGGTTTTAGTCGGGACTTTTGGCCTTCTTTTCCCTATCAGCATTTTTCTTCTCCTACTTGTGGCATTCTATCTGCTCATCATGAGTACAAAATCATAGGAGATCGCATGCGGTGTATTACACACACGGACCGCGTTGTCTATTTCGTGACGACAACGGATTTGCGAAAAGTCAGTGAAGCACGTTTCAAATTGGCGGACCTTCAGTCGAGTTATGGAAAATCGGAAAATCAGCATTTCTGGAGCCTCCCCAGGCGGAACTCCGGTCGTGCGTTAGAGATTCTAAGTACGATTTTCGGCCGCGCCGAAAACGCATAGCTTGAAACTCAATCGATCGTTTTCTAAGTTTGAACAAGACCTTTTGACACGGCTTGTTCATGTCTATAGCGGCTCGTTTATTTCGATCTCTTAATCAGCGATTTCCACTCCTATTTCCCCACGTTGCAATGCTGATCCGTTCAGGACATATCCTGACGGCAGCGCTCAGCCTTTTTCTAATCAAACTATGGACTCCCCTTTACTACGGCACGATCCGCGAGGCGTGTCTGGTCTGGATGATGATGGGCTGCGGGATATGGCTGGGCATTCAATTTTTTACGGCGCGGCCGTGGCGTCACGCATGGCGTTCCGATCATTCAATCGACACGGCGTCCCTCATTTACCGAGAGCGCATCATCCAGCATGCATCGTATTTCATCTGTGTCGTCGCCCTCCCGGGGCTACTCGCACTGGCAACACAGGTTACGGCCATCCCGGCGTTTATTTATGTAACCATCGGCTGTGTAACGCTATTGGCTACGACACCGCTGCTGACATGGCCGGAAGAAGCGTACGTCGAAGTTGCGTCCGACCTCAAGGGATGGCCGGTCGTACCACGCCATTCGATTGCTGCGGTCGTTGCAATGTATGGTGTATCCAATGTACTGCTCGGCGCGCTCCTTGCCGTGCTGGCTCCGCTTCAGACGATCCATTATCCAACGGCAATGGATCATTTTCTGGCCGCACAATTTGTCTGGTTTCTCATCATCACGGTAGGGTTTTTGCGCATGCGAAGGACGGAAGGAGCCGTGATGAACCTTATCCGTCTCGCGGTCAAAGGCGAATTGCCAAACGCAGAATCGACCAGGATCGGAGCGGCCTATCCCCTCTACCGTGCCATGTTGCACATGCTGGACCGTATGCGACACAACATTACTCGCCTCCAACACTACAGTTCCGAGATGCACGCCGGATCACAACTCATTGTCGACATCTCCAAGGAACAGAGCCAATCGATCGTGACGCAGTCGTCGTCAGCCCGTCAGACGTCGGCGACACTCGAAACCATGGTGCAATCGTCCGTCGAAATTGCCGATAAGACAAGCGCCGTCGTTTCCATGGCGGATGATACGGAAAAACGATCCGCTGAAGGATTAAAAAACATGACGGAATCGGTACGCCACCTCGGCGGCGTACGTGAAAAAAATCAAACCGCCCTTTCCGACATCATCCAGTTGAGCGAAACGATGCGGGAAATCGAACAGGTTCTGGAACTCGTCACCTCCATTGCCGACGATACCAACCTTATCGCTCTCAATGCCGCCATCGAAGCAAGTTCCGCGGGCGAATACGGCAAGCGATTCAAGATCGTCGCCCAGGAAGTTCGTGACCTCTCGGACCGTGTCAACCAGGCCATTGCAAAGACCCGTTCCCTCATCGAAAACATCCACGGATCGACTCAGCGTCTCGTGGCAACCTCGATCGAAAACGTGGAACAGACGGATCTGGCATTTGATTCGGCGGAAACCACTTATCGTCTCTTACAGGATATTTCGTCGTGGGCAAAACGCTCGGCGGAAGCCGCCCGCCAGATCTATGTGGCCATTCAACATCAACGTTTATCCAACCAACAGATTTCCGGCTCATTTCAGGAAATCGCCTCTCAGATCAACTCCCTGGCCGCTACCAGCCAGCGATATCGGGAATACGCGCAAACCCTCAGGAAATTCTCCACCGGTATCGAAGAAGTCTTACGGCAATATCGGCCGTCACCCGGCGGTGACGGGTTTCTGTAAATGGAAAAGCGTCTCGACCAGATTTTGAGCCCAAGCTGTTCACTCCAGAGCCTTCCGTCGACCGGCCGCATACGCGTCAACGGCTTCCAGTCGGACTCTCGTCTGGTTCAGCGGGGACAGGTTTTTTTTGCCGTGACCGGAGAACGGACGGACGGCCGAAAATTCATTCCTCAGGCGATTGCGGCAGGCGCGAAAGCAATTGTCGGTGCGGGACCGTTCGATGACGCCCTGCTCAACACGTACCCCGATATCGCATTTGTTTCATCGACCCACCTGATGGCCGATATGGCCAATCTGGCTGCAAGCTTTTATGAAACGACCGATTTGCCCATTCACCTGGTCGGCATTACCGGCACCAATGGCAAAACGACGACGGCATCGATTATCCATCACGTCCTGCGCGCATCGGACCGGAAGTGTTTTTTTATCGGAACGACCGGAATCGAAATTGGCGACCTCAGGCTACCGACGGATTACACGACACCGCCTGCGTTTGAATTGCATCGTCTGCTTCATGTCGCAAAGACAAAAGGCATGACGCACGGCGTTATGGAAGTGTCGTCCCACGGACTGAAGCTTGAACGAGTTAGCCGCCTGACATTCGATGTTGCCCTGTTTACGAACCTCACGCATGAACACGCCGAATTGCACCCTTCGATGGACGATTATTATTCCACCAAAAAAAAACTTTTTTCGATGGTAAAACCGGAGGGGTGTGCGATCATCAACACTCAGGACCCGTTTGGTCTAAGGCTATTTGACGAATTGCCCCTTGCAAAGAAAATTGCAGTGGACATTTCCAGGACAACTCAAACCGATACCATTGAAACGTCGTGGAACGGACATATACTCAGGCTCCCCTCATTGCTGCCCGGCGATTATAACCGGATCAATCAGCTTCTGGCGCTGGAGACGCTGAGGTGTCTCGGTGTAAATCACGATTCCCTGTTACACGGATGGACGACCTTTGATGGCGTGAACGGTCGTTTCGAGTGGTACACATCACCTTTACTGGACGTCATCATCGACTTTGCGCATACCCCGGATGGGTTGGAAAATTTATTAGAGGCGGTACGAACCGTTGCCCGTGGAGAACTCGTTTGCATTTTCGGATGCCCAGGTTCGAGGGATCGAACCAAGCGTCCGATGATGGGTCGCATTGCCAGCCGGCTCGCCGATCATGTCATCGTTACGACAGACGATATCCATCATGAATCACCGGAAGCCATTATTGGTGATATCATGGAAGGTGTTGCAGGCGCCAACACCGAATCTATTTTGGACCGCCGTTCCGCTATTCGCCGGGGATTGGAATATGCGTCCGGTGGCCACACGCTGGTCATCGCAGGACGAGGCCACGAAAAGTTCCAGTACGTGGGTGACGACAAAGTGCCTTTTCTTGATCGGGATGTCCTAATGGAAGAAGCGGCGTCGCGAGGCATTACGCTGGAAAAAAAGAAAGGCGTACCGACATCGCCGGCACGCCCGACATAGACGTGTCTTGATTTACGCTTTTGCAGCTACTTTGGTGGCCATACGTGACTTGTAACGAGCCGATTTGTTCTTGTTGATGATTCCCTTGGATACCATTTTGTCCATCAGGGAACTGAACTGCGATAGCTTTTCCGTCGCGGCTTTTTTGTCGCCGGCATTGAGAACGTCTTTCAAAGCGTCCTTCATTTTCTTTTTATAATGGCGATTTTTGTTTTGATCTCGCTCATTCCGCCGCACGCGCTCTTCGGCAGACTTATGACTCGGCATTGAAAACTCCTTCTGAATTATATTTTATTTTTTATGTCAAACTTACCAACATGGGCGGGCAATATAGAAACAAAACTCCTTTTGTCAAACGATTTTTTTTCTTTTAATGTCTATTTCTATTGGATTAAGGGAATTCGACCAATATATTTTTGCCATCAAAACAGTACCTCGCATTTCATGAAAATACTAACCTTTTTCGGCCTTCTACTCCCCTTGCAACAGGCGGTGAGCCAGACGTTTGCGGATGCTCTGAAGCAGTATCAGGCCGGACAAAAGGACCAGGCTTACCGGACCGCTCTCAACGTCTTCTTGGAGGATCGTGAGCCGGAAAATAATACGGCTGCATTGCTGTTGCTTTCCCAGATTGCCTATCAGTACACCGATTACCGTGATGCCCATCAGTATGCGGCAACACTTGTCGACCGCTTCGGCGAAAGTCGGCATCGCGGTGCAGGCCGTCTGCTGGCCGCACGCAGCGCTTTTTATCTGGGCGACTACGTCGAGACGGTTCGACAGCTCATGGCGGAAGCCGGCAACGCTACTCAGAATAAATCGTTACGTGAAGCCGAAATATTGAAAACCGAATTGTACCGGAACGCCATCCCATACCCGCATCTGCGTATACTGGCCGATTCGCTGGAGGATGCAGCCATTCCTATCGCTCTCGCCGAGCGTCTGCTGGATCACGGCCGTCCGGGCGAAGCCATTGCATTACTTCGCTCGATCCCTGCACGTGAAAAAAAGATTCAACGCCATATTCAAGACGTACTCGATCGGGCTAAATCCGTCGAACCGACGCCGGTCAAAGTCGCTATCATCGTTTCCCTGTCTGGACCCATGAGTGACGTTGGCCGCCATATCTTGGAGGGAACAACGCTGGCTTTCCGAGAATTCAACAGGAACAACAATCCAGCGATCGAATTATTGACCTTTGACGATCAATCTGACATCGTCCGGAGCGTTCAGGCGGCTCAGGCAATCGCGGAAGCCGATGATATCGCCCTGGTCATTGGTCCGGCCGAAAGCCAGATGATGGCCGCAGCCGCCGCAATCTTTCAGAAAGCCCGGATTCCCGTCATCTCTCCAACGGCAACGAAATCGGGTTTAACCGATATCGGATCGTTCGTCTATCAGGCGAATACGCCTTTACTCGACCGTACCGATCAGCTTGCAACGTATGTGACGGAACGTCTTAAGTTCAAGACGTTCGCCATTCTTGCTCCTTCGGATCCGTACGGCGAAAGCGCAGCAAACCGGTTTGCCGACGTGATACAAAAAAAGGGTGGACGGATCGTCGCCAATGAGCGCTTTTACGACAATACCGTCGATTTTCGGGCACAACTGCTGCAGATCCGAAAACGGGGACTGCTCGACCGTATTCATCGAAACGCGGCAACGATGTCCTTAAAACAAATCGACTCGTTGTACAACGTTTACTATCCGGCCGCCGAAGAAGACGGGCAGGACCATGCCACGCCGCTGCAACTCGACGCCATTTTTCTTCCGATCTACACCGATGACATCAAGTATATCGCGCCGCAAATGGCATTTTACAATATCCAGGCGACTTTTCTCGGCGAAGATTCGTGGGTTGATTTGAATGAACTGCGTCTTCACCAGCCCTACGTGAAAGGGGCCATCATGGTCTCGGAGTATTTCATCGATCCCGGACGCGAGGACGTGAAGGCGTTTAACCGGCGTTATGCCCAGATGTTCGGGCGCGACCCATCAAAGGAATCGTATTACGGATACGATCTCGCGCAGGTCATTACCTCCCTCGTAGCGGACGGAGCGACGACGTCGGACCGTATGGCACGCGCTCTTCGACAGGGTATTCAAAAAAAGGGCCTGCATAACGACATCACGCTATCTCCCAGGCACGGGGCCAATTCCTCCATCCACATCCTTCAATTCAAAGACGGCGCCCTTCACCGCCTCCAGTGACCATGAAACGCCTGATCGTAGCGATACTTCTTCAGGGAACTACCCTGGCCGCCCAGACGGACAGCGTCACGATTACAGAGGTCATGTTTGACCCATTGGACAACGAATCCACGGATGAATACGTCGAAATTTTCAACTATAGCAAGACTCAAACGTACGATTTGACCAATTGGATCATTTCCGATAATGCAGGCGGAAATGATTCCGACAAGATCGTATCGGCAGGTGAAGGGCTCTTGCTTTATCCCGGGCAGTTTGGAATTGTTTTGGATGCGGATTACAGCCTACTTACCGGCCTTTACAGTTCGATCATCCCCGACACCGCCCGGATTCTGAAAATTTCCGGGACGACGTTTGGAAACGGCGGACTCAATAATTCCACCGCGGAAAGAATTATTTTAATCAAACCCGCCGCAGTCAATCGGGATACTCTTTCGGCATATCAATACTCGATCGACAATCAGGAAGGGTATGCCGACGAGAACATTTCATTAACTCCTAATTCTGCCGTCGGCAATTGGACCAACAGTGTGCTTTTGTATGGCACGCCCGGAGCGCCGCCGACACTCGATCTCAACGTTGCCAATATCACATTCAACCCGCCTTCTCCGCCGAGCGGTACGGCCGTCAGTATTGACGCACTCGTCAAAAATACGGGAATCCGGTCAGTCGAAAGCGGCGTCCTTGTCTTTTACGCCGACGCCAACCGCGATGGAATCCCGGATGATTCTGAAATTCTCGACAGCACAAACGTCCCGACTCTCGCACGGCTGGACTCCGTTATTTTATCGGTCACATCCGCAACGCTTCCGATCGGGACTCATTATTTTATCGCAAGCCTTCGCGAATCCGGTGTTTTACCGGCGGCGGATACGATTGTAAATAATAACCGGCGGCGTGATTCCGTCACCACCGTTCCGCAATTTGACCTGTCGTTGTCCTCGACGGCATTATCGTTTTCCCCGGCAATCCCGTCTGCTGGCGATTCCGTAGCCGTACGTGCCGTCGTGACGAACAACGGTTTGACCGCCGTCAGCAGCTTCACGGTCCGCTTCTACGACGATCGTAACATGAATTCGATCCCCGAACAAGCGGAGATCGAAGACAGCATTACCGTTAGCGCTTCCTTACCCTCCGGCGATTCCATTGAAGTTTTGGGCACAATCTTCGATCTGGAATACCGATTCTACGCGGTCATCGCCAGTCTTGACGGGCCCACGGTCCTACCCTCTCCGGATGAATTCGCCGGAAATGATCAGCGGACCTCGACGCTTAGAATCGGAATTCGGCCCCGGAGTCTCGTCGTCAACGAAATCTACTACAATGCGGCCACCGGACAATCGGAATGGGTCGAGATATATAATCGGTCGACCGATACCCTCGATTTACGAAATTGGCAAGTTGCGGACGGGAATTCGGACCAGACGGCATTTGCAAGCAAAAGAACGATAACGAGTACAAATTTTCTTCTCGCTCCGGGTGAATTCGCGGTGATCGGTAAAGACTCAGTGGCGTTTTTAGGTCAATTCCCTTCTGCTCCCGGTCATCGGATTTTCTTTTCCAATTTTCCGACGTTGAACAATTCCGGCGACTTGGTCGGCCTCTTCGACAGCCTTGGAATTCCGAGCGATAGCCTTCAATACTTGGACGACTGGGGAGGCGCGAGCGGTCGCTCATTGGAACGGCGCCATACCGATTCACTGTCTACCTATTCGGACAACTGGTCGACATCCATAAATGCTGCCGGTGCCACGCCGGGATTCGTCAATTCCATCTCTCCTGTCCCCAATGACCTCGCCGTTTTTTCGGAAGACATCGCCATCTCGCCGACATTCCCCGAAAAAGGCCGGGTCACGACCATTTCCGTCGCGATTCACAACCTTGGATTGATGGCGTCCACGCCGTCGACGGTAATTCTTTTTGCCGATACTGATAATGACGGCCTTCGGGACATGTCCGAGCGAGTGGATTCAGTAAATATGGCGGCTCTTTCTTCCGGAGCCACTACGACGATCGACCTCGTGTGGCCGACTCCCGGCACGGCGCCCGATTCCGTGCGTCTGTGGATCGTTATCGATTATGCCGTCGATGAAAGAGCGGAAAACAATGAAGCCATTGCTACGATCATCTTTCGCGTGGCCGCAGCCTCTGTCGTGATCAACGAAATTCTCGCCGACCCCGGAACCGATCAATCCGAATTTATCGAAATTACAAACCGTTCAAACGTTCCGGTCAACTTAAAAAACTGGACGGTCCGCGATCAAACATCTTCCAAAACGATCACTCCGGTCGATGCCTGGATGGCATCCGGGACGTATCGAGTGCTCTCCGGGGATACCGCAATTACAGGAAAACTCAGTCTGCCGGACTCGCTGATTATTTTTATTTCCGGAATGCCGTCGTTGAACAACGACAGCGATGACGTGGTTTTACGCGATGGGATCGGTGCAACCGTTGACAGTTTGCGGTACTATCCCGGCTGGGGAGGCCGAAAAGCCGTCAGTATCGAACGATACAGCGTGGATGAACCGTCTACCGATGCGTCCAACTGGAATGCTAGTCTGGCGAACGGTGGACATACAGCCGGACAGGCCAACAGCCTCCTTGGCGTCACGGCCTTTTCACCGGGCAGTGTGATCATCAATGAAATCATGTATGCCCCACTTTCCGGGGAGGCCGAGTACATCGAGATTCTGAACGTAAGCGATTCCACTCAAAATCTGCTCAATTGGAGTCTCGATATCGGCAATTCACGTGCGATCCTTTCGACAGCCGATTTGATGATTGCGCCCGGCGCTTATCTGGTTTTCACCAACACCGGTATTCTGCCGAGTCGGTTCAACTCACCGGCCGGTTCGATCGTCAAACCCGCAACCGGCCTCTCATCGTTAAACAACAATGGCAGCGCCGTCGTCTTACGCGACCTGATTGGAACGACAATCGACAGCATCAATTATCAGCCTCAGTGGGGCGGGTCTGACGGATTCTCGCTCGAACGGATTCGCCCGGGCGGCACAAGTAATGACGGAAACAATTGGGGGTCCTGTGTCTTTGTGGAAGGGGGAACACCGGGTCGGATCAACAGTATTTTTTCCGAGACTCTATCATCTCGAATTAGAATTTCTGCAACACCGAATCCATTTTTACACGACGTTCAGGCGGCAACGACGATACGCATCGATATTCCGATATCGCAGTCGCGATTGACGGTCCGGATTTACGATAACCATGGACGTTTGATCCGGACGCTTCTGAATAACTCCCCGTCGGGATCACACCGCGAAATCACGTGGGACGGACGCACCAAGGAAGGAACCATGGCCCGGATGGGCATCTATATCGTATTTGTAGAAGCCATTTCCGAAACGCCCGGTTTTCACAAGACGGCTAAACAAACCGTCGTTCTCGGCAAGCGGCTTTAGCTTCGCGACAGTTTCAGTCTAACCGTAAACTCTTTCCCGTCACGAATGATGTCCAGACTCACGACGTCACCGACGCGCAGGTCGTCACCCAGTACGATTTTCTGAAAGTCGTATTCTCCCGCTACTGTACGACCGTTAATTTTTGTAATCACGTCCCCTACTTTAAGGCCGCCTTGATCGGCGGGCCCGCCGCGGGCGATCTCCGAGATCACGATTCCCTTCGGATCCGTCATCTTTAAATACTGCGCGAGCATCCGATCCACGGGCTGATATTTAAACCCCATGGTAAAATTCCGGTCCACTGCGCCTTTTTCCTTCAGGTCATCCAGGATTCGTGCCACGCGATTGATCGGAATGGCGAAACCGATACCGATGTTGGTTTTTGAATTGGTATTTCCGCTGTAGATAAACGTGTTGATACCGATCACCTCGCCCAGTGCATTGACCAGGGGCCCGCCCGAATTGCCACCGTTGATCGCGGCATCCGTCTGGATCATGCCCTGATACACGTGATTGCCTTCGACGACTCCAAAATCCTGATTGATGGCGCTGATGACGCCGACCGTAACGATCGGTTTATTGCTGATGTCGAAGAGGCCGAACGGATTGCCCAGCGCTATCGACCATTCGCCGATGATCAGATCATCGGAATCCCCGAATCGTAAAAACGGCAAACGCCGGTCCGGTTTGATTTTGAGCAGCGCAATGTCGCTGGAACGGTCCATACCGACGATCTGCGCGGGATACTTCGACCCGTCGGTCAGGGTGACGACGACTTCTACGGCGTTCAGTACGACGTGTTCATTGGTCAAAATATACCCGTCCTCGGAAATGAGAAATCCCGACCCCAGGCCCTTGACCTTGTCGTAATAACGCTGTTTTGGGAAAAACTGGCTGAAGAACTCGTCGTTGAAAAATGGATTTCGGTACGTGTATTCTTTGATGGACACGACATTGATGCCCACGACCGCCGGAGAGACTTTGCGGATTGCCTTCGTCAGCGCGTTTTGTCGCGACCCCGTTAAGTCGTCCTGGGCATGTACCCCCGGCACGACCAGCAGTGTAATGAAAAGGAAAAGTTGCTTCATGGTTTAACATCCAAATAAAAAAGCGTTTGAGAGAATAGACGCATGATGTTCTCCGAAAGTTTCTCTCAAACGCAAAAATGGTACAACAGAGTAAAATTACTTCCCGCTCTTCATTTTTTCCCAATCGGCCAAGAATTTTTCCAGTCCGATGTCCGTCAGTGGGTGATGGATCAACTGGTCGATGACTTTGAAAGGCATCGTACACACATGAGCGCCGATCTGGCAGGCCTCTACGACATGCATGGGGTGCCGTACGCTCGCGACCAACACCTGGGTTTTGTAGCCATAATTGTCGTACATCGTGACAATTTCTTCGATCAACTGCATCCCGCTCGTACTGATGTCGTCCAGCCGTCCGACAAACGGACTGATGAACGTCGCGCCAGCTTTGGCCGCCAGCAACGCCTGATTTGGGGAAAAACAAAGCGTCACGTTGACCTTAATGCCTTCCGAGGTCAGTTTTTTACACGCCTGAAGCCCGGATTTGATCAGGGGAACTTTGACTGTTATATTCTCGTGAATTTTCGCAAGATTATACGCCTCCTTCATCATTCCCTCGAAGTCCGTACTCACTACTTCGGCAGAAATGGGGCCGTTAACGACCTTACAAATCTCTTTTAGCAATTCGATAAAGTCGACTTTTTCTTTCGCGACCAGAGAGGGATTGGTCGTGACCCCATCGAGTACGCCCATCGAGGCGGCTTCGCGAATCTCATTCAGATTCGCCGTATCGATGAAAAATTTCATGGAATTCTCCTTGGTTATCTGCAATGCCGTAATATTAGCCCATTTGCCGTTGGCTGTCAAGCGATTCTAAAAGTAGCTCGCGATCCCAACCTGAAATCCGGCTTGAGTGACGGCGGCGTTTCCGAGAATATCGCGGATCGAATGGCGCCGGTAGTTTGCCTTGATCACCGTCGTTGCGGTAGGTCGTATGCTGAACCCTGCAACGACGGCGGATACGTCATCTTTGATTGGTGCACCGAGTCCGGTGAACGTACCGGTGTTGAAATCCACGGTTTCATATCGCAGGTTAACATTGACGCGCAGGCGCTCGAAATCACCGATACACCCCTGCCAGAGCGGATAGATTCCCTCAATGTACATGCCCCACTGGTTCCCGTACAACTCACGGATCGTCGACGGTACATCGAGTCTCACAATCGCCGCTTCTCCTTGGACGGTCGCCTTCCATAACGAGAGCGAATAATCCAGTGCTGAGATCGTCACGTGACGTTTCGCATCCACGGCATCCCCTTCGATTTTGTATGAATTATAGACGCCGCGGTACATCGAGAGTCCGATTTCCCCGACACGACCGTAGCGGGTGGAGAGCCGGGCCGCCCACGCGGGGGAACCGTTGTTATCTTCTTCGAAAACGGCTTCTCGTTTACCGCTCTGCAGATCCGTTCTCCCGTTGTCGTTTAGAATAATGCCGTCGCCGAGACCATTGACTACGACGGCGTCATACGCAAACGTCCATTCCTGGCGGCGAAACCTCCCGTGAAATCCGAATCCCACGTCCGAGAGCGTCGAAGGAATGATTTCCGTCGTAACCAGCGGACGATCGACAAACTCCCATTTCGGGCTATCGTGATTGATATTGTACTGCCCGATCGGTACGAGTAAAATACCCGCTTTAACGGAAAAGGCGGGATCTAACTGAAAATCCAGTTGGGCGGTTTCGATGGCAATTTCTTCCGTACCGTGTTCGAATTCCAGCTCGGATAAAAATTTGATTCGGGAGTGCAGAGAAGAATACAGAAAAACGTTGAAGCGCCGGAGTTCCATGGAGAACCCTTCCGAAATCCCGTCTTCGGAAAAATAGTTCGTATTGCCTTCGAAATACCCGCCTACGGACAGGCTGCTTTGAAGATCGCCGGTAATGAAGGGCCGTGCGTAAATGGCATCCTTGGCCAGGGTCGTATCGTCCTGCGCGACCAGCGCCGTGACGGTTATCAGACTAATGAACGTGAATCGTGAGATGGTTTTCATCGACGGTTACCTTGAATTGTTGCAGGGGATTTTCCGCCGGCCCCTGGACGACGGTTCCATCACGGTTATATTCACTCCCATGACAGGGACAAATTAACAGCGTTTCTCCCGGTTGAACTTCGCACCCCCGATGAGTGCACCGCAACCCCAGCGCCTTCCACTGTCCGGTTGAATCCGCAGCCACATATATCGGATAGCGTAACGAAGCGGTTTCAACGACGACGAACGGCTTGGCGGTAACATCGGCCTTCGGAATACGAATTTTGTCTTCCTCGACAACCCCTCGCAAGACGTATCGCGCGCACCCTGAAGCCCCTATCATGGAGCCGGCAGCCATCGCGGTACCGATCACCCGGATAAACCGTCGCCGCGTGGTCTGCATCAGAGCGACTCGAGGAACCGCAAGATCTGACGTTTTTGTTCCAACGACAGTCCGAAAAAAGCGGTCCGGCTCGAGGCGGCTTCGCCGCCGTGAAATTCAACCGCCTCCTCGATGGACGCCGCCCGGCCGTCATGCAGCAGAAAATATCTTCCGCCCTGAGAGTTCTTGCTCAACCCGAGACCCCACAACGGCGTCGTACGCCATTCCGATGTCGTCGCACTTCCCTCCGCATATCCATCGTCGAGGTCCGGTCCCATGTCATGCAATAGCAGATCGGTGTAGGGATGGATCGTTTTTTTGTTCAACGCAGGAATATGCGATGGACCGGTCACAAGCGTCGGAACGTGACAACCCTGGCAGCCGATCTGTGAAAACAAGGCCTCTCCCGCCATGACATCCGGATTGTCGATATGTCGTCGCGGCGGTACTTTAAGAGTCCGAATATAAAACACAACCTGCTGAACGACGGCGGAGCTGACTTCGGGGTCAGTGACCTGATCCTGGCGGGAATCCTGAGGGTTGACAATATCGGCCGGCTCAAAATCGGACGTAATTCCCATGTCCTGCAAATACGCCGTCACGACCTGCTGAAATAAATCGATCGCCCCGGCCTTGCGTCCAAACCGGCCGACGTACCGGCCATTATTCTCCACTTTGCCCGGCGAAGCCGTCCAGTAAGCGGGCGGATTGATCCAACTCACGACCCCTGAAATTCCATCACCGTTCATATCGGTCGGATCCGCCAGCACCGTCAAAACACTATCGGGAACCGCCTCAAGATAACCCAGACCCGTCACGGCCGGCGGTAAAAAGCGAGCAATCCCCGTGGCCCCTGCTGGAATCGATTCCGCTGTAAAACCCGCAATGGCTCGATTTTGCAATTGTGGCCCACCGAATGTTGCCATTGGGTCCCAGTTTCCGTCGACATAGCGTCCAAAGCGGGTCAACGTCGTGAGCGGATGCCCTTTCCCGTCGCTGATATGACAGCTTTCGCAGGAGTGTGAAACAAAAACGGGACCGAGCCCTGAGGATTCACTGAAAATACGACCGAATTCTTCGTCTCCCTGCAGATGTGCGGCGAGTTCGGCGGAGGATAACTCCGGTATAGGCTCGTTCAACACCCTTGATTCCGAAGGCACGTCCGGCAAAAAAACATCGCAGGCCGGAAAGGCCAACGCCAACGCAACCATCAGAGTTTGTAAATTCAAGACTTTTAAAAACTTTAATTTAGCCATTTATGATGTAATTTTTAGGTATGGCTAAATATATTTGATGTCCGCCTTTTTGTCAATACTCAATCCAAAAGTCTTTCATAAGACTTGCCAATTGCCTATGTTGGCCGATCATGGACCGTCCTTTTCAGATTGTCAGCGACTATACACCGGCCGGCGATCAGGATCGTGCCATTCACGATCTCCTCGATGGGCTGAATCGAGGGCAAAAATTTCAAACACTGCTCGGCGTCACCGGTTCGGGCAAGACGTTTACCATGGCCAACGTTATTGCCGCCTACGGGCGACCGACGCTGGTCCTGTCGCATAACAAAACACTGGCCGCCCAATTGTACGGCGAATTGCGCCAGTTCTTTCCGAATAACGCGGTCGAGTACTTCATCAGTTACTACGATTACTACCAGCCGGAGGCGTATATCCCCTCGTCGGATACGTACATCGAAAAGGACATGTCGATCAACGACGAGATCGACAAACTCCGGCTCCGAGCCACCAGCGCCCTGATCGAACGTTCCGACGTTATTGTTGTGGCTTCCGTCAGTTGCATCTACGGTATCGGATCGCCGGAAGACTATCGAGACATGTACGTCTATCTTGAGAACGGTCAAACCGTCGACCGTAACACCGTTCTCAGCCGCCTGGTCGAAATGCAGTACAACCGCAATGACGTGGATTTCAAACGGGGAACTTTCCGTGTACGCGGCGACATCATCGACGTGTACCCGGCCTACGAGGACACTTACCTGAGAATTCAAATGTTCGGCGATGAGATCGAATCGTTGTCGTATCATGAACCCGTCTCCCAGAAACTGGTTCAACATCCGGTCCAGGCCGTCGTTTTTCCAGCCACCCATTTTGTCACGACCGAAACGAAGCTTCACCAGGCTATTTTGCGCATTCAGGATGAACTCGCAATGCAATTGGAATTATTCCGAAGGCAGGGCAAGCTCGTCGAAGCTCAACGGCTTGAACAACGCACCAAATATGATATTGAAATGATGCTCGAACTCGGCTATTGTTCGGGGATCGAGAATTATTCCCGACACATCGGGGCGCGTGCGGAAGGAGAGCGTCCGGCCTGTCTAATCGATTTTTTTCCCAAAGACTTCCTCATGATTATCGATGAGTCCCATGTGACCCTGCCGCAGGTTCGTGCGATGTTTAACGGCGATCGTGCGCGAAAGACGAATCTCGTCGAATACGGTTTCCGGCTGCCCTCGGCCATTGATAATCGCCCCTTGAGGTTCGAGGAATTCGAATCGATGTTGAACCGGGTCATTTTCGTGAGTGCGACGCCGGCGGATTATGAGCTCCAAAAAAGCGAAGGCATCGTGATCGAACAGATCATCCGGCCGACGGGCCTGCTCGATCCGGAAATCGAGGTCCGGCCGGTCAAAAACCAGATCGACGACCTGATCCACGAGATCCGTGAACGGGTCGCGAAACGTGAACGCGTACTGGTGACGACGCTGACCAAGCGAATGGCGGAAGACCTGACGGAATACCTTGGCAATCTGCGCATTCGCATTCGCTATATCCATTCGGAAATCGACGCGCTTGAACGCGTCGATATTCTGCGTGATTTACGATTGGCCGAATTCGACGTCCTCGTCGGCATCAATCTGCTTCGCGAAGGCCTGGACCTTCCGGAGGTATCTCTCGTGGCGATTCTCGATGCGGATAAGGAGGGCTTCCTGCGCAGCGAGCGTTCGCTCATGCAGACGGCCGGGCGGGCGGCACGTCACGAACGCGGCAAGGTGATCTTTTATGCCGATCAAGTCACCGAGTCAATGCAAGCCGTCATCGACGAAACCCGACGGCGTCGACGTATGCAGGATGAATACAATCAGGCTCACGGCATCACGCCGATGACGATCAAGAAATCCAAAGAGCAGATCCTCCGGGCGACATCCGTCGCCGATTACCTGTCTGAAAAACAACCGTCTGAATACGGTATGGTGGCCGAGGCTTTGCCCGACTATAACGCCATGCTCGAGCCGGAGGAAAAAGCAAAATTGGTCGAACGCCTCAAGACCGAAATGAAAGACGCCGTCCGGCATCTTGAATTTGAAAAAGCTGCAGCCCTACGCGACCAGATCGCCCTGATCGAAAAAAAATGATGTCCATTCGATTTTTTTCAAGTGGGATCGGTCTTTTTATGGTGCTGATTAGCAGTTCAGGATGCGACGGCTGCGCGAGATCAAATAAAGAAAATGAGGCCCTTGCCTCGGTTGAATTGGGTTTGAGTCTAGAGCGTGATGGAAAGATGTCCGATGCCGCCGAAGCATACCGGAAGGCCATCCTCATAAACGCCGAATGCCGGGAAGCCCATTTTCAGCTGGCCAGCCTATCCGAACGTATGGGCGCATTCCAACAAGCGGAGACGTCTTACCGGAGGGCCATCAGCATCCGTCCCGACGCCGCGGCTTATAACAATCTGGGTAACGTCTTGGGCGCTCAAGGGCGTCTCCATGAAGCCATGGACGCCTATCGTGAGGCACTGCGGCTTGAACCCGACCTAGCCTCTGCGCACTATAACCTCGGTCATGGTCTGATCCTTGCCCGCCGCTTAAACGAAGCGGAAACCGAACTGGCAACGGCCTACCGGTTGGCCCCCGGTGAAGCGCGGTACAGCGCCGCTTTGGGTATGTTTTACGCGAACAACGGACAGCCGGACCGAGCCCTGCCGTATTTGGAAAATTGTACGAGACTGGATAGTTCTATCGGCGAACGAATGTTTACACTGGCCGACGTTTATGAATCGCTCGGCCGTTATGACGACGCCATCCGGGCGCTCGAACGGCATCTTCCGACTATTTCCGACCGAGAAAAAATCGGATTATTGAAAATCCGGGTCCGAGAGCTCCGCATGCGCCGGACAGACTCTAAAAAAGGCCGTTGCGAAGTTAAAAAAAGCTCATAAACTTAATTTACAATCACCGTCAAACCGCCATTAATTCACGCTGGACCGGGAATGAAGCAGGAATTTGCGCCATACGAAACGGCGACGATCGAAACCGATCAGAAAGTCATTGAACGCATCCGGAATGGAGACGAAAGAGCATTGGTGGATCTGTACCACAATAACATTGCAATGGTTCGGAAATACGTCTTGGATAACAGCGGCCGGCCGGAAGATGCCGAAGACATGTTGCAGGATGCGCTGGTCGTACTCTGGGAAAACGTCTGCCACAAAAACTTCGACCTGACGTCCAAAATCAGCACGTACGTCTATTCCGTTGTACGGAACAAATGGCTCCGGGAAATCAACAAACGCAAACTCGGCAAGGTCACCGAACTGAATGACACCTTTGCCGATGACGAACCGATCGATGCGCTTAAAAGCGTCATTCGATCGGAAGAATTCAGCGTTATTCTGAGGAGCATCGAACGTTTGGGACCGACCTGCCGCAAGGTATTGACCATGTTTTATCTCGAAGAGCGCGGAATGGAAGATATCGCTCGTGCGTTGAATTTCAGTAACACGGACGTTGCCAAAGCAAAAAAGTGGCAATGTAAAAAAGAACTCGAAGCGCTGGTAAAGAAAGCCATTTAGATGATCGACCCTACCCAACAGCAATGGCTCGATAACGATGAAATCCTGGAACGGTTCGTCCTGAACCGTTTGAGGCCGGACGAAGAACGTCGACTCGGCGAGCTCCGCCGTCAACATCCGGAACTTGAAAACGCGATCGCCCTGCAAGCCAAAGCGATTGCCGGCATACGCGTTTTAGGGCGCCACGACCTGCGTGCAAGACTCGCTCATGAATTAGCCGGAAAACAAAAAAGCAACCGCATCGTCTGGACTCCGGCCCTTTTCCTGAAGGCTGTGGCCGCCCTGGTTATCCTGGCGGGAACGGCCTGGTGGGTGGCAACTTTCATTCAACCCGATCCCGATCTGACTCCCGTTGCCGAAAGCCAGGAAAAAATAAAACGGCCGCTGAAAGTCGATTCTGCGATGGCTAAAAAATCGGAAGAGATTGAGCAACCGGCATCCGTGCCTAAAAAAGACATTCGCCAAAAACCGCCCCGTCTTTCTGCTCCTGCCGCCGCGACGATATCCAAACAGCGAAATAAGTTGAACGCACAGTCCATGGCCATGCTTCGACCGAATGAAGTCTCGGCGACGTTATATAGCGCAACCGGTGACACCATCCCAACGCGCGTCTTTTTCAAGAATCCAAGCGATCTGAGCGCCGTCAATATCAAGGTCCCTGTTGAAGACCGGGACGGACAGCTGGAATCCTTTTACGTGCATTACGAAAAGGACCAATTGAGCGTCTATCTTGACAATTCTCGGTACCTCTCTCGTTTTCACAATGCTCTGCTCACCGACAACACGACAGAACTTCTCATCACGGCGGATACCGTGGCATACCGTGTCGACCTGAAGTCGGCTGAACGATTCAAGCGAGCCGTTCGACGTCCAAAGTGAAATTTTCAACCATCGGAGGAGTCATCCTCCTCGGAGGCAAGTCAGCGAGAATGGGAGCAGATAAATATCTGCTCCCATTTTCTAATTCCACCGTCGGGCAATGCTTGGTTGACGAGTTGAACATCGTCTGCGAGGACGTACGGTGTACGGCAAAATTTCCAGAATTCATTCGCATGAACAATGTACCCGTTCACGGCGATAAGTATTCCACGGACTCTGCACTGGCGGGGATTCACGCAGGACTGACGTACAGCACGACGCCGTGGAGTTTTATCGTGGCGTGCGACCTGCCGTTTTTTGACCATCGCGTCGTGGAAATCATGGCGTCCCGGATCCACTCCGATATCGACGCCGTCGTTCCGATAAAAAACGGATACTGGGAACCGCTCTGCGCGCTGTATTCGAAACAGTGCCTGCCGACCGTTACGGAAATGTTGGAAGAAGGCCGATTTGAAATCAAAAAATTATTTTCAAAAATCCGCCTCGCATCTCTCGATGCATTGGAAATCGAGGAGCATATCCATCCTCATGTTTTTTTCAACATGAATACGCCCGACGATTACCGAACCGCGTTGGAACTTCAAAAAACCATATCGGGAAAATAAAAAAGGCCGCTGCAAGCGGCCTTTTTATCATGCTGAAGGCTTACGCAGGAGTAATATCGCCGGTATCCAGGTTGATCACAAAATTCCATCCGCCGAAGACGAGCGTGGCCGTATTGTCGCCGTCAAACGTAATCGTACCCGCGACGTTGTATTCGTCAAATCCTTCTATGGTGGGCGTGATGTTCAACCGGACGACAAAATCGACACTACCGCTCTTCGGATAGTCGGCTCCGTTGGCAAACGCAACGCTGTTGTAATCAATATCATACGTGTATTCGAACGAGAACGACTGTTGACCTGCGTCCGAGGTGATCTCCCAGTCAAAATCGGTCGAACCGTTCATGACCGCATCGCCAGTCGTATCATTGAACGCGGCAAGACCGGTAAACACAAGCTCCGACAGGTAGGAGAAAATAAAATCTCCATCGGTTCCGTCAAAATCCCAATCGACATCGGCAACATATTCCATTTTATCAGTCGCATCCGTAGGCAGTCCGATCCCGTCGCGAGGAGTGAACCGCAACTGAAACAGGGCATCAAGGTTATAGGTGCCGTCTTCTTCAACCTCCGTTTCGTGCTCCTCGTATGTCCACCATCCCGTCGTTGAATTGTACGTGGTGGTATCGTCCATCGGGCGGTTAAACCGCGTCCTTTTGCCGGTAGAGTTCTTAAACAAAGGCACACCACCGGTAAACGAACCGTCAAAGTCGGTTTGTTGAACAGCGAGCAGGGCCAGCTCCACGGCCAGCCCAATTGTAGCTTTATTTTGCGCTACCGCCGCCTCGGCTTCAGCCTGGGTGTTGAAATTATCGGTCTTATTGGCGCTGTCGGTACAGGCAGCGAGCACAAATGCCAGCGCCAAAATCGTTGCAAAGAATCCTTTCATGTTGTTCTCCTCGCAAAATTGAGTTGTGAAAGTTAATCGAGAACCTCGTAACAAGGTAACTCAAATTGCTTATGAATTCAAATTCCCTGACCGGGGTAAACGGTTTATTATAGTTTATAGGCAAACATATTTTTCCCATCGATATCGAGAAGGAGTCCGTTTTTCTCCGACATCAGCACCTCACCTTTACCTTCCCGTTTGGCCTTCCATTTCGCGGTCATATTCGCCTCGTCAACGAGGTACAAATTCGAGTTTGTACTCACGGCACACATTGACGACCATTACGTAATCACCGTCACGGGCAAAGAGTGCGGAACCGCCCAGAACCTCGGCGACATTCGTGATGTTTTTCTTCGCCTTTAAGGTCCAGACCGGTATTGCTTTAGGACGATCATCGCCTGCCTGTAATCCGCCTGCCATGGTAAGTCAGATCATGAATCCGCATCCGTTTCTCATGATTCTCCTCCTCTGTATGATGAATGCGACCGTTTCCGAAATACGGTCAGCGTTTACGAGTCCAGTCGGTCTGAGCGGCATCCATCAATACGTAGTCCACTTGAAGGCCCGAGGCGAGACGTACCGCCGTATCCCAGTTGGATGCCGTGATTACTTCAAAGCCGGACTTGACCAGCAACTGGCGCATGGATGCAAGTTCCTCAACGTCCCGATGTAGAATTAAAATTCGCTTTTTTGTCATAAGATCCGGCGGCATCACCGCCGGTTTTAACAAGTCGGGTTAAGTGGTCGATACACCAGGAGGGACAATTTTTGTACCGGAAAAAGTCGGCTTGGTTTTGTGTTACTTAGACGAATAGATGAGGCATATCGTCGCATTCATACGACGGAGGAGAGGATGATCAAGTCGCTTTTCGACGACTCAATCGGTATCGGAAATACCCAGTTGGGCGAGCATACGAAAAAAGTGGGTACGATTGATCCCGAGTAATTCGGCAGCTTTTGTCTTATTCGAATTGGTTTTTCGAAGCGCTCTCAGCACATACCATCGGCGAAAATCAGTTTCTGCGGCATCCAGAGGAAGATCTCTGGTAATACGATAATCGCTTTCAGAATTTGCCACGATTTCGACCGGAAGGTCACCCACCATGATGGTGTCGGACTCGGAAAGAACAATGGCACGTTGGATGACGTTTTCCAACTCCCGGACGTTGCCGTCCCACCGATACTGTTCCAGAACGTCCAGTGCTTCGTCGGCAATCTTAAAGGCCTTTCCATTGCTGTGTTTGTTGAGAAAGTGGTGAATCAGCAACCCGATGTCGTCCCTTCGTTCTCGCAATGGCGGTAATTCGATTTCGACGACTTTCAGGCGATAATATAAATCCTCGCGGAATTGACCCGACTTGACCAGTTCACCAAGGTTTCGGTTCGTCGCTGCAATCAAACGAATGTCTATCCGCTTCGGTATGGTACCACCGAGGCGTTCGATTTCCTTCATCTGGACGACGCGCAGAATTTTAACCTGTAATTGCACGGATAATTCGCCGATTTCATCCAGAAAGATCGTGCCGCCGTGGGCCAGTTCGAATTTACCGGGTTTTTGCCTGACGGCACCTGTAAAGGCGCCCGGTTCGTACCCGAACAGTTCCGACTCAAGAAGCTCCGAGGGGATGGCACCGCAGTTGATCGCGACAAACCTCATTTCACAGCGATCGCTGTTGTAATGGATCGCGCGTGCGATGAGTTCCTTGCCGACACCGCTTTCTCCGACAATGAGGACGTTGGCTTCGCTTGGAGCGACTTTGGCGGCCAGTTCGAGTACCCGAACCAGTTTTTCACTTCGACCGATGATTTCGGAAAAATTGAAACGGCCCCGTAATTCTTCCAATCGGTTTTTGTCGCGTTTTTCGTATTCCGCCACCTGGGCTAATGATCGTTTCAGTTCGAACACGCGAACTGCGATCTGCCCCGCAAACGCAATCAGAAAACCCAGATCGCTTTCGCTGAATGTCCGATCGTCCTGCCGCCGGTCCAGATAGACGACTCCCAGCAGTTGTTTTCGGTACAGGACCGGAACCGACAGTACAGAACGCAGGCCGAGTTTGATGAAGCTCCCTTGCTTCACGATCGATTCCGTAAGCGAGTCGTCGTCCACCTTAAGCGGCTGCAGGGCTTCGACGGTTTTGCGAATGACGGTCTGGCAGACCTCTTCGGCGGGATGATCGATATCTTCACCGTCAAAATTCTTGCTGACGAAATATTCGCGCTCGAGACGGTCGTCGATCAAAATCAAAAAACCGCGTTCGGCCCGCAGATGGATGGTGACCTGATCAATCGCATATTCCAGTACCGATTCGACTTCTGCTTTGGAATTAAGCGAAACGCCGGCATGGTACAGGGCTTTCAACCGGTCCCTTTCGGTTCCGATCTCGCTACAGCGGATTTCTAACTGACGCGCTTCGGACATGGCATTGCCGAGGGCAGAATTGATCGATCGCTGCTGTTCGAGAAGGTTTTTAAAAATTTTCGCAATGTTCTCGCGAACGGATCTGGCTTCGCCCTGCAGACCGCTGAAATCTCGAGACATCGATTTGACATTCGATTCCAGTTCGTCGCGGATTTTTTCAAGTTGTTGAGCAAGAGTCGGCATACGCGCAAATGTAGAACGAAGCTGCGCGCGTTTGCAAGAGGATTATCGGACGTTCGACAGGGCTTCGCCGACGGCAAGTGCCGTCGTGTAGCGGTCCTCAGGGCCTTTCGACAGACACCGCAATACGATCGTTTCCAACGCCGGAGGTACCGACGAATTCCACCTCGATGGCGGCTCCGGCACTTCATTAAAAATGGCGTGGATCAATGAAATCTCGTTATCCGCCGAAAACGGGAGACGTGCCGTCAGGAGTTCATAATAGATCGCACCCAGTGAAAAAATATCCGATCGTTCGTCGACCCGGGCCCCCATGATCTGCTCCGGCGCGACGTATCCTAACGTGCCCAGCAACGTACCGTGCTGCGTCATGCGGGTGGCGAGCACCGATTTGGACAGCCCAAAGTCCATGATCTTGGGCTTTCTTTCGCCGTCGAGCATAATGTTGTCCGTTTTCAGATCACGATGCAACACGTGACGTGAATGAATGTAGTCCAGCCCGTCCGCAATCCCTTTCATGATTTTGAGTGCAACGTCCTGCGGTAACGGATGATGTTGTCGAATATATTGCCGTAGCGATCCGCCGGTGAGGACCTCCATTGCGATGTAACCCCGGCCCTGCCACGTTCCGGTGGCATACACTTCAACCACGTGATCATGCCGCAACTGGCTCATAATGCGGGCTTCTCTCGCAAACCGATTTCTATTTTCCTCATCGTCCGTCAACTTCTCGTTTAGAATTTTAAGCGCAACTCGTTTCCCGTCGACCCTGTCGAGGGCGATGTACACAGAACCCATCGCCCCTTCTCCCAGTACCGACAGCAGCCGGTACTGACCCAGAATGCGGCCGCGGCGCCATTTTTTCAACTGCAGCCATAACTGTTTGCTTCCCGAAATGAGTCGAGGCGAGATCGATACGACGAATATCAGGACGATCCCTCTAAACCACCATGTCTGCCAGACTGCAGGAGAAATGGTAACGGCCGCCGTTGCGACAGCGCTCCAGGCCGAATTCATTCCCCGCGATTGAACGTGAAAGCGGTAGGAACCGGCCGGAAGGTTCGTATAGGCCGCATAATCCCGCGTCGTCGAAGGTTGCCAATCCGCATCGAATCCTTCAAGGTAAAACCGGTATTCCAGCGGCCCTGAGGAAGTGTAATCGATGCTGCTAAAAGAAAATTCGATCGAATTTTCGTCGTACGAGAGCCGGGTCAAATCTTCGAGCGGCCGTGGTACCTGATTCACGGCGATCCGATCCAATGAAACCGTCACGGAATGCCGCGACCGGGCAATCCCCATTTCGATCTGAAGAGCGCCTTGCGACGTTCCTACCCACATGGTGCCGTCGCGCGTCGGTACGATGACGTTTTCCTGAATCTCATCGCTGAAAAGCCCGTTAGCGGACGTCAATGTAAACAGATCGTCGCCGTCCATGATTTGTATGCCCTTGATCGTACCGATCCACAGACGTCCCGACGTGTCCTCCGCCAGCGAGACAACGGCGTTTGCGAGCAGCCCGTCGGTCGTTGTCCATGAACGGGTAGAATCGTCTTCGACTCTGATCAACCCGTCATAGCGTGTACCAAACCATAAACGTTGACGGCGATCGACGTAGACGGACGTTACCCATTTACTTTTGAAAGACGAATCCGGAATGAAAATTTCCATTTTTTCCGTCGATGGATCAAAAACACTGACGCCGCCTGCTTCGGGCAGACGCGTCGGCTGACCGCACCCGAACCATAATCGGCCATCCGCGGTTTCATGAATACTGAATACACGCCTTCCGGCCAGACCCTGTTCCATCGCCATCGTCGTCAATTGTCCGTCGGGAGCCAGCCGGTGTACTCCGTCGACATCGGTACCAATCCACAGGTTTCCCCGACGGTCTTCAAAAAAACAGAGAACGCCGGAAAATTTCGGATCGTTAGGCCTGAAGGTTTCAAAACGGTCAGTGCGGCGAACAAAAACGCCACGGTCAAACAATGTGGACACCCACAGGCGCTCGCTTCGATCTTCGTACAGCGCGTACACATTGGATGCGGGAAAGCCTTCTGCCGGACCGTATCGGATCCAGGTTCCTGTGGGATCACGGCGCGTCAATCCATCCTGATAGGATGCAACCCATAGCCCGCCGTCTTTGGATTCGACAATGTCCGTCACAAGATTACCGGCGACACCGACGTCGCGGTCGTGCTGCAGCAACCGATACGGGTTCAATCTCACGAGATGGACATTGAAGGTCCCGACCCAGATGGCACCGTCGCGATCTTCGAAGAGGGTCGTGATCATGTCGTCCGGCAGTCCGTTCGCTTTCGTGATCGAGCCATACAATGATCCGTCCCATGTCAATATCCCCTCACCCGCCGATCCAAACCACAGTCGGATTTTATTGTCCCTTAAACCGCAAAAGATCGCTCGTGTGACAAATGCATTTCGGGAACTGTCGATGGCAAGGGATGTCGTGGAATATTTCAAACGCCTTGCACCGCGTGCAAATGAAGAGACCCACAGATCGCCAGGCCCTATTTCCAACAGGCTGCTGACCCAACCATTCGGTTCGGGACCAAACACGTCGAGGCTATCCCATGTTTCATTCGAGAGCCGATACAGCCGATGATGTTGCGCGCCAAACCACACGATGCCGTCTTGGGTTTCGGTAATGAGCGTCACTTGCTTTCCCGGCAAAAAAGACTGGACCGCGACTGAATCTCCGCGGACATTGACCCGGCATACGCCGTTCTTCGTTCCTGCCCAGAGTTGGCCGCGAGAATCGCAAAAAAGGCTGACCACACTCGGGTCAGGAAGCATCGACTGAAAAACTTTGAATTCGTAGTTCCAGTTCGAAGAACGCCGGACCCTCGTCAAGCCTCCATTCAACGTTCCCACCCAAAGAAAACCCGATGTGTCCTCAACCAGGGTGCGCACATTATCTCCGCCCAGACCGTCGCGAGAAGTATAGGTTTGGAATCGTTTCCCGTCGTAGACCTGCAAACCTCCGGCCGTCGCCATCCAGAGATACCCGCGGCGATCCTGGACAATACGTTCGACTGAAAACGGATGAAGCCCGTCGCGGGTCGAAAAGACCCTCATGGAAAGCTTTTGCGCATAAACGGCGCCCGGCAGGATCAACAGGAGAAGGGATGCTTTCATCGATGAGCTATCCATTCGGCCATTTGACCGATGTATCGAGGATCAGTACCGCAACACCCCCCTACAAGGTTCACGGAAAATTCAGTTAGCCATTGTTCAACGTACTTAACGTATTCTTCCGGCATCATCATCTTCTTTTTTTTCGTTGCGAGCACATTTGCATACGCCCCGATCCTCATTCCAGACTTCGATAGGACGCGAATCTGCCCGGTCATCACTTCCGGGCGGGAACAATTGACCATAACGGCCGCCGGTTTGTACTCCACCACCCTTGTCACGGCTTCTTCGAGCGGTTCGCCGGATACCAGCTTCCGGTCATCTTGACACACAAAGCTGACGGCAAACGGAAGGCCCGTTTCAACGGCATAACTGCACACCGATGCGGCTTCACGAATGGTGTTGATGGTCTCGATCAGAAGCATGTCAACGTCGGCGGTGTACAGCACGTCGATTTGTCGACGATGTTCATCATAAAGCTCGTCGTCGGAAGGAACAAGGTCCGGACGGTAGCAATCTTCGGCGGGGCCCACCGATCCTGCAATATAGACGGGACGATCGGGAGACGTCTCGTCAATCGCTTCGCGAACGGTCCTTACGGCGCTTCTGGTCAATTCGACATGACGCGACGCAAGGTCGGCATCGCGCAACGTTCGAATATTGGTTCGAAACGTGTTCGCCGTGATCAGTTCGGCGCCGGCACGAATATACTCGGCATGGATGGATCGCAGGACGGACACGCTTTTACGGTCAAGAAGCGCTGTGGCCGACCACAAAGGCGCAATCAATTCCACGCCGCGCGTGAGTAGAAGGTGCCCGGTACTACCATCAAGGAGAATCGGCTGCTGACGAAGTAGTCTTTCGCCGAAGGTCATCACGAATCAGGTCAGACGTGATAGGTTGGATTTTAGCTTCTCGGCAGCTTCGAAAAACGACTGGCGTTTGGAGCGCTCTTTGTCGATGACACTGGCCGGCGCCCTGGATATGAAGTCCTCGTTCCGCAGCTTACGGTCGATGGAGTCGATCTGGTTTTCCAGCCGCTGTATTTCTTTGGAAAGCCGCGCCCGTTCGACTTCGAGATCGATCACGCCTTCCATCGGCACGAATAATTCGACCTTCCCGACAACGGCGCTCGCCGCCTTGTCCGGCCTCACGACGGCATCTCCCGCTTCCACACTTTCCGTGCGAGCCAGATCCAGAATGAATGGCCGGTTATGTTGTATCACGGCGATCGTATCGGCGTCTGACGTTTTGATCAACAGACGCGTCTTTTGCGCCGGATTGATGTTCATTTCCGATCGAATGTTGCGGACCGCAACGACTATCTGACGAAGAAGTTCAAAGTCTTTTTCCGCGTCCGGATCGATCAGCGTCTCATCGACGGTTTCCCACGCCGCTTTCATCACGCTTTCATCCGGACGGCGGCGATCGAGCTGCTGCCATATTTCTTCCGTAATAAACGGCGTGATCGGATGCAGGAGTTTGACGATACCTTCCATGACGTAAAGCGCCGTCGACAGCGTCGCCTGCCGCTCTTTTTCATCCGAGCCGTAGAGCCGCGACTTGATCAATTCCAGATACCAATCGCAATAGTCGGCCCAAAAGAAATGGTAAACGGAATCCATTGCCTCGTGCAGACGGAATTTTTCCAGGCCTTCGGTAATGCCGCGAACGGCGCGATGGTAACGGCTCAAAATCCAGCGGTCCGCCAGATGGTGAATCGACGCCGCGTCCGGTTTCCTCGGCGCTGCAGCCGGAATACTGGCCATGTGCATGCCGAGAAAACGATACGCATTCCAGACTTTGTTGGAGAAGTTGCGGCCCTGTTCGAAATGGCGTTTGCCCAGATGGATATCCTGACCCTCCGCACTGAGGTTGACGAGCGTAAAGCGTAATGCATCCGCCGAATATTCTTCGATAACCTCGATCGGATCGATCCCGTTTCCAAGCGACTTGCTCATCTTACGGCCCTGTTCATCCCTGACGATTCCGTTGAAATAGACGCTACGGAACGGGACCTCGTTCATGAATTCCATGCCCGCCATGATCATCCGGGCCACCCAGAAGAAAATGATATCCGGTCCCGTCACCAAAAGGGACGTTGGATAAAAATACTTGAGTTCTTTCGTTTGCTCCGGCCATCCCAACGATGAAAACGGAACGAGCCATGACGAGAACCACGTATCCAGGACGTCTTCATCCTGCCGCAGGTCTTCGCGGCGAAGCGCGGGATGTTTCTTCCGCAGTTCCTCCAACGCCTCGTCGGGTGTAGCTGCAACGGCACAGTCGCCGTTCGGTGCATAATAAGCCGGAATGCGGTGTCCCCACCAGAGCTGCCGTGAAATACACCAGTCGCGGATATGACGCATCCAGTGTTCGTACGTCTTGATCCATTTTTCCGGATGAAACGTGATTCGCCCGTCCAGGACTGCGTTCAGCGCAGGTTTGGCCAGCTCGGACATTTTCAAAAACCACTGATCGGAAATCAGCGGCTCGATCGGAACATTGCCGCGCTGGGAATAACCGACGCGATTGACGTGATCTTCCGCGCGTTCCAGCAGGCCGAGTTTATCGATGGCCTCCACGACTTTTTTTCTGGCGATGAATCGATCCAGTCCCTGAAACGGCGTCGGGACGTTTGTATTCAGCGTCGCGTCCGGGTTCATGATATTGACAAATTCCAGGTCGTGGCGGCGCCCCATATCGAAATCGTTGGGATCGTGAGACGGCGTCACCTTCACGGCCCCCGTCCCAAATTCTCTGTCGACGTACGTATCCGCGATGATCGGAATCTCTCGACCGACGAGGGGCAAGATCACGCGCTTACCGACCAGATGCCGGTATCGTGCGTCTTCGGGATGGACCGCGACCGCCGTGTCTCCCAGCATCGTCTCCGGCCGCGTGGTTGCAACAACGACGAATTCATTTGAATCCTTAACCGGATAACGAAAGTACCATAGTTTTCCCTGTACTTCCCGGTAGTCCACCTCTTCGTCGGAAATCGCGGATTGAGAAAACGGACACCAGTTGACGATATAATTCCCCTTGTAAATCCAGCCTTTCCGGTAGAAATGGACAAAGACCTCGATGACACCCCTGGACAATCTGTCGTCCATCGTGAACCATTCGCGGTCCCAGTCGCACGAACAACCCATTTTCTGCAGTTGGCCGACAATCCGGTCGCGGTACGTCGCTTTGTGGCTCCAGACTTCCGCCAGGAACGCGTCACGACCCATCTGTCGCCGATCTTTGCCTTCGGCTTTCAGCTGCTTTTCGACGACGGTTTGGGTGGCAATGCCGGCATGATCCGTGCCCGGCGTCCACAGCATTTCGTACCCCTGCATACGTTTGAAGCGCGAATAGATGTCCTGCACAGTGTTGTTGTACGCGTGGCCGATGTGCAGTGCGCCGGTTACGTTGGGCGGAGGAATGACGATGCTGAACATGGGACGTTCCGGATTGACCTCCGCGTGGAAAAAACCGTTTTTCATCCAGTGCGCGTACCAGCGTGGCTCCACTTCTCGAGGATCGTATACCTTTGGAATTTCCTTGCTCATCTAACCTCGTTGAATGTGCCGAACATGTTCCATGACGACGTCCCGCGGACACCATCGGAGAAACAACTTGATCGTAACGATCAGCAGTCCCACATCGTCCGCCACACCGATCAGCGGAAATATGATTTCCGGAAACAAATCGACGGGCGAGAGAATATAGACAACGGCCGAAAAAAATAAAAGCTTCAAATGCGCCGGAACACGCGGGTCTCCGAGAAGCCGCCCGATCAGACGGCCGCTTTTCCAGAAATAGCGGGCCAGTTGAATGACGGAAACCCAGCGCGAGGTGAAAAGACGTTCAAACGACATGCCGATTGAGCTTTGACGGCGTTACGCAGGGATGGCCGTCCAGGATAAAGCGCCACGGATGATCGGCCGCTGCACGGATGCCGATCCGGGGCGTCTGTCGAATCGTCGACGGTACAAAACCGTCGTCGACCAGAAAAAGCCCGTCCTCGAGCAGCGACATGCCGCTGTGTTGACGCCCGATGGCCATCGCCTCACACAATTTGCCGGGACCATTCGCAAGCTGATGAACACTCCGAACGGCCCGGCGGCGGCGCATCGCATCGATGCCCTCAAGCGGTTCCAGCGCTCGAATGAGAGCAGCCCCCGGAGTGCCTTTCCGCTCCGTCACGATATTGAAACAATAATACATACCGTAGATAAAATACACGTAGGCCACACCGGCCGGACCGAACATGACCCCGTTTCGCCGCGTCAGTCCCCGATGGGCGTGTGACGCCGGATCGTCCGTATAGGCCTCCGCCTCGACGATGCGCCCGCTCCGCACACGCCCCCGATAACGGTGGACAAGGATTTTTCCGATCACATCGCGGGCAACATCGAGAGTGGGGCGGGCATAAAACGACAGCGGCAGAACGTCAGGCCGATTCATGTTGAAAGTTGGAAATCATTTCATCGAGCATGAACTCGACCTGGATCAGGAATCGTTCCGATGCACATCCGCGGCGTTTGCATTCACGGCACGGAATACGAAGTTTGCAGTCGACGTTCCGCTTGTGCATCATTTCGATTTCCATAAACGCACCGTGCAGTTCGTCCTCGAGAGCCTCCGTTTTTTTGGTCGGCTCGTTGTCGTGCATCAATTTCATCCACTTCAAGTGAAGCATCTCTTCGAGGTCTTTGATGCGTCCGAGATACTGACTGATCGCCGTCCGCCAGATCATCACGGCCTTGACCAGCAGCGATTCGTCCAGTTCATCGTCGCGCTGGCGCTCATCCTGAAAACGGAATTGCTTCAGATCGAGCACGTACCGGACCATGCTGCGTATCTCATCCAGTTCCGCAAAAAGTTCCTTTTTCGTATCCAGATACAGGGTATTGATGGAATTCTGGAAATGCTGAACGGCCGCATGCAGGTAATCGGCGACGATCTTTCGCGTCTGAGGGTCGACGTGTTGCCCCTCCGATCCGTATTGCTCGAGAAAACCGTGGGCCCCCTTGAGAACCTGAATGGCGTCCTTCTGATCGTTGATCCTTGAATACCCGAGGGACTGGAAAATCACGTCAAAATACGCGTTGATGCTGGTTTCGATTTCTTTCATTTTTTTATTGAGGCGCTCGACTTCCCGCAGGCGGACGGTGGACGCTTTCGCCCGGATGGTTTCGTCGGGATGTTTTTCTAGTTGATCGAGGATGCTGTGGACGATGCGACGCGGAATGGTTTCATCTTCCAGAACCTCAATGACGTCCTCGATCTGAAGGACCTCGGCGGCTTTTTCCTGAATGGTCTTGTCTTTGTCGACGTGGAGGTACGACAGCACGGTCAGGTTGAACAGGTCCGTCGGATCGTCCTTCGTTTTCTCGAGTTGATAGAGCTTGCGTTTTCGAAGGCTGTTGCGCAGCGAAATCTGGGCTCCCGTCGGGTCCGTCCGGTCGACGCCGCCCAGCATTTGATTGACGTCCAGAAATTTCAGCACCTGCCGGACCGTTTCATGCAGGGCATTGAAAATGTCGATTCCGGTCGCGTGAGGCGTGCGCTCACGCAGTTTATCCATCAAGTCGTCAAAATCGAGCATTTCCTTCACAAAAACGGAATGCAGCGATTGGAGCACATTAAACGCGGCCTTGACGATCAGGGGGTCTTCGTCCATGGCGTACACGAGGAGCGACAACATGCGGTCCTGATTGATCGCCCCTTTCGAAATCGTCAGGATATCCCGGGCCTTAACGATCCGACGGCGGCGGCGTTTAAGTATCTGCTGCGCCAGTCGTAGAATTTTATCGTCCTGACGATCGATGTCGCGTTCTTTGATGAGATTGACGTAATCCAGCAAAACCTTCGTGGGCAGGCGCGGGTTATTAAAAACCGCATCCAGAACGTCGAGATTTTTTTCAAATAACAGGAAAACGGCAATCATTTCCGTCGAGGCGTCGTGTGCAAATTTCGCTTTTTCCACTTCGCTGAAATCCAGCGCGTGAATGGAACGGCCGACCTTTTGAAAGAACGGATCGTTTTGTACCGCGACGCGAATATTGACCGGCTGCGTGTCCATGCTTTTGTAAACTTCAAGTTCAAACGGCATGGGTTGACGATAGTAACGATCCAGGATGTCGCTGAGGAATGCGATGTCCGTTTTCGACCACTCTCCTTTGGCGATCTCCTGAAGGACCTCGGGTTTGACGGAATCGGTCATGGAATCGTCACCGTTTCAGTGGCATGATATTGTCCGGCTGTGATCACGCGCGGTGGGACGGCAGTTACGGAACGCAGGGCCTCCTCGACTGTGCGCAAGGCCATATCTGGATGATTGTTTTCCTCGCTCAGATGCGCCAGGATAACCGTCTTCAATCCGGGATGCCACGCTGTTTTCAGACAGTCACCGGCCTGCCGGTTAGACAGGTGGCCGAGCCGCCCGGCAATCCGTTGCTTGAGCGGCCACGGATACGTTCCGTTCCAAAGTCGGTGTTCGTCATGATTGGCTTCGAGGATCAGCACCTGGCAATCCCGGACGTGTCTGGAAATCAGGTTCGTGACGTATCCCGTGTCCGTCACGACTCCGAACTTGGTCGATTGGCTGCGGAAAGTAAACGCAACGGGGTCGGCGGCATCGTGCATCACCGAAAACGGAGTCACCTCGATTCCGTCGACCTCATACGTCTGTTCAAACAACGTCACGCGCGTCGAAGGAAGCTGAGAACCCAGCATGAGATAAACCGCATGACTGAGGTGAATCTGGACCGGGAATCGCCGGACCAGGTGGAACAGACCGGAAATATGGTCCTCGTGTTCGTGAGTCACAAAAACGTGGCGAAGGCGTGACGCGGAGGTACCGATGGCCGATAGCCGACGTTCCAGCGCTTTAAGCGATAGACCGGCATCCACAAGGCACTCGCACCCATTCACGTTGAAATAGACGCTGTTACCGCGGCTGCCGCTGGCCAGTACGCAGAGTTGGATCATGAACGTATGTTTTTTTAAAGTAGACGATTTCGGCCTGCATCACAATCAAATTCTTGGATGGCAGCCTCCAGACTAAGGAATGTTCAGCGATAGATTTCGGCTGCCGGGCTTGACGGCAGGCAGTTTGCCGTCCCGGCACAGAGGGCACGATCCGGGATCGTATTTGACGACGTCCATTTGAAGAAGGGTGGCTTTGGGAAATCCAAAATCCACCCGACCGCCGCTGCGGTCGACGAGGTACCCGACACCGATGACGTTGGCATCCGCGGCCCGCACCAGATCGATCACTTCCCGAACGCTGCCGCCGGTGGTCACCACGTCCTCGACGACGAGCACGTTTTCGTCTCTCCGGATTTCAAAACCGCGCCGGAGCGTCATGTGTCCCCCTTCACGTTCGGCAAACACACACCGCGCATTGAGGCTGCGCGCCATTTCATGACCGACAATGATCCCGCCCACAGCCGGTGCAACAACGACGTGAATTTTTGTTCCGGTAAATCGCCGAGCAAGTTCCCCGCAGAGTAACTGCGCGTAGTTGGGATACTGCAGGACCTTTGCGCACTGAAAATACTGTGGACTATGGGCGCCCGAGGTCAGGATAAAATGTCCTTCCAGCAAGGCGCCGCTTTTTCGAAAAAGATCCAGAATTTCAGGTTCGTTCATGTTACTGCGACGAGTAGTTTTGACTTTCCTCGATCCGATTGACATACTCCATCATGTCGAAAAAATCATGGCGCGACGAATACCGGTACATGATGAAAATGACGACGATCATGGTGAGGCCGCCCATGATAAACCCCGTACGAATCCACGAAATGTCGTACAGAATTTTCGCGATCCTGAAAAATCGCGCCACGTGCCATAGAACCATCACCGCCATGACGATCAGAAGAATGGTCATGAAGACTTCAATGCGAATCAGGCGTTGAAAAACAATGAGAAACGGGATGAGAAGGAGAAAATGCGCCGAACTCCACAGCGATGCAATCAATGCCTGTTGAAACGGCAGCACGGAACGGTACGCGATGGCAAACAGCCGGTACAAGACCGCCATTCCAAATAGCATCGCCATAAACAACAACGTAAAGCTGACCACAAACCATTCCGGGTTCCACGCAAGATGGTCGAGCCAGTCTTTGATCTCGTCAACAACGACGACATTGGCCAGTACCTGGTCAAAGAGCTGATTGCGGCGCAATTCGAAAAAGACCAGGGCCATCACACCCGACATGGTCAGGCTGGCCAAAAATCCGACGATCAGGGCCGGCCATAAATTAATAACCCGGTTCTCTCGCACATCGGAAAAGAAACTCAGAATTTTGGTAATCGAGCGAAAAACGGAATTACTGAACTTCGGGCTCTGACGAAAAAAAACGATAAAAATGAGAACCAGTAGCAGCCCGACGATTGGAAATGTCTTGGGAAATGAATTTTCGTACGACCCGATCGGGATCGTTTCGATTTTGTCTCCCGTATACATGGCCCGGACAAAATCGTATGCGTAACGCTCTTTGCGAAGCACGGTCACGATGCCGGAGGTGTACACCGACTGGTCCGTCGGATATCCGAAGACGTACGTACGATTGACGGCAAAATCGTTATACGACCGGACAATGCCGCCGGCCATCTTCCACTCGCCCAGCTTCCGGAAGATGTCGACCAGATATTTCGCCTGGAATTTGGTGGAACTGGGGTCGCTGTATCCGTTCTGGTTATTGGGATAAACCTGGGGACCATACGTACAGATCACGGCCCGGTTGGGCCACCGCGCCATGCTGCGAGCGGTAAACACGTTGGCCGCAACGAAATCGTTGTTCCATAACTCAAGGTTGATCAGGTCCACACGATCGGGAATACGATCCGACGATCCGAATCGTGACGAATACAGAATCGGACGGTTATCGACCAGCCGGATATTGTCGATCATGTCGGTAATCAATTGGAAGGAAGCGTTGACCGAAAGGTCATACGCGTGGCCGACGCTCCAGGCAAAAATCGATACCTCGTTTCGATAACTTTCGGCCATTTGCCGGTAATACGCTTTCATGTCTTCACGATACCGGTGGTCTTCGGCCGCCCGGGTCGGAAGAGCCGAAAACGGTGCTTCGCAGAGAATGAAAAGACCGTACCGATTGCAGAGTTCCACGAAATACGGATGCGGCGGATGATGTTTGAAGTGCACGACGTTGACGCCGACTTTTTTCATACGCAGGATGTCGGCTTCCATGACGTCATACGGAACGGCATTGCCGGCGCCCGGGTAATCTTCATAATATTCGATGCCCCGAATGATCAAAAGCTGGCTGTTGAGCAGGATGTTGTTATCCTGGACCTCCACCTTGACGAGACCGAGGTTGAATTGAATTTCATCCAGCGTCAAGTCCTGTTTCAACAGGGTCACGGCGACGCGGTAGCGGTACGGGTTCTCCGGATTCCAGAACGTCGGCTTTTCAATCTGAAAGCGCGTTTCGACGTCCGTGAAGTGACTCATGACAAACTGGCTTTCAGGGTTCAGTTCACGGATTTTCGGGATCTCCCACGGATTTCGGTAGCGTTTGAATTTGTTGGAGTACACCGGTTCCGGATTTTCCTCGTCGAACACTTCGATCAGGTATCGATACGTATTCTGCTGCTCTACGACCGCGCCGCTCACGGACGTATCGCGTGCCGCAAAGGCGGCCTGATAGTCCCGAAAATGCAGCCCCATCTGGATATCGACGCGGCGAAGATCGCTGGAAATCGTATAGTCGATCGTGGTCCGGTCGATCGTGATCTGTGGAATCGCTTCAAGGAAAATTTCCCTGAAAATACCGCCGTAGTGACGAGGAACCAGCGTCGTGGTGGATCGCGGGATCGATTGCTCGTGAGTCACTTCGGAATTGACCGTGATCTCGATCGTGTTCGGTTCACCGATTCGAATGAGATCGTCGCGCAGGTCGAACTGCCGTTGTAAAAAACCGCCCTGGTAATTGACGATAAATTCGTTGTTGATGCGGATCTCGGCGCCAAAATTGATTCCCCACGCGCGCAATCGAAAGTGATGGCGGGCAAACTCGGCCGACGGTGTAAAGGTGCGGCGATACACGACCTTTCCGGAATAAATGTACGCCGCGGGAACCCTGGCTGTTTCCTTGAAACCGTCGTAGATAACGTCCCATGTTCCGGCCAGATCCAGTAAGAGCCGATAGGGAGAGTGATGAAGATAATTGGTCAGATGTTGTGGATCGTAGCCGACATTTTCCCCGAGACGACGGAGATCGCCCTGCGCCAGCAACGTACTCGAAAATACCAGCCAAAATCCCAGTTTCACGCTCGTTTTCAACATGGCTTATATGATCCGTTTACCAAAAAACGATGCCAGCAGTTCGACGCCGAGCCGTGCGGTTTGATTTCTCACGTCCAGGATCGGATTGCACTCGACAATCTCGAGAGAAACGACTTTTCGGGACAAACAGAGAGACTCCATGGTAAAATGGGCTTCCCGGTACGTCAGGCCGCCGTTGACGGGTGTTCCGACGCCCGGTGCGATGGAGGGATCGAGGCTATCGAGATCAAAGCTTACATGAATACCGGCGGTTCCTTGCGATGCAATATGGATGGCGTCTTCGACAACTTTGCGGATACCGCGTTCGTCGATGTCACGCATGGTAAAAACGGTCACTCCGGCTTTGCGGATCAAATCGATTTCGCCCTGATCGAGCGTGCGAATACCCAATAAAACGGCATGACGGGGTTCCACTTTGGCAAACTCACCGCCCACCGATGTCAATTTGGGATGCCCCATCCCAAGCGATACGGCCAGCGGCATGCCGTGGATGTTGCCGGACGGCGATGTGTCGGGCGTGTTCATGTCACCGTGGGCATCGACCCAGATGACGCCGATTTTCTGATTCTGTTTTCGAAAATGGGTACTGACGCCGGCAAGCGTGCCGATGGCAATGCTGTGGTCGCCTCCGAGAACGACGGGAAATTCGCCGTCGGCCAGCGTTTTTTCAACGTGCGAGGCTAATTCACTGACGCCGCGAACAATTTCCGACAGGTATTTAAGTTTAGGATCCCCAACGCGAAGGATTTCAGGGTTTTTGGTGACAATGTCGCGATAGTCTTTGACGGTATATCCGAGTTCTACCAACTTCTCCGTCAGGCCAGCCAGGCGCAATGCTGAAGGTCCCATGTCCGTACCGCGCCGGCCCGCACCAAGATCCAACGGAACTCCCATGATCCGTATATTAAACATCGCTCACCGGTTTTTGATTACACCAAAAGAGGATTGGAGGATCAATGCAAGTGAAATATAGACGGCAACCCGCTAATAATCAAGGCTGTAACCGATAAGAAACCGGTGTTGCGTTTGATCTTGTCCGCGATTGTTCCCTACGTTTTGTGTCATCGTCAACTGCCATGTACCGTAGAGATAATGATTGTTCCACGTTTCCCATCGTCCGTTGAAAGAAACGATGTGTTTACATTCATTGACGCCCATCAAAAATTTTTTGTCCTGCTTTCCCGGATTCCCGGCGTCCACAAACCCATCAGCATATCCAAACGTCTCTAAATCCCCGCGACCGTGGCGGATCAATTCATAGCTCCCACGCATCTGAATTCGGCGGGAGAAACGATATTTGATCTCAGAAAAATAGGAATCGGAGTTGGGCGGGAGAAACGATCCAAGGCTTTGATCGAAATGCGTATAGTTGATGAGTCCCCATTTGTGCGTATAGACGTACGGTTCGATTCGTGAATATTCAAAGCGAAAGTCGGTGTCCCGGAACTGGAACGGTTGGACCCACAGTACACCGGCTTGAAAAGCCCATGTCTGTTTCCAGTAACGGAACGGATTACGCGAGGACGTGAAGTCGTCAAGAAACAGGGCTGAATAGAGTTTGATCCTCCGCCACGGAAATGCCGTGACATCGAAGGCGATCGTGTTATTATCTTTGTCCCCCAGATATTGTTCCGCGATGTGATACACCATGAGAGGATTCAGATACGCCGCTTCGATCGCGCGGCCGCCGTAGATGACGGATTCATTGCCGGCGATAAACAGCCATGGAAACACACGGAATTCGAGCCGATGGGCAACTAGAAATTTTCGATCACTGGTTTTGCCGGCATCATTGAAAGGTCGATCGGTGCTTCGTAACCAGCCGTGAAAATAGGTAAGCTTAAGCCGCCGGAAAGAAGCGTCCACTCGAAGATGATCAAACGGCGGCGCATTATCGGATAGGAACACATTCGAATGACGCGCCGGCCCAAACGACAGGTAGTCTTTTCCAAATTGTACTCGAAGCCACTTGGGTTGTATCACCACGTACGCATTGGCCTCCAGGGAATACACGTTGGACGAGCTGGGGTTGAAATTGACGTTACCTCCCTGCGCAATCTGACCAAACGTAAAATCACCGCTGGCGCCTTTGATCAAGGTACTCGTAAAGTCGCTGTAGTAGGCGATTGAATTCATAAAGATACCGCGTACCCGGCCAATGACGGCTGTATAACTGACGATATCGTCGAGGCTGTCCGATAGTGACTTATGGCGAGTGATGTCAAGGGTCTGATTAAAAATCGCATCGCCGACCGCGTCACTGACGGAATGCTGCGCCATCGAATGCAGATAGAAGATGTTTTTTTCACGCTCCTCACTTTGCACGGCGACATTCATGAGTTCTCGGTGAAACTCCCCTTTCAGCTTGACGAACAATTGCGCATCCGACTTGCTCAGCCCAACCCTTCCGCTATCCAGTCCCTTCTGAACGGACAGGATCGCCTGGGTCACAATCGCACGCGTGTAAGGAAGGTTTCGATAATCAATCGAGGGTTCCAGTATTCCTTCCGTCTCCCAGCGTTCGATCAGATCATAAGCAAAATGTCCCCGCGGGAGATTGACCGATGGAATGCTGGAATCCTGAGCATAGAGCGACGTAGAGAATATGATAACAAAGCTAATTTTTTTCATTCCGGCTCAATAGGCGTTCGTTCGGAAGCGAAGCATCTGCCACGCCGTCAGAAGAATAATCTGGATGTCGAGCCAGAACGACCAGTTTTCAATGTACCAGAGGTCGTGGTCGATACGTTTTTGCATCAGTGACGGGTCCCTCGTTTCTCCACGAAACCCGTTGACCTGGGCCCAGCCGGTAATACCGGGTTTGACCAGGTGCCGTAGCATATAATTCTGGATCACGTCTTTCGATTCCAGATTGAGAGGCGTCGGATGAGGCCTCGGACCGACGATCGACATTTCGCCGGTGAGCACATTCAAAAATTGTGGAATCTCATCAAGGTTTGTTTTCCTTAGAAATTTTCCGATGGGAGTAATACGCGGATCATCTTTTGTCGCTTGCTGATATTTTCCACAATCGTCGACGTCTTTGCTTGTCACGATCATCGAGCGGAATTTAAAACAAACGATTTTGCGATTATTTCGTCCCCACCGCTCCTGTTTGAAAAATACAGGACCCCGGGACGTCAGTTTGATGCAAAGCGCGATGATCGGAACTAGCCACGACAATACGGCTACGCATATGACCAGAGCAAAAATACCGTCGAACAGGCGTTTGACGATATACCAGTGAAGTTCATCAAGTTTGATGTTACGCACGGAGATGATCGGAAACCGATCAAACATCGAAATCTCGAATTTATCCGACACGAACCGAAAGTAATCCGGAATGATCCGGACCCGGGTCGTGTGATTCGAACAGGTTTTGATTACATCGTCGATACGTTCCGTCGCATATGCAGGAAGCGCCACAATCACATCGTCAACCTCATTCCGATCAAGTACACGCTCCAGGTCGTCGATCGATCCCAGGTACTGCCCGTTGAGAAATGATTTCTGCCGGTCATCCAGAAATCCGACGAGCCGGTAGCCGAAATGGGGATTGTTGACAATCGTCTGGTAGAAGCTCATCCCTACCTCCCCGGCGCCGACGAGGAGGATATGCCTAAGATTGCGGCCACCCTTACGGAGATAGTATAAAATCTTCCGTAGCGCATAACCTTCCATAGGAAGAAAAAACGTCAACGCCCCGGCATAGATGAGGACAAACGATCGCGACAGAGATCCCTCTTTGATCACAAAAAGGATGAAGATACATCCGATCACCTGGATCAATACGTTCTTCAGCACGGCAATAAGTTCAAAGCTATAGTCCCGCGCCCGAAATTCATCATACAGATGCGTAATTCGTGAGGAGAAGAACCAGACGATCAGCAGGCAAAGAAAAATAAAAAAATCTACAACGGCGGGTGATCGCTGTTGCCAGCGACCGATAACTGTCAGCGCAATCCAAAAGGACGCGGAAAGGACGATCAGATCCGACAGGATTCTGAAAAAATGTAGCGTTTTACGATGCGCGTGCATGGTACGTGTTCAATGGGACTGTCGGAAGGTGTCAAATTTCTACAATGAAAGCTATTCTTTTTACCATTAGTAAAGTTGGAGGGCACGGTCAAAAAGTGTGAGATATTTTTTCGTAATCGAAGACCAGTCGTAGAAGCGCTGAACGACAGCTTTTGTCTTCGTGCGCTCAGATTCTACGAGCTGTTGATGACCACAATAAAAAGTCAATTTATCAATAAAATCCTGGCTGTCGCCCGTTCGAAACGTCGCACAGGTCCCCTTCAATACTTCTTTGTTCTCATCAATATCGCTTACAAGCGCAAAACCATTGATGGCCATTGCACTCAAAAGAGACGGAGACGTCCCTTCCAGAAACGAGCACGAGACATAAAACAACGCATCGTGTAAGAGAGATTCATATTCTTTGCCATACAGGAATCCCGCGAAGATGACCCGGTTATTGCCGAGTTCCCTGAGCTCTCTCTCATATCCCTTGTCGGATGTTCCTCCGACAACTACCAGCTTGATATCGGTGTTGACCTGGGTAAAGTTGCGAAGTAAGAAATCTACCCCTTTTTCTTTGACAAATCGTCCAACGAAAATGATAAAGCCTCTTCTTTTCAAATTGAAGCGTTGCAAGGGTTCCCTTGAATACTCGCTTAACGCATTTGCGCCATACGCAATATGAATGGGCTCCTTTCTAAATCGCTTCCGGTAAGCATCACACAGGATTTCACTATCGACGATATAGAAATCTGAATACGTCACCGCAATCGATCGACTAACCTTTAAAAACCAACGCGCCAATAAACCCCATTTTTTCCTTTCCCAATCCGCCCCATCAAGAACCGCAATGACTGGAACACCCAACATCCGACATAGCCACATGAAAATAGAATTACCTACTCCGTACATGACAATAACATCGATGTCGCGCCTCAGAAATGAATCGACAAAACTGACAAGGGTGTGGGTAATGGTGTCAAGGTACTTGTTCTTAATTGACCAGCAATAAATCAACTTGACCCCATCAAATTGCTCAAGCTGTTGTTCGTAATGATGGCGGCGACAGTATACAATCGTTTCAATTCCCGCTTTAACGAACCGTGTTGCGGTTTCCTGAATGCTAGTTTCAAACCCGCTATAGCTCGCCGGAATACCTCGCGAACCTAAAATTGCAACCTTCATGAGTGTAGATACCCTGCGTATGCGGAATGCAGATACTCTCGCAGTGCAATCTTCCAATCTCTCATAATATTCATACTTCGAAGGTTCAATTTCTTGTTAATCAAACGTTCCGACGCAGGACGTGCTGCAAAGTATTCATTCTTGAAATAGTCTGACGGCACCTCTGAGATACGTACCTCACGATCCATGCCGGTGATATTCAATATCTCACGTGCAACCTCCAGACGCCCCGTCTCGCCTCCGCATACCATATTATAGATACCCCAGTACCGGCTCTCCATCAACTTCATGACGTTCCTGGCAAAATCGTGTGTATAAGTCGGTGTCCCTAACTTATCATTGACGATAAACAGTTCCTTTTTTCCTTCTTTCAGCTGTTTCATGATCTTTTGGACGAATTTTTTATCCTTTTTTGGACCGCCTCCCATCATCCATCCCGCACGACAAACCAGATATTCACGGCAATGTTCTTTGACGAAAACTTCAGCAAGGTATTTGGATCTTGCGTAATGCCCAAGTGGGTTAGGGATATCCCAATCGTCGTATAATTCTTTGTTTCCGTCAAATATCCCTGCCGTCCCGATATATAAGAGTGGGATTGACAGCTCATTTGCGATATACACGGCGTTCTCCACGGACAATGTATTTGTCGCATAGGTCTCATCCGGGTGAAGTTCACAGTATTCCAGATCTGTAAACGCTCCAAGGTGGAATAGATAATCAGGCTTGAAATCAACAACGTCTTTTCGATAAGCCGTAAAGTTACGAAAGTCACAGTACGTCAACCATGCTTCATTAACATCAATATCAGTACACTTTAGTTGATAAGAAGATTGAAACTGGCGGTAAAATCCTTCACCCAGCATTCCACCACAGCCTGCAATGTAAATCCTGCCCATGAGTCCTCTTGTTTAGTATTGAAGATATTTTGTTTTTATTAATTCAAACCGAACAAATTTCAGGTTCAAAAGTTAGAGAGTTTG